>MNRO01000011.1 GCA_001915995.1 Clostridium sp. 26_21
AGTATTCCATTTCCTGTAACAGATGAAATTGTTACTGCTGTTAGTATTAAAAGAATTATAATTGTAATTGCTAATGCTATTAGAGTAATTCCTCTATTTCTCTTGTGTTTTTCCATATTTTTATCTCCTTTTAAAAATTTAAATAATCTACTTTTAGTATAACAATAATATTTTCCAAAAACAAGTATAAGCATAAAAAAATAGTAAGTATTTTTACTTACTATTCTTACTATTAAAATTTTCTTTTTCTAGCAGCCTCTGATTTTTTCTTTCTTTTTACACTTGGTTTTTCATAACATTCTCTTTTACGAACTTCTTGAAGAACCCCGTTTCTAGCGCATTGTCTTTTAAATTTCTTTAGCGCTTCTTCTATATTTCCATTAACTTTGATTTCTGACATTTATTAATTCCCCTCCTTCCGGCGTTTAGAACACTGTATGTGGGATTTCATCCTTTATACGCTAATTATTATACATTATTTTCCTTCATGTTGTCAAGCATTTTAGAATAATTAATACATTTTTTGTATATTTATACTTCATATGGTATTATTTGATGTGTTTTCAATGATTTTTGGACATCTATTATTCTTTGATTTGATGATCCTCTAAACTTTAAATTTAAATCTTTTTTATCTTCTTCAAATTTTCCATCAACTACAACATCTATATATTTCATTAATTCCTTTGTTTCTGGCCAATTTTCAAACATATTTTCTTCCACATCTTCATCAAACTTGTATCCTGTATAACACCATATATTTTTATTAGGAAGTTTTTCCTTTATTTTTTTTACTAATGGTAATATTCCTTTTTGATTTTGGTATTCTAAAGGTTCTCCACCTAAAAGTGATAATCCTGCAACATATGGGTGATCTAGTTCTTCTATTATTTTATCTATTTCTTTTTCAGTAAAATCTTTACCATAATTAAAATCCCAAGCTTGTGCATTAAAACATCCCTTGCAATGATGATTACATCCACTTACAAATAATGATACTCTTACTCCTTTTCCATTTGCTACATCTGCTATTTTTATATCTGCATATTTCATTTATTGTTCCTCTTTTCTTGATTAATTTGTTTTATACATTCCATATCTTTCTCTTCCTAACGCTGTATAAAATGCTTTTTTTAAGTTTTCATTTTTACTTGATATATATGCATATATGTCATCTACTTTACTATATTCTTGATCCCAATAATTTTGATTTACTATACTATTATATGATGCATAATAATCTTTCATTGGATAATAATACATTGTACTTCCATCTGTTTTATATACCATTTGTTTATTAAAATCTAAATTTAGTTTTCCTGCGCTTTCTGCACCAGATCCATATACTGAAGATGTTGATATATTATTATTATTTTCTATTAAATATTTGTCACCAATTCTATGATAAAATCCATCATTTCCTAATATGTATATATTTTCTTCCCTTACAACTTCTTTACTTTCTGAATTATTTACAATCGTGTATCCATTATATGTTTTACCACCAATTTCAATTCCTTGTACAAAGCTTATCATTGCAATATTGTTCATAACTTTAGCCCAATCCTCATCACTAAGCTCTGGCATTTGAAATTCTACATTATTTTGTGAATTGAAATTAGCTATTGCTATTGCTAAATTTGTTCTAATTTTATTTTTTATAATTGCTAATCTATGTTGATTAAAATTTGATTTTTCACATTCAATATTATTAGCTGGGTTTGAATTTGTTGTTGAACTAGAATTAAAATCAAAAATTAATGTTTTATTTCCACTCCAAACATTAATTTTTTCATTTCCTCCCTCAGGAGTATTTCCAGTTTGAGATTTATATTCTTTTCCATCTATTATAACATAATCTTGTGCATCTTCATATTTTAAATTTCTTAATGTTGTAGAATTTTTTACATCTTTAGTAAAATTATATGCATTTTTATAATAATAATAAGCAGAATCGCTTTCTTGGATTTTATTTATTAATGACGCATATGCAGATTGAATTCCTGCTTCTTGCTCAGGATTCTTTAATTCCATTAAGTTCCCATTTAAAAAATATATAACTCTATTATTATTCTCATCCCAGTAGTATTTAGTTCCATTATATCTTATATATTTGTAATATCCCTCAGTAAGTGTTCCTATAGCTGGTAAATGTTCTTTTAATACTGTTCCTTTTTTTATTACCACCCCATTATATTGTATTGAATCTCCAGTATCATTTGTTATTCCATCAATTAAATAGCCTGATTTGTTCCAATATTCTCCATCTACAATTCCTTTTATAGAAATATAATTATCTAATGAATATGTTATAACTACATCTGTATTAGAGTTTGATGGTTTATATTCCGCACTATATGTAATATATGGCTTTAATCCAAATATATTTTCTCCATTATTATCTATTGGAATTTTATTTTCATTTTCATCTAACTCAAATTCTACATTTCCGTCATTATCTTTTTTTGTTTTATATAAATAATTTTGATTGTTAAATCTTGAATAAATGTAGAAACCATCATACATTGTATAAACCAATGCAGGAATATATTCATCCATTTCGTCTTCTGAATATCCATTCATTCCAAATACTGATTTTATTGATGATTTGAAAGTTGATACTGATGCTTCAATATCTCTTATTTTTGAATTGGCTATATCTGATGTTGAACTATTTGCTGTATTTATTTGAAATGCCTTTATAGCATCACTTGTTGCTGCTGTTAATTTCATATCATATTGTGTTTGTATTGAAATTGTTTGTATTTGCATTTGAGTATATGCTCCAAGTACTACTGAGATTGGTAATATTATTATTATAAATATTATTGCTAAATCTTGAATTCTCATATGTGCTCCTCTCTTTAGATGTATCTTATGTTCTTTTCCATACTATATAATTACTACAAATATTGCTTTTTGTCAATAGAAATATATGTATCAAAATCTTTATAAATGCTCATTTTTAAACATAATAAAGGGAAGAAAATCTTTTTTCTTCCCTTTATTTTAGTCTTGAAATATTTTATCGAATTCTTCGCCTTCTATTTTTTCTTTTTCAATTAATACTCCTGCCACAGCATGAAGTTTATCAACATGTTCTGTTAATATTTTTACTGCTCTATCATATGCAGTTTGAACAATTCTTTTTACTTCTTCATCTATTAATGCTGCTGTTTCTTCTGAATAATCCTTTGTTTGTGCAAAATCTCTTCCTAAAAATACTTCTCCTTCTCCTCCACCAAACATTACTGTTCCTACTTTTTCACTCATTCCGTATTTGGTAACCATATTTCTTGCTATTTGTGATGCTCTTTCTATATCATTGCTTGCACCTGTTGAGATATCATTTAATATTAATGCTTCTGCAACTCTACCTCCAAGAAGTGATACTATATTTTCTTCCATTTCTGTTTTAGACATAAATGATTTATCTTCTGTTGGTCTATACATTGTATATCCACCAGCCATACCTCTTGGTATGATTGATATTTGATGTACTGGATCTTGCGTTGATAAATATCTACTTACTACAGCATGACCAGCTTCATGATATGCAACTAATCTATTTTCTTTTTCACTTCTTACTCTCGTCTTTTTCTCTGGTCCCATCGTTACTTTTACCATTGCATCTTCAATTTCTTTCATGCCTATTTCTTTATAGTTTCTTCTTGCTGCTAATAATGCTGCTTCATTTAATACATTCTCTAAATCTGCACCAGCAAAACCTGATGTATTTTTAGCAATTATTTTTAAATCTACATCATCTGCTAACTTTTTCTTTCTTGCATGTACTTCAAGTATTTGCTCTCTTGCTTTTACATCTGGACTTCCCACTACTATTTGTCTATCAAATCTTCCTGCTCTTAATAATGCTTTATCTAGCACATCTGGTCTGTTAGTTGCCGCTAAAATTATAACTCCTTCATTATCTGAGAATCCATCCATTTCTACTAATAATTGATTTAATGTTTGTTCTCTTTCATCATGTCCTCCACCTAAGCCGGCACCTCTTTGACGTCCAACAGCATCAATTTCATCTATAAATACTATACATGGTGCATTTTTCTTTGCTTGTTCGAATAAATCTCTTACTCTTGATGCACCAACACCAACAAACATTTCCACAAAGTCTGAACCACTTATTGTATAAAATGGTACTCCTGCTTCTCCTGCTACAGCTTTAGCTAATAATGTTTTACCTGTACCAGGTTGACCTACTAACAAAACTCCTTTTGGAATTCTTGCTCCCATATCTGTGAATTTTTTTGGATTTTTTAGAAATTCTACTATTTCTTCTAATTCTTCTTTTTCTTCATCAACACCAGCAACATCATCAAATGTTACTTTATTTTTTTCTCCTGCATTTACCATTCTTGCTCTACTTTTTCCAAATGTCATAGATTTGTTACCATTTTGAGTATTTCCACTCATCATTATAAACCAAAATATTAAAAAGATTGCAAGAAGTCCAATTGGAGTTGCAAAACTTAATGCTGTTACCCATAAAGATTCTTTTTCTTCTTCTAATGAGAATGATCCTGTTTTTAAATATTCTTGTGAATATGTCATAAAACTATCTAAACTTGGTATACTTACTTCTTTTTCTAATTTTGAATCTTTCATTTTCACTGTTGCTTGTGAACCTGTTGATGAAATTTTTATTTTTTCTACTTCTCCATTTTCAATACTTGTTATTAATTCTGAATAAGTTATTTGTGAACTTTTATTCTCCATTATTGATGTTATTAACACAATTGCTATTATACCAATTATTAACCACATTGCCAGTGTTTTTATTCCTTTTTTCAATCTATATATTCCTCCTTTTTCACATATTAGTCAATCTAATATCATTTTTCACCGAAAACTATAACATACCTTTTTCTATTTTTCAATAGTTTTTAAGTGATTTTTTTGTGTCTTTTTCATTACATTTTTTCAATATTTTCTAGGGATTCCAGCCTTTTTAACTATTTTTTATAAAATGTATTTTTTTGTCTTTTATTAATATTTTTAAGTTTTTATTTGGCATTAAAAATTTATTTCCTATATTATTATTGCATAATTTTATTATATCTTGTATATTTACCATTTCTATTCCTTGTGTTGATCCAAATAATTTTTTTGTTACAATTAGTATAATTCTATTTTTTATTACATTGTCAAGTATATTAAATTCTTTTAATTTTAATTCTATTTTTTCTTCATTTTGATCAATCAATATTTGGCTATATTCTTTATATGCAAGTTTTTCAATATATTTATCTTCATTTGTTACTACCTCTGATAATCTTGTTATTGTTTCTATTATATTTGGATTGAATTGTTCTTTTATATATGGTATTACTATGTTTCTTATTTTATTTCTAGTACAGTCATTTTCGAAATTAGTCTTGTCAATTTTGGGTTGTAAATTATTTTTTTCACAGTATTCTTCAATTTCTTTTCTATCACATTCTATTAATGGTTTTATATATTTTCCTTCTCTTATTGGCTCTATACCTTTTAGTCCAGAAACACCACTTCCCCTAAGCAAATGCATAATTATTGTTTCAACTTTGTCATTTTTATTATGTGCAATTGCAATTTTATTTGAATTTGTTTTTTGTAATATTTCATCAAAATATTTATATCTTACTATTCTTCCTGTTTCTTCTATTCCCATCTTTTCATTTTTGGCAATCATGGGTACATCTATTTTTTTTGTGTAACATTCTATTCCTCTTTTTTGACAATACTCTTTTACATATTGTTCATCTTCATTTGCATCATTTCCTCTAATACTATGATTTATATGTACTACTATTATTTCAAATTTCATTTCCGCTTTTAATTGATTTAGAATATCTAACATTGCAATCGAATCTGGTCCACCTGATACTCCTAATATTATTTTGTCTTCTGGATTTATTAAATTATATTTTTTTATCGTTTTTATTATTTTCTCTTTCATTTTTTACCTTTCTAAAACTCAAATAAATAACTCCATATGGTAAACCACCCTTGTATATAAATACAAGGGTGGTCATTGGATTTTCTATAAGGTTATTCCTTATCTCATAGCTTTAGCTTCTTCTTTGATAATCAATTTCACCTCGTTCAAAATTGCTCTCTTTTCTGTTGCATTAACAACTGAAAGCTTATACCCGGTTGTGTATCTGTTAGATTTATACAATGAATTGATTGCCCCAACAAGCCAAATCATAAAATCATATTTTTCTTCCTTCTTGGCTAATTGCCAATTTTGAAAAACTTTAATTTGCTTGCTTTCGTACGGATTCAATTTGACAAGTTGATTAACCATTTGGTTACAATATTCTTTTCCCATCAAATCTTGCAAGAATTGTAAGAAGTTTTGTAACCGATTTTTGATTTCTGCCATTTGAGCTACCTCCAATTATCTACAGTGTTTATGACAAACTCCTATATTATAACATCAACTATTAGAAATTTCAACTGTTTATAAAAATATTAATATTTATTTTTGTCTTTAATCATCAAATCTTCTCTCTATATTTACAAACTTTGTATAATTTCCCATCCAATACAATTTTACAGTTCCTGTTGAACCACCTCTTTGTTTTGCTATTATTACTTCTGCAATATCTTTTTCAGCACTTTCTTTATTGTAATAATCATCTCTATATAAGAACATTACTATATCAGCATCCTGCTCTATTGCTCCAGATTCACGCAAATCTGATAGCATAGGCCTATGGTCATCTCTTTGTTCTACAGCTCTTGATAGCTGTGATAATGCTATTACTGGAACATTTAATTCTTTTGCCAATACTTTTAGTGATCTACTTATTTCTGATATTTCTTGCTCTCTACTTCCATTTCTTTTATTACTTCCTGATATTAACTGTAAATAATCTATAACAACAAGTCCTATATTTTTTTCCATCTTTAGTTTTCTACATTTTGTTCTTATTTCCATTACAGATATACCTGGTGTATCATCTATATATACTCCAGCTTCTGAAAGTGGTCCTATTGCTTCTGCAAGTTTTGTCCAGTCTTCTTCATCTAATTTTCCTGTTCTTACTTTATTACTGTCTACCATTGCTTCACTACATAACATTCTGTTTACTAATTGGTCTTTTGACATTTCGAGGCTAAATATTGCTACTGGTACATTTGCTCTTAATGCTGCATTTGTTGCAATATTTAATGCAAATGCTGTTTTTCCCATAGCAGGTCTTGCTGCAACTAATATCAATTCAGAACCATGTAATCCTGCTGTTTTATCATCTAAATCATAAAATTGTGTTGGTACTCCTGTTACATGTTGTTTCTGATTATATAATTTTTCAAGATTTGTAAAACTTTCTACTAATACATCTTTGATTGGTGTATAACTTTTGGTATTTTTGCTTTGCATTATATCAAAAATCTTTTTTTCTGCTCCATCCATTATATCCTCAACATCTTCTGTTGGGTTATATCCTAATTCTATTATTTCATTTGCTGTTTTTATTAAATTTCTTAATACTGATTTTTCTTCAACTATTTTTATATATTTTTGTACATTTGCTGTTGTTGGAACTTTGTCTGGCAAACTTGCTAAATATTCAAATCCACCAACTTGTTCAAATTTTCCCATTGATTCAAGTTCATCTTTTAATGTTATTATATCAATAGGTTCTGATTTACTATATAAGTTTAATATTGCTTGATATATTATTTTGTTGTCTTCTCTATAAAATGCATCTTCTTTTAGTACTTCTACTGCTGCCATTACTGCATCATTATCTGTTAGCATACTCCCCAATACAGCTTGTTCTGCATCTTCATCATGTGGTGGTACTTTTCCTAATTCCATCTTTTTGCCCCCTTATAACAATTTTTATATTTCTTATTTCTTTTTCAATAAATATAAAATTTGTTAAATGAAATTTATCCAATTACATCTACTTTTATTTTTCCTATTACACCTTCAAATAGTTTTATTGAAACTGTATGTACTCCTAATGTTTTTATTGTTTCTTTTAAGTCTACTTTTTTCTTATCTATTTTTATATTGTGTTGTTTTTCAAAAGCATCTGCTATGTCCTTTGCTGAAACTCCACCAAATATTTTTCCATTTTCTCCAGCTTTTACTTGTATTCTTAATGATATTTTATTCATTTTTTCTGCTAATTTTTGTGCTTCTTCTTTTTCTGTGTCTTTTTTGAATTGTTTTGAAGAATTTTGTGCTTGTAATTTAGCCATATTTTCTGCATTTGCTTCTACTGCTAAATTTTTAGGGAATAAAAAATTGCGTACATATCCATCTGATGCATTTATTACTTCATCTTTTTTTCCTACTCCTTTTATGTCTGCTTTTAATATTACTTTCATACTAATCACTTTCCTTTCATGAATTATATTGTACTCTAAAATAGCAAAAATAGCAAGTAAAACTTGCTATTCTTTTGTTTTATTCTTTCTCTTCAAAATATTCATTAATTTTAGAAATCAATTCTTGTTTTGCTTCATCTATTGTCACATTTTCAAGCTGTGCACCAGCAAGAGTAATATGACCTCCTCCACCTAATTTTTCTAATATCATTTGAACATTTACATCTCCTATTGAACGTCCACTTATACAAACTTTTCCATCTTCCATTAATCCCAAAACAAATGATGCTGTTATATTTCCTATTGTTAATAATTCATCTGCTGCTTTTGCACAAATTAAGCTCGTTTCTTTTTCTTGGACATCATATATTGATATTCCTATTGACTCTCTTACGATTTCTGCTTTTCTTACTATTTCAGATATTGTATTATAACTTTCTAAATCACTTTGGAACCATTTTTTTACTTTTATTATATCAACACCACATCTACGTAAATATGCTGCCGCTTCAAATGTTCTTACACCTGTTTTAAATGTGAAATTTTTTGTATCCATCATAATTCCTGCATATAATGCCTCTGCTTCCACTTCTGATAATTCAACTTCATTTTGTGTATATTGGATTATTTCTGTTACTAATTCTGCTGCAGATGATGCATATACTTCTTGGAATGTTAATATACTATTATCTATAAAATCTGCACTCCTTCTATGATGGTCTATTATTACTATTTTATTTGTTTTTGTTAATAATTCAGGTGATTCAACATATGTTTTTTTATGTGTATCTACTACAATTATTAAAGTACCACTATCAACTTGTGCTAAAGCTGTTTCACTACTTATAAAAATTTCTTGGTATTGATCTTTTATTGATTCATAAAGATCTTTTATTGATGGTGTTTCTACATTTGCTACAATTTTTGCCTCTTTTTCTAATGTTTTAGCAATTCTATATATTCCTAATGCTGAACCAATTGCATCTATGTCTGGGTTTGTATGTCCCATTATCATTATTTTATCATTTTCTTTTATTAATTCTTCTAATGCATGTGCAACTATTCTTGCTTTTACTTTTGTTCTCTTTTCTACTTCTTCAACTTTTCCACCAAAGAATAAATATTTTCCATTTTGTCTTATTACTGCTTGATCTCCACCTCTACCTAATATTACATCCATTGCTGCAGAAGCTGATTTATATACATCTCTTTCTGTATCTCCTTCATTTGAGATTGCTATACTTAATGTTAATTGTATTTTGTCTTTTCTTACAAGATTTTTAATAGAATCTAATATTGCAAATTTTTCTTCTTTAATTTTTTCGAGATTTTTTTGTTCAAATACATATACATATGTATCTCTATCTGTTTTTACTAGTATCCCATTTGTTTCATTTACCCACTCATATATTGTGCTTTCTACTTTTGCCATTAATTGTGTTTTTTGTTCTGCATCAACTCTTTGTGTAACTTCTTCATAATTATCTATCATTATTATTCCAACACATATTTTTTTATCTTCATTCTCTTGTTTTAGTTTTACTTTTTCTGTTTCATCAATAAAATATAAAATCATCATATATTCTGGTGATTTTTTTCTTTCATATTTTTTAGATTTTGCAAATTCTCCTTGTACTGTATATGTTTTCTTTCCTATTTGTATTTGTCTTATTACTGATTTTCTTTTTTTATTATCACTTTTTTCAATCTCATCTTTTATGTCTATTATTAAATCATTTATATAATTATTCATATCAATATCTGCAAATTCTGTTACAAATTTTGAACTTTTCCATACAACATTCCCATTTGTTTCTAATATTACAAGTGGAAATGGTGAATTTATTAAACTACTTTTTGCTGCTGAATCTACTGTTAATGTTAAATCTTGCAATTGCTCTGATATTTCACTTTTTCTTTTGTTATTTGCAAAATATGTATAACATAATATTGATATATATAATATTATTGATGGAATTATTAATATAGGTCTAAATACTGATATTAAAATAAATAATATTAATATTATTACTAAATATATTTTGGTTCTTGATACTAAACTATCAAATACTTTTCTACTATTATTTTCAGACATAGTTTCTCCTTTTATACCTTTATAGTATACCCCTTAATATGCTATTTGTCAAGTTTTCAGTTATCTCAAAGTTCGCAAAAAAATAGATATTATAACATTAAACATTATAATATCTGTTTTCTTTACAATATTTTTCCACCACCAACTACAATATCATCAATATAAAATACTGCTGATTGACCAGGTGTAAGTGCCCTTTGTGGTTCATCAAATTCTATTTTTATATAATCTCCATTTTGAATAATCATTGCTTTGGCTACTTTTGATGAGTATCTTGTTTTAACATCAACTTTAATTGGTTCTTTTATTTCATCAAATAATAATAAATTTATTTCTCCTATTGTTATTTCTTTTTTATATAATTCATTTTCTTCACCAACAATTACTTCGTTTTTCTTTGGATTAAATCCTATAACAAATAATGGTGATTTATAAGATATTCCTAATCCTTTTCTTTGTCCAATTGTATAATTATATAATCCTGTATGTTTTCCTAGAACTTCGCCTTTTGATGTTACTATATTTCCAACTTTTGGTTTTATGTTTGAATTATTCTCTAAAAATTTCTTGTAATTTCCATCTGGTACAAAACATATGTCTTCACTGTCAGGTTTATTTGCAACTTTTAAATTATTTTCTCTTGCAATTTCTCTTATTTGTTCTTTATCTTCAAAATCAGAAAGTGGAAATAATACATGTTCAATTAATTCTTTTGGAATATTCCATAATACATAACTTTGATCTTTTTTTCCTGCATTTGATTTTTTCAATACCCATCTGCCATATTTTTCACTATATTCTGTTTTGGCATAATGTCCTGTTGCTATATATTCACATCCTAATTCTTTTGCTTTTTCCCACATATATCCGAATTTCATATATTTATTACATTCTATACATGGATTTGGTGTTTTACAATTTGAATAACAATCTATAAAATCTTGTATTACGCATTTTTTAAATAATGTTTTACAATCATCTGTAATATGTGGGATACCAATTGAATTGCACACATTTTTAGCATCTATATATGTACTTATATTACAACAACTACTTCCTGCAAATAATTCTAGTGTCATTCCTATTGGATCATATCCATTTTGTTTTAAGAGTAAAGCAGATACACTACTATCTACTCCTCCACTCATTCCTAATAATACTTTTTTATTTTCCATTTATTTTTCCTTCATTGTTATATATTTTTCTTATTTTTATATCGATATTCACTACATATTTACTCTGACTTTTTCAACTCTTCTGAATATTTTTTTATTGCCTCCATTTGTAAATTGTGTGTTTTATTATCACCATTAAAAATATAAAGATTTGTATAAATATCTACAAGTCTATATAATATATTTATTTTACTTTCATGATTCAATTCATTTTTTACTAATTGTTCTTCTAATAAGTTTGCAATAGAAATATATGTATTTATAATTTCTGGCTGTACATTATATTCTAATCCACTTTCTCTTATATAATTTATACAACCTATATCTGGAGAAAGTTTCAAATTAATTTTTTCTATAGAACTCAAATACTTTATTTCATTAATATTTTCTTCTCTATAATATATTAAACTTGAATATCTTAAAACATTATATGCTTTTTCATATTCATTTGTCTCAATACATAAATATGCATATTTTCTATATAATTTTGAAATTTCTTCTGGTTTTATTGCTACTTTAATAGCCTTTGTAAAATATTCTTCAAATTTATTCCAGTCCTTCATTCTAGTATAAATCTCTAAAATCTCCATATATGATTGGAATTTTACAGGATTCCATTTAAGACTTTCTTTAAGGTTTTCCATAGCATTTTCATATTGTTGTTTTTCTAAAAATATAAAACCTTTTTGATAATATAAATCAGAAATAAAACTTCTTTTCCATTCTAAACGTGATTTATTTTTTGAAATATTACAATATAATATCATCTGAAAATCATTTTCAAAATCGTAAATTCTACCTTTGCTTCCAATTTCAGAATTATCTGATTTTTGAAATAATCTATCTATTTCTTGTTCTGCTAATTCATATTTTTTATCTTTTATTAATTTATAAACATTATTAATATCACAAACTTCTATATTCATATTAAATCATCCTCTTTTTTTATTTTTAATGGCAATAATTTATCGTTCCTTTTCCATTTTCATCATTTTTATTTAACATATCTTCTAATGTATGCCATGCAAGTAATGCACATTTTACTCTTGCAGGCATATTTGATACATTTTTAAATGCTATTGCATCTTCTAATTTTTTTAATTGTTCTTCATCTGTTATTTCTCTTTTTATCATTTCTATAAATGTTTTTATAATTTCTTTTGCTTCTTCAATTGTTTTACCTCTTAAAGTATCTATCATTATAGATGTTGAAGCTTGTGAAATTGCACATCCATGTCCTGAAAAGGCCATATCTTCAATTTTATCTCCATTTAATTTTAGTTCTAGTGTTATTTCATCTCCACAATTTGGATTATGGCCAATTTCAGAATAATCTGCATTTTCTAACTTCTTTTTATTATATGAATTCATACTATGTTCCATTATTAAGTCATTATATACATCTGTTAAATCTTCCATTTTTTAGCCTTTCTTTATTTTATAAATTTTTTAAACATATCATAAGCTTTATTTAAAGCATGTACAAGTCTATCTACATCTTCTTTTGTATTATAAAAATAAAAACTTGCTCTACATGTTGAATCAATCCCTAAAAATCTCATAAGTGGTTGTGCACAATGATTTCCAGAACGCACACATACACCTTCTGAATCTAATATACTTGCTACATCATGTGGATGCACTCCTTTTATATTAAATGAAATTACACTTGAATGATTTTTTTCATTTGGAGTCATATATAATGTTAAAAAATCTAATTTTGATAATTCTTGTCTTGCATATGCTAATACATCATTTTCTAACTCTTGCATTTTGTCATGTCCCAAATTTTGAATGTAATCAATTGCAGCACCTAATCCTACAACACCTTCTACATTTTGTGTCCCAGCTTCAAATTTATTTGGTAATGGTGCATATGTTGTTTCTTGTTCATATACATATTCAATCATATCTCCACCCATTAAAAATGGTGTCATTTTATTTAAGATTTCTCTTTTTCCATATAATACCCCAATTCCAAGAGGTGCTAACATTTTATGTCCTGAAAATACCAAAAAATCTGCATCTAAATCTTGTACATCTATTTTCATATGTGGAATGCTTTGTGATGCATCAACAATTACTACTGCTCCTTTTTTGTGTGCATATTTGATTATTTTTTTTATATTATTAATTGTTCCTAAAACATTAGAAACATGTGCTATTCCAACTATCTTTGTTTTATCAGTAATTTTTGTTTCAATTTCTTCATCTGAAAGTTCGAATTCTTCATTAATATACATATAATTTAATTTACTTTCAGTTGCTTTTGTTATTTTTTGCCATGGTACTAAATTTGAATGATGTTCCATTATAGATATAACAACTTCATCATCTTTTTTTAAATTATTCATTCCATATGAATATGCTATTAAATTTAAACTTTCTGTAGCATTTTTTGAAAAAATTATTTCTTCTGGATGTTTCGCATTAATAAATTTCGCAATCTTTTGTCTTGTACTTTCATAAGCTTCTGTTGCTTCAATACTTAATGTGTAAGCTCCTCTATGTGGATTTGCATTATTTTTTTTATAAAATTCTTCTATTGCATTTATTACTTGTATTGGCTTTTGAGTTGTAGCTCCACTATCCAAATATGTTATATTGCGATTTTCTAATAGTGGAAAATCTTTTTTTATATTTTCAACATTCATTTTTGCAATCCTTTCTTTGACTTTTTTTCCTATTAGTGATATAATAAAGGTTGACCGAATTTTTTTAATTCTGGAGGGTTTTATATGAACTTAATTATGCATTATATCACATCAGACTTCAACTTTGCCCTAATGCTTTTAGGGCTGATGTTGACTGGTGTTGGATTTTGGTGTATGACTGATAGCCGTCAATTCTTCTTATTCCACCTTCTTGGTGGTTTAGCATTGATGGGCTTCGGAATTCCAATTTTAATTCTTGCAATATAATTTTTGTTCACTCCCAATCTCGCACTGCGGATTGGGAGCTTTTTTAATCTAGCTTTTTATCAATCTCTTTTAATATCACATTTTTTAATTCTTCATCATTTATTCTATCAATTATCTTTTGAAAATTAGCTTTAACAATTAATTTCACAGCTTCTTTATAACTTAATCCTCTAGTCATTAAATAAAATAATTGTTTCATATCAACTTTTCCAGATGCTGTTGAATGATTTCCTTCTACATCTTCTTCTGTACATAAAAGCATTGGTAATGCTATTGATTTTGCTTTATTTGATAATAGCATACAATATTCATTTTCATTACCCTTTGACTTTTTTGCACCTTTTTTGAAATCAATTGTTCCTTTAAAGTTTTTCTTTGCGGAATCTTTTAGAGCTCCTTGAACATCAATGTCTATATTAGTCTTTTTTCCTCTTAATTCTGCAATATAATTAATGTCTTTTATTTGATTATCTATTCCTAAATATATAGATTTTAAATCATTTTCAGCATTATCACCTATAATATTAGAATAATAATTTGATATACTCGTTTTTCCACCAATATCAATAATTGTATATTTTACATTTGAATTTTCTTCTAACTTATTTTCTATTGCTTCAAAATTTTCTGATTGTTCATTTAATAAATTTACAATTGTTATATCTAATTTTGATTTAGCATTTGCTATTGTTCTTATAATTCCATTATGAAAACACTTCTTACTTGTATTTGATATATATTCTATTATTATATTTGTGTCTCCATTTGCAATAATCTCTACTTGATTTATCAAATTAATATTTTCATCATCAAATGTATATCTTATTCTAATGTTTTCTTTTTTGTTTTCTGTTTGAATTCTTATTTTATTATTGGCTGTTTCATAATTTAATTCTTCTAAAATTTTACCAGTTCCATATGTTAATGCTTGATTTGTTGTTTGATTATCAATCATGCTTCCATTATTAATAATTTCTACATTTTTGAATTCAGCAATCTTTTCTGGCATTTCTAATTCAATTTCAATATTGTTTATTAAAAAATTTTTTGCTGTTCTTACTGGTGTATCATTTACTCTTAATTTTTCCATTATCCGATTGCCCCCTCTAACTCTAGATTTATCAAATTATTCATTTCAACTGCATATTCTACTGGTAATTCTTTTGAAATAGGATATGCAAATCCTCTTACTATCATTGCTTTTGCATCTTCTTCTGACAATCCTCTTGACATTAAATAAAATATTGCTTTATCACTTATTTTTCCTATTTTAGCTTCGTGTGAAAATTCTACTTCATCTGTTCTAATATCATTTACTGGTATTGTATCAGATCTTGAAATATCATCTAACATTAATGATTCACAACTTACACTACATTTTGAATTTTTTGCATTTTCATTTATTCTTACTAATGCTCTATAAGTACATGCTCCTCCATCTTTTGAAATTGATTTTGAATTTACTACAGATGATGTGTTTGGGGCATTATGAATTACTTTAAATCCTGTATCTAAGTTTTGTCCTCCACCTGCAAATGTGATTCCTGTATATTCTGTTTTTGCATTTTCACCATTTAATATACTCATTGGATATAACATAGAGATTTTTGAACCAAATGAACCTGTTACCCAATCTATTTGTGCATTTTTTCCTACTATTGCTTTTTTAGTATTTAGGTTCATCATATTTTTCGACCAGTTTTCTATTGTTGAATATCTTAAATATGCGTTATCTTTTACATATAGTTCTACACATCCTGCGTGTAAATTTACTTTATTATATTTTGGAGCTGAACATCCTTCTATAAAATGCAAACTTGCTCCTTCATCAACTATTATTAATGTATGTTCAAATTGTCCTGATTCTGGAGAATTTAATCTAAAATATGACTGTAATGGTATATCTAATTTTACTCCTTTTGGTACATATACGAATGACCCTCCAGACCATACTGCTGCATGTAATGCAACAAATTTATGATCACTTATTGGTACACATTTCATAAAATGCTCTTTTACTATTTCTGGATAATCTCTTACAGCTGATTCCATATCTGTATAGATTACTCCTTGTTTTATTAAATCTTCTTTCATGCTATGATATACTACTTCTGAATCATATTGTGCTCCTACTCCTGCTAATGAGGTCTTTTCTGCTTCTGGTATTCCTAATTTATCAAATGTGTCTTTTATCTCATCTGGCACATCTTCCCATGAACTATTTAGATTTGTTTTTGGTTTTACATATGTTGCTATTTCATCCATTTTCAATTCTGATAAATCTGGCCCCCATGTTGGAAGCTCTAATTTTTCGTACATTTCTAATGCTTTTAGTCTAATTTCTAACATCCAATCTGGTTCATTTTTTCTTTTTGATATTTGTTCAACTATTTCTCTGCTTAAACCTTTTTGCATTTTAAATTCATAGTCATCTTTATTTTTTATATCATATATATTTCTATCTATCTCATTTACCTGTGTTTTTGACATATAGATTTCCTTTCTATTTTTTATATTGTGCATATCCTGTTTCTTCAATTTGTTCTGCTAATTCTGCTGTTGATGTTTTTACAATTTGTCCATTTACTAAAACATGTACATAATCAACTTTTAGATGATTTAGTATTCTTGTATTATGTGTTATTATTAAAACTGCATTATCATCATTTTTAAACATTTCAATTCCTTTTGAAACTATTTTTATAGCATCAACATCTAATCCTGAATCTGTTTCATCTAAGATTGCTAGTTTTGGATTTAATACGAGCATTTGTAATATTTCATTCTTCTTTTTCTCTCCTCCAGAAAATCCAACATTTAAGTTTCTTTCAATTAGTTTTGGATTCATGTTTAATTCTTCTGAATATTTTTTTACAGTATCTCTAAATTCAAATACTTTTACTGGTTTTTCTGTAATTTTATTTTTTGCGTATTTTAAAAAGTTCATTGTTGAAATTCCAGGTATTTCTTCTGGCAATTGAAATGACATAAATATTCCTTTTTGGGCTATTTTATCTGTACTTAAATCATTTATGTTTTCACCTTCAAATTCAACAGTTCCACTTGTTTTTGTATATTCTGGATTATTTAAAATAACATTTGCAAGTGTTGATTTTCCTGCACCATTTGGTCCCATTATTACATGTACTTCGCCTTTATTTATTTTCAAATTTAAACCTTTTAAAATTTCTTTTTCTCCTGCATTTACATGTAAATCTTTTATTTCTAATAACTCTTTACTCATTTTTATTATTCCTTCCTTTTATTATTCTTGCATATCATTACTTTTCTTCGTTTTTGCTCTTTTTACACAACATCTACATTTTTCTTGATTTATATCATAATTGCAATTTAATTCTTTTAATCCTAAAACATTATGTACATATTTTGCTAATTTATTTATTGTTTCATCTGTTGTTACTAATTTTATTTTTTCTGCCTCGTCTTTTGCAGATTGTTCATCTAAATCTAATACATCTTTTAAAAACAAATAAACAATATCATATGCTTCTAAAATTTTTTGTGCTAAATTTTCTCCTTGTTCTGTTAATTCTATTGTTCCATATGTTTCGTATTTTACTAATTTTTCTTCTTTTAAATTATTTAGTGCTTTATTTACACTAGGCTTTGTACAGTTCATTTTATTTGCAATGTCTGTTACTCTAATATTTCCATTTTGTTTTTTTAATACATACATTGTTTTTAAATATTCTTCAGATGCTTTTGTTATCATGATTTCTCCTTTTTTCACACTCAATCTCTTTGTTAACTACGGCTAACATTATACTACGAATTATGGTAATTTGTCAATATTTGTTATTATTTTTACAAATTTTATAAAAAAAATAACATCACAGATAAATTTTTCATACATAAAAAAGCTATTACATATATTGTAATAACTTTTATTTTTCAACTTTATCTATAAATTCAAATATTTTATTATAATAAGTATCTGGTTCTTTATATTTTGAATCTGTATGTCCAGCTCCACTTATAATCAATTTTTCTTTTATACAGTTTGCAGAATCATATAATTTTTCGCACATTGTTTCTGGTACAAAATCATCTTTATCTCCATGTATAAATAATATTGGAGTATTACTTTTTTTCACTTGTTCTAAAGCAGATGCCTTTTTTATATCATATCCAGCTCTAATTTTTGCAACAACTTGAAACATATTTAATACAGGAAATGCTGGAAGTCCAAATCTTGCTTTTGCTTCAGATGCAAATATATCCCAAACTGAAGTATATCCACTATCAGCAATTATTGCTTTAACATTTTGTGGCAATTTATCTCCTGATGCCATTAATACTGTTGCTGCTCCCATTGAAGATCCATGTAATATGATATTGGCATTAGAATTTTGTTCTAAAATCAAATTTACCCAACATTTCAAATCATCTTTATCAAGCCAACCCATTCCTACAAAATCTCCATCACTTTCAGCACAAGCTCTCATGCTTGGAATTAAAACATTATAACCTTTTTCAGAAAAATGTTCTCCAATTGTTAAAACAGATTTTGGTTCTGCTCTATATCCATGAAATATAATAACCCAGTTATCATTTTCTTCATTTGTTAAATATTCTGTTCCTCTTAAATTTATTCCATCATTAGCTTTTGTTTCTACACTTTGTTTTTTTATATTTTCGGCCCATTTTTTTGATGATTCTTTTGCTTGTGTCCTATTGCTTTCTATTATTTTTTCATCTTCTCCTAATACTTCTATTTTTGAATCATCTTTTATTTCTCTGTTTCCTCCATCTCCGCTTCTAGCAATAGCATAATTCACAAAATAGTTTCCTATTCCCATTGTTAATATCACTCCTAATATTATAATAATCACTAACATTATTAATATCTTTTTTATTATATTTTTGGTATTTTCTTTATTCATTATACTTTATCTCTTTCTATTTTTCAAATTTATATTTTTTATTTATACCATACAATATTATATATTTCAATATTACTGACCTAATAGGATAAAAGAAAAGGGTATGGTTTTTAAGCCATACCCTTTTCTTTTATCCAAATATAACCATATCCAGACAATATAGAACAGTCCAAATAATACTTAATATAATTGATATGCCAATTGATTTTTTAATCCATTTTTCATGCTTGTGAAAAAAATTATAATAAATTCCCGTAAAAATAAAAAATGAAATAAATTCAAATACAAACCGCTTACCAATTAATGTCATCATAGTTTCTGTCCTCCAGTTATATTTTTTTGCCTTTTGGCAACTTTAATATTATACCATACTTTTACTTGTTTAGCAACTATTATACAAATTCTTCCCACACTAAATTAGCTAAATCTATTCCTTTATTAGACAATCTAATACTATCATCTTGTATTATTATTAATTTTTCATCAGAAAGTTTTTTCAATTCATTTCTATATAAATAAATTGGATTATCTCCAAACTTATTTTTAAATTCACTTATTTTTAGTCCATCTATTTTACGCAAACCAAGGAGCATAAATTCTTTTTTAGAGTCTTCTTCTTTTTGTATTTCATGTATAATTCTATTTTTTTCAAATTCTCCTTTTTGAACATTCTTAATATATTCTTTTATATCTTCAGTATTAGAATATCTTGTTATATCTCTATAAGAATGTGCAGCTGTACCAATTCCAACATATTCCATTTGATTCCAACAATTCATATTATGTTTTGACTCATACCCTTTTTTAGCAAAATTAGATATTTCATAATGTTTGTATCCATTTAATTCTAATGTGTTTTTTACATACCAATACATATTTCTTTCTAACTCATCATCTGGCAATTTTAATTTTCCATTTTCTATTTTATTAGCAATAGGTGTTCCCTCTTCAACAATTAATGAATATACAGATATATGTTTTGGAGCTAATTTTAATACATTTTCTAAACTTTCTTTTAAATCAATAATTCTTTGATTTGGAAGTCCTAACATTAAATCAACATTTATATTTTTAAAACCAACTTTTTTTGCTAATTTATATGTTTCTAAAAATTGTTCATAATTATGAATTCTACCAATCTGCTTTAATAACTCATCATTTGTAGTTTGTAGCCCTATACTTATTCTGTTAATACCACAATCAATATAGTCTTGTAGTTTTTCTTGAGTTACTGTTCCCGGATTAACTTCAATTGTTATTTCAGCATCTTGTGCAACATTCTTTTCTTTTATCTTTTCTAATATTTGCACAATAAATTTACTATCTATATATGATGGTGTTCCTCCACCAATATATATTGTTGTTATTTCTGATTTTATTTTTACATGCTCGATTTCCTTTTTTACTGAATCTACATATTTTTCAATCAAATTATCTTTTCCACAATATGATATAAAATCGCAATAATCACACTTTTTCTTACAAAATGGGATATGTACATATATTCCTATTTTATTTTTTGTTATCATCTATTTTCTTACCAATCTCCATTACTTTTTTTAATCTATAATTTACTCCAGATTTACCTATTGGTGTTTTTAACATTTTTCCAAGTTCTATTAAACTTGCACTAGGATTTTGTAATCTAAGTTCTGCTACCTCTTTTAATGGTTCTTCTAATTTTTCGAATTCACCATTTTGTTTTAATTTTCTTATTATCTCAATCTGTTCTATTGAAGCATTCATAGTTTTATTCATATTTGCAGTTTCACAATTTACTAATCTATTTACTTTATTGTTCATTTCCCTTTTTACTCTAATTTCTTCAAATTTTAAGACAGATTTATTTGCACCTAATAAAGCTAATGTTTTTGAAATTTCTTCACCATCTTTTAAATATATTGTATATTCTTTATTTTTTTCTATAACATTACTTTTTATATCAAAACTGCTTAATCCTTCTACTATAATATCTGCATAATCTTTTTTTCTAACACTTATTTCTAAATGATATGTATTTTCAGGATTGTTAATAGAACCTGAGCCCAAATAGGCTCCTCTTACTATATTTTTCAATTGCTCTATTGTTAAATTTTCTATTTGTATTTCAACTTTTGGACAAGTTATTACAAATAACTTTCCTTGGATGTTTATATTATATGTTTCAATTCCACAATTACTCAACAATCGTGCAAATCTATTAATATTATATTCATTTTCTGTTGAAAATTTTATCTTATTCTTTTCTTCAGATATATTACTACTCATCAAATATCCCATAAGTTCATATTTAACATTTTCTTTATTTGATAGTTTTTCTGATTTGCTTATCTCTTCTTTTAATTCTGTTGAAAAAGACATATTTCCTCCAATCATAAAACTTGTGTTATTATTATTCTGTCATTTCCATATAAATCTTTTTTACAATATGTATTTTTATAATTTTGATCATCTTCAATTATTTTAATTACATCATTTTTTTGATTATATCCAATTTCAAAACATAGAAAACTTCCTGTTTTTAAATAATTAATTGCTTGTTCTGTAATTATTCTATAAAAATCTAATCCATCTTCTCCACCATCTAATGCAATTTTAGGTTCTTTTTGAACTTCTTCACTCAATTTTTTTATTTCATCTTTTCTTATATATGGTGGATTTGAAACTATAATGTCAAATTTTTTATTATCTAATTTATCAAATAAATCTGATTTCAAAAAATTTATTTTTGTTTCTAATTTTTTTGCATTTTTTTGTGCTATTTCTAATGCCTTTTCACTTATATCTACAGCTGTTATATCTGCATTTGGCACAAATTTTTTTAATGATATTGCAATTGCTCCACTTCCTGTGCATAAATCTAATATCCTTGGTGAATTATATTTTTGAGCAATTTTTATAACTTCTTCAACTAATATTTCTGTATCAGGCCTTGGGATTAATACATTTTCATCTACAAAAAAGTCCATTTTCATAAATTCTTGTCTATGTGTTATATGTTGTAATGGTACTCCTTTTGTTAATTTTTCGATATTAACAAAATATTGCCATTGTTGCTGTTTATCAATTTCTTTATTATCATAAACTATAATATATTGCCTTGGTTTATCTAAAACATATTGTAATAATAGTCTTGCTTTTAATTTTGGGCTTTCTACATTATTTGATTTTAACATTATCATTCCTTTTGTTATTGCTTGTTTTATTGTCATTAATCCCCCACCTCTATTTCTTTTGTTTTTAAAATTTATTTACTTCTTCTCTAAATTGATCTCCTCTATCATACATATCTTTAAACATATCAAAACTTGTACTTGCTGGTGAGAATAATACTATTTGACCAGGTTTTGCAATTCTTTTCGCTAAATCTAAACTTTCTCTAAATGTTTCACACATATGTATATCTAAAGTTTTATTTTGATTTTCCAATTCATTTTTTACTGCTGTATATATTTTATTTGCTGTTTGACCAATTAATATTAAACTTTTTACTTTTTCTACAATTGGTTTTGCAATTGGTGTATAATCTAGGTTTTTATCTGCTCCACCTGCTATTAACACTATTTCTTTATTAAATGAATTTAATGCTGATATTCCTCTTGTTGGTGTTGTACTTGCAGAATCATTATACCATTCTACTCCATTTAGTGTTCTTACCAATTCTAATCTATGATGTACTCCTGCAAATTCTTTTATTGTATCAACTGCTTTTTCTGTATTTACTAATTTTTTTGTTAATGCTAATGCTGTACATATATTTTCTAAATTATGAATTCCTTTTAGTTTTATTTCATCTTGTGATACAATATGTTTTCTTATTCCATCATTACATTCTTTTACAATTCCGTCTTCTACAATAAATCCATAGTCTAATTTTTGTTTACTACTGAATAAGATAACATCACCTTTTGCATCATTTTGACATTCTCTAGTTAAATCATTATCTGCATTTATTACAAGTATTCCTGTATCTTTTTGATTTCTATATATATTTTTTTTGGAATCTATGTATTCTTGGTAGTCTTTATGTACATTTAAATGATTTGGTGTTATATTTGTTATTGCAGATATGTCTGGACTGACTTTCATTTCCATTAATTGAAAACTACTTAATTCTAATACTATTATATCTTCTGGCTTTATTTCATTTAATTTTGTGAATAATGGAATACCTATATTTCCACCTAAATAGACTTTATATCCTGCATCTTCTAGAATTCTAGCTGTTAATGTAGTAGTTGTTGTTTTTCCATCACTTCCAGTTATTCCAATTACTTTACAAGGTGCCATTTTTATTAATTGTTCTATTTCTGTTGTTATTATTGCTCCTCTTTGTGCTTCTTTTTCTAATTCAGGTTTTGTAGGCAAACAACTTGGGGATCTAAAAATTAAGTAAAATCCATGTAAATCGTCTAAGTTTCTTTTTCCAAAATAATATTTAAAATTATATTTTTTTAATTTTTCTAAAATATCTTTTGAAATCTTATCTTCTTCTCTATCATCAAATACTGATACATCTGCTTTCTTTTCATGTAAATAATCTATTAACGGAATATTACTTACTCCAACTCCAATTACTGCTATTTTCTTGTTTTCTATATCTTTTTCAAATTGTTCTAATTTTTTATTTTTAAATTCCATTTTTATCTCATCCTTTCAAAGGTGCAAATTAATATTTCTTTTTACTGAAATATATTTATTCTATTGTATTCATTTTTTCTATTTTCGTCCTTATTATATATCTTTTTTTTGTTTTTTACAATATAATTGAATATTTCTTGCGACTGTGGATACAATATTTTTGTAAATTTGAAATTGGAGGTGTTATTTATGTCAGAAAAGAATAATAACCAAAATAGAAATAATAATAGTAAAAAAAATAATAATCAAAAAAATAACAATAAATAGTTTTGTATATGAAAAAAAGCTGAGATATAAAATATATCTTAGCTTTTTTCATATTTTATGCAGTTTCCTTTACTTCTGCTTGAACTCTCTGTTTCTTTTTAGATTCTTTATTTGGATTTTCTATAATTTTAGGCTTAGCATTATTTTGAATTGTATCTTTTGTTATAATACATTTCTCAATTTTTTCATTTGATGGAATGTCATACATTATATCTGTCATAACATTTTCTATTATTGAACGTAAACCTCTTGCACCTGTTTTTCTTTCAATTGCTTTATCAACAATTGCCTCAAGCGCATCTGGTTCAAATTCTAACTCTACACCATCAATTTCTAATAATTTTTTGTATTGTTTTACTAATGCATTTTTTGGTTCTGTTGTTATTTTTATTAATGCTTTTCTATCTAATTCTTTTAATGTAGCTATAATTGGTAAACGACCTATAAATTCTGGAATCATTCCAAATTTTAATAAATCTTGTGGAAGTATTTGTTCAAATACTTCGTATTTATCCATATCTTTACTACTTTGAATTTCAGCACCAAAACCTATTGATTTTTTTCCAATTCTATCTTTTATAATATTTTCTAATCCTTCAAATGCTCCTCCACAAATAAATAATATGTTTGATGTATCTATTTGTATCATTTCTTGTTGAGGATGTTTTCTTCCACCTTGTGGTGGAACTGATGCAATTGTTCCTTCTACTATTTTTAATAATGCTTGTTGAACACCTTCACCACTTACATCTCTTGTTATTGATGGATTTTCAGATTTTCTTGTTATTTTATCTATTTCGTCAATATATATAATTCCTTTTTCTGCTTTTTCTATATCTCCATCAGCAGCTTGAATTAGTTTTAAAAGAATATTTTCAACATCTTCTCCCACATATCCAGCTTCTGTAAGTGTTGTTGCATCTGCTATTGCAAATGGTACATTTAATATTTTTGCAAGTGTACTTGCTAATAATGTTTTTCCACACCCTGTTGGTCCAACTAATAAAATATTGCTTTTTTGAATTTCTACATCATCATTTATTTCTCGTTTTTTTTCAATGTTTTCTTCATAAGCAACTCTTTTATAATGATTATATACTGCTACTGCAAGAACTTTTTTTGCTTCTTCTTGACCTATTACATATTCATCAAGAATTTCTTTTATTTCTTTTGGGCTTGGAATTTCATCTAATTCTGCCAAAGTATATGTGTCTTCATCAGAATATTCAGCATCAATTATTTCATTACATAATCCTACACATTCATTACAAATATATACACCAGGACCAGCAATTATTTTTCTAACATTATCTTGTGTTTTGCCACAAAATGAACATTTTACACTTTTTGGTATATCATTTTTTGCCATTTTAATCTCCTTTTTTCTTAAGCTCTTTTTGTCATAATTCCATCTATCAAACCATATTCTAGGGCTTCTTCTGCTGTCATATAATTATCTCTTTCTGTATCTTTTTCTATAACATCTAGTGGTTTTCCTGTTCTTTCACTTAAGAATTTATTTAATTTTTCTCTTGTACGAACTAAATGGTCTGCATGAATTTTAATTTCTGTTGCTTGACCTTGTAGTCCTCCACCACCAATTAATGGTTGGTGTATCATAATTTCTGAGTTTGGCATTGCAAATCTTTTTCCTTTTTCACCAGCTGTTAATAATACTGCTCCCATACTTGCTGCAAGTCCTACACATACTGTTTCAACTGGACATTTTATATAATTCATTGTATCTACAATTGCCATTCCATCTGTTATTGATCCTCCAGGTGAATTTATATAAAAATATATTTCTTTATCTGGATCTTCTGATTCCAAGAACAACATTTGTGCAACTATTAAACTTGATGTTGTTGGATTTACATCTTCTCCTAAGTATATTATTCTGTCTTTTAATAATCTTGAAAATATGTCATATGAACGTTCACCTTTACTTGTCTGTTCAACAACATATGGTACTAAACTTGATTTTTCTAACATAATTTATCCTCCCTACCCTTGTAATTTTATCACAAGTATATAAATATTTGCTCTAATATAGTCTATTAGAGTAGAAAAAGTTAGGTAAAACTTCTCTATTTTTAATAAAAGACTTTCCCCCTAACTTCTTTTTACTTTATTTTATTTTTGCATTTTTTACTATGAAATCAATTGCTTTTTCTGATTCGATTCCTTCTTTGATATAATCTTTTAAGTTTTCGTTATCATTAATTTCTTCAACTTTCTTTCCATAGTTTTTAGCCATTTCTTCTAATTTGGCATTTATTTCTTCGTCTGTTGCTTCGATTTTTTCTGCTTTTCTAACTGCTTCTAAAGTAAGTCTTGATTTTATTGCTTCAATTGCTTGTGGTTCATATTCTTTTCTTACTTCTTCTTCAGTTTTTCCTATCATTTTTAGGTATTGTTCTAGTTTTAAACCTTGGTATGAAAGTCTTTGATTTATATCTTGAATCATATGATCAACTTCCATATCTACCATTCCTGATGGAATTTCTACTTTTGATTTATCACATACAGCTTTTATTGCAGCTTCTTCTGTTTCATATTTTACTTTTTGTGCATTGTCTTTTTCAAGTCTTTCTTTGATACTTGCTTCTAATTCTTTTAATGTATCAAATTCGCTTACATCTTTAGCAAATTCATCATCTAAGTTTGGTAATTCTTTCTTCTTTATTTCATGTAATTTTACTTTAAATGTTGCTTCTTTTCCAGCTAAATCTTTAGAGAAATATTCTTTTGGAAATGTTACTTTTATTTCTTTTTCTTCATCAATTTTCATTCCAACTAATTGATCTTCAAATCCTGGTATAAAAGCTCCGCTTCCTATTTCTAGTTCATGTCCTTCTGCTTTTCCACCTTCAAATGCAACACCATCAACAAATCCTTCAAAATCAATTGTTGCTGTATCTCCATTTTCTAATGCTCTGTCATCAACTGTTACTAATCTTGAGTTTTTGTCTTGCATTTGTTTTATTTCATTTTGAATATCTTCGTCTTTTACTGGATATTCTATTTTCTTTATTTCTATTCCTTTATATTTTCCTAGTTCTACTTCTGGTTTCACTTGTACTACTGCTGTAAATATTACATCTTTTCCCTTTTCCATTTGAACTATATCAACTGTTGGTCTGCTTACTACATCTATTTTGTTTGCATCAATTGCTTCATCATAAGCTTCTGTTGCAACTTCATTAAATGCATCTTCATAAAAGATTTCTGCTCCATAATATTTTTCTACTATATTCATTGGAGCTTTTCCTTTTCTAAAACCTGGTATATTAATATATTTAGCATTTTGGAAATATACTTTTTTCATTGCGTTTTCAAATTTTTCTGCGTCTACTGTAATTTCTAATTTTACTTCATTTGCATTTTCTGTTTTCTCAACTTTACAATTCATTTTCAATCTTCCTTTCTCGTATTGGCTTTACTTAGCTTTTACATTATATCATATATTTTCCAATTTGCAAGCAATTTTATAAAGATTTTCTTAATATTTTGCGATTTTTAGGGCTAATTTATATGTTATTTTTCAAATTATTTGCTTAATATGATTAATCTTACATTTTCCATTTATCATATAGACTTCTATAACATCAAATCTTATAGTAAATTTTGAAAAGTTATTTTCTTTTAAAAACATAGCAGCACTTTTTTTCATATGAATCTTTTTGGTATTATTTACTGCTTCACTAGGTTTTCCATATTTTTCATTAGTTCTTGTTTTTACTTCAACAAATATAATATAATTGTTTTTACTTGCTATAATATCTATTTCACCATTTCGTGTATAATAATTATTTTCAATTATTTCATATTTGTTGTCCTTCAAATATTTTTGTGCTATTTTTTCGCCTATTATTCCAAATTTTCTTTTATTCATCATCTTCTCCATTTTTTATTCTATACACTTGTCCAGGTAATTCTTCTATTAAATTTTCTAATTGTAATAACATTATTTTATAACTTATATCTTGTATAGACATCTTAGTTTTTCTTACAATTTGATTAATATTGGCTGGCTCATTTTTTATACATTTATATACTTTTTCCAATTCTTTTGGAACTTTTTTTTCTTTTTCCTTTAATAATTTTTTCTTAAACTTAATTTGAGGATATTCTATTAATATATCTTCAACCTTTGTTATCAATTTACTACCATTTTTGATTAATTCATTTGTTCCTAATCCTTTTGAATTTTCTAAACTACTTGGAACACAAAATACTGGTTTATTTAAATTTTTAGTATATCTAGCAGTAACACTTGTTCCGCTTCTATAACCAGCTTCAATTACTAGTGTTCCAATTCCTAAACCTGCTACAATTCTATTTCTTTCCAAGAATTTTTTTGATTCTGCTTTAACATCTTTTTCATATTCTGTTAATATAAGTCCTCTATTTTCCAGTATTTCATCAATTAATTCTTTATTTTGTTTAGGATATATATTATTAAATCCGCATGGCAAAACAGCAATTGTTTTTCCAGAATATTTTATACATGTTTTATGTGCTATAGCATCTATTCCAATTGCTAATCCACTTATAATTGTAAATTCATATTCAACTAATTTTTTAGTAAATGTTTTGCACATTTTTTCACCATATTGTGTATTAGTTCTTGAACCTACAATTGCAAATCCAATACTATTTAATAATTTTATATTTCCTTTTGTATATAATCTTACTGGTGGATTTTTTATTTCTCTTAATTTATCTGGGTATAGAATATCTGCATATTCGATTATTTTTTCATCATATTTTTTCATCCTACTGTTTTCCTTTCTTTCAAAACAAGACTTATTTGTTCAAAAATTTATCTATACTCCTATACTGAACAGCTTCAGCAATATGTTTTGCATTTATTATTTTTTCATTATCTAAATCTGCAATAGTTCTAGCTACTTTTAATACTCTTTCATATCCTCTAACACTCAATTTTAACATTTTAAATGCTCTTTGTAATAACACATTTGCCTCATCATTTATATTACAAAATTCTCCAATTAATCTAGTTGTTAATTCCGAATTTGATTTTATTCCAAAATTTTTGTATCTTTCTATTTGGATTTTTCTGGCTATATTAACTCTTTGTTTTATATTACTAGAATTTTCAATTTTTATATTTGAATTTAACTTTTCGATTTTTGTTCTTTTTACTTCTATTTGAATATCTATTCTATCTAATAATGGACCACTTATTTTATTTAAATATCTATGTATCTCCGTTTGTGTACACCTACACTCTTTTTCTTCATCTCCATAATATCCACATGGACAAGGATTCATACTTGCTACAAACATAAAATTACAAGGGTATCTATAATTTCCACTCAGTCTATTTATTGTAACTTCTTTTTCTTCCAATGGCTCTCTCAATGCTTCCAATGTTGATCTATTATATTCAGTCAATTCATCCAAAAACAAAATCCCATTATGTGCTAAACTTATTTCTCCTGGTACCGGAACCTTTCCACCTCCAATTATCGACTTTATTGGTACCGTATGATGTGGCATTCTAAAAGGCCTACTTAATATTAATCCTTCTCTTGTTAAATTAGCCGAAACACTATGAATCTTAGTTGTTTCTATTGCTTCTTCCAATGTCAAATCCGGCAAAATTGTTAGTATTCGCTTAGCAAGTGCTGTTTTTCCACTTCCAGGACTACCTATCATTAGTACATTATGCCCTCCTGCAGAAGCAACTTCTAATGCTCTTTTTATGTTTTCTTGTCCTTTTATATCTGTAAAATCCATATTATATTTTTTTACGAACTCTATTTTTCTTTCTACTACTTTTTCTATATAGATTTCTTTATTTAAATATTTTATAACATCATTTAATGTTGTTACTGGAATAATATCAATCCCCTTTAAAACAGAAACTTCATTTGAATTTGCTTTGGGAATTATTACTCTTTTTATTCCAAGTGATCTAGCTTCTTCACACATTGCAAATACTCCATTTGTTCTATTTATTTTTCCATCAAGCGAAAGTTCTCCAATAATAACTGTATTTACTATTTCAGTATAATTTAAATTAGGCAAACTTCCTATTGAAACTAATATTCCAATTGCAATAGGTAAATCAAATGAACTTCCTTCTTTTCTAATATTAGCAGGTGCTAGATTTATTAAAATTTTTTTACTTGGAAATTCTACTTTTGTATTTATTATTGCTGATTCAATTCTTTTTTTTGATTCTCTAACACTTGCATCTGGTAAACCAACTATTTCGAATTCTGGAATGCCATTTCTTATATCAGTCTGAACCTCTACTAGACTTCCTTCTAATCCTATTAATGATATTGACTTTATTTTTGATAACATATTTCCTCCATGATATTTAAAATTTTTATTGCTTTTTTTTACCTTTTATTATAAAATTGAGTAAAACAAAAGAATGGTGATTTTATGAAAAAGAAAAAATTAAAGAAAAAAAATAATAATATTAATGTTAGTAATAATATTTCAACTTCAAAGTTAAAAATATTTTTAATTATAATTATATTGTTTTTCATAGCATTACTTTGTAGGCTTATATTTTTACAATTTATAAATGGTCCAAAATTGCAAAGTGCTGCAAGAGCACGACAAACTAAAACTGAAACAATTTCAGCCAAAAGAGGTACAATTTTTGATATTAATGGTAAAACATTAGCTATGAGTTATGAAACTGATAAAATATATTTAGATCCTACAAATGTAAAAAACGAAAACAAAGAATCTATTGCACAAAAACTATCTGAAATACTTGAAATTGATTACCAAGATTTATTAAATAAATTAACTTCAAACACAAAAAAATTTACTGTTGCTACCGAAGTTGAACAAACAAAAGTTGATAAAATAAAAGAATGGAAAAAAGACTTAGAATTTACAACCGGAATAATTTTTGAAGAAACAAATTCTAGAACATATCCATTTGGTTCTCTAGCATCTACTGTATTAGGTTTTACTAATGCTAATAATTCTGGAGCATATGGTATTGAATATTCTTGGGATTCATTTTTAAGTGGTACTGCTGGGAAATCAGTCAGTTTAAAAGATGCAAGTCAATCAGAAATTGCAAATTCTGAAAAATCTTATATAGCTGCTGAAAATGGTTATGATTTAAATTTAACAATTGATGTCAATATTCAAGGAATTATTGAAAAACATCTTTCAGATGCTGTTAACGAATATGAATGTGATAGTGGTATTACTATTGCCATGGATCCATCAACAGGAAAAATTTTAGGTATGGCAGATTATCCTAATTTTGATCCAAACAATCACAATATTCCAAACAGTACACTAGCTCAAACATGGGATAGTTTATCAAGTGAAGAAAAATCTATATCATTACTAAAAATGTGGACTCCAAAAGCTGTAACAGATACATATGCTCCTGGATCAGTATTTAAACTAATTACATCTTCAATAGGAATAGAAGAAAACTTAGTAAGTCCTGATACTAAAGGTGAATTTACATGTACTGGTTATTATCATATAAATGGTGAAGAAAAACCTATAAGATGTTGGAAATGGTATCAACCACATGGAAGTCAATCTTTAAGAGAAGCTTTAGAAAATTCTTGCAACCCTGCATTCATCGAATTAGGATTACGAATTGGCGCTCCACTTTCATATAAATATTATCAAGCATTTGGGCTATTTGAAAAAACTGGTATTTCACTTCCTGGTGAAGCAACTGGACAATTTTATGATTTAAACAAAATAAATCAACATGAACTTGCAACAATGTCTTTTGGGGAAAAATTCGCTATTACACCAATACAAATGATTTCGGCCGTTGCCGCAATTGCTAACGATGGGCTTTTAGTACAACCTCAATTAGTTGATAAAATTACAAATACAGATACTGGTGAAGTTACAGAATTTAAACCAAAAGAAATTCGCCAAGTAATATCAAAATCAACAGCTGATAAAGTCGCTTCAATGATGGAATCTGTTGCCACTGTAGGTTCAGGAAAAAGGATCAATGTTTATGCAAAAGGATTTTCTATTGGTGGAAAAACAGGTACTTCAGAGCCAAAAAATGCAAATTCAAATGAAGGTTATACAGCTTCATTTGTTGCTATTTCACCTGTTGAAAATACAAAGATTGTTTTACTTGTAATATTAAAAAATCCAAAAGGGGACCAACATAATGGGGGACAAATAGCAGCTCCAACAGCAAGTAAAATGCTAGCTGAAATCTTACCATATATGGGAATTGAATCAGGAAATAAAGTTACTGAAGTTGATATAAATTCTTCTGGCAATGATTTATATTAATTTTTATATAAGATGCACTAAAATGTGCATCTTATTTTTATATAATACAAATTTATAAAAACATTATGACTTGTTTTTTTTGTAATTTTCTAATGCTTTTGCAACTTGGTCCGGACAAGATGTCCCCTTTATCCCACATTCTATACCTTTTAATAAATTTATAACATCATCAATTTTTTTTCCTTCAACAAGTCTTGAAACTCCTACTGTATTTCCTGGACATCCTCCAATAATTTTTAAGCTTTTTATTATATCTCCTTCTATATCGAATATCATTTGCATAGAGCAAACTCCTTCTGGATTGTATGTATATTTCATTCTTTTCTTCCTTTCTTATATAACTTTATAATTATTATATAAGATTTGAGCCAATTTTACAATATCTTTATTTTTTTCTATCCATTTTTATTCCAACTAATAATACATAATCACCTAGTTTTTCAAAATATTTTTTTAATTCTGTATTTTTTTCATTATTCTGATCTTTTAAATACTTTAATATTTCAATAAAATTAATTTCTGTTCCAGTTTCTAATATATTTCCCTTATTATTTTCGATTTCCAAGAATACACTTTGATAATATTTTTTCTTTGTTAATTCTGATATTAATACTTTATTTAAAAACATTTCTCCTTCTTGTTGAATCTTTCTGTTAAATAATTCTTCTTCATAAATTAAACACCAATAACAAAATATTGATTCTTTTATTCTAGAACTTTTAATTGGTTTAAGATAAATTTCAAGTTCTTTCCTATCATCTAATTTAGCTTTAGTTTTTATTACTTCAAATTCATATTCTGAAATATTTTTTAATTGTAATCTCTTTTCGATTATTATTTCATCTATTTTTATATATAATGTATTTTTCAAAATATTTATTAACTGATCTTTTGACTTTTCAATTATATTTTCAAATTCTTCTACTTTTTTATTTTCTATAATAATCACTCCTTTTTATATGATTAATAAAACGTTTTATCTTGCTTTTTATTTTTTGCGAAATAACAAATATTTGATTTAAATTTCTTGAAAAAAATTAATTTGAAATTATTTAACACACATTTAGTATAATTTTTTTACACTCTTTTGTCAATATGTTATTCCAATATTTATAATATATTCATCGACAACATTTGGCAATTTTCATATAAATTTATCAAAATCATTGTATTATTCTTTTTATTTTATCAATATTCTTTATTGTCATATCATATCCATATTCATAGCATATATCCATTTTTTCAACATCAATCAATCCTGTTCCATCAGTGGGTATTGTTAATAAGAAATCACTTTTTCTTAATGAATTGATAGATAATTTATTTCCCATAATGTCTAGAGTTTTCATTATAATATCCATAATATCATAATCTTTCATAACATTATCTGATTCAAAATTCACAGATATTATTTTTCCATTATAAACTTTTTTTAATTCTTCTGTGGGAATATTATCTAAAACTCCTCCATCCATAAATATATGATTTTTAAATTCACAAGGACAAAATACTGCTGGAAAACTGCTACTAGCTCTGACTGCTTTACCTATTCCAATTTCAGTTATATAATTATCATTCATATTTTTTCTTGAAGCACAATTAGTAAAAATATATTCTTTCGCTTCTCCAATATCTACAGCAGAAATTACTATTGACTTTTTTATATCTCCAATTAATTTAAATCCCTTTTTATTTGCCAACTCATCATACATTTTCTCAAACATATCACCATCACTTAATCCTGTAATTCCAAATTTATTATTTTTTATAAAATTTGTTACTCCATTTATTATAGGTTTACTTCTTATATTTATAATATCTTTTGCATATCTTTTAAATAATAAATATATATAATATGGACTATATCCCATCGCATATAATGTTGCAACAATACTTCCTGCACTTGTTCCAGCAATTGCTTCTACTTCTATATTATTTTCTTCAAGGGCTTTTAATACTCCAACATGTGCTATTCCTCTAATTCCTCCTCCTGCTAATGATAATCCTACTTTCATAAAATCACTCTCCTAAAAAATTCTAAATATTTCATATGCCTTCATTTTTTATTGGTGTTAAAAAAAAATAAGTAAACACTTATAAAAAGTATTTACTTATTTTTTATTTTTAAACTAATTATCTAATATAATGTTCCCATTATTATCAAGTTTATAATTGTTACTATCATTATAAACTGTTATCTTTCCATCTTCAACATTTATAGTTGCATTTTTTAGTTCTATAACCTTTTCAAACTTATTATTGAAAATATATGTTGTATTAGTTTCAAAATTTACTGCTTGATATGCTTTAGTATTTCTTATAATTTGTAATAAATCATATTCACAATTTACTAAAACTTTATTTTCTTTATCTATAGCTCCATATTTATTATTCTCATATTTTATAAAAATATTATCATTATCAGTTTTTTCAATTGTAGTATTAAATGGTATATTTACTTCTTTGCCTTCTTTATTAAATACTTTCTGCTCATCTCCTTTTGTAGTATATATATACATTCCTTTAATTTCAAGAGTATCATAATCAACTTTTAATATTTCTGTTCCATTTTCATTAAAAGCTCCATATTTTCCTGTTCTTTCTGCTATAAATAAATTAAATTCCTTTTCATAATTTATTGATTGATATTGTGTATTAATTATTTTGGCATTATTTATAAACACTCCATATTGGCCATTTTTTGAAGCAATTAAATATATATTATTCTTATCTGCAATATCAACAATTCTTAATATTTGATTATATTCTAATGCTAGAACTTCATCATAATCATAATCATAATATCCATATCTATATCCATCACTTGTTATTTTGCATACAATATATCCTGATTTTTTATATCCATCTTGCTCATTATAATATTTGTCTGGTTGTATTAAGTCAAATTCATCTTTTATTAATTGTTTTCCTTTTATATCATAGATTTTATATTTATTATTGTCTTTTACTATTACTTCATTTTCTTTATACCCTAAACTATAAATTTGTTCATATCTAGCATCTAAGATTACTTTTCCTGTTATTGATAATAATCCATATTTTCCATTTTTTTGATATATTATTGCATTTCTTTCATATTTTTTTTCTAACAAATTCGATAATTTTATTGGCTCAACTGCATCATAGTCTTTAAATATTTCAGAACCTTTTTCATTATATACTACTGTCTTTTCTCCATTATTATCACATATAAAAATTCCTCTATGTTCATTTGGAATCACTACTTGTTCATATTGTGGCTTTACAATAACTTTATTTTCTTGATTTTTTACTCCATATTTTCCATTTTCTTCTATTACACTATATATAATTGATTTATCTTCTGCTTCATCATTTATTTTGTCTTTATTAGGTAAATATATTGATAATCCTAAACTTATTATTACTACTATTATAAATACTATTATTCCTATTATTTTTTTCATACTATTTTGCTCCTTATACATAAGCATATTTTCTTTTTACACATATTTTACTATGTTATTATCTTTTTTTCAACAATTTTCGTAGAAAATTCACATTTAAAATTTTCATTAAACATCCTGTTAATTCTTATTGACTTTCCATATTCTTAACTATATAATAATTTTAGAAAGGAATATACAAATGAATAAAAGAAGAAATCGAGAAAGATATCATAAAAAAATAAATAAAATAAGTTATATATATATAATTTCAATTACAATACTTATACTACTCTTATTTTTATTAACATTTCTCTCACTCTTAAACATAGGAAATTCAAAAATATTACACAATATTTATATAAATAATATTTCTATATCATCATTATCATTAGATGATGCAAAAGAAAAATTAAATTCTGAATTAAATGCTAATCTTTTACACCCAATAAAGCTCTCATTTGAAGATTATTCTATAGATTTTCTCCCTGCAGAAATAGATTTTTCTTATGATCTATCTTCAGCTCTTGAAAATGCCTATGGTTTTGGACGTACAGGAAATATATTTTCAAATAATTTAGAAATATTAAAATCATTATTCAAAAAGACAAATTTTAATGTTGAATATTCGTATAATGAAGAAAAACTAAATAATATCATAAATAGTATAAGTGTAGATATTCCAAATGTTGTAATTGAACCATCTTATTATATATCTGATGATACATTAATAATTACTAATGGAACTAATGGATATGAATTAGATAAAAATCAAATAAAAGAATCATTAATTTCTTCCATTACTAATAATATAACAGATTTAACTTTACCTATCAATTATGTTTCATCTCAAACGATTGATATTGATAAAATTTATAAAGAAATTTATTGTGAACCTCAAAATGCATCCATCTCAAAAAATCCTTATAAAATTTTCGCTGGAAAAAATGGTGTTGATTTTGCAATCTCACTTGATGAAGCAAAAAAGCTTGCATCAAACCAGGACGCTTCTGAAATATATATACCACTAAAATATACAAATCCTGAAATCAAAATTTCCGACTTGGGAGAAGATATATTTGGTGCCACATTGGGTTCTTCAACAACTATATATGACTCAACAAATTTAAATAGATCAACAAATATCAATATTGCATGTGAAAAAATAAACGGAACTGTTATAGAACCTGGCGAAACATTTTCTTTCAACAAAATTGTTGGTGAAAGAACTACTAAAAATGGATTCAAAGAAGCCTTAATATATAATGGTGGAGAAGTTGACTATGGACTTGGTGGTGGAATTTGCCAAATCTCTTCAACATTATATAATGCTGTACTTTTAGCTAATTTAGATATCGTAGAAAGAAAAAATCACAGTATGACTGTATCTTATCTTCCTATTGGTCAAGATGCTTCAGTATCATATGGTAATGTTGATTTTAAATTTACTAATTCAAGAACATATCCTATAAAAATAGTAGCAACAGCTAATACAGGAATTATTCAAATTTCAATTTTAGGAGTTAAAGAAAATCAAGAATATGTAATAACTCTTGAAACAGAAATTATTGAAACAACAGACTATAAAACTATTTATGAATACTCTTCAAATATTCCTATTGGTGAAGAAGAACTCAAACAAGTTGGAAAAAAAGGTTATAAGTGTTCAACTTATAAGATTGTTTCTTTAGGTGAAAATGAAATATCCCGTATTTTACTTTCAACAGATACATATAAGCCTCAAAAAGAAATTATTTTAAAGCATAAATAATCTTATAAAAAATAGACTTTCATAAAATGAAGTCTATTTTTTATTTAAAATTTATTTTTCAATATAAATTTTGGCCCCCACTTTTTTCAATTTTTCATCCATTTTTTCATATCCTCTTAAAATATAATGAATATTATCAATTTGTGTAACTCCATTAGCATATAATCCTGCAATAACCAATGATGCTCCTCCCCTTAAGTCTGTCGCAACAACATTGGTTCCTTGAATTTTTTTTGTACCTTTTATTATAGCTATTCTACCTTCTACATTAATTTTTGCTCCCATTCTAATTAATTCTTGAGTATATTTATATCTACTTTCAAAAATATTCTCTGTTATAACAGATGTACCTTTTGCAGTAATAAGTAATGCTCCAAATATTGACTGCATATCTGTTGGAAAACCAGGATATGGCATTGTTTTTATATCAACTGCTTTTACCCTTTTAGGAGCTATTATCTCAATTTCATTATTACTAATATTTAATTTGCAATTTACCTCATCTAATTTGTTTAAAATTGGTTCAATATGTTTTGAATTAACATTTAAAAGCTTAATATTTCCATTTGTTATAGCTCCTGCAACTAAATATGTTCCTGTTTCAATTCTATCTGGCATAATATTATAACTTATTTCTGACAATTTCTTTACTCCAACTATTTCAACTTTATCTGTTCCAGCTCCATTAATTTTAGCACCCATCTTATTAAGATATTTTATCATATCTTCTATTTCTGGTTCCCTTGCTGCATTTGTAATTACAGTAGTTCCTTCTCCCAAACATGAAGCTAAAATAATATTTTCAGTTGCTCCAACACTTGGAAAGTCTAAATGTATTTGTGTTCCTATTATTTTCTCAGCATCACAATATATTTCTCCATATTCTTCTTTAATATTTACGCCTAATTTTTCAAAACCCTTTAAATGTAAATCTATTGGTCTTGAACCAATATCACAACCTCCGGGGCATGAAAATCTAGCCTTATGATATTTTCCTAATAATGCACCTGCAAGTATTATAGATGAACGCATTTGCCTCATTAAATCATCTGGAATTTCATATGTATGTATTTTACTAGTGTTTATAATAATTTTATTATTTTTTCTTTTTATTGTTGCACCTATTTTCTTTAAAATCTCAAACATAGTATTTACATCTTGAATATCAGGAACATTATACAATGTTGTTGTTCCGGCATTTAATACTGTTGCTGCAATTATTGGTAATGCTGCATTTTTAGAACCAGATATTTCTATTTCACCTTCTAACTTTTTTCCACCTTGAATTATAAATCTTGACATTTTTTCTCCTTCCTATGTCGTTAAATTTTATACTACATTTTATGTAATTCAATAAAAAATGTGATTTTTAATATATTGCAATTTATTTTATCTTATAGTAGAATTATTACATAGAAAGGAAATAATATATGGATCAAACTTCTAAGAAAAAAAATGTTACACTTTTAGGAATTGGAATATGGGACTTATTAGCATATTTTATAATATATAGTATTGCTGGATTTTTTATTGAAACAATATTTGCAATTGTTAGATATGGTGTTTTTGAAAGTAGACAAAGCTTTGTTTATGGACCATTTTGCAGTATTTATGGACTTGGAGCTGTAATAATGATTATATTTTTACAATATTTCAAAAAAAATAGAATCACACTATTTTTTGGTGGGTTTGTTATTGGATCAGTAACAGAATATTTAGTTAGTTTAATTGGTGAACTTATTTTACATGTAAAATGGTGGGACTATTCTAATCTACCTTTAAATATTGATGGTAGAATTTGTTTTTATTATTCTATCTTTTGGGGAATTCTTGCTATATTTCTTATGAAAGCAATCCAACCACAAGTTAGAAAATTCATGGCATTAATATTAAGAAAATTTAACCTTTCAACTATAAGAACAATTATTTTAATTTTAATAATATTTATTGTAATTGATTGTATAATTTCTGCATATGCTATAAATATGTTTAGAATAAGAATGATTGCTATAAACGATTTAAATGTTGCTCATAAAGATAAGATTATAGCTTTAAATTCTTCTTTTAACAAGAGTAAAGTTCATACATTTTTAATGCATTACTTTTTTAATGATAAAAAAATGATTAAAACATATCCGAACTTAAAACAAGAAGAATTAGATGGTACAATTGTTTATTTTAAGGATTTGCTTCCAGATATAAAACCATATTATTATAAATTTGTTGAAAGAGATTTTTATAAATAAATTTTTTATAATAATAATACAAATAAAAAAGCCATTTCTAAGGATTTTGATACTCCTTCAAATTGGCTTTTTTATATTTTATTTTAACATTTTTTCAACTTTATTAACTATATTTTCAACATTTAACCCATATTTTTCTTTAACCTCTGTTGCGCTACCAGATTCAGTAAATACATCATTAACTCCTATGAAGTTAATTGGTGCATGTGATTTCTTTTGAGCTAATATTTCTGAAATTGCTCCTCCTAATCCACCGATTATTGAATGATTTTCGATTGTTAAAATGCATTTTACATTGTTTGAAATCATATTAATCATATCTATATCTAATGGTTTAATTGAAAAGATATTTATTAATTTTCCTTTATATCTTTTTTGTTCTAATGCTTCAAATCCTTTATATGCAATTCCTGCTGCAGTACCTTCATATACAATAGCAAAATCATCTCCATTATCTTTTACAATTGTTGATTTACCAATTTCAGGTGTTCCATAAAATTCAACATCTGGTACAACATCTCTTGCAACCCTTATATAAACAGGTCCATTATATTCAATCGCAATTTTCATTGCTTCTTTCATTTCTTTTACATTTGATGGTACTAAAATTTTTACATTTGGTATTGCACGAACAATTGCCAAATCTTCATTTGCATGGTGTGTCGCACCGTCTTTTCCATTATCCATTCCAGCATAACTTGCAATCATTTTTATATTTGAATTTGCATATGCTGCTTGACGAAGTTGTGTCCAAGCTGTTCCAGACACAAATATTGCAAAATTCACATAGAAAGGTATTTGACCTTCTGAAGCTAATCCCATTGCTATTGACATAGCACTTGCTTCAGATATTCCAGCTTCCACAAATCTTTTTGGAAATTTATTTTGAAATTCTATTGCTTTAGTTGATTTTGCTAAATCACTATCTATTACATATATTCTATCATCTTTTTCGCCAAACTCACATAAAAATTCACCTATTTTATCTCTTAAACAAATCATTTTTTCTTCCATATTATATTTTCCTTTCAAACATATAAATCACAATACCTTTTATTCTTCTCCTAAATCTTTCATTGCAATTTTATATTCTTCATCACTAATTGCCCCATTATGCCATTTAGGATTATTTTCCATAAAAGAAACACCTTTCCCCTTTACTGTATTGCAAATAATAGCTATTGGTTTATCTTTTACTTGATAAGCTTCATTTAATGCATCTACAACCTGTTTCATATCATTTCCATCTATTTCTATAGTATAAAAATTAAATGCCTCTACCTTTTGTTTTAATGGTTCTAAATTCATTGATTTATTTACTTCGTCATATGAAGATAATTTATTATAATCAATAATCATTATCAAATTATTTAATTTATAATGTGCAGCTTGTAACATTGCCTCCCAAATTTGTCCTTCTTGCATTTCGCCATCTCCAACAATTGCATAAACATGGTGATTATCATTATTATTTTTCTTTGCAATCGCCATTCCAACAGCTATAGAAAGACCTTGACCTAATAATCCTGTAGTTGCATCAACTTCTGGAATTGTTCCAGTGTATGGATGTCCTTGAAGTCTTGAATTCAACATTCTTAATGTATTCATTTCATCATCTTTAATTATTCCTTTTGAATTTAAAACAGCATATTGTGCTGGAACTGTATGACCTTTTGATAAAACAACTTTACTTCTTGAATTTTCATTAAAATTAACATCTAATTCATAAATAGCTGTTAACATATCTATTATAGATAAAGATCCTCCTTCATGACCAGATTTTGCTTTATATATCATATTTATTATTCTTTTTCTATTTTCATTAGCTAATTGTTTTAACTGATCTATATACTCCATAAAACCATTCCTTTCATTATTTATTCTCAAAGCAATTATATAATATTTTATTTATAAATGCTAGTAAAAATATAAACAATTAGAACAAATAAGAAAAATTTTCAATTTTTCTTTAATTTGTTCTCGCCAGATTTGAGTTTTCGACTAAAAGGAGAAAATCTCAAAGGGCTAGCGATTGTAGCTTTTTATATAATAGGAAAGTATTAATTTCCTATTATATAAAAAAAGTCCAGTTAAACTGGACTAATCTTGGCTCCCCGTGTTGGACTTGAACCAACGACCTATCGGTTAACAGCCGAGCGCTCTACCAACTGAGCTAACGGGGAATATATAAAAATCTAGCAACAACTTATCTTTCCAGTAGGGTAACCCACAAGTATTTTCAGCACATTGGAGCTTGACTTCTGTGTTCGGTATGGGAACAGGTATTTCCTCCATGTCATCGTCACTAGAAAATTAATAACTAATTTTAAAGTATCTACATTATATATTATTATTTAAAATAATGCAATACCATTTATAATATTTTATGCAAAATTTTTAAAATTTATACATAAAATTAAAGCACACTCAAAAATACATAGATGAAAATTTATTAGGATTTTCTTTAATAAAAATTATAGTTAAGCCCTCGATTTATTAGTATTGGTCAGCTCAAT
>MNRO01000018.1 GCA_001915995.1 Clostridium sp. 26_21
TTTTGCAAAATGGGGAATGAATTGGGCTGTTGGAAATAAAATTATAAATGGTTCAAATGGAAAGCTTAATCCACAAGGTACAGCAACTAGAGCAGAAGCGGCTGCTATGCTAAGCAATTATTCTAAAGTTGTACGATAAGAATAATACAGATATAAAATTGTAAAAAACTCGGGTAAAAAATGGAGAAAATTACCTGAGTTTTTTTCGACTAAAAAGCCTATCATATATTGACAAAATCTTAATATAATATTAAAATTATATAGATAGGAACAGAGGAACAAAAATGAGAAAAAATAAGATTAGCAAAATAAATATAATAAGAGCAATATTAATAATATTATTACTTGCAACATTTGTACGAATATTCTGTTTTTCAAACCAAAATGGAACAAAATCAAGTGGAGTAAGTAGAAAAGTTACAGAAATAGTTACAAGTAATATGAAAAAAGTACAAAATATGCCCAAAAATGAAAAAGAACTCTTTTTAGAGCATACAGAAAAAATAATAAGAAAATTAGCACATTTTTCAATATATACGGTAGTAGGATTACTAATGATGTCACTTATGAGTACATATAAGTTAAAGCAAAATAAAAGAATATGGACAAGTTTTATGGTTGGTGTATTGTATGCAAGTTCTGATGAAATACATCAATATTTTGTGCCTGGGAGGTCTGCTAGATTTTTTGATGTTATGATTGACTCTGCAGGTGTTTGCCTTGGTATATGTATTGTGATTTTTGTAGTATGGATTGCAAGAAAAGTGATTGAGAGAAAAAAGAAAGAGAATAAAGAAGTAAGAGAAAACTAAAATATTTATTTTATGAGGGGGATAAGAATGAATATTATGACTAGTGAAACAACAGAAAATATGGAAACAACAAGCTTAAGAACTCAAAGCGATGTTAAAACAAAAATTAGTAAAAAAGTATATATAAAAATAAAAAGAGTGATTGATGTGATTTTTGCAAGTATAGCACTTATATTATTATCACCAGTATTTGCTATAATTGCAATAGCAATAAAAATAGACTCAAAAGGACCAGTTTTTTTTGCACATAAAAGAATTGGAAAAAATGGAAATATTATAAAATTATATAAATTTAGATCTATGGTAATAAATGCAGAAGAATTAATAAAATCATTTACACCAGAACAAATGAAGGAATATAAAGCAAACTATAAATTGACAAACGATCCAAGAATAACTAAAGTTGGTAAATTTCTAAGAAAAACAAGTTTGGATGAATTGCCACAACTTATAAATATAATTAATGGAGATTTATCAATAATTGGACCTAGACCAGTAGTGGCAGATGAGCTAGAAAAATATGGAGTAAATAAAGATAAATTTTTAAGTGTTACTCCTGGATTAACAGGATATTGGGCTGCCAATGGTAGAAGTAATACTACATATGAACAAAGAATGAAAATGGAATTGTATTACATAGATAATTTATCTTTGAAAATGGATATAAAAGTGTTTTTTAAGACTATATTGTCAGTTGTAAAGAAAGAAGGAGCTATGTAGAAATAATACATAGCTTTAAAAGCAAAAAAATAGAGGGAAAATGAGAGATGAAAAAAAATGATATTATGTTCTCAATTATAATACCAGTGTATAATGCAGAAAAATACATAGAAAGAACAGTGGAATCAGTACTTAAACAAACATATGATGGTTTTGAACTGATTTTAATAAATGATGGTTCGAAAGATAGTAGTAAAGAAAAATGCAAAAAATTAGCACAAATAAATAAAAATGTGATTTTTTTTGATAAAAAAAATGAAGGGGTATCAAAAACAAGAAATTTTGGAATTCAAAAATCTAATTATAAATATATTTGTTTTATGGATGCAGATGATTATATTGATAAGGATATGTTAGAAGAATATGCTAATATTATAGAAAAATATCCAAGTTTAGAAATGATTAACTCTGGATATTTTTCAGAAGTTTTTAGCAATGAAAATATACAACATGATAAAATTTTTTTGAGGGAAAAATTTTATTTTAATAGAGAGGAAATGCAAAAGGATTTTGTACTTTTTTGGGATAAACATTTACTATATAATATATGGAATAAAGTATATATAAAAGATATAATTTTAAAAAATAAAATAAATTTTCCAAATTATAATTGGGGAGAAGATATTGAATTTAATAGGGAATATTTATTATCTATAAATAACATATACAACACAGAAAAGTGTTTTTACCATTATATAAGAGGAAGAGAAGATACAATTACAGGAAAATATATAGAAAATCTGTATGAAATAAGACTAAGAGAAAATCAAGAATTTAAAGATTATTTTGATAAATTTGGAATAAAAAAGTCAAATTATGAAGAATTTTGTGCTAGAAGACATATTGAGAGAACATTGGGGTGTATAGAGAACCTATTTAATGAAGAATGCAAAATGTCATTTAAAGAAAAATACAAAGAAATAAAAAAGATTATATATGATGAAACAACAAGAGAAGAACTCAAAAAAATGAAACCTCAAAGTAAGAAAATAAAGATATTGTTGATACCATATAGAGTAAAATCAGTATTATTAGCTATGATTATTGGAAAAGGATTAGCTTTTTGTAAAAGAAAATTTCCTCAATTATTTAACTCATTAAAAAACAAAAGGTAGGAGAAAAAATGAAAAAAGTAGATATAATAACATTACATAGAGTTGTAAATTATGGCTCTGTTTTACAAACATATGCATTACAAGAAAAAATAAAAGAAAAAGGATTTGAAGTTGAGACAATAGATTATTATCCTGAAAGATTACATTTATTTGGAATGCTAAAAAGATTAAAAAATAAAAAAGAGATATTAAGGAAAAATCCAATTGTGAGATTTGGGGCACAATGCGTTATATTCCCATCATATGTTCAAAGATTTTCAATGTTTAAAAAATTCTTGAAAAATTATATAAAAATGACAGACAAAACATATTACAATAAAGAAGAATTAGAAAAAGACATACCACAAGCAGATATCTATTGCACTGGAAGTGACCAAGTTTGGAATAGTGAATGGAATGAAAAAATAGAATATCCATTCTTCTTAGATTTTGTTCCAGATGATAAAAAAAGAATATCTTATGCTGCAAGTTTTGGAAAAAAATCACTTGTTTCAGAAGAAGTCGAAGAAACAAAAAGATTAGTTAATAAATATAAATATCTTTCCATGAGAGAATTATCAGGAGTAGATGTTTTAAAGCAATTAGGAAGAAATGATGGAATAAATGTTTTAGACCCAACGCTATTATTAAATAGAGAAGAATGGCTGAAAATAGCTTCATCAAAATACAATAACAAGAAATATGTACTAATGTATAATTTAAACAGAAATAAAAAAATTGATAGATATGTTGAAAAATTAGCTAAAGAAAAAAACTTAGATATATACTATATTAGTTATAATTTACATGAATGTTTCAAAAAAGGTAAAATGAAATGCAATGTAAAAGTTGAAGATTTTTTATCTTTAATAGTAAATGCAAGTTATGTTGTAACAGATTCTTTTCACGCAACAGCTTTTTCAATAAATTTTAATACACCATTTATGATAATATTTCCAGAAAAGTTTAGTACAAGATTAGCTAGTATATTAGAAGTAACAGGTTTACAAGACAGAATTGTTGAAGATTATAATGATATAAAATTAGCAGATAAAGCAATAAATTTTGAACATGCAAACAAAGTGTTAGAAGATGAAAGAAAAAAAGCTTCAGAATATTTAGACAAAGCACTAAATGATTAAAATGGAGGAAACATGGAAGAAAAATTTATAAAAATATTAAATAAAAAGGACTGTACTGGTTGTAGAGCTTGTGAACAAATTTGCCCAGTAAAAGCAATTAGTATGAAGGAAGATGATGAGGGATTTATAACTCCAAAAGTTGATGAAGAAAGATGCATAAAATGTGGTTTATGTAAAAAAACATGTGGACAAATTGATAGATTTTATAATAAAAATAATGTAGAAGAAAGAAAATTTTTAGGTGTAAGACCAAAAGAAAAAGAGATAGCAAAAAATAGTACTTCAGGTGGTATAGCATATCTTATATCGAAAATGGTTATAGAAGAAAATGGGATTGTGTTTGGGAGTGCATATGATGAAAATTTAATGCCATATCAAAAATACGTAACAGATAAAAAAGAATTACAACAATTAAGAGGCTCAAAATATGTTACAAGTGATACTAAAAAAACATTTTCTCAAGTAAAAGAATTTTTAGAAGAAGGAAAGAAAATATTATATATAGGTGTACCATGTCAAATTGGAGGACTAAAAAAATTTTTAAAAAAAGATTATGAAAATCTTTATACAATAGATATCATATGCCATGGTGTACCAAGTCAGAAAATATTTAAAAAATATTTAGAAAATGAAGAAAAAAAATTAGGAGAAAAAATATTTAGCTATAATATCAGAAGTAAAAATAAAGTGGATTGGGGAATGGGTTTTTGTGCAGAAATAAAAACAAAAAATAAAACAAAATATAAAAAAGCTGATTTTGATCCATATTATACGGCATTCTTAAAAGGAAAAATATATAGAGAATGTTGTTATGAATGTAAATATGGAAATTTAGATAGAGTGGGAGACATTACTTTAGGAGATTTATGGGGAATAGAACAATTTGATTATGACTTCTATGACAAAAATGGAGTATCTTTAGCAGTTATTAATACTATAAAAGGTGAAAAAATTTTCAATAAAGTAAAAAATCTTGTTGAATATAGACAATATAATGAACAACAAGTAACTAAATTTAACGGAAATTTAAAACATCCTACAACAAGACCACCAAATAGAGATATTATATATAAGCAATTAGATGAAATGTCATTTGAGGAATATTCTAAAAAATATTTGGCAAATAAAAACAAACTAAAATATGTTTTGAAAGACATAATGCCGAAACAAATAAAAGTATTATATAAAAAATATTTTAAGCAGGTGAAGAAATGAGTGATAAAATAAGAATTCTATATATTGTTCCATCATTGAGATTATGTAATGGCGTAGCGAGTTATGCTATGAATTATTTCAGAAATATAGACAAAGATAAGTTTCAAATAGATTTTATAACTGGTGTAAATGAAGAAAGTGTATATTATGATGAAATAAAAAATGCTGGAAGTCAAATATATTATATTCCTAAAATGGGAATAAAAAATATTATTGAAGTAAGAAGAAAAATAAAGAATTTTTTGAAAGAAAATGCAACAAAATATGATATTATTCATTGTCATGTATTAAATATGGGAGCATTTTATTTATATTACGCAAAAAAGTATGGTATAAAAATAAGAATTTTACATAGTCATGCAACCCAATATGCTGATAAATTCATAAATAATATAAGAAATACGATATTTTCAGTGTTTTCAAAAAAATTTGCTAATACATATTTTGCATGTTCTAAATTAGCTGGTGATTTTATGTTTAAAAATAAAAAATATACAGTAATTTCTAATTCTATAGATGTTGAAAAATTCACATTTAATTTATCAAATAGAGTAAAAATTAGAAAACAAGAAAAAATAGAAGATAATGAGATATTATTGATTAATGTTGCAAGATTTGTCCCTCAAAAGAATCTGATATTTTTAATAGATATTTTTAATGAATTATTGAAAAAAAGTGATAAATATAAATTATTATTAATTGGATCTGGGCCATTAGAGGAAAAAATAAGAGAAAAAATAAAAACTTATGATATTGAAAAAAATATTATAATGAAGAAAAATATAACAAATGTAAATGAATATATGCATGCTTCAGATGTATTTGTATTACCTTCATTATATGAAGGATTGCCAGTTGTTGGAGTTGAAGCACAATGTGCGGACTTACCATGTATTTTTTCTAATGAAGTGACAGAGGAAACAAAGATATTGGAAACTACAAATTTTTTGAGCATAGATAATAAAAAAATTTGGATAGAAAAAATATTGAAACAAAAAATTAAAGAGAGAAAAAGTAGAATTTCAGAAATGATAAAAAAAGGATATAAAATTGAAGAAGCAACAATTAAATTAGAAAAAATATATAATGATTTAGTAAATTTGGAGGAATAAATGGCAATTTATATAATAGTACTTATTTTTGAAATAATATTTGGATTATTACTAAGTGTGAACAAAGGGAAAAATTCAAAAAAAATATTTATAATTATTACCTTTATTATTCTTACAATAGTTTCGGGAATAAGAACAAAAGATGTAGGAAAAGACACAGAACAATACTATCGAGCATATAAAAGAATAGGAACATACACTTCCATAACTAGAGCTTTTAATGAACGCTATGAAAAAGGATTTGTAATATTATGTTATGGGCTAAATAAAATAGGTTCTGATCCACAAATATTGATATTCATTACATCAGCATTTATTAATTTTTGTGTATTAAGATTTATATATAGAAACTCAAATAATTTAGTATATAGTGTATATTTATATATTACTTTAAATTTTTACTTTTCATATATGAATATTATGAGACAAGCTGTGGCAATAGGATTTTTATTATTAGCATTTGAAAATTTAAAATCCAAAAAATATATAAAATATTTTTTAGAAATCTTGTTAGCAATGAGTTTTCATGGTTCGGCTATTTTAGGAATATTATATTTATTTGCAAGTAGATTTAAATATAAAAAGAAATATAATAAATTTTTATTACCATTATTAATAATAGTCTTTATAATGGGAAGAAAGATTTTAGTTTTAATTGCAAAGTTTTCACCACGTATATTGGAGTATATTGGAGGAATGTATGATGTTTCTAATTATTTTGGTTCATTAGTTATGGCTATGATTCCAATCATAATGTTATATTTTGGAAATGATGTTTTAAAAAATAAAGAAATTAGTGGAATGGATTTTTTTAGAAAAATTATAATTATAAATATAATTTTTGCAGTACTCTCAATAAGAGTAGGAATTTTTAATAGATTTATAGCATATTTTTCTATTTTTCAAATTATTTGGATTCCTAATATGTTAAAAGCAATGAAAAAAAATGGAAATGAATTTAAAATTGTATTTGCAACAGGATTTTTTATGTATTGGTTATTATTAATGATATATAGACCAGAGTGGTATGGTGTTATACCATATAAGATTATGAATTTATAAAGGTACTTTAATTAGGAAAGGATATAATAAAAATGCAAGTTTATGAAATAAAAAGAAAGATAAAACAAAAAAATGAATGGATATATAATATATTAAAAAAAATAGGAAGTGTATGGAATCATATTAGAAGAATACCAATAAAGTTTAGAGAATATAAAAAAATAAAAAAACAGATAGAAACAGTTAGAGATGAAGATTCTAAAGTATTATATGTAGGAATTCCATTACATTCAAATTTAGGAGATCAAGCACAATATTATTGTATATCAAAGTGGCTATCAAATAACTATTCAAATTTTAAAGTAATTGAAATGCCTGATATTTTGATAAATTCTAATTTTTTAAATATTAATAAAGTTATAAAAAAAATTATAAATAAAGAAGATATAATCATTTTCCAAAGTGGATATAGAACAACAGATGTAGCTAATATAAAAGGAGAATATGCACACAGAAAAATAATAAAAATGTTTTCTGAAAATAAAATATTGGTTTTTCCACAGACAATTAATTTTAAATCTGATAAAGAATTAGAAGAATCTAAGAATGCATATAAATTAGGAAAAAGACTTTTGTTTTTAGCGAGAGATAAAAAATCATATGAAATGGCTAAGAAAAGTTACATAAATAATTGTGTGGAATTATATCCAGATATAGTTACATCACTAATAGGAACATACCAATTTAATTCATCAAGAGAAGGAATTTTATGTTGTATGAGAAGAGATGGTGAAAAATTATATGAGAATGAAGATATAGATAAAATGATGCTAAAATTAAAGAAGATTACTAAAGTTGATAGAACAGATACAACAATTTCAACAAAATATACAGAATTAAAGAAAGAGTTAAAAACAATTATAGAAAACACAATAGAACAATTTTCTAAGTATAAAGTAGTAATTACTGACAGATATCATGGAACGATATTTAGTTTAGCCTCTAATACACCAACTATTGTAATCAATTCAACAGATCATAAATTATCTTCAGGAGTGGATTGGTTTAAAGATAAGGAAGAATTTAAAGGGTATATATTTTTTGCTCAATCTTTAGAAGAAGCTCAGAAATTAGCAGAAGATATTTATAGAAATAAAAAAGATTACAAAGTTTTACCGGAATATTTTAGAACACATTATTATGATAAACTAAAAGAAAAATTTGAAGAAATATAGGTGATGATTATATGAATATAACTGAGAAATGTACAGGGTGTATGGCTTGCTATAATGCTTGTCCATTTAATGCAATAGAAATAATACAAAATGAGAAAGGCTTTTATGAACCACATATTGTTGAAGAAAAATGTAAAAAATGCAAGAAATGTGTTATAACATGTCCACAGAATAATTTAGTTGAAAAAAAAGAAAACAAAGTAGTATATGCTGCTTGGAGTAATTCTGAAATAGAAAGAGAAGAAAGTACTTCAGGTGGTATTTTTTCAGAGATTGCAAAGAAAGTTTTGGAAGAAGATGGAATTGTAGTAGGAGCTATATATGATGAAAACTTTAAGGTTGTACATGGAATATTAACTAATAAAGAAGAATTACAAAAAACAAGAGGATCAAAATATGTACAAAGTTATATTGGTGATTCATTTAAAATAGTAAAGAAATATTTAGAGGAAGGAAGAAAAGTTTTATTTAGTGGAGTTGCGTGTCAAATAGCAGGATTAAAAAAATTTTTGAATAAAAAATATAATAATTTGATAACTGTGGATGTTTTGTGTCATGGAGTTCCATCACCAATGATATTTGAAGAGTATAAGAAAAGGCATAATGGTAATGAAATATCAAACATAAAATTTAGATATAAAAAGCCAAGTTGGACAATATTTAGTATGAAAATAGATTATAAAAACGGAAGTTCATATTCAAATACTACATACAAAGATGAGTATATTAGAGCATTTTTAGAAGACTATATTACTAATGAGGTTTGTTGTGAATGTAAATATACTGGTAAATATAGAGTTAGTGATATTACATTAGCAGATTTTTGGGGATATATATCAGAAAGCCTTAAAAATAGAAATACAGAAAAAGGAATATCATTGGTTATGGTAAATACAAATGTTGGAGAAGAGTATTTTAATAAAATAAAAGAAAGAATTGTTTGTATTGAAAAAACATTTGAAGAAGCGGCAAAAGGTAATCAATGTTTGAGAAAACCTTTTCAAAAAAATAAATTATATAATGAATTTTGGAAAAATTATTTTCTAACTGGTTATGATGATACAGTTAAGAAATATATTAGAGAAAAAAATATGCCACTAAAAAGAAAGATTTCTTTAATTTTTAATGATACTGCATGGATATTTCCTAAAGAAATAAGAAAAAAACTAATAAAAATTAGAGATAAAAAGTAGGAGAAATAAATTGAATAAAAATAAAGAATTAGTGAAAAATACAATAATTATATTTATAGGAAAATTTTGTACGCAATTTATAACATTATTGTTATTGCCATTATATACACATTTTTTGGCAACAGAAGATTATGGATATATTGATTTAATACAAACATATTTAACTTTCTTTATTCCATTAATTTTATTAAAAATTGATGCTGGGATATTTAGGTTTTTAATAGATGCAAGAAAAAGCGAAGAAGAGAAAAATAAGATTATAACAAATGGTATATTTATAGTGTTTGTAGAACTTATAATATCAACTATATTATTTGCGATTGTAGTAAAGATATTTTCTGTAAAGTATAGTATATTAATTGTAATGAATTTAATTTCTTTAAGTGTATTAACATTTTTATTACAAATAGTTAGAGGAATAGGAAAAAATAAGCAATATTCATTTTCTAGCATAATTGCAGCAATTGTTACTATTGTATTAAACTTGATTTTCTTGGTGGGATTTCATAAAAATGGTAAATATGTTTTAATAGCTAGTTTAATTTCTAATATTATTTGTACAATATATTTATTAATAGCTAATAAAATTTTTAAAAATGTAAAGATAAAATATATAGATAAGAAACTCATAAAGGATTTGCTAAAATATTCAATGCCTATGATACCGAATGAGTTATCTTGGTGGATTGTACATGTATCAGATAGAACTATAATTTCGTATGCTTTAGGTGTTGCAGCAAATGGGATATATTCTGTATCTTGTAAATTTTCAAATATATTATCAAGTATATTTAATATATTTAACTTATCATGGCAAGAATCAGCGGCATTACATATTAATGATACAGATAAGGATGAATTTTTTTCGAATGTAATAAATAAAGTTTTTAACCTATTTATTTGTTTTTGTATAGGAATACTTGCATGTTTACCATTTGTATTTGAGCTTTTAATAAAAGATTCATATCGAGAAGCATATAAATATGTACCAATATTGTTGTTAGCCAATATTTTTAGTGTATTAATTGGATTAATAGGCTCAATTTATGTTGCAAAGAAAATGACAAAAGAAGTAGCGAAAACCACAATGATAGCAGCAATAATAAATTTAACTATAGATGTAGTATTGATAAAAGTTATTGGTATTTATGCAGCAGCAATATCAACATTAGTATCTTATATGTTGTTAGCTATATATAGATATATTGATGTTCAAAAGTATGTGAAAGTGAAAATTTCTATAAAAAATATAGTAGTAAATTCTATTATATTTATATTAGTAGTAGTATTATATTTATACAATGATATAGCCCTAAATGTAATTAATTTGATTTTATGTATATTGTATGCAATTATTGTGAATAAAGAATTGTTAATAGAACTTAAGAAAGTTATAGGCAAAAAAGTAAAAAATATAGATTAAAACATGTATTGAAAAAAATAAAAAAAATATATATAATAATATCAAAGATAGTTTTAGTAATTGAAGGGAAAAAAATGGATTTACTAGGAATAGGAAAGATAAATAAGAAACAAATGATAAAAGTAATTATAATGTTATTTGTTATAGTTTGGTTTTTTCCAACATTATTTTTCTTTGTGTTAAAGGGACATATTTCGATTGAGGAAGGAAATGAAGAAAAAATAAAAGTTTATAATATTTTTGATTTATATCAAACTGTTTCAGAGGAAATAATATATACAATTGAAGTAACTACAAAAGAAGTAATATATAATAATGAAATTAATGGTTATATAAGCATAGAAAACTATAATTCAAAAAATAGTTATATGGCAAAAATATTTCTTGATGAAACATTAAAAGAAGAAATAGAATTGAAAAAAGTCAAAAATCAATTTAAAATTTTAGAAAGTAATGAAGGAAAAAAAGAACTAAAGATATATATTTATATGAATGATGAAAAAAAAGTGGAGTTTCTACAAAATGTTTATGTTATTAAACCATATGAAAAGCAGTTTTTAGATGAATTATCATGTATTGGAATAGGAACACATTATATTGAAGGATATGATGATATTAATAATAGTTTTGAACTGTTAAAGAATGTAGGAATAAAAAATATACGAAATTCGATTCAATGGAATAAAATAGAAAATAATAAAAAATATAGTTTTAAAAAAATCGACAACTGGTTTGAAAGAATTAACAGTAGTGGAATTAACATTTTGGTTATTTTATTTGATAATACATCTAAAAGATTAGGAAATGATTATCAGATTTCAGACGAAAATGAACTTGAAAATTTTTTAGAGTACGCAAATGAAGTGAAAAAATATTGTGGAAATAAAATTATAGGCGTTGAGATTTGGAATGAGCCTAATATAAAGTGGATCTCTAATAAAGCAATGAATTGGTATTCATTAATGATTCAGAAGGTAAATGTTTTAAACTTTAAGAATGTTGTTTCAGGGGCCACTGCGACTCTATATCAAACTGAAAAATCAGAACAATATATACAAGAAATTGCTAATAATGGTGCATATGCGAATTCAAAGGCTTTTTCGTATCATGTGTATTCGTATTCTGAAAATATGAAATGGTTAAAGGATAAGAATAGTAGTCATAAAAGTATAATTAATAAACTTGGAGGATTTCAAAGACTATATATAACAGAGTATGGAATAAATAGTAGAGTTGTTAATAACGAAGATATTAGAGCAGAAAGAATAATAAGACAGACAATAACTAATGAAAAGCAAGGAATAGATTATTCATTTCTTTATAATTTTATTGATGATTCTGATAATTCTCAGTATGGTTTAATAGATAAGAAAAATTTACCCAAAAAATCATACTATGCTATGAAAAATTATCTTCAAAACACCAATGGAGCAGAATACATAGGAACAGTAAATATAGCAGAAGGACTAGAAGGACATGTATATGACAAAGACGGAAAGCCAGTAATAATAACATGGTCAGAAAACAGTACAAATAATATACAAATAGATTATAAAGATTTTACGGCAAAAGACCTATATGGAAAAGACATACAACCAGAGGAAAACGGAAAATTAACAATAACAACATCTCCAGTTTATTTGTATGATGTAGACTATAATTACTTTTATAAAGCAATATCAAATGTTGAAACAAGTAAATATGATGAATTCAAAGAAAAATTTGTAACAGAAATATCACAAATTTCAGGTTTTGTAGAGAAAATAAACCAAAGACAAAATTATAGTCAATCAGTAGCAAATGCACAAAAATTAATGCAAAATACAGCAATAACAGCAATGAAAAGTCATTACGAATTAGGAGATATAATATTAAAAGCATATGAAGAAGGACAATTAAAAGTAGAACCAGTAAAAATAAGTTCAATGCTAGATATGATAAATGATATAGGAAATTCATATGAAGATCTAGTAACAGTTAGTGTAAACAATACAATAAATAGTGTAATGAAAACATTAGATGAAGCAAATGTTGATTCATCAGAATTAACAACAACAAAACAAAAAATAGATGAAACAGAAAATCTAATAAATACTAATACAGATGTAGAAATAATATATCCAACAAAAATATTACAATTCAGTAAAGATTGTTATGAAAAAGCTGATTATATAAACAGCTTAGAAGAACAAAATGATATAAAATCAGGTTTAATAATAAGCAATAATTTACATGCACAATTATTAGCAAATTGGGCTAATAAATTTGCAAGTATTCAAATAAACAATAATATAAATGAATATATTGCTCAAAATCCAGTAGCAATAGAATACTCAGAAACAAACATAACAAATAAATCTGTAAAAGCAACAATAAAAACAAATGCAGAGATCCAAGTAACAAACAACTCAAATAGTAAAGAATATGTATTTGATCAAAACGGAAGCTTTACATTTGAATACACAATAAAAGGACAAGCAAAACAAATAACAGCAAAAGTAACAAATATAGACAAAACATCACCAATAATAAATGGAGTAGTAGACGGAAAACTATACACAAGCAAAATAACACCAACAATAACAGATGAAAACCTAGATATTATAAAACTAATTTTAAATGGTGAAGAAGTAGAGAACTTTAAATCTGAAACAACATTAACAGAAGAAGGATTTTATGTATTAACAGCAACAGACAAAGCAGGAAATGAAACACAAATATTATTCCAAATAATGGAAAACAATAATCAAAATTATATTATTCAAGACAATATAATAAAAAACATATCAGAACAAACTATAAAATCAGATTTTGATAATAAACTAAAATTAGGAATAACATATAAAATAGAAAGAAATGAAAAAGAAATTTCAAATACAGATAGTATTGCAACAGGAGATATATTAACAACATCAGCAGAAGATAAGTATACACTTATTGTAGCAGGAGATATAAATAAAGATGGAAAAGTTGATTTAAAAGACTTAATAAAAATAAGAAAATCTATTTTAGATGATAGTAATTTAGAAAAGAATGAAGGACTAGCAGCTGATTGTAATTCTGATGGAAAAATAAATTTAAAAGATTTAGTTAAAATGAGACTAATGATATTAAAAAAAGATGCAACAAAATAATGTTGCATCTTTTAAAATTTTTGTTGAAATTTGTATAATATATCTAAAATAAAATTCTTTGTTTAAAAGTATTGTCAAATAGTATAGTTAATTCACATTAAATCTATAGTGTAAAATAAAATTCAAATAAATTAAATCAAAAAATTAATTCTTAAGTATATAACTCAAATAAAATATAGCAGAAGGGCAAGGTGAACAGGTGGAAAAATTAGGATTTGATAATAAAGATTATGAATTGTATAAAGATTATTTTGGAACAAACTTTGTACATAAAAAGTAGTAGCAAAAGACAAGATATATCAAAAACATGATAAAACATTTAAAGAAATCAAATGAAATGTCAGAATTTTTAGAAACATTTGTTAAAATAAAAATAAAAAAAGAAAACTTAAAAATACTAATACTCAAAAATGTAATTCATTAATAATTCCAATAGTGTTATATACTGGTGATAAAAAATGCACAAACAATATGGAAATAGGAAAAATTCTAGAATATCTTGCACGAACAGCAAAGACAAAAGAAGCTTTAATAAAAACTATAAAGAATATGCAAAAATATAATGTAAAAGATGAAGATATAATGAAATATACGAATACAACTTTGGAAGAATTAGAAACAATAAAAAAGATGAAAATTTAATAATAGAAAATATATATTTTGTAATATATTTGTAACACAAATGTAACAAAAACTTAAAATAAAAAATATTGTCGAATAATTAAAAAAATGTTAAAATTTAATAGATAAAATAAAATTTAGGAGGCAAAAGAAAAGATGAAAAAAATAATAACATGTATAATTATAGCAATATTATTGCTTAATGTCGGAATTTGTGTATTTGCAGATGAAACAAGTAATGGTCAACAAACAATAAGTGTAGAATTAAAAATGAGCCAAGAAATAAAAAATGAAGAAGAAAGAAGAAAAGTAGTAGTAAAAATAGGATATGGAGAGTTACAAGGAATAGATAATGGAAAACTATTAGCTTTTAAAGGAATTGTAACATATGATGAACAATATTTTGAACAATTAACTCAAGATAATGTTAAAGCATTAAATGGACATTCAGTAACATATGATTCAAAAGAAAAAAGACTTTTAGTTGAATCAACAAGAACACCAAAATCTAATGAAGAAGCAGTAGAAATAACATTTTATTTAAAAGAAGAAATAAAAAATGTAACAACAAGCATAGAATTTAAAACTGAAGAATTTACAGATTCTGAAAATGATTTTGAATTAAAAACATTAAGAACTAACTTATCAATTAGATTTCAAGATAACAATACAACAAGTACAACTGAACCAACTACAAGTACTAATGATAAAACAACAACAACTAAAACTGAGTCAACAACATCACCAACAACAAATGTAACAAATACTACTACAACAACTCAAACAACAAATACTACAAATACTACAAATACTACAACAGATACAACAATAAAAGATGAATTAGAAATTTTAACAACAAACACAACAACAAAACAAACACAGAATTCAACAAACACAACACAAGACACAACAAAAACTGAAGAAAAAGAGTTGCCAAAAACAGGATTACAAACAGTAGCAATAATACTTATAGTAGTTACAGCAGTAAGTACAGTAAGTTATTTAAAATATAAAAATATTGAAATAAAATAATGGAAATGTTTTACTATAAACACAAAAATATCCAATAAAAAAAATGACAAAAACTATTGCATAAAAAAATACAGAATGCTATAATAAAAAATGTAAATATAAAAAGAAAGGGAGAATAAAGATGAAAAAAACATTAACAATTGCATTATTAGTAGTAATGGCTATAATGGCATTTGCAACAGTAGTAAATGCAGCTACAACATCAACATTAGCTGATGAATTATACTCAAAAGGAGCTAAATATGGAATGACTTCAGCAGATAAAGTAAAAATCGAAAGATATTTAGCTGAAAATAAAGTAACAGATGCTCAAGCAGATAAAATATTAGCAAAAGCAGATGAAGCAATAGCTGTAATGGAAAAAGCTGGTGTAACAAGCTATAACAAATTAACAGATTCTCAAAAAAGTGAAATAAAATCAATTGCTACAGAAGCAGCAAAAGAAGTTGATTTAAAATTAGTTTTTAAAACAAGATCTGTTGAAATTTATAATGCTGATGGAAAATTAGTTGAAACAATTTCAAATACTAATGGAAAATTAGCTTATACAGGAAATACATTAAACATTGCTTTAGTTGCATCTGTAATATCAATAGTAGCAGTTGCAGCAGTAGTTGCAAGAAAAAAACTTGTAAATGCATAAAATAAAGTATAAAAAAATCTTCTGAAAAATCAGAAGATTTTTTATTTTTATATTAATAAAAACTTGCATAAAATTAGAGAAAATGCTATAATTTTGAATGAATATTTACAAAGGAGTATTTAATAAATGCATAATAAAATAGTAAAAGAAATATGCAAATCAATTTTTTTAATTTTATTAACAGCAGTAATAATTGTTGTATGCATAATGCTAGGAATAAAATTAATAATTGGAGAAAAAATAGAAACAGGATTAATGCTAGTAAGTAAAATTGCAATAACAACAAATAAAAATAAAACAGAAGAAAAAACAATAATAAATGAAGAAAAAAAATCATTAGAAAATTATCCAGAATATGGAACACAATATGCAACAATTGAAATTCCAAGAATAGATGCAGAATTACCTGTATATTTTGGAGATACATTAGAAATATTGAAAAAAGGTGTAGGACATTCAAGTGGGAGTTATTTTCCAGGAGAAGGTGGCTCAATATTATATATGGGACATAATTCCAAAAAAGTATTTAGAAGATTTTCAGAATTACAAATTGGTGATGAAATAAAAATAACAACAACATATGGAGAATATAATTATAAAATATATGATATGCAATTGATAAATGAATCAGATACAGATAAAGTAGCAATACAAAGAGATGAGGAAATATTAATGGTATATACATGTTACCCATTTAATAATATAGGTTATGCAACACAAAGATATGTTGTATATGCTAAGCCAGAGAAATAGAAAGGAAACAAAAATGAAAATTGTAATAAAATTTCTAAAATTTATTGTAATGGTAATACTTACACTATGCTTGTTATTTATATTTGTAAGAAATACAATAATATCTACAATCTTAAGTCAAAAATATATATTAAAACAATTAGAGAAAACAGAGTTTTACTCAGAAGTTTATAAAATTGCAGAAGCAAATTTTGAAAATTATATAGATCAATCAGGTTTAGAAGAAAATGTACTTAATAATATCTGTACACAAGAAAAAGTAAGAAAAGATATTAATATAATAATATCAAATATATATGAAGGAACAAATGAAGAAATTGATACAACAGAAATTGCTAGCAAATTAAATTCTAATATAGATAATTTGAATGTCAGAACAGCTAAAAACAGTAATGCGATAGATGAATTTGTAAATCACATATGTGAATCATATAAAGAAGCAATAATAAACACAAAATATGAGAGTCAAATAAATGGATTATATAAAAAAACTACAAATATTTTAGAAAAAATTAATAAAATGCTAATTACTGTAACAATTATTTCTATTATATTACTAATAATAATGAATATAAAAAATATATCAAAAATATTAGCAGATTTTGCAATAATATTATTATCAACATCATTCTTACAATTTATTGGTATAAATATTTTAAAGTCTAAAGTTGATATTTTAAATATAAAAGTATTTAATGATGCGTTTTCGAAAACAATAGTAATAATAGTGCAAGATATATTCTCAAAAATAAACACAGTAGGAATAATAATGTTTGGTATTTCAATATTATTTATAATTATATATGAAATAATAGTATATTATAAAATGTTCAAAAACGGAAAAAGAGTCAAGGAATAGAAAGGGAAAGAAGATGGAAGAATTAGATTTAAAAGAGCTAATACAAATATTCTGGGAAAAAAGAGTACAAATAATTTTAATAGTAGCAATTTTTATTGTAATAGGACTTATTTATACAATGGGATTTGTAAAGCCAAAATATAAGGCAGAAACAAGTCTTTTGCTAGCAACAAATTCGTCAAGCCAATCAAATAGTGATGGAATAACAATAAATGACCTTAATATAAACTCAAAACTTGTTTCTACATATAGTGATATGGTTAAAAAAGGAAATAAAATACCTAGAGAAGTAATAAAAAATTTAGGAATTGATCTTCAAGAAGATGATGTAAGAAAAAGTATTACTATACAAGCAAGAGATAATGCTGATATGATAGATATTATAGTAAAATATGATGATCCATTAGTTGCTCAAAAAATTGCTAATGAAACAGCAAAAGTGTTTATAGAAAATGTAAAACAATATTATAAAATAGAAAATTTATATATTTATGATGAAGCAGAACTTGAAACAGAACCATATAATATTAATCATACAAAAGATATATTAATATTTGCAGTAATAGGAATAGTTATTTCATTTGGTTATGTATTAATTGCCAATATGTTAGATACAACAATAAAATCTGTTCAAGATATAGAAAAAACATCTGGGGTAACTGTTTTAGCTAGTATACCAGTTTATGACATTGGAGAAAGCAGAAATAAAAGCAAAAGAGGAGGCAAAAGATAATGAGAAAAGAATTAGTAGCACATTTAGATCCTAAATCTCCTGTTTCTGAAACATTTAGAACATTAAGAACAAATATACAATTTATGAATTCAAATAGAAGACTAAGAAGTTTATTAGTTACTTCTACTATGCCTGGAGAAGGAAAAAGTTGGGTTGCATCAAATTTGGCAGTAACATTTGCACAAGCTGGAAAAAAAGTTGCTTTGATAGATGCCGATATGAGAAAAGGAAGAGTGTATTCAATATTTGGAGTTGAACCAAGACCAGGACTTTCAAATTATTTATCAGCATATTTTGATAAACAAGAAGAACAAAATTTATCAGAATATTTGAAAACAACAGTTATAGAAAACTTATATGTAATTCCAGCAGGAAATATACCACCAAATCCATCAGAATTATTAGTAAGGCGCCAAATGAGAACATTAATTGAGCAACTAAAAAATCAAGTAGATTTAATAATTATTGACGGAACACCATCAAAATTGGTTACAGATTCTGTAATATTATCAAGAATAGTAGATTCAACAATTATAGTTTCTGCACATAATCAAACTAAAAAAGAAGATTTGGAAAGAGTTGTAAAAGATATAAAACATGTTGGTGGAAATGTTGTTGGTGTTGTATATAATAAAATACCTGTAAGTGCAAAAAAATATAATCAAACATATTACTATTCTTCAAATGTTACAACAACAAAAAATCAACCAGATTATGAAGCTGAGAGAAGAAAATTACAACAAAGAACACAAAATGCATTATCTCAAAATTCAAGAAGAAATGGAAATCATAGTGAACAAAATATAAAAAATATCCAAAATAATATTAATAAAAATAATAATAGCTATAAAACAGAGGATGCACAAATTCCAAAAGCTTTAAGAAATGATAGTAAAGATAATTGGCGAAAAATAATAAATGAAGAAAAAGAAAATAAGAATTTTTAATATTAGAAAAGGAATGATTTTATGATAGATTTTCATTCACATATACTACCAGGAATTGATGATGGGGCAAGAAATTTAGAACAATCTATTCAAATTATAAATGAAGCAAAAGAAGCAGGATTTACTAAAATAATTTCTACATCACATTATATGGAAAATTATTATGAATGTAATGAAAAAAATAGAAAAATTTTATTGGAACAAGTTCAAAAAAGTATTAGTGGAATTGAATTATATCTTGGAAATGAAATATATATAACAAATGATATAGTGAATTTATTAAAAGATGGAAAAGCATCTACTATAAATAATACTAGATATGTTTTATTTGAATTCCCATTGATACAAACGAAACCAATGAATGATAAAGAAGTAATATACAGACTGATAGAAAATGGATATATTCCAATAATTGCACATCCAGAAAGATATCCTTTTGTTCAAGAAGATCCTGATTATTTGTTTGAACTAGCAGATATGGGAGCACTTTTTCAGGCAAATTATGGTAGTATAATTGATATGTATGGAATAAAAGCAAGAAAGACTTTAAAAAAGATATTAAAAGAAGATTTAATTAGTTTTTTCGGCTCAGATGTTCATAGAATAAATCAAGTTTATACAAAAATGCCTAAAATTATGAAAAAATTAAAAAAGATATTACCAGATGAACAAATTATTGAATTTACAGAAATCAATCCACAAAAGGTTTTAAATAATGAAGATATAATAAAATAAGATGAGGCAGGAGCACAACTCCTGCCTTTATGTATGTTTAAACAAAAAACATATCTAAAACCAAGAATAATACTTCTGCCTTAATAATTTATCCTAAAATTATATTTTTATACAAATTTAGAAAAACTATTTCATATTATTTTCAACTTGTTGAATCATTTTTCTAACCATGTTTCCACCTATTTTACCAGCGTCTTTTGCTGATATATCACCATTGTAACCATCTTTAAGTGTAACTCCGATTTCAGAAGCAACTTCGTATTTGAATTTATCTAAAGCGCTCATAGCTTCTGGTACTAATTTCTTATTGCTATTTGAATTTGCCATTGTATTCACCTCCGTTATATATAACTCCATAAATATTAGAATTTATATGAAAATAAAAAAATTCATTATTGAAAAAGTAAAACTTTTTCTAAGAATAGAATATGCAATTTTAAATAAATTAAACAAGTAATTTTTGGAAGAAAAAATAAAAATAAAATAAATTGTAAAAAAACTATTGAAAAAAACATATAAATTGATTAAAATAAAATATGTTTTTGAAACATAAGATGATAGAATAAGGAGAAATAATAAATGTATAAAATGGTAGCAATAGATCTTGATGGAACGATGTTAAATCAATATGGAATTATTACTGAAAAGACAAAAGATGTTATAAAAAAAGTGCAGGAAAAAGGTGTTGAAGTTATAATTGCATCTGGGAGAGCTATTACATCTGTTAAAAGATTTTCAAAAGAAATCAATAGCGAAAAATATTTTATTTCTGGTAATGGAGCTATAACATATGATATAAAAAATAATAGAATTTTATACGAAAATGTTTTAAAAAAACAAAAGGCATTAAAAATAATAAAAATCTGTGAAGAAAATAGCATATATTATAATGTTTATACTGAAAATGGAATAATTGCTAAAAGTTTAAATTATAATACATTGTATTATTATAAAGATAACTTAACAAAACCAGATGAAAATAGAACACATATAAATATAGTAGAAAATGTATATGATTATATAGAAAGTAAAAATGAAAAAATACTGAAAATAATGATATGTGATGAACATAAATCAGTATTCAATTCAATTGTAAGAAGATTAAAAGATGTAGATGAAGTTGAAGTTCTTGAAGTATCACATATGTCAAGAAAGATTATAAAACAAGGAACAGAAGAAATAGCATTAGAATATTTTTATACAGAAGTTTCTGCAAAAGATGTAGATAAATGGAGTGCATTAGAAGAATTAATGAAAATAGTTAATATTTCTAAAGAAGAACTTGTAACAATTGGTGATAATGCAAATGATGTAAAAATGATAAAAAATGCAGGATTGGGAATCGCAATGGGAGAAAGTGCACCATATGTAAAAAGTGTTGCAGATGAAATTACTTTAAGTAATGATGAAGATGGTGTTGCAATAATTTTAAGGAAAATTTTTGAAATTAACTAAACTGTATAAACTATATATATCAACTAACACAATGAATGTTACAAAAATATTACAAACATATTAATTTTATATTACAACAATATATTTTATTGATTTTGAGGCGAAAATATTGTAAAATAATATAGAAATAAAAAGAACAAATGGAAGGAATGTGGTAAAAAATGGCAATGAATCCAATGCAAAAAAAAGCAAGAATATCATTCTTATTAGGAGTGATTATAACATTAGTAATAACAGGAGTAATAATTGTATTATTATTTCTATATACAAATAAATTAAGGACACAAATAGATACACTAACAGGAGATTTAACAAATATCTATGTGTTAACACAAGATGTAAAATCAGGTCAAGAATTAACTGAAGATTTATTTAAACTAAAAAAAGTTGATAAAAATACAATACCAGCAGATGCTACTAAAACAAGTGAAGTAATAGAATCTTGGTATATGCAAACAAAAGATGGAACAATGTTAAATAGAGATGCAGAAGGATTATATTATACCCAAACAGATGAATCTGGGAAGGAAACAAAAATAAGAGTTCTAAAAGAAGATTCAACAGATAATTATTACATAACACTTGTTCAAAATGGAAGAGAAACAAAACAATATTTAGAAATAAATAATGTACCAGTTGTAGCAAAATTAGATATGAAAAAAAATACTGTTATAACTCCAAATTTGGTTGAACAAAGTGATGATGTAGTTACAAATGATGTAAGAGTACAAGATTATAATGTTGTAGTATTACCAGTAGATTTAGAAGATGGAGATTATGTTGATATTAGACTTATGACACCAAATGGACAAGATTTTGTTGTAGTTTCAAAAAAATTAGTGACAATACCAAAAAATAGTGATGGAACATTTATTGCAGATACTATTAGAATATCAATGAGAGAAGATGAAACTTTAGCAATGTCAAGTGCAATTGTTGAAGCAGCAGGAATAAATGGTGCAAAATTATATGCTGTAAGATATAAAGAAGCAGGAATACAAAATGCAGCTGTTCCAACATATAGACCAAATGATGCAGTAACAACATTAATAGGAATAGATGGAAGTGGAAATGTATCAAATCCAAATATAGTATCACAATCAATAGAAGAATTAAGAAAGAGATATTCATCATTAGCTACATCATCTAGAAGAAATTATTTAGATTCAACAATTAATAATAGTGTAGAGTATGAATCTAAAGCACAAGAAGGACTAAATAATAGTATAACAAATGCTCAAGAAGCTAGAAAAAATTATTTGGACTCATTAGAACAATAAAAATATAAGGGCATATCATATGCCCTTATGATTTGATATAATATTTTGATCTTTCAGAAAGGAAAAAGTAACATGAGAAAAGTTGGATTTGTAGGAGTTTATGACAAAATAGATTTGATTCTTTCAATTGCTAAAGTATTAGTAAAAGCAGGAAAAAGAGTTTTAGTTATTGATTCAACTACATTACAAAAAGCAAAATATATAGTGCCAAATATTTTGCCAACAATTAATTATATAACATCATATGATGACATTGATGTAGCTGTTGGATTTGAAAATATTGCAAAAATAAAGCAGTATGTAGGACTTGAAGATGATGAAGAATTAGAATATGATTTTATTTTAATTGATATAGATAATTTAGATGGGGCAACAAACTTTGAAATAGGATATTTAGATAAAAATTATTTTGTAACATCATTTGATGGATATTCGTTAAAAAAGGGAATTGAACTTTTAAGAATGCTAAATATGCCATTAAGAATGGAGAGAATATTTTATTCAAAAGAAATGCTAAAAGAAGAAGAAGAATATTTTAATTATTTAACATTAGATTTGAAAATTGAATGGGATGAAAATAAATTATATTTCTTATTAGATAATGGAGATTTATCTGCTCAAATGGAAAATCATTTAGTACAAAATATAAAATTCAAAAATTTAAGTAATGAATATAAGGAAAATGTTGTATTTTTAGTAAATGAATTGAGCCCAGATATTGGAGAAAGAACAATAAGAAAAATTATTAAAGAGATGTAAAAAGGAGTAAAATAATGTCAATTATAACACTTTGGAATTCAGATAGAGACCAATCTGGGGTTACTATTTCTACAGTAGCAATTGCAACAAAAATGGCTATAGAACGTAATTTGAAAGTATTAATAATTTCAACAGCATGTGATGATTTTACAATAAAGAATTGCTTTTGGAAAGATAATTCTGTTAAAAAAAGAATTATGCAAGGAAAAAATCTTGCAGTGGAAAATGGAGTGGAAGGATTAGCAAGGCTAATAACAAGTAATAAAATTTCTCCAAGTGATATTACAGATTATACACATGTTATATTTAGAAATACTCTTGAAATATTAGAGGGATATGTTGGAAGCCAAGATAAAACAGTAGAAGAAAATATAAGAGATTATAAAAATGTGTCACAAATTTATCCAGCATTAATTACAATAGCAAATCAATATTATGATATGGTTTTTGTTGATTTAAGTAGAGAATTAAATGAAAAAGTTAGAGATGAAATATTAGAATTATCAAACTTGAATATTTATGTAGCAACTCAAAAAATTACTAGCTTAGATAAATATATTGAAATGAGAAATCAAAAAGCTATATTAAAAGGACCTAAAAATCTTATTATAGTCGGAAGATATAATGGACATACGAAATTTAATAGAAATAATTTACAAAAATATTTGGAAGAAAAGAAAGAATTAATGGTAGTACCATATAATACTTTACTTTTTGAAGCAGCTGAAGAAACAACTGTTGTAGATATGTTTTTGAGATTAAGCAAAATTAGAGATACATCAGATACAAATTATATATTTATGGTAGAAGTAGGAAAAATTGTAGACAAAATAATAGAAAGATTAAAAGAATTGCAAGTTAGAATGAGGTGAGAATATGTCAATTTTCAATTTACTATTAATTATTTTAGTTTTTATAATAGCAGTAATATATGTTTTTTATTATGTTAAGAAAAAACAAAACGAAGAAGTAATACAAGAAGTTGAAAAAGATGATAAAACATATACTCTTGAAAAAATGAGAGACTATGTTAAAAAAAGGCTTGATGAAATAACAAAAATAAATCTTTATGATATAGGTTTATCAGAAGAAGAGTTAAAAAGAAGAAAAAGTAAAAAATATGCATTAAAAAAGGCCTTAAAGGGTTGTACATATGGAGATATTAATGATAAAAGATATGTAAAAGAATTAATATCAGATTTATTGTCAAAAGAATATGGAGTAGATGAAACAAATATATCAAAAGCAATACCATTTGATGTACCTTCATTACTAACAGCACAAGATAAATTTGATATTATAATATATATGTATAAAAAAGAATTTGGATATGAAGCATTAACAGAACTTATAAAGAGATATAATCTTGCAACATTAAAATATTTACAAGGTGAGTCAAAGCCTTGTTATGTAATAACAGAAGATGAAATATCAGATATTTATGAGAAAGAAAAATTGGTTTTATCATTTAAAGACAAACTAGAAGTTGTAGTACAAAGAATATATCAACATTATAAAGGATATAGTTCAATTGATGAAATAAGAGATATGAATATAGATGGTGTATCTGGTGGTGTATCTGGTTTACCAGAAAGTTTTATAAGTCAAGTTGCACAAACAGGAACAACAGACTATATTGAACAAGTATCTGAGCATAAAGTGCCAAGAGCTTGTGATAGTATTTGGATATTTTTCCAAGGTAAATCAATTCGTTTAGCATTTTTATCATTTGGAACAGAAGCAGAGTTAAAAAGAGTATGTCAAAATATATATAAATATAACAATCCAGGACAATTATCTGATACAAATGGTTATAAAGTAAATGAAATGAAAGATGGATCTCGTGTTGTAGTTGTAAGACCAAGTATGTCTGAAACATGGGCATTTTTCGTAAGAAAGTTTGACGTAAAGCGTGCTACTGTTGAACAATGGACAGGAGATATGGCTGGAAAAGAAAAAGCAATTGAATTATTAAAATATCTTGTAAAAGGTGCAAGAATAACTTCAATAACTGGTGAACAGGGTTGTGGTAAAACAACACTACTTATGGGATTGATTGAAAATATTTATGAAACAATGAACTTGCGTATCACTGAAATGGCATTTGAGCTGCATTTAAGGAAAGTTTATCCAACAAGAAATATTTTGTCAATGCGTGAAACAGATACAATTTCAGGTCAGGAATGTTTGGATGTTCAAAAGAAAACAGATGGTTCTGTTAATATCATTGGTGAGGTTGCAACAGACCCAGTAGCATCTTGGATGATACAATCAGCACAGGTTGCTTCTAAATTTACATTATTTACTCACCATGCTAAAACATTTCCTGATTTAGTTACAGCATTAAGAAACTCAATGTTAAGAGCAGGAGTATTTAAAAGTGAAAAGACAGCAGAAGAACAAGTTGTACAGGTATTAAACTTTGATATACATTTACAAAAAGATTTTAGGGGTAGAAGATATATTGAGAGAGTAACTGAATGTATTCCAGTAAAAGATACAGCAAAATATGATTTTGAATATGAAAAAGAAAAAGATATGGATTCAAAAGTAACAAAGTTCTTTCAAAATGCAACAACATATTTTTCAAAAGTAACTGAACAAAATCTATATACATATCAAAATATTTTAGAATATGTGGATGGAGAATATCAGTTAACAAATAAAATAACAGATCAAAATATACATGAAATGAGAGCAAATATGGATGAAACAGATGCTATTGAATTTGATAAATTTATTGAAAAATATTGGGGTAAATCAAATGTCAAAAGCAAAGTTACAGATTAATTAAGATAAAGTTTATATGGAAGGAGAGGTGTTACTAAGTGAACATAAGTATGCTCAAATACATAATAATTGGATCCTGTGTTTTACTTGCAGTGGCAATTGTTGCATATATTATTTTATCTAAAAAAATGGGTAAGTCAGAATATGCAAAAATTAAAAAGCTACAACAAGGAACTAAAAGTAGTGAATTTTCACTTGATGTTCTATATCAAAAATTATATATAACATTTATTAAAATACCTTTCATAAAAAGATACTTATATAAATTACGTAGAAGACTTGAAATTTTAAATATTGATGATGAGTATGCAACAAGAAGAGATTCAGCTAGAATTCTATTTAATGCAATTTTAATATTAATACCAATTGTTTTTGCTACAGTAATGATTACAAAAAATAATGTATTATTAATGTCAATTTTATTGATTTTTGAATTATTTATTGTTGATTCTATGATTGATGGAATGGTTGATAAAGTTGATAATAAATTATTAAAAGAGCAAATAGATTTCTTTGCTGAAATTAGACATGCTTATCATGAATTTAATATGGTTGAAGAAGCAATTTATCAGGTTTCTTTAGATGATGAAAAAAGTGTTTCAAGACAAGGTGAGAAGATATATGAAATATTAATATCAGATGATCCTGAAACAGAACTTGAAAAATATTATGATATAGCTCCAAATAGTTATTTAAAAGAATTTGCAGGTATATCATATCTTACAAAAGAATTTGGTGATAGAAAAGATAAAGATGGCTCATCTTTATTCTTAAAAAATGTTGATAATATAACACAAGAAATGCAAATTGAAATTTTAAAAAGAGATAAATTAAATTATGTATTTCAAAGTTTATCTATTATATCAATACTTCCAGTTTTATTATTAGAGCCATTAAAGAATTGGTGTGTTTCAAACTTTTCTTTTACAGGGGAGTTTTATAATGGAAAATTAGGATTGTTTGCTCAAGTTATAATTGTTTTAATTACAGTTGTTTCTTATGTTTTAACAAGAAAACTAAAAGATAATGGTGGAGTTCAAGCTGATATATCTCAAAGAGAACATCCATGGCAAGATAAAGTTTATAATATACCAGTATTAAAGAAAGTAATTGATGCATTTATTCCTAAAAAAGGAACAAAAGATTATAGAAAAATGCAACAATTGTTAAAAGATTCGGCATCAAAAGCCAAAATGGAATGGGTATATGTAAATAGAATAACTTTAGCTATTGTAACATTTGTAACAGCAATTATATTTACAGCACAATTACATAGAATAGCTATAAATTATGTTTATACAGAACCAACAACACGAACAACAGTATTAGGTACATTATCAGAAAAAGACCAGAAAAAAGCCAAAGAATTAACAGAACAAGATAATTTCTTCATAAATAAATTTAGAGGAAAATTGAATACAACAGAAGAAGAAATTCAAAAGGCTATGATTAAGTCAAAATATTATACTGAAAAAGATGAAAATCTTGCAACAGATTCAAAAAGAATTCTAAAAAAATTAAATGTTGTAAATTCTGAAAATATGAAATGGTTTGAAGAATTAATAGCAATTGCAGTAGCTGTTATGGCATATAATGCTCCAATATGGTTAATGATATTCCAAAAGAAAATGAGACAATTGGAAATGGAAAATGAAGTAATGCAGTTCCAAACAATTATATTAATGCTTATGAAAATTGAAAGAATAAGTGTTGAGATGATTTTGGAATGGTTAGAAAGATATTCAAATATTTTCAAAGAGCCAATTTCAAAATGTGTAAATAACTATGAAGCAGGAGCATGGGAAGCACTTGAAGAATTAAAACAATCAGTAAGCAATCATGATATGGTAAGAATTGTAGAAAGTTTACAATCTGCTGTTGAAAAAATACCAATTAGAGAAGCATTTGATGAATTAGATGCTGATAAAGATTATCATAGAGAAAAACGTAAAGCAACAAATGAACAATTTATTTCTAAAAAAGGTATTATAGGAAAAGTAGTTGGATTTGCCCCAATGATTTGCTTATTTGTTGGATATTTAATAATACCATTAGTATTTATAGGAATGACAAGTATGTCTGGTGCATTCTCTGGATTACAATAGAATGATAGTAGAAAGGAGTTTGATTATATGGAAAATGTAACAAAAGCATTATTAATGGCTGCTGGATTTCTAGTTGCTGTAATAATCTTATCATTACTTGTAATGGGATATAGTCAGATTTCTCGCTACTACCAAGAACAAAGTAATACAATAGATGCTGAACAAATGGCTGAAATGACAAAAAAGTTTACTAATTATGATGGAAGAGAAATTCGTGGAAATGAAATGCTTTCTGTCATAAATATGGTTGTCGATTATAATAATTGGGTTAAGGAAAATTCTAATCAAGGATATAAAGAACTAGTTTTAAACATTTCATTTAAAAATGTACAATCATATAGTAATACAACTAAATATGATGAATTTCATATTATAGATGGAATTGACTATTTAATTCCTAAGAATTTACAAAATAATTGTATAACTAATAAGCCAAATGATAAATTAAAGATATTTTCTACAAGAGTTAGTGAATTAGTAAATAGTTTGAGCCAAAATTCTCTTATAACTAATAATAGTGTAAAAGTAGAAGGAACATTACAGACATTATCTGCAAATGTACATAATATAAATGATTGGTTAAAGAAAACAGATAATACAAATAATGATAATTCAAAAATGGCTTCATTATTAGATAGTATTTTAAAAACAAATTTGAATTCTGATAATCCAGATGATGTTAAAAGAAATTTAAATAATGCTAAAAATAATATACAAGATATAAGAAATATTGCAGCTAAGTATTATGAGATTATGCAATTTAAAAGAGCATATTTTAAATGTGAAGGGGATAATGGAAATACAGGAGTTGAATTAGATAATAATGGTAAAGTAAAAACGATGAATTTTATAATAAAAACTAATGATAGTGGGGCAATAAAATTCAATTAGTAACTGAAAGGAAATAGATAATGGAAAATGCAACTAAAGCTTTGCTTATTGCAGCTGGTGTATTAATTGGAATGTTAATATTATCTTTGGGAGTATATTTGTACTATTCGATAGGGGTATATGTGGAAAGAGCACAAGAGCAAATTGCTATACAAGAATTAGATAAGTTTAATACACAATTTTATAATTATCAAGCAGTAGAAAATGAAATATTTTCTTTTCAGGATGTAATAACAGCTGCAAATTTAGCATATGAAAACAATAAAAAATATGATTTCCCTGTTGCTAAATTTAATTCTAATCTTATATTAGATAATAAAGATAATTTGAAAAATGCAATATCAGAAGGAAATGATAATTATGTACAAGTTGTCTTAAATAAATGTATTATTGGAAATGAAAATAGCAAAACAGAAAAAAAGTCTGTGAACTTGGAAATGTATGTTGGAAATGAAATAGCATTAGCAAAAATATTAGAAAATAATTATAATAGACAATATAAGTGTAATTCAGTACAAACTGGAAAAGATTCCAAAAGAGTATATCGTCTTGATTTTACAAGGGTAGAATAAATTTTATTATAATTTATTGATAATTTTAAATAGAAATGTTAAAATGAGGAAAATATGAAAAAAGTAATTATTTTTTTAGTAACAATTGTTATAATTGTATGTATTATAGCATTTCAATATAATTCATATAAAAGAAATCAAAATTCAATTTCAAGTGAAAATGCTGAGTTTGAAAAATATACTAATAATGAAATATATGGAATAGATCTTGCAACAATTGTAAATAAATCAATTGATAAAAATGAAAAAAATAAAATTTTAAAAGATGAAAAAGGTTTCTTTATTCAAAATGATGAAAATTCAATTGAAGTTGAGATACATATAAAAGAAAATGATACAACATATAAAATGGAACAAATATATAAGCAAGGAACAGAACAATTTGTTCAATTTTTTATAAATGAAAAATTTAAATGTTCAAAAGTTGAATATCATGAAAAAACAGATAGAATTAAATATATGCTTTTTGAACAAATATAAAATAGTTATTAAAATTTATAATATATATAAAATTTATAAGGAGGAAAAATTATGGAAAACGCAACAAAAGCTCTTTTAATAGCTGCAGCAGTTTTAGTAGCAATAATCATTATTTCTTTAGGAGTAACAATAGTTTCTGGAGCTAGAAATCAAATAGGTAAAAGTAGTGATGCATTAGATGATGCAGAAATTGAAGCATTTAATTCAAAATTTTCTAGTTATGAAGGTACATCTGTATCTGGTACAAGAGTAAAAGCATTAGTAAAAACAGCTTATCAACAAAACCAAAAAGAGGATGATGAATCTAGAAGAGTAAATGTAAAACTTACAGATGCTCAAAATTCACAAGAAAATCTTTTAGAGAGTACAAATGCAAATCCAACAGATACATCTGGAAAGATTAAAACAGGAAGTAGATATTCAGTTTCTTTTGATACAAAAAAATCTGGAATGATTGAAACAATTAATTTAACTGAAATTAAATAATAATATAATAATTAATATAAGGAGGGATATACTATGGAAAATGCAGCAGATGCACTAAAAATGGCTTTTGGAGTTTTGATATTTGTCGTTGCAATTTCACTTAGTGTATCCACTTTTTCTAATGCAAGACAGACAATAGATAGTGTAATATCATATAGGGATAAAACACAAGATTATGTGTATGTAAAAAAAGCAAATGAAAATAATAGAACTGTTGGAATTGAATCTATAATTCCGGCAATGTATAAAGCTTATTCAGAAAATTATAGAATAGAATTTTACAAGAAAAATAATCAAGGACAAGAAGAACCATTAATTTTATATAAAAATATATACAGATATGGTAGTGATGAGCAACAAAACTCTGGATGGAAAGAGATTAATTATTTAGATCTAGAGGATGAAAAATTTGCAAATGAAACTACAGCAGTAAAACATTTAGAGGCATTATTATATAAGGAAAATTTAAATGAATTTACAAGATATAATACATTTTTTGATAAAAATGGAAATAAAAAAAATGGTTCAATAAAACTTTATGAAGAACAATTTGTTGTTTCTAATAAGTTATTTGATTATTTTAAAAACAAAAACTTTGAAGAACATCTTGGAGAATATTATCAAGAAGATAAAAGTGCAGGAAAAGAAAAAGAAAGTCTTGAAATAAATAAAACTAAAAAAAGAGTTATAACATATGTGATGTTAGATTATTAATAAAAAGAGAGGAATATAAAAATATGGAAGAAACACCATCAGAAATAATTGGAATATTTGTAGGTGTAGCCCTAATGTTTTTAGTACCATTCTTTCTTTTAGCAGATAGAAATGATGATATTTCACAATTAGTTGTAAGTAATGCAACAGCAAAATTTACAGATAATATAATAAAAACAGGAACACTTACATCAGAAGATTATATAAATTATATTAATGAATTGCAAAGTTCTGGAAATGTTTACACAGTTGATATTGAATTAAAAATATTAGATAAAAATTATGCCCAAAGATACACAACAGATGGTTATACTGATGATAATGGAACACATAAAGGTGAATTAGGGCCAAATCATTATTATTCAATATATACAACTCAAATAGAAGATAAATTATCAAATGCTGAAGGTGGAAATAACAAAATAGTTCTAAAAGAAGGAGATATAATTTCAGTATTAGCCAAAAATAATAGTATGACATTATCACAATCAATTAAAAATATATATTATACAATAACAGGTGATGATTTACATATTATTGCTGCATCTGGTTCTGGAATCATAGCAATAAATGGAGCTACATAAAAATAACAGGATTTGAGATATAATCATGTTATTTTTATTTTATAGTACAATACAGAAAGGAAAAAGTATAATGAACATAATATATATAATAACATCAATAATATTAGTAACCTCATATTTATTAATCCCCAAAAAAGAAGAAAAACAAAATTTAATACATAGTATAATTATAAGTACTATTATATTTTTAGCATATAATATATTTATTTGTACAATTATGTTTTTTATAAATATAAAGTCAAACCTATTAAATTTATCAATAGTAAATATAATATTTTCGATTTTACCAATTGATATAATAATCAAAAATAAAAAAGTTCAAAAATATTGTATAAATAAAATAGATTTAATAGCAGTTATAATTATATTAGTAGCAACAGTTGCATTAGCTATAACAAATTATGGAACAGAAATAGCAGCAAAACATGGAGTAACAGATGCTGCAACACATTTTTTTGTTGCAGATGATTTTTATAGATATTCAACATTATTGGCAAAACAGAATTCTGATATAGGTGTTAATTGGCTAAATGTTTCATTTTTAATGGCAGGAGCATATATAAATACTGGAATATTTTTTAAAATTTGTGCAAGTTTTGTAAATGAAGTTTATTTTGTAAAATTATATTTTATTTTTGATATATTTATTTGGATATTATCTGGATTATTAATGTATACATTGTTGTCATATAAAAGAGAAAAAACAAAAGACAAAATATTAGCTTTGTTTTTTACATTTTTTTATGTATTAGCATATCAAATGAATAGCTTATTTGCAGGTTTCTCATATTTAGGAGTAGGATTAGATATAATAATAGGAATTTTAATAATAATGAAATTAGATCTAAAAAAAGCATATAAAAGATTATTTCTATTATTGCTAAATACAGGAATTATGTTCTCATATTATTATTTTGCTCCAGTAATATTTTTGACAGTATTTTGGCAAATATTAAAAGATAATAAAAGAGATAAAATAAAGATTTTTAGCAGAAAAAATATATTTGATGTATTCATAAGCTTGTTTATTCCAGGAATGTTGGGAGTAACATATTTTATAATATTACCTAGATTTATTAATACAAATCAGGGTATAAATTATGTATCTGCACTAACTACAGATGGTTTTATTTATGAAAATTTAATTGCAAATGTTTTAATATATGTATTATTTTCAGAAGTATTTTTGATTTACAATTGTATTAGGAAAAAAGATTCATTTTTAGATAAAATGCTTTTATTAAGTATATTGTTTTGGGTAATTGTATTTTGTGGATATGAAATTGGATTAATTTCAAGTTATTATTTTTACAAAATATATTATATGTTATTTATAGTTCTAGTTGCAAGTAGTTTTGAAACTGTTAGAAGTTTTACTGAAAGCAATAAAGTTATTAGAATAATAACATATATATTAATTTTGGCATATTCTATTGGAATTGCAGTTTCAATGATAACAGAAAAACCTTTATATATTTTTGACATTTATTCAAATAATGGTGCTGAATTAAAGAGTTCATATTCACTTATAAAAGAAAAAGAATATGAGTTATATGAATATTATAATAAAAATATTAATATAATAAATAATAATGATACATTATGGTGTTTGCCTCAAGGAAACACTGGAAGAGATAGATGGGTATATAGTATTACCAAAAATGGAAATTGTTTACATGAAGTATTAAATAATAATAAAAATGTAACAATTGATACATTTGTTAAAAAAAGTAAATATAAATATTTTGTTCTTTTTAAAAATGATTATAATGGTGAATATGATAAAATTGATGATCAAGCAAAACAGAATAATTTAAAAATTTTAATAAAAAATTCGGCTGGAATGATTTTAGAAAAACAAAATTTGTCTGAATAAAAAAACATATAGTACAAATAATAAAGAAAAAATCTTTTTAAGAATGTGAGGAGAAAGATGAAACATTTAAAAAGAGTATCTCTATTATTTGTATTATTTTTTATATTTATATATGTAGTTTCTATTGATAATATTCCACAAACAATAGAAATTTTTCAAGGAGAAGAAATAAATATTCAAACATTGTGGGGAATTAATATTTCTAATTCTGATAAAACAATTGAAACTTCAACTAGATTATATTCAAATACATTTGATAAAATTGGTGAAGAAGAACTAGAAGTTAGTTTATTTGATAAAATTAAATTAAAAACTATAAATGTAAATGTAATTGAAGATGTTGAAGTAATACCTGTTGGAGAAATAGTAGGGATTAAATTATATACTAATGGAGTTCTTGTAGTTGGAACAGCTTCTATTGAAGGATGTGATGGAAAAATATATAAACCATATCAAGAATGTGGTATTCAAGAGGGAGACTCAATAACACATATTAATGGAAAAGAAATAACATCTGCAGAAGATATGATGGAAGAAATAAATGTTTTTGCTGATAATTCAGTTGAATTAACATTTATACATGATAATGAGATAAAAACAGGCAAGATTGTACCTGTAAAAAATAAAGAAAATTTATATAAAATAGGATTATGGGTCAGAGATAGTGCTGCAGGAGTTGGAACAGTAACATTTTATAATGAAGAAACTAAATGTTTTGCTGCTCTTGGACATGGTATTACAGATGTAGATACAGGAGAAATATTAAGTACTTCTTCAGGTGAAATTGATGGAGCCAAAATATTATCTATTATAAAAGGAGAAAAAAATGAACCAGGAAAAATAGAGGGAACAATAAGAAGTAATATTATGATAGGAAATATTTATAATAATACTCAATTTGGTATTTTTGGTGTGATAAAAAATACTGAAAATTTGAATTTGAATTTTAATAGAAAAATGAAAATTGCATCAAGAAACGAGATTAAAACAGGTGAAGCAATTTGTCTTAGCAATATAGATGGAGAGGTCAAAGAATATAAATTAAATATAACTAAAATTTATCAAAATAATAACTATGATAATAAAAGTATGTTAATAACTATAACAGATGAGAATTTAATAAATAAGTCTGGTGGAATAGTTCAAGGAATGAGTGGCTCGCCAATAATACAAAATGGAAAATTTGTTGGAGCAATAACACATGTATTAGTAAATAATCCAACTGTAGGATATGCTGTTTTTGGCGATTTAATGCTTAAATATTGACATTAAGCAGGTTTTGTAATAAAATTATAATGTAAAAAATGAGAAGAGTTACTAGCTAATATATTTAGCTAGTAACTTTAATGAAAGGAATGATAATAAATGGATAAAAAAAGAATTGTAACAGGAGACAGACCAACAGGAAGATTACATATAGGACATTATTTTGGATCATTAAAAAATAGAGTAAAATTACAAGAAAGTGGAGAATATGATCAATACATATTAATTGCTGATGTTCAAGCATTAACAGATAATTTTAACAATCCAGAAAAAGTAAGAAAAAATGTAAGAGAAGTCTTAATGGATTATTTATCAGTAGGAATAGACCCTGAAAAAACAACAATATATATACAATCAATGATACCTGAAACTGCTGAACTAACAGTTTTTTATTCAAACTTAGTTACAATTGCAAGACTTGAAAGAAATCCAACAGTAAAAACAGAAATTGCACAAAAAAGAGATTTGTTTGGTGAAAGTGTAACATATGGATTTTTAGGATATCCAGTAAGTCAAGCAGCAGATATAACTGTAATGGACGGAACTATCATTCCAGTAGGAGAAGATCAATTACCATTAATAGAACAATGTAGAGAAATTGTAAGAAAATTCAACAGTATATATGGAGATGTATTAAAAGAACCAGAAGCAGTATTATCAAAAGGAAAAAGAATAAAAGGTCTTGATGGAAACGAAAAAATGGGAAAATCATTAGGAAATGCCATTTATTTATCAGACACAGTTGAAGATGTAAATAGAAAAGTAATGAGTGCAGTAACAGATCCAAATAGAATCAAAAAAGATGATAAAGGAAATCCAGATATATGTATGGTTTCATATTATCATAAATTATTTAGTTCTGAAGAAGAATGTAAGGCTATTTGCGAAGAATGTAGAGCTGGAAAAAGAGGTTGTGTAGCTTGTAAAAAGCAATTAGCACAAAATATAAATAATACATTAGAACCAATGAGAGAAAAAAGAAAATATTATGAACAACACCCTGAAATAGTTGATGAAATATTAATAAATGGAACAGAAAAAGCAAGAGAAACAGCAAAAGAAACAATGAAAAAAGTAAAAAAAGCAATGAAACTTGACTATTTTCAAGATTAGATAGGAGATGAAAAAATTGTTTACAGATTATACAAAAATAATAATAAAATCAGGTAATGGTGGAGATGGAGCCATTACATTCAGAAGAGAAAAATATGTAGCAGCAGGTGGACCTGATGGAGGAGATGGTGGAAGAGGTGGAAACATCTATTTCAGAGTAGATCCTAATGCAAATACATTAATAGATTTTAGATTTACTAAAAAATTTAAAGCACAAAATGGTGAAAATGGAAGTGGATCAAACAGATATGGAAAAGCAGGAGAAGACTTATATATAGATGTTCCAATAGGAACAATTATAAAAGATGCAGAAACAGGAAAAGTTGTTGCAGACCTTTCAAAAGAAGGACAAGAAGAACTTGTACTAAAAGGTGGAAGAGGTGGAAAAGGAAATTCACATTTTGCAACAGCAACAAGACAAGTTCCAAGATTTGCACAAGCTGGTGAAGAAGGAGAAGAAAAAGAAGTAATATTAGAATTAAAACTTCTTGCAGATGTTGGATTATTAGGATTCCCAAATGTAGGAAAATCAACATTTTTATCAAGAGTAACAGATGCAAAACCTAAGATTGCAAATTATCATTTTACAACAATAGAACCAAATTTAGGGGTTGTAAAAACAGCAAGTGGAGATAGTTTTGTAATTGCAGATATACCTGGAATTATAGAAGGTGCAAGTGAAGGTGTAGGACTTGGAATACAATTCCTACGTCATGTAGAAAGAACAAGATTATTATTACATGTAATAGATGTATCTGGAAGTGAAGGAAGAGATCCTGTAGAAGATTATCATACAATAAATGAAGAACTAAAAAAATACAGTGAAAAATTAGCAACAAGAAAACAAATACTTGTAGCAAATAAAATTGATGTAATGCAAGATGATGAAAGACTAAAAGAACTTGAAGAATTAGCTAAAAAAGAAAATTTAGAATTATTCAAAATTTCAGGTGTAACAGGTGAAGGGATATCTGAATTATTAAATAGAGTATCTGAAGTGTTAAAAACATTACCAAAAGAAGAAATAGTTGAAGAAGAAGATAAAGTTATATATACTTTAGAAGATGACAAAGAAGACTTTACAGTAAGAAAAGATGGAGATACATTTGTTGTTGAAGGAAAAGCTGTAAATAGATTAATGGGAAGAATAAATATAGATGATAATGAGTCAATGTATTATTTCCAAAAGAAACTAAAAGAATTAGGAATTGAAGATGAACTAAAAAGACAAGGCATTTGTGAAGGTGATTATGTTAAAATGCTTAATTGGACTTTTGAGTGGTATCAATAAATAATGTAAAATAGCAAGATTTTCTTGCTATTTTTCTTAATTTAATGTAAAATATATAAGTATGATTTTTAATAAAGAGAGGAAAGAACCATGCAAGAAATATTAGAAGTATTAAAAGAAACAGCAATAGATAGTGTAAAATTATTACCATTTTTATTTATAACATATTTAATAATGGAATATATAGAACATAAAACAAGTAATAAAGTAAAACAAGTTATTGAAAAATCTGGAAAATTCGGACCATTATTAGGAGGAATTGTAGGAATAGTACCACAATGTGGATTTTCAGTATCTGCAACAAATTTATATTCAGCAAGAGTAATAACACTAGGAACACTTATTTCTGTATATTTAACAACATCTGATGAAATGTTACCAATATTAATTTCAGAAACAATACCAGTATCAACAATATTAACAATTTTAGGAATAAAATTAGTAATAGGAATATTAGCAGGATTTATAATAGATTTTGTAGCAAGAAAATTGCATAAAGAAAAAGAAGAAACTAAAATAGAAGAAATATGTGAACATGAACATTGTCATTGTGAAAAAAATATAGCATTATCAGCATTAAAACATACATTAAATATATTTTTATTTATATTTATTATAACACTTGTAATAAATGGAATAATAGAAATAATTGGTCAAGAGAACCTTGCAAATATAGTTAGCAAAAATGTAATATTAGGACCTGTTATAGCAGGAATAATAGGATTAATTCCAAATTGTGCATCATCAGTAGTTCTAACTGAATTATTTGTAGAAAATGTTATATCAATGCCAATATTAATTTCAGGATTATGTGTAAATGCAGGTGTAGGATTATTAGTATTATTTAAAACAAATGAGAATAAAAAAGAAAATCTAAAAATTATAGGACTATTATATGCAATAGGTGTAATATCAGGACTTATTTTAGAAATTATCATTTAAATTGGAAAAATTACTTGAAATTTTAAGCTTTTTGTAGGATAATATAAGTGTGTGATAATAAATTGAAAATGAAAGGAAGCAAACATGAAATTAATAGATAAATTTTTAAAAAAGTTAAATACAAATAGAAATACATTTGTAACATATATATTAACATTAATTTCATTTTATTTAGCAATAGATAGAATAGTAGAAATGCTATTTATGATATTTACTGGAGTATCAGTATCATATTGGGGACCATTTATGTATACATTTGCTTTAGCATGTCCTGTATTTGCATTTCTATTTTCTGGTTCTTCAGAATTTGCATCATCCAAAAATACTAAAGTAACATTATTTTATACATATGTAGTTGGTTTATATGTTATTGCATTATCAATGTTTGTACAATGGATTAATAGAGGAGTATGGTTATTATTAATATCTTTACCAGGATATACAGAACTTGTAACAGATTTTTCTGAATTAATAAAACCAGCATTAATATCATTAGCAATATATTTGCCATTAACTACATTTTATGGTGTATTTAAATTTATACGTTTAGGTGTTGGAGATAGTAAAGATTGGACTAGATCAATATGGGATTATAGAGGAATAAATTTAAGTGACACTAAACAAGGACATGGTCCATTTACATGTGATTTATATGTTTGTAATGATTTTGAAACAGGTAAAAAAGTACAATTTGTTGAAAAAGCAAGATATCAATCATTGTTAGTTGTTGGAGGTTCAGGAACTGGAAAAACAGCATTAATAGTTGAACCATTTGTAGCGAAAGATATAGAGAAAAAAGCATTTTATATAGCAAATGCAAAAGAAATGGGATATACAGCATTAAAAACAGGAATAGCAGTATTAAATAAACCATATGATAATGAATATTTAAATCAAAATTTTTCTTTGGATATGATTACACCTGTTGATGGGAAAGAATCAATTTATAAATCATATATGAATAAGATGATATTAGCATCATTAGGAAATAGTTATTCATATAGAAATTTAGGAATTACAGCAGTATCACCAGATTATGAATCAACAGAAAAAATGATTAATGTTTGCAAGAATTTTCATATAAAATATAATATTATAGATCCAGCTAACAGAGGATCTATAGGATTAAATCCATTTATATATGATGATCCAAATAAAATAGCAATAACAATTTCAGCAGCATTAAAAGCTATGTATGTAAATGCACATCCAGAAATAGAAGATACATATAGAGAAGAATATATAATCCAAGCAGTTGAAAATTTAGCAATTATGTTAAAAGAAATGTATCCTCGTTTAAATGGTGGAAATTTACCAAATTTAGATGATATGTTAAAAATGCTTACAAATTATAGCATAGTAGAAAAAATGTGTGAAATAATGTGTCAAGATCCAGAACTTGCAGAAAAATATTCGAGTCAAATAACATATTTTAAGAGAAACTTTTATGAAAATGCGCCAGGAAAAGCATTAACAGAACAATATTTATATTTAGCTGTATCACAACTTGATAATTTATTAAGATTACCTGGAGTAAAAACAATATTATGTAATAGACATAATAATATTGATTTTGATAAAGCATTAGCAAATGGAGAAGTAACATTTGTATGTACTCGTAGAGGGGATTTAGGAAGAGTAAGCCATAAGGCATTTGGATTATTTTTCTTATTATCAATGCAAAATGCAGTATTAAGAAGACCTGGAAATGAAAATAGTAGAATACCACATTTCTTATATATAGATGAATTTCCAGATTTTATATGTAAAGATACAGAAGCAATATTTACATTATATAGAAAATATAAAGTTGCAACAACAATAACAGCCCAAAACTTATCTCAATTAGAAGCAAATGCGCCAGATATGAAATATAGAGAAACAATTATTTCAAACTGTGCAAATAAAATTTTCTTAGGAAATGCAGATAATACAGAATTAACTTGGTGGGCAAATGAATTTGGAAAACGAAGAAGTTGGACATATGGAAATAGTATGGATATGAGTAAATTACAATATGATTCAAAAGTAAGTGGAATAAAATATGATTGGGAATTATATTGGCCAGCAAATAAATTAGGAACTATGAAATTAAAAGTTGCAGCAATAAAATTAAAGAATGATGGTGGAGGATTTAATATAAATGATGGTAGATTAAATTTTATTGGAGCAAAATATAAAGAAGAACAACCAGTAAAAATATATGATTTTGCTAAATTTACTGCAGGAGTTGTTGATGAAATAAATGATAGTAAAGCCAGAAACAAGTTTGATCCAAAACATATTAATTTTGTGGATGATAATGATGAAATGGATCCAATTCAAACAGATACAACAGATGCTACATTTGAATTTGATAATGAAAATGCAGTTGTAGTGAATTTGAAAAAAGGAAAGAAATAGTAAAGAAGAGCAGTGCATTTGTACTGTTCTCTCTTTATGTTAGGAAGCAATAATTTTGTCAGCAAAAGCATAAAAATACTTGAAAAAAAAATCAAAAAATAGTACAATATAAAAGAATGAAAGGAAGAAGAAAAAGTGAAATTAACAGACTTTAATTATGAATTACCAGAAAGATTAATAGCACAAGTACCAATAGAAAAAAGAGACGAATCAAGATTAATGGTATTAGATAGAAATACACAAACAATAGAACACAAAGTATTTAAAGATATTATAGATTATTTACAACCAGGTGATTGTCTTGTAAGAAATAATACAAAAGTTTTACCAGCACGTTTATATGGAAAAAAAGAAACAGGAGCACATGTTGAATTTCTATTATTAAACAGAATAGAAGGAGACATTTGGAAGTGTATAGTAAGACCTGGAAATAAATTACATGTAGGGGCAAAAGTTAATTTTGGAGATGGATTGTTAAATGCAGAAGTATTAGATACAATGCCTGGAGGAACAAGAAAAGTTAAATTTACATATCAAGGAATATTTAATGAAATATTAGATAAAATTGGTTTAATGCCATTACCTCCATATATACATGAAGAATTAAAAGAAAATGACAGATATCAAACAGTATATGCAAAATATGAAGGATCAGCTGCTGCCCCAACAGCAGGATTGCATTTTACAGATGAACTATTAAAGAAAATAGAAGAAAAAGGTGTAAAAATTGCAAATGTAACATTACATGTTGGAATAGGAACATTTAGACCAGTAAAAGAAGAAAATATAGAAGAACATGATATGCATACAGAACATTACTACATTAAGCAAGAAGATGTAGATAAAATAAATGAGACAAAGAAAAATGGTGGAAGAGTTATAGCAGTTGGAACAACATCTTGTAGAGTATTAGAGACAATTGCAGATGAAAATACAGGTATGGTACATGTAACAGAAGGAGATACAAATATTTTCATATATCCAGGATATAAATTCAAATGTATAGATGGATTAATAACAAATTTTCATTTACCAGAATCAACATTAGTAATGTTGGTATCAGCATTAGCTGGAAGAGAATATATATTAAAAGCATATAATGAAGCAGTAAAACAAGAATATAAATTTTTCAGTTTTGGAGATGCAATGTTCATAAAATAGAAAGGCATACAAATGAGTAAAGAAAACTTACCAATATCAGTTGATAATAATAAATCATTAGCAGAAAAAAGAAAAGAAAAAAGAGATTTTGAACAAATAAAAAGAAGTGCTAAAACAGCAATAAGTGCAGGGCTTGCAGTAGCTGGAGGGTTGGCAGTGTGGTTTGGAGCAGGTATTCCACCAATAGCTATTGCTGGAGGAGTTGCTTTATGTGGATTTGGTACAAATGCAGTATATAAAAAAGTATATAAGTCAGCAGGAAAAGATTCAATGTTTGTTTTTGCTAAGAACTTAAAAGGAGAATTAGAAATTGGACAAAATTCACTAGAATTTAAGAAAGCACAAAAAATAAAAGAATTAAAAACTGCTGAAAAAGCTGCGAGTATGGGATTAGGAATGATTGTATCATTAAAAAATATTCAGCAGATGTATGAAGATGAAGAAGTCGAAACACACCCATCAAAAGATGGAAGGAGTAATGTATATCCACAAGTATTCAGTACAGTAACACATGGTGATAATATTAAAACACTAGAAGCGTTAGAAACATTGGGATATATTCAGATAAATAGAAAAGATTTTAAAAAGAAAAGTACATTTGCTTTTGAACGATTGGGATTTGGAGAAAAGGAATCTGCCAAAAAAGCTTTTTTGGCACAATTTAATCCTGATGAAAGAAAATTGTATGAACATGATTTTTTTAATATAGCAGTACAAATAACAGACAAAAAAATTAATGTTGACGAATTAGTTCAAAAATATATAAATGTAAATCAAATAGATAAGAGTAATATACAAGAAAGAAAAGCAGTAAAAACAATTGGACTTATTTTTAAAACTTTAAAAAATTCAAAAATAGATGTTAAAATAGATGAATTAGGTGAGTCTCAAATAGTATATGATTCAGATAGATCACTTTTGACAAGAGTTCAAGAAGAAAGTAAAGACAAATGTGAAGAATATAGAAAAAAAATGTATGTTGGAAATGAAATAGAACAAACTCCAGTTCAAGCAAAAGATCAAAATGAAATAACTCAAGAAAATGTAACTAAAAATCAACAAAATAAAGATGAAGAAATAGAACATTAAAAGAAAGGATGAGAAAATGAAGCCAGCAGTAACTTATGAATTATTACATGAATGTAAACAAACAGGAGCAAGAAGAGGAGTTATCCATACACCACATGGAGATATACAAACACCAATTTTTATGCCAGTAGGAACACAAGCTACAGTCAAATCAATGACTCCAGAAGAATTAAAAGAAGAAGTAAAAGCACAAATAATATTATCAAACACATATCATTTATACTTAAGACCAGGTCAAGAAATTGTAAAAGAAGCAGGTGGACTTCATAACTTTATGAAATGGGATAGACCAATATTAACAGATAGTGGAGGATTTCAAGTATTTAGTTTAAGTTCATTAAGAAAAATAACAGAAGAAGGAGTTGCATTTCATTCACATTTGGATGGTAGTAAACATTTATTTACACCAGAAAGTGTAATGAAAACAGAAGAAGATTTAGGTGCAGATATAATAATGGCATTTGATGAATGTTGTCCATATCCATCAACATATGAGTATACAAAAAATTCAATGGAAAGAACAACAAGATGGGCAAAAAGATGTAAAGAGGCTCATACAACAGAAAATCAAGCATTATTTGGAATAATACAAGGTGGATTTTTCGAAGATTTAAGAAAAAAATCAGCAGAAGATTTAATTGCATTAGATTTACCAGGTTATGCAATTGGTGGAATAAGTGTAGGAGAGCCAAAAGAAGAATTTTTAAAAATGTTATATTATACAACACCATTAATGCCAAAAGATAAGCCAAGATATTTAATGGGAGTTGGAACACCAGATTATTTAATAGAAGCGGCATTAGCTGGAATAGATATGTGTGATTGTGTATTACCAACAAGAATTGCAAGAAATGGTACAGCATTAACATCACATGGAAAAGTAGTTGTAAGAAATGCAACTTATGAAAGAGACTGGACACCATTAGATCCAGAATGTGATTGTTACACATGTAAAAATTATACAAGAGCATATATAAGACATCTAGTAAAAGCAAATGAAATATTAGGAGTAAGATTATTATCAATTCATAACTTGAGATTTTTAACTAGATTAATGGAAAATATAAGAACAGCAATTGAAAATGATAGATTAGGAGATTTTAGAACAGAATTTTATAAAAAATATGGTTATGAAGACTAAAGAAAAAGGAGGAAAAAAATGCAATTATATTATGAGGAAGAAAAAAATACTAAAAAATCTAAAGCACCTATTTTTATAGGAATATTTATATTATTATTATTAATATTAACGGTAGTAATAGTATATTTGATTATGTATTTGAAATCAAATGTTTTAAAAGTAAAAATAGATGGAAAATCAAATAGTGAATTTGCTAAGTTAATAGTGCAAGCAGATTCAAATGGAGAAACAGAAATGTATTTTCCAATTAGAAAGATAGCAAAATATTTTGGATATAAAGATTATTCTGGAGATTTTAAAACTAAATCAGAAGATAGTACAAAATGTTATGTTGATAATGAAACAGAAATTGCAATGTTTACTCAAAATTCTGATACATTAATAATTTCAAGAGAAGATACACCAATAGAAGAATTTACATTAGATAAAAGAGTTATAGAAAAAAATGGAGAATTATATACTACTATTGATGGAATTGAAAAAGCATTTAATATTACTTTTAACTATAAAACTGAAACTAAACAAGTTACAATATATACAATGGAATATTTGGTGCAATATTATGCAACAAAATTAAAGCTTGAAAAGCCATCAGAAGAATATGCAGATAAAAAAGCAATTCTTAATCAAATGATAATTTTTTATGATGAAACAATGAAAAAATATGGTGTAATGGATGTAACAACAGGAAAATATGTATTAGAGAATAAATATGATTCTATTTCATATTTACCATATTCATCTCAATTTTTAGTTCAAAGTAATAAGAAATATGGGGTTATGGATAAAAATGCAAAAGTAAAATTGAAGATAGCTTATGATGAAATAAAGATTGGTGATAATACTAAAGGATTATATGTAGTAAAAGAAAATGATTTATATGGTGTTGTAGATAATTCAGGAAATGTTATAATTCAATCTAACTATAATCAAATTGGTGTGGATTTGGATACTTTTGGAGAAAATGGCTTAGAAAATCAATATGTTCTAGTAGGAGAAGTTATACCAGTAAAACGTGATAAATTATGGGGATTTTATAACATAAAAGGAGAAAAAATAACAGATTTAATTTTTACAGAAGTAGGATGTAATAGTGCAAAAGTTGCAAACGCATATCCTGCAGTTGTTATTCCAAGTTTTAAAGCAATAGTTGTAAAACTTATTAATCAAGCAAATGAAGAAAAATATACAATTATTAATACAGGTGGCCAACAATTAGTTACAGCAGTTTTAGATTCAGTATATTTAATACCAGATGCTTCAACTGGAAAAAATACATATTATATAACATATAATGGAAATACAAAAAATGCTGAAGAAACATTATCAGCAATAGGATATAAATAAAATTCAAAAGAAGAAAGGAGAAAATGTTAAAAATAACATTTAAAGCGAAAAAATGGCAGTAAAAAGTAAAAATACATGGGTTTTAATAATATTTATATGTGCAGGATTAGTAATTGGAGGACTTATAGGACAATTGGCTGCGCAAGTTGATTGGTTGAGTTGGCTAGCATTTGGACAACAATTTGGATTATCAGAACCACTAGTTTTAGATTTAAGTGTGCTAAAAATAACATTTGCATTTATTGTTAATATAAATATGGCAAGTATTATTGGAATGGCAATAGCTTTATTCATATATAGATGGATTTAATAATCGAAAGGGGATTTGTGTTTTGATGAAAGGATATGAAATATTAAAAAAAGGAAAACATACATCAAATAAATTTTGGATTGTATATATTGTTTGTATTATTGTTTTAGCATTGTCTGCAATATCAATGAATGAGAGAATTGAAAAAGAAAAACCAAATGCTACAGATTTTACAGAAAATGGGGCAATCGGAACAGAACAAGGAAAATATGTATATTTACAAGTTGATGCATTAAGTGATGTAATAGCAACATATGGATATGAAGGCCAAGAAGGTGTTGAAAAATATTATATAGCACTTAATGGAAATTATTGGTATTTAGTAAGCTTAGATAGTACAACATATGAAGAATTAAAAAATATTCAATTATATTCAAAAGGAGAACTTGAAAACAAACCAGCATCAGTTACTATTTATGGTATAACGAAAAGTGTTCCAGATGAGTTGAAACAAATTGCTATAGATTTTTATAATAGTGGATTTGATAGTGATGAAGGAAAGATTACAATTGATGATTTTGAAAAATATTTTGGTAGTGTATTACTAGATACATCTGAAACACCTGTTGATTTAACAATAGAAACAGTATTAGCATTAATTGCAGTTATAACATTAGTTGTGACTATAATATTACAATTGGCTCATAAAGTTACTAGAATGAAAGTAATGAAATATTTAAAGAAAAATGAATATGAACAAGAATTACAAAGAGAATTAGATGATAACATAGAAAAAACATTTTTTAATGACAGATTAATCATAACAAAAGATTATATAGTTGATACAACAAAAGGCTCATTTGTTGCTGTGAGAATTTCAGATATAAAATGGATATATACACATAGATTAAAATATTATGGTGTTGTTGCGATTTCAAATAATATAATATTACGCTTAAATGATGGAAAAACACAATTTCAAATATTAGATACAAAGGGAAAATTATCAGATGAGTTTGAAAATGTTTTTAATGAGATTTGTGATAAACTTTCTAATGATGTATTAAAAGGTTATACAGATGAAAATATTAAGGAATTTAATCAATATAAAAAAAGTATATAAAAGGATAATCATATAGATTATCCTTTTAATCTAATTAATATTGCTATTGATAATAATATAAGCAAAACGCCAACAACTATAAGACAAATACTTAAAATATTTGTTAATTGTAAGTCAAAATTTGAAGCACTTACAGCAGTTGAATATTGTGCTGAATTAGATGTTGATTTTGTTGTAGTTGCTTTTGTATTAGTACTAGATGTTTGTGTTGTTGCAGTTGTATTTGAAGTAGTTTGATTAGTAGATAAACTTGTTGTAGATGTTTCTGCAAATACTATACAATTATATGATAAAATCATAAATAAAATTCCTACAATAAATAATAATTTTGATGTTTTTGACATTTGTAAAACCTCCTACAAATAAAAATTATAATAATACTATATAATAATAGCAAAACACAAAAAAAAAGTCAATTATAAATATGTAATAATTGTATGAAAAAAATAATTAAAAAAGTAGATTTTTATTAAAAATTGTGATATAGTAAAACAAGATTAAATCAATTGAAAGGATGTATAAAGATGGAAATAAACGAAGAAAAAAGAAACAAATTTATGGAATACGCAGGAAAGAGAGTAAACAATGTATTACATGATATGCAAATATTAGAGCCAATGGCAAGAAGTAATAGTTATGATTTTACAAAAGAAGATGTTGAAGAAATGTTTGGTGCAATGCAATCAACATTAGATGATGTAAGATCAGAATTTAATAAGAAATTCGAAGAAAAAGCAAGAAATGAGAAAAAAGTATTTTCTTTTGGAAATACAAAAGTAGTTGCAGAAAAAGTAGAAGATGAAGTAATTGATTTAGATAATAATGAAACAACATCAAGTGAAGATGTAGAAATATTTTAATATTAAAGAAACCCTAAAGTAATATTTATTACATTAGGGTTTCTTTTTAGATTATGCATCTTTATCAAGTGTTAAGAATCCAATCAAAAAGTCTTTTAGATAAGGAACAGAAAGATACAAAATATTACGAATAATAGCATTTGTATCAATTCCTTCAATAAAAGCACGAAGTTTTTCTTCAATAATACTTTCAGTATATTCTTTATCAGCTTTAACTTGAGAATAATATCTTTCAATGCTTAGAACACTTGGAGACAGTGCTGTTTGAAGTTCTTCCCGAGACATATGACCATTTGCAACAGCTTTAAAACAGGAGTTTACATAATCAAAATCCTGAATAAAAAACTCATGACTACGAGGATAATAGTTATCCCAATTATATAGAGGACCCCAATTGATTTTTAAACTTGTTTCCAAATCTTCTGTTGCACATGAATCAAATACATCAAAGGCATTTTGCTTAATTTGAGCTAATTCAATTTCTTCTTCATATAATTCCCGATATTGCTTCAAAAACTCAAAACCAGTCATAATTGAATCCCCTTTCAAAGGTATTAGGTTAATTGACTTGATAGTTCGATTATAGCATCTAGAATATATTTAGTCAATAATTAATAAAAATGTTTGAAAACAAATCTAATTATGATATAATTCAAATTGAAAAAAGGAGATTAATTATGAGAATTTTACATTTAGCAGATTTACATTTAGGAAAAATATTGCAAGAACAATCATTTTTAGAAGATCAAAAATATATGTTAAATAAAATAATAGAAAAAATAAAAGAAGAAAATATAGAAACAATCTTAATATCAGGAGATATATATGATAGGAGTATTCCACCAACAGAAGCTGTTGATTTATTAGATGAATTTTTAAATGTTTTAATAAGAGAATTAAAGAGAAAAGTATTTATAATTGCAGGAAATCATGATTCAAAAGAAAGATTAGGCTTTGGAAATAAAATATTTGAAGAAGAAGGTTTATATATTTCAAGTAAATATGATGGAAAACTAAAAAAAGTAGAATTAGAGGATGAATATGGTAAATTAAATATTTATATGTTACCATTTGTAAAACCTGTTGAAGTAAAGCAATATTTTGATGATGAACAATTTGGATATGATGAGATGATACATAAGATAATTGAAAAAGAAGAGATTAATACAAATGAAAGAAACATTATATTAACACACCAATTTGTAACAGCAAGAGGCGAAGAGGTTGAGAGAACAGATTCAGAAGTATTATCACTTGGTGGAACAGACAATGTTGATGTATCAAATTATGATAAATTTGATTATGTTGCAATAGGTCATGTACATAGACCACAAAGAATTGGAAGAGATACTGCAAGATATGCTGGAACAATGTTAAAATATTCTTTTTCAGAAGTAAAACATAAAAAAACAATGCCAATATTAGAATTTAAAGAAAAAGGAAATATTGATATAGAACTTGAAGAATTAGTGCCATTAAGAGATATGAGGGAGATTAAAGATACAATTGAAGAATTGCTAAAAAAAGAAAATTATGAGGGAACAAATACAGATGATTATATTAGAGCAATTATAACAAATGAAGAACCTTTATATGATGCAATTGGGCAAATAAGAAGCATATATCCAAATGTATTAAAATTAGAGATTCAAAATTCAAAAACAACATTAGAAATTCAACAAGAAAATTTAAAAGAAGTAAAAAATAAAAGTGAAATAGAATTATTTAATGAATTTTATAAATTTCAAAATAATGTAGAATTAAATGATGAACAAAAAGAGTATATTGAAAAAATCATAAAAGAAGTAAAGGAGAATTAATGAAACCATTAAAGATAAAAATAAGTGCATTTGGTCCATATAAAACTTGTATAGATATAGATTTTGAAATGCTTGGGGAAAGTGGAATATTTTTAATTACAGGTGATACAGGGGCAGGAAAAACAACAATATTTGATTCAATATCTTTTGCATTATTTGGAGAAGTAAGTGGTTCAAATAGACCAGTACCATCTGTTAGAAGTGATTTTGCAGATAATGATACAGAAACATTTGTAGAATTGGAATTTACACATAAAAACAAAAAATATAAAATAAGAAGAAATCCAGCTTATGAAAGGACTAAGAAAAGAGGAGAAGGAACAACAAAAACAAGTGCAGATGCATCATTAGAATATGATGATAAAGTTATATCAGGCACAAAAAATGTAGATATAAAAATAGAAGAAATATTAGGTATAAATTCAAAACAATTTAAACAAATATCAATGCTTGCACAAGGTGAATTTTTAAAAATACTTTTTGCAGAAAGTAAAGATAGAACAGAAATCTTTAGAAGAATATTTGATACAGATATATATAATCAAATTGCCAAAAGATTAGCAGATAAAACAAGAATTGCAAAAGCAGAATTGGAGCAATTAAAAGATTATTTTGCAATTAATAGTTCAAATATTGTTTGGAAAGATGGAATACAATCAGTACAACCAAAAGATGTAAATGAGTTATTTATTCAAGAGATTTTAGAAAAATTGCAACAAGAAATAAAAATAAATTCAGAACAATTTGAAAAATGTCAAGAACAAATAAGTAAACAAAGTGATGAAAATTCAAAGATAGAAAAAGAAATAATGGCTCAAAAAGATAAAAATGATAAAATAGATAGATGTCAAAAATTACAAGAGGAACAAAAAGTATTACAGGAAAAACAAGAAGATATAAAACAAAAAGAAATATTAATTCAAAAAAGCCAAGAAATAATAAATAAGATTTTACCTAAAGAAGATAAGAAAAAAGAGTTAGAAAAAGAGATTTCACAAAAGCAAAAAGTTTTACAAGATATTTCTGAAAAGATTGAACTTGGAAAGAAAAAAGAAGAAAAATTTAAGCAAATTTTAGAATTAATAGAAATTATAAAAGTTCAATTTCAAAAATATAGTGAATTAAAAGATGGAAAAACAGAATTAGAAGATAAAATAAAAAAATTACAAGTAATTATAAAAGAACAAGAAAATAAAAAAATAGCAAGTGAAAATGCACAAAAACTTGAAGTAGAATGGGAAAAATTGAGTACAGAAGTGCTTGAAAAAGAAAAAGAATTTTTCAAAGAACAAGCAGGAATATTAGCAGAAAAACTTAAAGAAAATGAACCATGTCCTGTATGTGGAAGTTTACATCATCCAAATCTTGCTATAAAATCAACAAGTGTATTAACAAAAGAAGAATTAGATAATTTGAAGGAAAAAGAAGAAAAAAGTCGAAAAACTCTTACAGATGCAACAAATAAAGTTACTGAAATAAATAGTAAAATAGAAACATTAATAAAAGAATTTGGAGAAAAGCCAGATGTAGAATTATATAATAAAAAATATCTAGAAATATCAGAAGAATTAGAAAAAGCATATAATCAATTAAACGATAATTATAAGCAAATAATGTTAAAAGACATTGTAATAGAGAGTTTTGAATATGACATATTTAAAGAAAAAATAACAAATAAAATTTCAAAAGAAAGAGAAGAATTTTTAAAACTTCAAACACAACAAGAAGAAAATAAAAAACAAATAGATGAACTATTACAAAAACAAGAAAAGGCTCAAAATGATTATCAAAATACATTAAAAGAGCTTGGTTTTGAAAATGAAGAACAATATAAAAAATCAGTATTAAACAATTTGCAAATAGAAATATTTAGCAAAGAAATAGAAAAATATAAAACAGATGTAACTATAAATGCAACTAAATTAGAAGAAATTCAAAAAGAAATTAAAGGATTTGAAAAAGTAGATTTAACAGCAAAAATTCAAGAATTTAATAATAAAAAACAAAAACTTGAAGATATGAGAAAACAACAAATGGAATATCACAGAATATTTGAAAATAATAATAGAATTTTAGTAGATTTACAAACAAATTCAAAAAAATTAGACTCAAAAATAAAAGAATTTACAATGGTAGAAGATTTATCTAAAATAGCAAATGGAACAGTTTATGGAAAAAGAAGAATTGAATTTGAGCAATTTGTACAAGCATCATATTTTGATATGGTAATTATTGAAGCAAATAAAAGATTATTAAAAATGACAGATAATAGATTTTTATTAGTAAGAAAAGAAAGTTCTGAAAGAGTATCTGACAAAATAGGACTTGAACTTGAAGTAATAGATAATTATAATGGAAAAAGAAGAGATGTAAAATCTTTATCAGGTGGAGAGGCATTTAAGGCAGCATTATCACTTGCACTTGGTTTATCAGATGTTATACAAAGTTATTCTGGTGGAATTGTTGTTGATACAATGTTTATTGATGAGGGTTTTGGATCATTAGATACAGAGTCAAGAGAACAGGCAATAAATACATTAAATCAGTTAACAGATAATCATAAGTTGATTGGAATAATTAGCCATGTTACAGAATTGAAAGAGAGAATCGATAAGAAGATTATTGTTACCAAGTCGACAGAGGGAAGCAAGATAACTGTAGAGAGTTAGAAAATAATTACAATTTTGGCTGTGTTAAATTTAATTCTTTTCTAACATCAAAAACTGTAGAATAAGAAAGGAATGGAAAAATGGCAGAAGAAGTAAAATGGACAGATGAACAGAAACAAGCAATATATGAAAAAGATAGCAATATATTAGTAGCTGCTGCAGCAGGAAGCGGAAAAACAGCAGTACTAGTTGAAAGAATTATCAACAAAATAATTAATGAAAAAATAGATATAGATAGATTACTTGTAGTAACATTCACAAATGCAGCAGCATCAGAGATGAGAGAAAGAGTATTAAAAGCAATATATAAGAAAATTGATGAAAATCCAGAAGATGAAAGATTACAAAGACAAGTAACATTATTAAATAAAGCAAGTATATGTACAATAGACTCCTTCTGCCTTGATGTTGTAAGAAACAATTTCTTTGAAATTGATATATCACAAAACTTCAGGATTGCAGATACAACAGAAATAGAAATTTTACAACAAGATGTTTTAGAAGAACTATTTGAAGAAAAGTATGAAAGTAAAGATGAAAATTTTGAAAAATTAATAAATACATATACAGGCTATAGAGATGATACACCATTAAAAGAATTGATATTAACAATTTACAAATACATTCAAAGTAATCCATATCCAGAAAAATGGTTAGATGAAAAAATAGAAATGTTTAACTTTAATTTAGAAGAATGTAAAGACTTTTCACAAACAAGCTGGGGAAAAATCCTATTAAAACAAATAAAAGAAGTTGTTGATGATGGAATAATCCAATTAAAACCAGAAGTCCAAAAATTATCAGAATGTGATGATTTAAAGAAAAGTTATGAATTTTTAAGAGGAAATTTAAGTCAATTAGAATTGTTACAAGCGAATTTAGACACATGGGATAAAGCATATACAATTTATGCAACAATGGATTTCGGAAAATGGACAATGGACAGAAATGTTAAATTAGATGAAAAAGTAAATGCACAAAAAGTAAGAGAAAAAGTATTGTCAACATTAAAATCATCAGCAGAAAAAGTATTAATAATGGATTCAAATGAAGCATATCAAGACATTATAAATATGTATGATATTTTGAAGAAATTAGAAGGATTAATATTAGACTTTTCACAAATATTTGCAAAAAGAAAAAAAGAAAAAAATATGGTGGATTTTAGTGATGTAGAACATTTTGCATTAAAAATATTATTAGACGAAAATGGAAATCCAACAGAAATAGCAAAAAAATATCAATCTAAATTTGATGAAATAGCAATAGATGAATATCAAGATAGTAATTTAGTACAAGAATATATATTAACATCAATATCTAAAGGAAAAAATATTTTTATGGTTGGAGATGTTAAGCAAAGTATTTATAAATTTAGACAAGCAAGACCAGATTTATTTTTAAGTAAATATAAAACATATAAATTAAAACAAAATAAAACAGAAAATGATGATTTAAAGATACAATTATTTAAAAACTTTAGAAGTAGAAAAGAAGTATTAGATTTTTCAAATTTGATATTTTCAAAAATAATGACAGAAGAATTAGGAGAATTAAATTATACAGAAGAAGAATACTTGAATTTAGGTGCTGATTATAAAGATACTGGTGAAGATTTAAAAACAGAAATTGATATAATAACAATAGATAATAAAGAAGATGAAGAAGAGCAAGAAGAATTAGAAGTTGAAGTAGATGAAAATGAAGATACACAAGATGAAGAGTTTAAAACAGAAGTAGAAAGAAAAGAAGATATAGAAGTTGAAGCAATGTTTGTTGCAAATAAAATAAAACAATTAATAGATAATAAATTCCAAGTATATGATGCAAAGGCTAAAGAGAAAAGAGATATAAAATATAAAGATATAGTTGTTTTATTAAGATCAACAAAAATATCTGCACCTATTTTTGAAAAAGAAATAATTAAATTAGGAATACCAGTATTTAGTGATTCTTCATCAGAATATCTAGAAAGCTTAGAAATTCAAACAATAATGAATTTATTAAAAGTAATAGATAATCCATTACAAGAAATACCATTAGTAGCAACAATGAGATCAACAATAGGTGGATTTACAGATAATGAGCTTGTAGAAATCAGATTAAGTGATAAATATGATAATTTTTATAATACATTATTAAAATCAAAAAAAGATGTAAGTGAACAACTAAGAAACAAAATAAATAAATTTTTAGAACAAATAGAAACGTGGCGTAAAGAACAAGAATATTTGAGTTTAGATGAATTAATCTGGAAAATATATAATGATACAGGATATTTCAATTATGTAGGTCTTATGAGAAATGGAGAATTAAGGCAAGCAAATCTAAAAATGTTATTTGAGAGAGCAAAACAATGTGAAAGTATAAGTTTTAAAGGATTATATAATTTCATAAATTATATAGAAAAAATAAAAACAAGTAGCAAAGATATGGATTCAGCAAAAATAATTGGTGAAAATGATGATGTTGTAAGAATAATGAGTATTCACAAAAGTAAAGGACTAGAATTTCCTGTTGTTATTTTAGCTAATTCAGGAAAACAATTTAATTTACAAGATTTGAATTCAAAAATATTATTACATCCTGAACTTGGAATTGGTGTAAAATATATAGATTATGATATGCAAATAACATATGATACTTTATCAAAAAGAGCCATAAAAAACAAAATGAAAATAGAAACATTGTCAGAAGAAATGAGAGTTTTATATGTTGCACTAACAAGAGCTAAAGAGAAAATTATAATAACAGGATTAGCAAAAAAAGAGAAACAAGATAAAATGTTGGAAAATGTCGAAAAATATGATGAATTAAATATAATGTTATTATCAAAAGCCAAATCATATTTAGATTGGATTACATTAGTACATTTATATTATGAACAAACAATGGAAAGTCTTGCTACATGGAATGTATTACAAAAAGAAGATATTATAAAAATGTGTGCTACTCAAGAGCCAGAAAAAGAAGAAAATAAAACTGATGAAATTTTAAAGAAGTTAAATGAATTTAAAATAGAAGATGTTAAAGCAAATGAAATACAAAAATTATTAGAATATCAATATAAATATAGTGATGCAACAATTATTCCAACAAAAACATCTGTAACAGAAATTAAAGAGATTAAACAATCTGTTTTAGGAGAAAAAAGTAAAAAAGAAGCGGAAAATACAAAAATGAAACAATGTGTTTTGAGAGAAGAAAATGAAAGCAAAAATGAAAATATAGTTTCAAAAGTAGAATTTCCAAAACCAAAATTCTTACAAAGTGATGAAGAAACAGAAATATCAAATGCAGAAAAAGGTACATTAATACATTTGTGTATGCAAAAATTAGATATAAATAAAAAAGAATATACAATACAAGATGTAAAAAAATTAGTAGATAAATTAGTTGCAAAGAAAACTATAACAGAACAAGAAGCAAATGCAATAAATATAAAGAAAATATATCAATTTACAAAATCAAATATATGGCAAGAAATGACAGAGGCACAAGTTGTTGAAAGAGAAAAGCCTTTTTACATTAACATTCCAGCACAAGAAATATATGAAAAAGATTTAGAAGAAAAAGTATTAGTACAAGGTGTTATTGATTTATATTATATAAGTTCTAATGGAGAATTAGTATTAGTAGATTTTAAAACAGATTATGTTTCAAATAAAAATGAACAAATTTTAATAGAAAGATATAGTTCGCAATTACAATTGTATAAGAGAGCTTTAGAAAGTGCAACTGGTAAAAGAGTTGATAGAACATATATATATTCTACATATTTAGAAAAAGAAATAATTATTCCAAATAATGATATATGTAATTAACAGGGATTTAAGAAAATCCCTGTTTCTATTTTATATACTAGGAAAGTTATACTTTCCTAGTATATAAAAAGCTACAATTGCTAGCCCTTTGAGATTTCATCACTTCGCTCTGAAACTCAAATCGGGCGAGAACAAATCAAAGAAAAATTTTCAATTTTTCTTATTTGTTCTTGAAAACATTACAGAAAATACTTGATAAATCCTAAAAAAAATGGTAAAATGGCATATATACAAGTAAGAAAGAGGAAAGAAAGTTGGAAAACGATTCAAAAGAAAAAAATAATATAGTAAAAAAAATAAATGATTTAGTAACAGGAAATGTATTAAATAATTTAGTTTATGCATCAATGATCACAATATATTTTATGTTTTTTAATATGTATGCAGTATTTACAGAAGCAACATTATTTACACAATATATAAAAATATCAAGTTTTATATTTTTATTATTATCAATTTTAATATTTGAAATAGCATATAAAAAAGATAATGATGAAATAGCATTAAATGGAATTGAATTTCTAGTATTATCAATATTTTCATTATTAATACAATATATTCCTAAAGTATTGAAAATAAATGAAAATACATATATGGTTGCAGGTACATATATTTTTTTAATATATTATGGAATAAAAAATATAATAATATATACATGTGAAAGAAAGAAAGAACTAGATAATTTAAGTGACATAAAAGAAATTGTAAAAGACGAACCAATCAAAAAAGAAACAAAAAGAAAAAATAAAACTGAAGAATAATTGGAAAGGAAGATAAATATGCAATTAGTAAATATAGGTTTTGGAAATATAATTGCAGCAAACAAAATCGTAGCAATAGTAAGTCCAGATTCAGCACCAATAAAAAGAATGGTGCAAGATGCTAAAGATGCAGGAACAGCAATTGATGCAACATGTGGAAGAAAAACAAGAGCTGTTTTAATAATGGATTCAGGACATATAATTTTAGCAGCAGTACAGCCAGAAACTGTAGCAGGCAGAGTAGATAAAGATATTACTCAACCTGTTCAGATAGATGAATAATAAAAATAAATATTTAGGAGGTAGATTTAAAATGATGGTAAAACCAACAGTTGCAGAATTACTAAAAAAAGCAAAAAATAGATATGAATTAGTAATAGCAACATCAAAAAGAGCAAGACAAATAGCAGAAGGAGCAGAAGTAAAAACAAAAGTGAAGGAAGAATCGCCAGTAACTTTAGCTGCAAATGAAATTGCAGAAGGAAAAGTAGAAATAGTTGAACCAGCTGAAGAAAAAGAAGATAAAATAGAAAGAGGAGAAGAATAAGTGTTAGTAATATTATCAGGAGTATCAGGAGCTGGAAAAGATACAATAAAAAAAGAACTATTAAAAAGAATATCTAATGCAGTAACACTTCCATCATTCACATCAAGAGATATGAGACCTGGAGAAGTTGAAGGTGATCATTATCATTTTATTAGTAAAAAAGAATTTGAAGAAAAAATCCGTAAAGGAGATTTCTATGAATATGATTTACATCATGGAAACTATTATGGAACATCAAGAGAACTTATGGGAAATAAGATAAAAGAAGGAAAAATAATAATAAAAGATATAGAAGTAAATGGAACAGAAAATCTTTTGAAAATTTTAGGAAATGATACAAGAATTGTTACAATATTTCTAAAAGTTGAAAAAGAAGAATTAAAAAGACGTCTAATTGAAAGAGGAGACAATATTCAAGACATTGAAGTAAGACTTGGTAGATTAGAATATGAAGAAGATAAAATTAAACTTTATGATTATGTAATAAAAAATGATGATTTTGAAAAAACAGTACAAGTTATAATGACAATAATTGAAAATGAAAAAAGAATAGAAGATGAACGTGTATAAAAACACGTTTTTTCTTTTATATAATAAGAAATGTAGAAAAATAAGAAAAATATGTTATAATGTAATCATCGTAAAAAGGAGAAAACATATGATAGCAGAAATAATAATAAATAGATCAGCAAAAAGACTAAACAGAACATTTGATTATAACATACCCAAAAATCTAGAAGAACTAATAATGATAGGAAGCACAGTAATAGTACCATTTGGAAAAAGTGTAGATGGAAAAGAAAAAAATTTAGCAGAAGGATATGTTGTAGGGATAAAAGAAAACACAACATATGAAGTAAAAGATATAGTAAAAATAAAACACAATTTAACAGAAAAGCAAATTGAATTAGCACAATGGATGGCCAAAAGATATTTTTGCAATGTATCTGATTGCATAAAACAAATGTTAACACCAGGAACAAAAGCAAAAGATGAAAACAAAAATGTTCAAGATAAAACAATAAATGCAGTATATCTAAAAAAAGACATAGAAGAAATTGAATTTGATATAGAAATGCAAAAAATCAAATCAGAAAAACAGAAGAAAGTTTTACAATTTTTAAAAGATAATGAAGGAGTAACAGTACCTGAAATAGAAGCATATACAGGTGGAACAAGAGCAATTGTAAAAACATTAGAAAAAAATGGATATGTAGAAATAATCGAAAAGAAAATAGAAAGAGACCCACTTGCAAGCAAAAAGATAGAAAAAACAAAAAATTTAAAACTTACACTTGAACAACAAATGGCATTTGACGAAATATCAGAAAAAATGGATCAAGAACAATATGAAAGATTTTTAATATATGGAGTAACAGGTTCTGGAAAAACAGAAATATATTTACAACTAATAGGAAAAGCAATGGGACAAAATAAAACTTCAATAGTATTAGTACCAGAAATATCATTAACACCACAAATGATAGACAGATTTATAAGTCGTTTTGGAAAAAATGAAATAGCAGTATTACATAGCAAATTATCACTTGGAGAAAGATATGATGAATGGAATAGAATAAAAGAAGGAAAAGCCAAAATTGTAATAGGAGCAAGGTCCGCAATATTTGCACCATTAAATAATATTGGAATAATTATTATAGATGAAGAACATGATAGTTCATATAAATCAGAATCAGTTCCAAAATATGATGCAAAAGAAATAGCAAAAAAAATAGCGAAAGAAAACAATTGTCCATTAGTATTAGGAAGTGCAACACCAGATTTAACTACATATTATAAAGCACAACAAGGTGAAATAACATTATTAGCATTAACTAAAAGAGCAAATAATTCAAAACTACCAAGTGTAGATGTTGTTGATTTAAAAATGGAATTAGCAAATGGAAATAGATCAATGTTAAGTTATAAATTACATGATGCAATCCAAAAAAATCTTGAAGAAAAAAGACAAACAATTCTTTTCTTAAATAGAAGGGGATATTCAACATTTATAATGTGTAGAGAATGTGGTTATACAGTAAAATGCAAAAATTGTGATATAAGTTTAACATATCATAGATTTGAAAATAAGCTAAAATGCCATTATTGTGGATATGAAGAAGATGTTGTAACAGTTTGTCCAGAATGCCACAGTACAAAAATAAGATATTTTGGAACTGGAACACAAAAATTAGAACAAGAAATAAATAAAGTATTTCCACAAGCCACAACAATAAGAATGGATGTAGACACAGTAAGTAAAAAAAATTCACATGAAGAAATATTAAATAAATTTAGAAATGAAAATATAGATATTTTAATAGGGACACAGATGGTAGTAAAAGGACATCATTTTCCTAATGTTACATTAGTAGGAGTAATTGCAGCAGATAGTAGTTTAAATATAGATGATTATAGAGCAAATGAAAGAACATTTCAGATTTTAACACAAGTTGCAGGAAGAGCTGGAAGAGAACAATTAGAAGGAAATGTAATAATACAAACATATAATCCAGAAAATTTTGCAATACAATGTGCAAAAGAACAAAATTATGACAAATTTTACAATACAGAAATAGCATTAAGGGAACAATTAAAATATCCACCATTTAGTGACATAATTTTAATTGGATTTAGCAGTTTAAATGAAAATGAAGTGAAACAAATTGCTGAAAAAACATATCAATATTTTAGAAAAATGTTTAATACAGAAGAATTTAATGTTTTAAAACCAATGCCATCACCAATAGATAAAATTCAGAATAAATTTAGATGGAGAATAATAATAAAAGGAATTATGACAGAAAATGCGAATCAAATCTTAAATGAATATTTACAAAAATTCTATAATTGCAATTATAAAAACACTAAAGTTACAATAGAAATTAACCCTAATAACATGATGTAATTACCAACAGATTTTTAGTCGAAAATAATTGACAAATAAACTTATTTGGGATATGATATTTAAGGTAATAGTGTAAAGAAGGGAGAATATAGTCGTGGCAATAAGAACAATGAGACTTGAAAAAGACGAAATACTAAGAAAAAAATCAAGAGAAGTAGAAGTAATAGATGATAAAATACAAACATTAGTAGATGATATGATAGAAACAATGTATAAATACAATGGAGTTGGATTATCAGCTGTACAAGTAGGTGTTTTAAAAAGAGTAGTTGTAATAGATATAGAAGATGGAGAAGGTGCAAGGGTATTTATAAATCCTAAAATAACAAGTACTAAAGGAGAACATGAAGTTGAAGAAGGATGCTTAAGTTTTCCAAACGAGTATGCAAAAGTTGTAAGGCCAAAAGAGCTTACAGTAGAAGCATTAGATAGAGAAGGAAAAAAGTTTAAATTAAAAGCAAAAGACTTATTAGCACAAGCAGTCGCACATGAAGTTGACCATTTAGACGGAATTGTATTTATAGATAGAATGATACCAGGAACATTAGAATATGTTGATAATAGTCAAAATTAAAGACACAAAAATACTAAATATTCAAAAATGAAAAAGGAATGTGAAGTAAGAATGAAGAAAAAAATAAGAATACCACTTATTATAATTATAGTAATTATAATCGTAATAGTAGGAATTATAATTATAATAAATAAAAATAATAAAAATGAAGATAAACAACTTTTAAAAAAACAATATGATAAATTATTGTCAATGTCATCATATCAATTTACAAAAGAAAAAGACTCAAAAAATAAAACTATAGTAGCAAAGAGTGAAGAAGAAACATCAATTGATAATTATTCAAATGGAACACATACTACAACAATAATAAAAGATGGAAAAACATATTATATTTTACATGATAGAGAAGAATATTATATATATAATAATTCAAATGTAGAGAATACTATTGTTACAGATTGGATAAAAGATATCATAAATAATGAGCATAATACTGGAATAGAAAAAATAAGAGGAAGAAAATTAGAATATGAAGAATATGAAGGACTAACCATGTTTTCTGAGAATTCTTCATTAAATGAAGATGAAAGTAAAATAAAAACTAGATTTTATTTTGATAAAACAGGAAATCTAGCATTTATAAAAACAATTTACCCAAATAGTGAAGAAATACAGAAAATAGAAATTACTTCAGAAATAAATGAAAAACTATTTAATATTCCAGCAACATATGCAGAAAATTAAATATACATTAGTATATAATTACACCATAAAGGTGATTATATAAATAAAAGTCTCTTATAAAAGAGAAATAAGATTCAAAAGAAGGAGTGAAAAAATATGTCAGTTAGATTTATGTTGAATGAAACATCATATTTTGGAAAAGGTGCAAGAGAAGAATTAGCACCAGAAATAAAAAACAGAGGATTTAAAAAAGCATTTGTAGTTACAGATAAATCACTAGCAGAATGTGGAGTTATCAATAAGGTTACAGATGTTTTAGAAAGAGCAGGAATACCTTTTGAAGTATATTCAGAAGTAAAACCAAATCCAACAATTAAAAATGTAACAGATGGAATTGAAGCTTGTAAAAAATCAGGTGCAGATGTAATTGTTGCAGTTGGTGGAGGATCAAGTATAGATACTGCAAAAGGAATATCTATAGTTATGACAAACCCAGACAGAGCTGATATTGTATCATTAAATGGTTTATCAAACACAGTAAATAGAGGTATGCCAGTAATAGCATTACCAACAACATCAGGAACAGCTGCTGAAGTAACAATAAATTATGTTATAACAGATGAAGAAAGAGAAGTAAAAATGGTATGTGTAGATCCACATGACATTCCAATTATGGCAATTGTTGATTCAGACTTAATGGCAACAATGCCAAAATCATTAGCATCAGCTACAGGAATGGATGCATTAACACATGCTGTTGAAGGATATATCACAAAAGCACATAATACAATGTCAGATATGTTCCATATGAAAGCAATAAAATTAATATTCAAATATTTACCATCAGCAGTAAATGAAAAAGATGAAGAAGCAATAGAAATGATGGGATTAGCTCAATATATTGCTGGTATGGGATTCTCAAATGTAGGATTAGGAATTGTACATTCAATGGCACATCAATTAGGAGCTGTTTATGATACACCACATGGTCTTGCAAATGCTATTTTATTACCAACAGTTATGAGATTTAATGGTGAAGATCCTGCAACAGCACAAAGATTTAGAGAAATCTTATGTGAAATTGGTAGACCAGATGCTGCAAACTTAAATGATCAAGATGTTATAAATACATTTGTATGGATGATATCTGAATTATCAAAATCAGTAGGAATAACACAAAAAGTTAGAGATGTTGGAGCTAAAGAAGAAGATTTTGAAATGTTAGCAGATAAAGCAATGCAAGATCCATGTAAACCAGGAAATCCAAGAGAAGTATCAAAAGAAGATTTCATTGAATTATTTAGAAAAGCATTTTAAAAAATAAAAAACTATATAATGTTGATTTATGTCGAAAAGCATGGACAAATCAGATAATATATGATATAATAAATCACAATGTGATGACAAGTACATCTCATTGTGATTTTTGACATTATGGAGGAAAAAAGCATGTCTGGAATCAGGGCTATCAGAAACGATGGTAAAGAGTATTCGAAAGCAGAAGGAAGTCTTAAAACTATATTTAAGATGATTTCTACTTTACCAGAAAGCAAATCTCGGCAGATAATAGTTGATAAGGAGGAGTTTGATAAGTTCATTAGCAACACAAGGATGATGAAGTCAGTATTAAAATCTGGAAAGTTTGTTGATTGTATGAGTCAGCAGACTTTAAGAGGAAAAATCTATCAAGTTCTTGCAAATGGTTATGATTATGGTTTGGAAATTTTCTATGTTGAGTTTGCAGATAAACAAATTCAGCACTATATTGTAACTAAGGTTTTTGTTGATGAAAAAGAAGTTTATGTTGCTCCAACTTCAATCAATATGTTAGATGGATTGATGGAACTCACAATTTAAAGAGTTCTCAATATAAAACAATTCAAAAAAGGAGAAAACGCGTATGGCTATGAATGCAATGGATTGGATTCCCAACATCTTTGGACTTGATGTGCCTGAGTTTGAACGGCAATTGTCCAATTGGTGCAATTTGAACTCTGCAAGGAAACTTCAGATTGTCTTTGATTGTGACGATCTCAAAAAGTTCTTGCACAACAAAAAACTGCACAAGACTTACAATGGCAAATGCTATCAATTTTCTACCCCTAATCTCACAATTGTGTGGGATGAGGCAGGAGAGAACTGGGGGCTTGTGCAAAAAGTTCTGAGCCGTAATGATAATGAAGAGTGTATGTACACTAGTCCCAGACCTTCTAATGCAGGAGGAGTGGCTTTCATTAAGAAAAACGCATAAGTGAAAAAATGGGTTAGAATAAGGAAATTTCCAAATTCTACCCATTTTTTTATTTGAACTATGGATTTTTTATGATATTAGTGATATAATTTGTAAAGCTGATGTCAAGAACATTGGTAGAACGAATATTATATTTATAAATGTAAGGAGGCAAATTATGATGTTGATGGCAAACCGGAAGCTTGAAATTGTTAAAGTAAAGGTCAATGAAAAAAATTTCAGGGAAGAAATTTTTAAAATTATTCAGGACTTTGATGGACTTGTAGCAATTTACTTTAAGTCTGAGGTTATGCACGAAATTTCGAAGAAGGGGCTTTGCAAAAATTATCACAATGGTTATACTGCAGATTATGGCACTTGTATGGAAACAACAGAAGGTTCTATGATGATGAACAAAATTGCATATACTGTTTATCCATTCGATCTTTTGGAGGATTATGTTGGTGTTGAATCTGTTATCACGGCTATTTATGATAAACGTGGAGTGGTCAGATACAAATTGCCTTTGAAAAAAGAAAAAATTAAAAAGGCATATATTCTGGAGTATAAAGGATAATTTTTGAACAACATCAAAAATAAGCCTAAACATGAGATAGGAGCTTGATTTTTTTCAGGCTCTTATCTCATATATTATAAATGAGATTTAATTGACATTTTATATAAAAAAGTGCTATAATTGCAAATGAGTAAAATTAGTTGATTTTAAATTAATAGAAGGAGAGAAATATGACATTAGTAGAAGATTTAAAATGGAGAGGACTGATAAAAGACATATCAAGTCCAGAATTAGAAGAAAAATTAAATAAAGGTGGTTTAACATTCTACATAGGAACAGATCCAACAGCAGATAGTTTACATGTTGGACATTTATCAAGTTTTTTAATATCAAAAAGATTAAAAGAAGCAGGACATCATCCAATATTATTAGTTGGTGGAGGAACAGGAATGATAGGAGATCCAAGACCAACGACAGAAAGAGCAATGATTAGTAAAGAGCAAGTAAGACATAATTTTGAATGTTTAAAAAAGCAAGTTGAAGATATATTTGGTTTTGAAGTCGTAAATAATAATGATTGGTATCAAGATATCAATGTTATAGATTTTTTAAGAGATTATGGAAAATATTTTAATGTTAATTACATGTTAGATAAAGATATTATTAGAAGAAGATTAGATTCTGGAATTACATATACAGAATTTTCATATATGATATTACAAGCTTTAGACTTTAAACATTTGCATGAATGTAATGGAGTAGATTTACAATGTGCAGGATCAGATCAATGGGGAAATATTACAGCAGGAATTGATTTAATAAGAAAATCAACAGGTGATGAAGTATATGGATTTACAATGCCATTAGTTACAGATTCACAAGGAAAGAAATTTGGGAAAAGCGAAGGAAATGCATTATGGTTAGATAAAACAAAAACATCAAGTTATAAATTATATCAATTTTTTGTAAATGTTGAAGATTCAATGGTAATTAATTATTTAAAAATATATACATTTCTTTCAAAAGAAGAAATTGAAGAATATGAAAGAAAGAATAATGAACATCCAGAGTTAAGAGAAGCACATAAAGCTTTAGCATGTGAAATAATAACATTTTTACACGGAAAAGAAGAATATGAAAGAGCTGAAAAATTAGCCCAAAGTTTATTTAATAATAAATTTGAAGATTTAACAAAACAAGATATTGCAGATTTATTTGATGAACAAGATATGAAAGAAGTTAATTCAGATATAAGTATAGTTGATATGGTAATATCAGTAGGAGCTGCATCAAGTAAAAGAGAAGCAAGAGAATTTATAACGAGTGGAGCAGTATCATTAAATGGAAAAAAAATAATAGATACAAATCAAATAATATCTACAGATATGTTTATAGATAATACATATGTTATAATAAAAAGAGGAAAGAAAAATTATTATGTAGGTAAAAACAAGTAAAAATACTAGATTGAGCAATTTTGTAATTGCTCAATTTTTACATTTTATTCCAAAAAACTTGAAAATGCTTAGTATTAGGAGTATAATATATATGTAGCAACAAATTAGTTAGGAGTGTAAAAAATGAAAAATCGGAAAAGTCTTGATAAAACAACACTTTTGTGTTGTGCATTAGGAATTGCAATTAGTACTGCTTCTCTTAGTCGAATTAAAGAGTTGGAGAAAGCTGAACAGGAAATGAAGAATTTATATAATTCGTTAGTTCAGATTCAATCAACATCTGTTGTTGAAACAGTAAGTATTGCAGAACTTAATGATATTAAGGCGAAACTGACAAGAAACTTTGAAATTAAATCTCCATATTTTTTAAATGAATCTGAAGATTCTTTTAATGCAACATATGAAGAAGAGATTGCAAATCAACAAGAAAGTGAGGATGAGTATAATTCAAAGGTAGAAAGTGAAATCTCAGTCCAACTTGAAGGAAATGAAGACTCTTACAATGAGGAAGTTGGAAATGAGATTGAAACTGAGCTTGAAATGATAGAAGAAGAAAATTCTCCAGTTTTCAAATTTTCTCAAAAAGATTTTGAACTTTTGTGTGAGATTACTTATGCAGAAGCAGGTAACCAAACATTAGAACAACAAATTGCAGCTGCAGCAACAATCTTGAACAGAGTGCAAAGTGACCAATTTCCAAATTCAATTCAAGAAGTAATTCATCAAAGAGGTCAATTTGCATCAACTAAAGATGGTCACATCTATGCATGTGGAAAAACAGTAGACTTTTTCAAAGTGCCTGATATGACAAGAGAAGCAGCTCGGAGAGCTCTAAATGGAGAAGATCCCACAGAAAATTGGCTCAGAAAAGAAGCCAAAAGATTAGGACTTAATTCTGAAAAGTATGCTTCTGGCGGGGCATTGTACTTCTATAGTCCTGAATTTACAAGTTCTTCTGAACTTGCAGCACGGAGTAATATCAAGTGCAAAGTTCAAAAAGGTGGCCACATCTTCTATAAAGTATGGGGCTAATGCTAATACACTCACCATAGTTCTAAAATAAGAGCTATGTACAAGAAAGGCGAGAATTGTGTAAAAACAATTTAAGCCTTTTTATTTAATAAAAAATTAATATAAATGTCATTGTTTTGTCACATTAAATGTAGTAAAATAAAAATAGATAAATTTGTGTCGAAAGATATTATTTTTCGAATATAACAAAAGGGTGATGAAATGAAATTAATAAAAAGAATATTAATAATTATATTATTAATCATAATATTTATAGTAGCAGGATTTGTATATAAAGGACATGAATTATATAAACAAGCACTTGAAAAAATCAGTATATCAGATAAGGTTGCAGAAATAAAATCAGATGAAAACTATACAAAACTTGAAGATATGTCTGAGTTTTATAAAGATGCAGTAATTGCAGTAGAAGATAGAAGATTTTACGAACATGGTGCAATAGATCCAATTGCATTAGCAAGAGCTGTATATTCAAATATAAAAGCAAAAGAATTAAGAGAAGGTGGAAGTACAATAACACAGCAACTTGCAAAAAACATATATTTCACACAAGAAAAATCAGCATTAAGAAAAATATCTGAAATATTTATGGCATATGATTTAGAAAAAAAATTAAATAAAGATACAATATTAGAATTATATTTAAATACAAGTTATTTTGGAGATGGATATTATTGTGTAGCAGAAGCATCAAGAGGATATTATAAAAAAGAACCAAAAGACATGAACAGAAATGAAGCAAGTATGTTGGCAGGAATTCCAAATGCTCCATCAGCATATTGCCCAACAAAACATTTAGACTTAGCCAAAAAAAGACAAAATCAAGTTTTAGATAAAATGGTAAGATATGAATTTATTACAGCAGAAGAAAAAGAGGAAATACTAAACGAAAGCAATGCAGTAGAAGATAATAAAGATTAATGTATTGCAAGAAACGACAAATTGTGGTAAAATATTTGGGAATTAATACTTATTATACAATAAAGAAGGGAATAACATGTTAGAACAAATCAATTCACCACAAGATTTAAAAAAATTAAGTGAAAAAGAAAAGAAACAATTAGCAGAAGAAATAAGAAAATATATATTAGATGTAGTTTCAGAAAATGGAGGACATCTAGCATCAAATTTAGGAGTGGTAGAGCTAACAATAGCACTACACTCCGTATTTAACGTTCCAGAAGACAAAATAGTATGGGATGTAGGACATCAAAGTTATGTACATAAAATTATAACTGGAAGAAGAGAAGAATTAAAAAATATAAGAAAACTAAATGGAATTGCAGGCTTTCCAAAAAGCAATGAATCAGATGCAGATTGTTTTAATACAGGACATAGTAGTACATCAATTTCAGCAGTATTAGGAATGGCAAGAGCAAGAGATTTACAAAGAAAAAAGAATTCTTGTATAGCAGTAATTGGTGATGGTGCCTTAACAGGAGGAATGGCACTAGAAGCCTTAAATGATGCAGGATGTAGTAATTGTAATTTAACAGTTATATTAAATGATAATGAAATGAGTATTGCAAAAAATATAGGTGGGATAAATCAATTTTTAAGTACACTAAGAACAAAAAAATTATATACTCGAACAAATAAATTAATAAAAAACAAATTAAATAAATTACCAGTTGTAGGAAATAAATTAGTAAGAATTATTCAGAGATTTAAAAGAGCATGTAAACAATTAGTAATAAGAGGAATGTATTTTGAGGATATAGGTTTTACATATTTAGGACCTGTTGATGGACATAATATTGAAAAATTAGAAAGTATATTAAAGCTAAGTAAAGAAATAGAAGGACCAGTTTTAATACATGTATTAACTAAAAAAGGAAAAGGATATAAAATAGCAGAAAAAAGTCCAGATAGATTTCATGCAACATCTCCATTTAACATAGAAACGGGAGAATTAAAAAAAGAGAAAAAAGCAGACTATTCTAAAATATTTGGAGAAAAATTGGTAAAACTAGCAAGAGAAAATGAAAAAATAGTTGCTGTTACAGCATCAATGAAAGATGGAACAGGACTTAGAGAATTCCAAAAAGAATTTCCAAAAAGATTTTTTGATGTAGGAATTGCAGAACAACATGCTATAACAATGTCTGCAGGAATGGCAAAAGAAGGAATGATACCTGTAATACCAATATATTCATCATTTTATCAAAGAGCATATGATCAAGTTATACATGATGTTGCAATGCAAAATTTGCCAGTAATTATGTGTGTAGATAGAGCTGGATGTGTTGGAGCAGATGGAGAAACACATCAAGGAACATTAGATATGGCATTTTTTAGGCTTGTTCCTAATTTAACAATAATGGCCCCAAAAGATTTTAAAGAATTAGAAGATATGTTAGAATTTGCAGTAAAATTAAACAAGCCAGTAATTATTAGATATCCTCGTGGAGGAGAAGATTCAAAAGTAAAATTCGAAAGACATGAAAATATTGAATTAGGAAAAGCAGAAGTTTTAAAGAAAATTATAGATGAAGAAAAATCAAATAAAACCAAGATATTACAAAAGATTGGAGATAAAGTATTTAATAACAAGACACAAAGAGAAAGAGTAACTATAATAGCAATTGGAAAAATGGTTGCAAGAGCGATGGATATAGGACAAAGACTACAAGAAAAAATGGATGTTGAAGTTATAAATGCAAGATTTTTGAAACCATTAGATGATAATACAATAATTGAAAGTATTAAGAAAACAAAAAATGTAATAACAATAGAAGATGGAACTATTATAAATGGATTAGCCACAGCAGTAAAAGAAGTAATTGTAAATAATAATTTACAAGGAGTAAAAATAAAAAGTTATGCATATCCTGATGAATTCATAAAACATGGAAGTGTTGACGAACTTGAAAAAATATATGGGTTAGATGAAGAAAATATAATAAATGGGGTGAATAAATCATGATTGAAGGAAATGAAAATAATGATTTAGAGAACTTAGAAGAGCTAGACGACATTACTGCTGTCGATCTAGCTTTAAAGCTATCTGAATATGATGATGACGAATTAGAAGAATTTTTAAAGAAACCAACAGAGGAAGAATTAGCTGGAATATTAGAAGAAGCTGAATTAGATACACAGCTTAGAATATTAAAGTTTTTAGATAACAAGAAAATCTTAAAAGTATTTAGCTATATGTCAAAAGATGATATTGTAGATATTTTAGGAGAAATGAATGTTGGAAAATCTAAAGAATTAATTAATTTAATGAAAAGTGGAGATAGAGCTGTTATTAAAGAACTCTTAGGGTATAAAGATGATTGTGCTGGTGGTATTATGACAACAGAATATATAGCTCTTAATGCTAATCTTCCAATAGAAGATGCAATAAAAAAGATAAAAGAAATAGCACCAAAAACAGAGTTAATTGATACAATTTTTGTTGTAAATAGAAAAAAAGAATTAATAGGAACAGCACAATTAAGAGATATATTAGTTGCCCCAGAAAATGAAAAATTAGAAGAAATAACAAATGAGCATTTTGTATATGTTGATCCAGAAACAGACCAAGAGGAAGTTGCTTTAATAGTTTCAAAATATGACTTGACTGCAATACCAGTTTTAAATAAGAAAAAAGCGATGCTTGGAATTATAACAATTGATGATATAGTTGATGTAATAGTTGAAGAACATACAGAAGATTTGTTAAAAATGGGTGGTGTCGCAAAAGAAGAGACATTAGATAGTACATTATGGGAATCTATAAAATTAAGACTTCCATGGTTACTTGTAAATTTGTTAACAGCATTTTTAGCATCTGCAACAATAAAAGTTTTCGAATCTACGATTGCACAAGTTGTAGCATTATCATCAATAATGTCAATTATTACAGGTATGGGTGGAAATGCAGGAACACAAACTATTTCTATTATAATTAGAAATATTGCAATGGGAAAGGTTAGTTTAAAAGATTCTTGGCATTTACTTGGAAAGGAAATATTACTTGGAGTTATAGATGGGGCAGTTATAGGAATTGTAACAAGTGGAATTGTTTCAATAATGTATGGAAATTATTATTTGGGAATTATTGCTTTTTTAGCAATGGTCGCAAATTTGATAATTTCAGGTGTGTCTGGAATATTGATTCCATTAATTTTACAAAAATTAAAAATTGATCCAGCATTGTCTTCTTCAATATTTTTGACAACTGCTACTGATGTATTGGGATTTTTTATTTTTTTGAGTTTGGCAAAAGTGTTTTTAGTACATTTGATGTAAAAAAAATTTCATAAAATTAGCACTCTACTATTGACATTGCTAAAACGATGATGTATAATAATAAATGTAAATGAAAAGAAAGTAACAGCACTATCTAAAAAGAGGTGCTGTTAAAACATATATTCATATTATATGAAAGTTCTTTGAACTTACCTATAATATAAAAGGAGAGTGATATTTATGAATATACAAAAATTTACGCAAAAATCAATAGAAGCATTACAAAATGCACAAACATTAGCAAGCACAAATCAGAATGTACAAGTAGAACAAGAACACATATTACTTGCATTACTAGAGCAAGATAATAGCTTAATAAAAGAGCTAATAAAGAAAATTACATCAAATGAAGAAAACTTCGAAAATGAAGTAAAAAGACTAGTTGATAACAAGCCAAGAATGACAGGAGGATCAAGACCAAATGATGGAATATATGTATCACAAGATACAGATTTGGTATTAGCAGATAGTGAAAATATAGCTAAAAAAATGAAAGATGAATATGTATCTGTCGAACACATAATGATTTCAATATTTGATCATGCAAATAGCCAATTAAAAGAATTATTTAGAACATTTAATATAACAAAAAATGCATTTTTAAAAGCATTATCAGAAGTTAGAGGAAACACAAGAGTAACAACAGACAATCCAGAAGAAACATATGATGTTTTAAAGAAATATGGTCAAGACCTAGTACAAATGGCAAGAGACCAAAAACTTGATCCAGTAATAGGAAGAGATAATGAAATAAGAAATGTAATAAGAATTTTATCAAGAAAAACCAAAAACAATCCATGTTTAATTGGTGAACCAGGTGTTGGTAAAACAGCAATAGCAGAAGGATTAGCACTAAGAATTGTCAGAGGAGATGTGCCAGAAGGATTAAAAGACTGCACAATATTCTCACTTGATATGGGACTACTTGTAGCTGGTGCTAAATATAGAGGAGAATTTGAGGAAAGACTAAAAGCAGTATTACAAGAAGTAAAGAAAAGTGAAGGAAAAATTATCTTATTTATTGATGAAATTCACACAATTGTTGGAGCAGGAAAAACAGATGGTGCAATGGATGCTGGAAACTTATTAAAACCAATGTTAGCAAGAGGAGAATTACATTGTATTGGTGCAACAACATTAAATGAATATAGACAATATATAGAAAAAGACCAAGCACTAGAAAGACGTTTCCAACCAGTAATGGTAGATGAGCCAACAGTAGAAGATACAATATCAATATTAAGAGGATTAAAAGAAAGATATGAAGTATATCATGGAGTTAAAATATCAGACAATGCATTAATTACTGCAGCAACATTATCACACAGATATATTTCAGACAGATTTTTACCAGATAAAGCAATAGACTTAATAGATGAAGCTTGTGCAATGATAAAAACAGAAATGCAATCAATGCCAACAGAACTTGATGAAGTATCAAGAAAAATAATGCAATTAGAAATTGAAGAAACAGCTCTTTCAAAAGAAACAGATGAAATTTCTAAAAAGAGATTAGAAGACATCAAAAAAGAAAAAGCAGAATTAAAAACAAAATTTGATGGAATGAAAGCAAAATGGGAAAATGAAAAACAAGCAATTTCTAAAGTACAAAAATTACGTGAAGAAATAGAACAAGTAAATGCACAAATAGAACAAGCAGAAAGAGTATATGATTTAGGAAAAGTAGCAGAACTAAGATATGGTAAACTTCCAGAATTACAAAAAGAATTAAAAGCAGAAGAAGAATTATCTGAAAAAGGAAAAGAAGATGGTCTATTAAGAAATAAAGTAACAGAAGATGAAATAACAAAAATTATTTCAAGATGGACAGGGATACCAGTTACAAAATTAATGGAAAGTGAAAGAGAAAAAATCTTACATTTACCAGAATTATTGCATAAGAGAGTAATTGGACAAGATGATGCAGTAGAAAAAGTATCTGAAGCAATAATGCGTTCAAGAGCAGGAATTGGAGATCCACGTAAACCAATAGGATCATTTATGTTCTTAGGACCAACAGGTGTTGGTAAAACAGAACTTGCAAAAGCATTAGCAGAATGTTTATTTGATGATGAACATAATATGATAAGAATAGATATGAGTGAATATATGGAAAAATATTCTGTATCTAGATTAATTGGTGCGCCTCCAGGATATGTTGGATATGAGGAAGGTGGACAATTAACAGAAGCAGTAAGAAGAAAACCATATTCAGTAGTTTTATTTGATGAAATAGAAAAAGCTCATCCAGATGTATTTAATATTTTGTTACAAATACTTGATGATGGTAGAATCACAGACTCACAAGGAAGAACAGTAGACTTTAAAAATACAATTATAATATTAACTTCAAACTTAGGCTCAAGTTATATATTAGACGGAATTCAAGAAAATGGAGAAATATCTGAAGAAGCAAAAGAAAATGTAAGAAAATTGTTAAAACAAAGCTTTAGACCAGAATTCTTGAACAGATTAGATGAAATAGTATTTTATAAACCATTACAGAAAACAGAAATAGGAAGAATATTAGATTTATTAATTAAAGATTTGGAAAGAAGACTTGATGATAAACATATTAGTTTAAATGTTACACAATCAGCAAAAGATTATTTAATTAATAATGGATATGATGAAGTTTATGGTGCAAGACCATTAAAGAGATTTGTTCAAAAGAAACTTGAAACATTAATTGCAAAAAATATTTTAGCAAATAAAATTTTACCAAATACAACAATTACAATAGATTGCAAAGATGATGAACTATTTATTAAATAATTTTTGTTTCTATGTCAATAGTTGAGGTGGAAAACTTTTAAAGTTTTCTACCTCAGCTGTTTTTGTATATGCAAATATTTAATGAGTTCATAATTAATTCATAAAGCTATGATATATAATAATCAAATAAATTTAGGAGGTATTATATATGGAAAAAGAAGAAAGAAAACAAAAAATTGAAGAATTGAGTAAAAGAATGAAAGAAGTTAATTCAAAAATAAAAGAAGGAACAGATACAGTTATAGTTGCTGGAATGGAAGCAAAAGATGTATTAGATGCAAAGATGAAAGATGCACAAAGTGGACTTGAAGCTGCAAAAGAACAATGTAGAATAGCAACAGAAAAAGGAAAAAGCAAAATATCAAGTGAATTATTAAAAGCTCAAATGAATTTTAAAGTTGCAAAAGAGAATATGCAAGAAAGAAAAGAAGCACGTGATAAAGAAAAATTATCAAAATATATTGATGATGAATTAGAATATGCAGATCAATCAATTGCATTAGCATTTCTTGCAGTAGAAGAGGCTAAAGTTGCATTTTTAAATGCAGTTGAAGCTCAACAAGAGTATGATGAGAAATATGGTGATGATGAATAGTATTAAAAAGAGGAAGGTTATTAAAATTGATTTTTAAGAAATCATTTAAATTTGCTAAATAAGAAAATAAGTGTTATAATGATGGCGAGAAAATATATTTATAGGAGCTATAATGGAAGATATATATAGAAATGGAAATTATAGGCGAAAAAGTAGTCATCGTTCAAAACATAGTGCAAAAACTGTAAGTTATAGACCACAATATAATAGCAATAATAGAAATAACAAAAATAGAAAACGCCGAAAAAAAGCAAAGAGAATGGAAGAACCAAAATTAAATAAGAAAAAGGTATTTATGGTAATTGCCATTCCAATATTAATAATCATGTTTATTAATAATAAAAAAGATAAAAACATAGAAGTATCTGGAAAAGGAACAGATATAAAAGAATCACAGTCAACAACTGAAACAAATAATATTAATATGCCAACGCAAACTACTAATACAAGTACAAATTCAACACAAACAACAAATAAAGTAGAAATAACAGATTGGAGATTAAGACTTGCTAATTATGATAATTTATTACCTGAAGATTTTGAAGTAGAATTGACAAATATAGATAATTCAAAAGATCCAAAGCAATTTGATGCAAGAGCTGTAAAATATTTAAGAGATATGATAAATGCTATGAAAAAAGATGGAAATACTAAGATATGGTGTCAATCAACATATAGGAGTGTAAAAAGGCAAAAAGAATTATATGATGCCAGTGTTCAAAAATACTTAAAACAAGGAAAAAAGCAAGAAGAAGCGGACAAGCTTACATTAGAATATATTAATAAACCAGGTGGAAGTGATCATAATTTAGGATTAGCAGTAGATTTTAATTATGTTGATAATTCTTTTGCTCAAACATCTGAATACAAATGGCTATTAAAAAATGCAGAAAATTATGGATTTATTTTAAGATATCCTGAAGATAAAGAAGATAAAACAAAAATAGCATATGAATCTTGGCATTGGAGATATGTTGGAGAAGAAAATGCAAAAAGAATGAATGAACTTAATATGTGTTTAGAAGAATATGTAGAATATTTACAAAATGGAAATAAATAAATTTAGTCATATTTAAACAAATACATGAATATAATATAAACATAGAGCTTGTATAAAATTTTAACAAATGAAAAGAAAGGAATGTGTTATATGATGCTGAAAAATGTAGAACGGACATTTGAAATTACAAAGGAAAATCAGTATACAAAAATCACAGTTAAAAACAATCAAATAGTTAAAGTATTAGTAGCAAAAAAAGGAAAGATTTATTTGATTTTTCCAAGTGGAAATTGGCAATACTATGATTCCAAAGAAAAACTTGAAATTATTCCAAGAGGAAAAGGACTATATAATGTAAAAGGTAAATATGAAAGTCCTCTTAAAATGTATTGCAAAGCATGGTCTGTTGAAATCGAGTGTGAAAACATTTGGCGAGAAGTTATGAAATTTGTAAAAGACAGTAAAATAATTTGTTAAAAACAAAGGGAACTCCATAATAGGAGTTCTTTTTGTTGAGAAATTTAAAGTTTCTTATATAATAAAAAAGTCATATTTTCTTAAGTAATAAAAATAATTTTTTATAAATTAGCACTTTGCTATTGACACTGCTAAAATAAGTGATATAATAACCAAAGATAAAAAAAGAAAGAAGGAATTTAAAATGAGTAATAAACAATTTAAAGCAGAATCAAAAAGACTATTAGACTTAATGATAAATTCAATATATACAAATAAAGAAATATTTTTAAGAGAATTAATTTCAAATGCAAGTGATGCAATGGACAAATTATATTATCGTTCATTAACAGATAAAAATTTAAAAATAAATAAAGAAGATTTAAAAATAAAAATTGATATTGACAAAGAAAAAAGAACATTAACAATAACAGATAATGGTTGTGGAATGACAGAAGATGAACTTGATAAAAACCTTGGAACAATTGCAAAAAGTGGATCTTTAGCATTTAAAGAACAAAACGAGAAAAAAGAAGATATTAATATAATAGGACAATTTGGTGTAGGATTTTATTCAGCATTTATGGTAAGTGATGAGGTAAAAGTAGAAAGTAAATCTATAGACAGTGAACAAGCATATTGTTGGACATCAAAAGGTGTAGAAGGATACACAATTGAACCATGTGATAAAAAAGATGTAGGAACAAAAATCACATTACATATAAAAGAAGACAGTGAAGAAGAAAAATATAGTGAGTTCTTAGATGAATATAAAATACAATGGATAATAAAAAGATATTCAGACTATATTTCATATCCAATTCAAATGGATGTAGAACATGAGAAAACAAAAGAAGGCTCAAAAGAAACAGAAAAAGTTATTGAAACAGAAACAATAAACTCAATGATTCCATTATGGAAAAAAGATAAAAAAGAAATAAAAGAAGAAGAATATAATGAATTTTACACAGAAAAATTCAATGATTTCCAAGCACCATTAAAAGTAATACATTCATCAGTAGAAGGACAATATAAATATGATGCATTATTATATATTCCATCACATTTACCATATGATTATTATACAAAAGAATATGAAAAAGGACTACAATTATATGCAAATGGTGTATTAATAATGGATAAATGTTCAGATTTATTACCAGATTATTTTGGATTTGTAAAAGGATTAGTAGATAGTGATGACTTATCACTTAATATATCAAGAGAAGTATTACAACATGATAGACAATTAAGAGTAATTGAAAAAAATATTGAAAACAAAATAAAATCAGAATTAGAAAATATGTTAAAATCAGACAGAACAAAATATGAAGAATTCTTCAAAGTATTTGGAGTTCAATTAAAATATGGAACATATAGTGATTATGGAATGAACAAAGACAAACTTCAAGATTTATTATTATTCTATTCTTCAACAGAAAAGAAATTAGTAACATTAAAAGAATATGTGATGAGAATGAAAGAAGACCAAAAAGCAATTTACTATGCATCTGGTGAATCAATAGATAAAATAGATTTATTACCACAAGTAGAAATCTTAAAAGACAAAGGATATGAAATATTATATTTAACAGATAATGTTGACGAATTTGTATTCCAAGTTTTAAATAAATATGAAGAAAAAACATTTCAAAATGCTTGTGCAGATAATTTAGACTTAGATTCAAATGAAGAAAAAGAAGAATTGAAAAAAGAAAATGATGAAAACAAAGATATGTTTACTGCAATGAAAGAAGCTTTAAACTCTGAGGTACAAGCAGTTAGATTTACACATAGATTAAAAAATCATCCAGTATGTTTAACAAGTGAAGGTGCAATATCTGTAGAAATGCAAAAAACATTAAATGCAATGCCAAATAATAATCAAAATATTAAAGCACAAACAGTACTTGAAATTAATGCAAATCATGAAATTGCTAATAAATTAAAAGATTTGTATAAAAATGATAAAGATGAATTAAAGAAATATACTCAAATATTATATGCTCAAGCAAGATTAATTGAAGGTTTAAATATTGAAAATCCAACAGAGTTAAGTAATTTAATATGTGAAGTTATGTCTAAATAAATTGAAAGAGATAAGATTTTTAATCTTATCTCTTTTATCATTTATAATAAATTAATAAATATTTTATTGAAAATAGCATAAAATTGTGATAGGATAAATTTGTAAAAAGGAGATGATGAGATAATTATGAAAAAATTATTATCAAACTATAAATCAACAATTATATTATTAGTATCAATAATAATAGGAGCAATTGTAGGATTTATATTTAAAGAAAAAGCAACAGTTTTAAGCCCTTTAGGAGACATATTTTTGAATTTATTACTAGTGGTTATAACACCATTAATATTTTTAACAATTACAACATCAATATCAAAAATGAAATCACCAAAAAGACTTGGAAAAATAGTAGGAGCAACATTTTTAGTATTTATAATAACATCAATAATAGCTGTTTTAATAGGATTTGTTAGTACATATTTTATAAAATTGGTAAAACCAGAAGATGGTGAAAAAATAAAACAATCATTACAAGAAACAACAGAGGAAGAAACACAAGAAAATGAAGAAATAGGTATCTTAAAAAGAACAGCAAATTTATTAACTGTAAATGATTTTACTAAATTATTATCTAAAGATAATATAATAGCATTATTAGTATTTTCAATTATTTTTGGATTAGCAATAAATATTACAGGAGAAAAAGCAAAGCCTGTTGTAGATTTTTTAGAATCTGCAAATGAAATAATAAATAATGTTGTAAAAATAATAATGTATTATGCTCCAATAGGTTTGGGTTGTTATTTTGCGGCATTAGTTGGAAGCTTTGGAGAAATGATAGTTGTAGGATATTTAAAAACATTTGTAATATATACAATTGTATCAATTTTATATTATTTAATAATATATTCTATATATGCATTTGTTGCAGGAGGCAAAAAGGGAATAAGATTATATTGGAAAAATGTATTGCCAGCTACAGCAACAGCACTTGGAACATGTTCAAGTGCAGCATCAATTCCAGTAAATATAGAATGTAGTAAAAAGATTGGAGTTCCAGAAGATGTTGCAGAAACAGCAATACCATTAGGAACAAGTTTTCATAAAGATGGATCTATAATAGGTTCAGTTTTTAAAATAATGTTTTTAGTATGTTTATTTGGAATGAATGTATCAACAGGAACAGGAATATTAGGAGTATTAGCAATAGCCTTAATATCAACACTATTAGTTACAGCAGTTCCAATTGGTGGAGGAACAATTTCAGAAATGTTAATAATTACAATGTTAGGATGTCCATCAACAGCATTACCAATATTAACAATAATTGCAACGATAATAGATGCACCAGCAACAATGCTAAATGTAGTTGGAGATACTGCATCATCAATGATGATTTCAAAAATTGTAGATGGTAAAAACTGGCTAAAGAAATAACATTAAAAAAATCAACAAAGGAGGAATACCTGCAAATAGAATGAACAAGGTAATAAAAATAATAGCTATACTTGCAATATTAATATTTGCAGTATACTGGGGAAAAACAATTATATTAAGAATGTTATATAAAACAGATTATAGGCAATATGTAGAAAAATATGCTGAAAAATATGGAGTAGAAAAAGAATTATTGTATGCTGTTATAAAGGTAGAAAGTAAATTCAATCCAAATGCAATATCAAAAAGTAAGGCAAAAGGATTAATGCAAATAATGGATTCAACAGCAAAAGAAATTGCTAAAAAAAATAATATTGAATTAACAGATGAAAATATATTAGATCCAGAAATTAATATAGAAATAGGAACAATATATCTTTCGCAATTAATAGAAAAATATAATAGTGTAGAGCTAGCAATAGCTGCATATAATGCAGGACATGGAAATGTTGACAAATGGATTAGTCAAGATACATTAAAAGAAGATGGAACAGATGCAGAGAACATACCATTTAAAGAAACAAATATGTATGTAAGAAAAGTAATGAGAGATTGGAAAATATATAAATCAATCTTAAAATAAAATCACAAAAAGAACATCACTTCATAAAATAATATGAGGTGGTGTTTTTTATGGCATATTCAGATAGAGAGCTATTAGCAAGAATTGTGCAATGTGAAGCTGGTGGCGAAGGAGACAATGGAATGAAGGCTGTTGCAACATCAATTTTAAATAGGGTAAATGCAATAGAGGGAGAATATGCAAGAGTTTCACAAGGTGGTAATTTAAGAAATATAATATTTCAAAAAGGGCAATATGACTGTGCAAGAGAAACAATAAGAAATCAATATAATTCACAAAATATATATAACATGACTCCAACAGATATTCATTATTATATTGCTGATTGGGCATTGTCGGGTAATAAACTTAATGAAATAGGTGATTGTTTATGGTATTTGAATCCATTTAGACCAACATGTTCATCAACTTTTCCAAGTAATGGTTCTGGAACATTTCACACAAGATATGGAAACCATTGTTTTTATAGACCAACAAGAAAATATTCTCAAACATAGAAAAAAATATTTCAAACTATTGCAATTCACATAAAAAAGTGATAATATGATAATATATTAAAAACGAAGAAAAGGAAGAGTACATTTGAACTATTTGTAGAGAAAAGAAGTCGTGGGCTGAAAGCTTCTTAAATAAAGGCAAATGGAAGGTAGCTTTTGAGTTGATAATCTGAAATAGTAGTAAGATTATTCGTAATACTGCGTTAAAGTAAATTGAGAAATTATCAAAAAGATAATAATTAAGGTGGTACCGTGAGATATAGAACTCGCCCTTATGTGAAAACATAAGAGTGAGTTTTTTGTTCTATAAAGGAGGAATTTTATAATGTTAAAAATAAAATCAAAAAGACAAGGTGCAGAATTAACAAGTATCTTAAAAGATGGAAACGAAATGTTATTTGATGGAAAAACATTTTGGAATAGACAATCACCAATATTATTTCCAATAGTGGGACAAATAAAAGAGGGAAAAACACAAATAGAAGGAAAAATATATGAAATGTCTCAACATGGATTTGCAAGAGATATGGAATTTCAAGAAATAGAAGAAAATCATTATATATTAAAATATAATGAACAAACATTAAAAAAATATCCATATAAATTTGAATTACATGTTATATATAAGATTGTAGGAGATGCACTTCAAGTAAGTTATGAAGTAAAAAATATAGATAATAAAAAAATATATTTTGGTATAGGAGCACATCCTGCATTTAGATGTGATTATAGTACAGGAGATTATGAGATATTATTTGAACAAAATGAAGAAAATATAGAATTTTTGAAATTAAGAAATGGATTAATAGATACGGAAAATGCCACAAATATCTTAGAAGAAAATAAGATTCATCTAACAGAAAATATATTTGATAATGATGCAATAATAATGAAAAATATAAAATCAAATAAAGTAATATTGCAAAATAGAAATACTAATAAAAAAATATTAGAATTTGACTTTACAGATTTTCCATATTTAGCATTATGGTCAAAAAAAGGAGCACCATTCGTCTGTATAGAACCATGGCAAAACACAGCAGACAAGATTGATAGTAATCAAATTTATAAAGAAAAAGAAAATATTTTATCAATAGAACCAGATGAAATATATTCTTGTAAATATATTGTTAAATTTTATTGAAAAGGAGAGAAAAGATATGAGTAATCATAAATTAATGGATAAATATAATCCAAAAGAATTTGAAGAAAATTTATATAATGAATGGGAAAAGAAAGGTTATTTCAAGCCATCAATGGATAAAAGAAAAGAAAGTTTTTGTATAGTAATGCCACCACCAAATGTAACAGGAAAATTACATATGGGACATGCATTAGATGGAACAATGCAAGATATGTTAATAAGATATAAAAGAATGTGTGGATATAATACATTATGGGTACCAGGAACAGACCATGCAGCAATTGCAACAGAAGTAAAAGTTGTAGAAAAAATGAAAAAAGAAGAAGGATTAACAAAAGCCGATATAACAAGAGAACAATTCTTAGAAAGAGCATGGGCTTGGACAAAAGAATATGGAGGAACAATCCAAAAACAACAACGTAAATTAGGTTGTTCATGTGATTGGGAACGTTCAAGATTTACAATGGATGAAGGATTATCACAAGCTGTATTAGAACAATTTGTAAATTTATATAAAAAAGGACTAATATATAAAGGAACAAGAATGATAAACTGGTGTCCATCTTGTCATACATCATTATCAGATGCAGAAGTTGAATTTGAAGAAGAATCATCACATTTATGGCATATAAGATATCAAATAAAAGGAACAGACAGATATGTAATAGTTGCAACAACAAGACCTGAAACAATGCTAGGAGATAGTGCTGTTGCAGTACATCCAGAAGATGAAAGATATAAAGACATAATTGGAAAAACATGTATATTACCAATTATGAATAAAGAAATTCCAATAATCGCAGATGATTTTGTAGAAAAAGACTTTGGAACAGGTTGTGTAAAAATAACACCAGCACATGATATGAATGACTATCAAGCAGGATTAAGACATAATCTAGAAATAGTAGAAGTATTTGATGATTCATCAATAATGGGAGATTTAGTACCAGAATATAAAGGATTAACAACATTAGAAGCACGTAAACTAATAGTAAAAAAACTAGAAGAAATAGGAGCACTTGTTAAAACAGAAGATTACACACATAATGTTGGAAAATGTTATAGATGTCATAATACAGTAGAACCAAGAATATCAAATCAATGGTTTGTAAAAATGAAAGAATTAGCAGAACCAGCAATAAAAGCAGTTAAAGAAGATGACATAAAATTTATTCCAAAGAGATATGAAAAAACATATTTTAACTGGATGGAAAATATTCAAGATTGGTGTATATCACGTCAATTATGGTGGGGACATAGAATACCAGCATATTATTGTGATGAATGTGGACATATAAATGTAAGCAAAACAGCACCAGAAAAATGTGAAAAATGTGGCTCAGCAAAATTACATCAAGATGAGGATTCTCTTGATACATGGTTTAGTTCAGCATTATGGCCATTCTCAACACTTGGCTGGCCTAATATGGATAGTGAAGATTTAAAAACATTTTATCCAACAAATGTATTAGTAACAGGATATGACATAATATTTTTCTGGGTAGCAAGAATGATATTTTCTGGATTAGAATGTATGAAACAAAAGCCATTTAGTGATATATTAATACATGGTATTGTAAGAGATAGCCAAGGTAGAAAAATGTCAAAATCATTAGGAAATGGAATAGACCCATTAGAAGTTATTGATCAATATAGTACAGATGCATTAAGATTTTCATTGGTTTTAGGAATTTCAGCAGGAAATGACATAAGATATATGCCAGAAAAACTAGAACAAGCCTCAAATTTTGCAAATAAATTATGGAATGCTGCAAAATTTGTATTAATGAATTTAGATGGTGTTGAAAAATTACCAAAATTAGATGAAATTGATACAGCAAAATTGACTAAAGAAGATAAATGGATAATATCAAAATTAAATACATTATCAAAAGAAGTAAATGAAAACATTACAAATTATGATTTAGGAGTTGCAACACAAAAAATATATGACTTTATATGGAATGAATTCTGTGATTGGTATATAGAAATTGTAAAAACACGTTTATATGGTGATGATAAAGAAAGTAAGTTAATGGCACAAGTAACATTAAATGAAGTATTAATGAATTCATTAAAATTATTACACCCAATTATGCCATTTATAACAGAAGAAATATATTTACAATTATTTAATATTGATGAAAGTATAATGATTTCTGAATTTCCACAATTTGATGAAAAATATAATTTTAAAGTTGATGAAGAAGAAATCGAAAAATTAAAAGAAATAATTATAGGAATTCGTAATTTAAGAGCAAGTTCAAATGTACATCCATCAAAAAAAACAGAATTAATATTTGTAACAACAAAATATAAAGATTTAATAAATCAATCTGAAGGGTTTTTAAAGAAATTGGGATATAGTGAAAATATCAAAGTTCAAGAAAACAAAGAAGGAATTGCACAAAATGCATTATCAATCATAACAGATGGGATTGAATTATATATACCATTTGAAGAACTTGTTGATATTGAAGAAGAAAGAAAACGTATTGAAGAAGAAAAGAAAAAGGTTATTGCAGAAATTGAAAGAGCAAGTAAGATGCTTTCAAATCCTGGATTTGTTAATAAAGCTCCAGAAACTAAAATTAATGAAGAAAAAGCAAAACTTGAAAAATATCAAAATATGTTAAAAAATCTTGAAGAAAGATTAAAATAAATATAAAATTGACATAATAATTGCTTGATGGTAAAATATATATAAGAGCGATAAAATTCGCTTGGGCAGAAAAACACAGGAGGAAATTTTTATGAAAAACATTATTCCGGTCGCAGTAGTCAAAATTTTGTATGCAATTGATTCGATGAATTACAAGATTAGACTGAAAATCTCGAATGATGCTAAAGACCCCGATGTTCTGAAAATGATGGCAGAAAAAGAGACTAGAATGGATATCTGTACCCAATTAGCACGAAATGTTAATTCTGACGGAGAGGCTTTGGATAAACTTTTTGGAAATAAGAGTTCAACTCTTTTAACTGATATTGAGATTATCCAAAATCCCAATGTTAAACGGATTACATTACTTGGCTTATCATTGAGTGGAGCAAAGATGGTTGCTGAAAATGCAAAAGCAAAAATGGGGCTGTGTGAAAGAGATGATGTGACTAGATAAGAAATTTTTCTAGCAAGATGAAGACAAGTACATTGATTACTTACTTAAGGAATCGGTGTACTTGTCTTTTTATGTGTTCTAAAATTAGAATACATGGCATATTATAATTTAGTATAGAAAAGAGAAAGGATGATATTAAATTATGATAGAAGAAAGAAAAAGTATGACAACTAATCAAAACATTGTTCAAAATATAGTGTTAGAAAATAGAGAAAAGCTTAATGTATCAGGAGTAAATGATGTATTAAGTTTTGATGACCAAGTAGTAATGATAGATACAGAATTGGGACTACTTACAGTAAAGGGAGAAAATATTAGAATAAATAAATTAAGCTTAGATACATCAGAAGTAATAGTAGATGGAGAAATTTCAAGCTTAACATATAGTCAAAAGGGGCCAGAAAAAGGTGGAGGAACATCATTATTAAGCAAAATTTTTAAATAAAAGAAAGGCATAAAATGGTAGAAAATCAAGCATATCTATTTATAGTTTTTTCATTAACAGGAATCGAATTAGGAATATTATTTGATTTTTTTAGAACACTAAGAAGAACATTTAAAACATCAGATTTTGTAACATATATAGAAGATATAATATATTGGATACTAGCAGGAATAATTGTATTATATAACATATGGTTTTTTAATGATGGCGAGATCAGGATATATATGATATTAGGAATATTGATAGGAACAATAATATACACATTGACATTAAGTTCAATATTTATAAAAATAAATTATTTTGTAATGAGTAAAATAAAAATTATATTGACATTTATTTTCAAAATTTTCAAAAATTCACTTAAATTTATTAATAATATAGTAAATAAGTTAAAAAAACTAATAAAATTTAAAGAAAAAAAGGGGAAATTTGAAAGTGATGGAGAATAATATATTATCTAAAGTAAAAAATGGAGAACACTTATGAAAAAGAATAAATTTTTAATACCAGTCTTTTTAATTGCCCTAATAGTATGGGGAGCTGTATTAATAAGGCAACAAAAAAATATAATACAATATCAAAAAGAAATTAAAGAATTATCTACAAAAATAAATGTAGCACAAGACGAACTAAACCAAAATAAACAAAATTTAGAAGAAGAAATAAATAAATCAAATTCACCAGAATATATAGAAAAAATAGCACGAGAAAAACTAGGAATGTATTTACAAAATGAAAGAGTTTATGTCGATAGTAATAAGTAAATCCTTAAAACATTCGAGTTTTAAGGATTTATCTTTATTTTTATTAAATCTTAAAAGAAATCCAAAGAAATAAAATTAAATAAATAGGAGGTAGTTATGTTAGATTTGGAAAACATGACATTATTAGAGTTGAGAAATTTTGCAAAAGAGCATAATATAAAAAATATCTCAAAATTAAAGAAAGAAGAATTAATAACATTGTTAAATCAAATTAAAGAATCATCAAAAACAAAAGTAGAAGAAGAATTAAGATATGATGAAAAAGATGATGAACAAGTAGAAGAATTATCAGAATCTAGTTCAACAATTGAATACAAAGTAACAAATGATGATGATCAAATTGTTGAAGGAATACTTGAAGTATTGCCAGATGGATATGGATTTTTAAGAGGAGATAATTACTTATCAAGTCCAAAAGATGTATATATATCACCAATTCAAATAAGAAGATTTAGACTAGATACAGGAGATATAATAAAAGGAATTGCAAGGACTAAAGAGGGAGAAAAATTTCCTTCATTAATATTTGTTGGTGAAGTAAATGAAGAACATCCAGAAAAGGCTGCAAGAAGAAAAAGATTTGACGAACTAACACCAATTTATCCAAATGAAAGATTAAAGCTTGAAACAAAAACAACAGAATATGCAATGAGAATAATTGATTTAATTTCACCAATAGGAAAAGGACAAAGAGGAATGATTGTTGCTCCACCAAAAGTAGGAAAAACAACATTATTAAAGAAAATAGCAAATAGTATATCAGAAAATAATCCTGAAGTTGAGTTAATAGTACTTCTTATAGATGAAAGACCAGAAGAAGTAACAGATATGAAACGTTCAATAAAAGGACAAGTTATTTATTCAACATTTGATGAGATGCCAGAACATCATGTAAAAGTAGCTGAAATGGTGTTAGAAAGAGCTAAAAGAATAACAGAACATAATAAAGATGTTGTAATATTATTAGATAGTATAACAAGATTAGCAAGAGCATATAATTTAGTTATGCCATCATCTGGTAAAACATTATCAGGAGGGCTAGATCCAGCAGCATTACATAAACCAAAAAAATTCTTTGGAGCAGCAAGAAATATTGAAAACGGAGGAAGTTTAACAATACTTGCAACAGCATTAATTGAAACTGGAAGTAGAATGGATGATGTAATATTTGAAGAATTCAAGGGAACAGGAAATATGGAAGTACATTTGGATAGAAAGTTATCTGAAAAACGTATATTCCCAGCAATTGATGTAAATAAATCTGGAACAAGAAGAGAAGATTTATTGTTGACAAAACCAGAATTAGAAACAGTATTTGCATTAAGAAAAGCATTAAATAATCTACCTGTTGCAGATGTTACAGAACAAATAATTTCTCAAATGACAAAGACTAAAAACAATGAAGAATTTATAGAAAAAATGGATTCTTATTTAAAAAATTATAAAAACTAAGAAAAATAGAATTTTCACATTTTAAAGTGAAAATTCTATTTTTTTAATAAACTAATTATTTGGATTAGAATATTTTTGCTCAGCAGCAGTTATTTTTTGTTGTTCAGCATTTGCAGTTTGATACCAACCTTTTTCAGCCATTAAATTATAAATTTTATTTTGAATATTCAAACATTCATTTAAAGCATCTTTAAAAGTAGTATGAACTTCAGCAGTTGATGATTCTATTGTTCCATGTAAATATAAGTCACAAACACCTTTAACAACAAGAAGTTCATTTTCCATTAAATCTTTATCTTGCATAATTATAATTCCTTTCTATAATAAATTTAAAAATTTGTTGTATAATTCCATATGCTTTTTCTCCAATTCACTGATATAAGTAGCAAGAGTAGGATCAGTAAGCTGTGTAGCTGTTTTTTTGCTACATGTTTTCATATAACTTTCGTGTCCTAAAGCATCTTCAATGTATAAAAGCTCTTTGTTTGTCATAAAAATATCACCACCTAAATATATGATTTCCGAAAATTATAAAAAAATACATTTACATTTTTTTAATAAAATGTTATAATCCATTTTTGAAACCGTTTTTTTTATCCAATTTAAAAATTTTTAGGAGGATTGGCATGATGAGTAAGAGACGGAATAAGCAATTTAATTCAATAACAATTTTTTTTAAAACATTAATAACAACTTTTTCGATTTTTATCACAATAGTAGTAATATTTGGGTGTGTAAAAATAACTCAAAATGTGGATGAAACAATTGAGGTTGGAACAAGTTTTCAATGTGCAACAATTAAATGGTTGTTTTTTGATGTATCAAATAAGGCAAAAGTTACAAGTAACAATGTAGATACAACTCATGTAGGAGATTACAAAGTTAGTTATTTGTTTGGCTTTAGAATTTTAAACCAAGTAGTACATGTTGTTGACACACAACCACCAATTATAACATTAAAAGGAGATGCTATTGTTGAAACAAAAAGTGTTGAAAATTATAAAGATCCAGGTTATGAAGCATCTGATAATTATGATGGTGACTTAACTTGGAAGGTACAAAGAAAATGTGTACCAGATGATTCGGAGATTGGAAAATATATATATATTTATTCTGTATCTGATACATCTGGAAATGTAACAAAAATTGAGAGAATTGCTTATTTGCAGGGCAACGGTTATTAAGTGCTAACAGTCAATTAATCACTATGTGGTTAATTGACTAAATAATAAAATATAGAAATAAATTTTTCAAAACCCTTGCATTATTTGGAAAAATAGGGTATAATAATAAAGTACTAAAAAGAACGGAGAAGAGTAGGAACAAATCCTACTCTTTACTTGTACCAAAAGTTCATAAATATAAAAGGAGGAGCTTATGGCCAAAATAGAAGAAAAAGTTGAACAACTAGTAAAAGATCCAATCGAAAAATTAGGATATAACTTATATGATGTAGAATATGTAAAAGAAGGACCAGAATATTATTTAAGAATATATATAGATAAAGAATCTGGAATAGACTTAAATGATTGTGAAAAAGTAAGTAATGAGATAAATGAAATATTAGATAAAGCAGATTACATAAAAGAACAATATTATTTAGAAGTATCATCACCAGGAATAGAAAGAAGATTAAGAAAAGACAAACATTTAGAACAAAATATTTCAAAAAATGTAGAAATAAAATTATTTAAGAAAGATAACACTGGAAAAAAAGAATATACAGGAAAGTTAAAAGCATTTAATCAAGAAGAAATAATAATAGAAACAGATAAAGAAATTGCAATAGAAAGAAAAAATATAGCACAAATAAAAACAATATATGAATGGTAAATAAAAAGGAAAGGATGATAAAGAAAAATGAAAGCAATAGATAATAAAGAATTAATAATAGCTTTAGAAGAATTAGAAAAGGAAAAAGGAATCAAAAAGGAGGAACTTTTAGAATCAATAAGAACAGCATTAATCACAGCATATAAAAGAAATTTTGATGCATTAGAAAATGTTGATGTAAAAATGGATGAACAAACAGGAGCAACACATGTATATGCAATAAAAGAAGTAATGGAAAGAGCAAATGATGATGCATTAGAAATAAGTTTAGAAGATGCAAGAAAAATTAATAAAGAACTAAATTTAGGTGATAATGTAGAAGTTGAAATTGTTCCAAGAGACTTTGGAAGAATTGCAGCACAAACAGCAAAACAAGTAATAATCCAAAAATTAAGAGAAACAGAAAGAAACATGATATTTAACGAATATAATGAAAGAAAAGGTGAAATAGTAACAGGATTAGTACAAAAAGCTGATAATCATATTGTAGTATTAGACTTAGGGAAACTAGAAGGAATAATGTTATCAAAAGATCAAATACCAACAGAACACTATAAAGTAAATGATAAAATAAAAGCATATGTTGTAGATGTAGAAAGAGGAGAAAAAGGAGCACCACAAGCAATAGTATCAAGAACACATCCAGACTTTGTAAGAAAATTATTAGAATTTGAAATACCAGAAATATATGAAGGATTAATTGAAATAAAAAGTGTAGCAAGAGATCCAGGACAAAGATGTAAAGTTGCAGTATATTCACAAAATGAAAATATAGATCCAGTAGGATCATGTGTTGGTCAAAAAGGAATACGTATACAAAATGTAATAAATGAATTAAATGGAGAAAAAATAGATGTTATAGAATGGAATCCAGATCCAAGTACATTTTTGGCATCAGCATTATTACCAGCACAAATAATGGCAGTAGATATAAAAGAAGAAGAAAAATTTGCGCAAGTAATAGTTCAAGATGATCAATTATCATTAGCAATAGGAAAAGCTGGTCAAAATGTAAGACTTGCAGCAAAATTAACAGGTTGGAAAATAGATATAAAGACAGAAACACAATTTAGAGAATTACTTGCTCAAAAAACAGAAGAACCAGAAAAAGAAGAGAGTGAATCAGAAGAAGTTCAAGAAAATGTAGAAGAATAAAATCTTAGGAGGATTAAATTGACAAATTTACCACAAAGAAGTTGTGTTATATGTAGAGCACAGAAAAATAAAAATGAGTTATTAAGAATAGTTAAAAATAAAGATAATATAGTAAAAGTAGATGAAAGAGGAAAAGAATCTGGAAGAGGAGCTTATATTTGTTATAATTTAGAGTGTTTAGAAAAAGCAAAGAAGAGTAAGAAGATTGAAAAAAGTTTAGAAATAACAATAAGTGAAGAAATATATTCTCAAATCGAAAATATTATAAAAAAACAAAGTGGGGGTGATGTTATTGGGTAAAATAAAACTTTATGACATAGCTAAAGAATTTGATATGTCTAGTAAAGATATATTAGCAATAGCTATAAAATTAAATATAGATGCAAAAAGTCATTTAAGCTCAGTAAGTGATGAAGATGCAGAAAGAATAAGAAAAGAAGCAAAAAATACTAATAAAGTAAAACAAAGTAATATAAAAAAAGATAATAAAAAAATAGCAGATAGTAAAGGAGCTACACCAGTAATAATAAGAAGAGAAGTAATTGTTGAAGATACAACAAAAAAATCGGCTGTACCAGAGAAAAAAGAAGAGAAAAAATCAAATAATGTTGGATTTGTAGAAAGAAAAAACAAAGATTTTAATATTGTTTATAGAAATAAGCCATCTAAACCAATGACATTTGATGAATTATTTGGAAAGAAAAAGGAAGAGAAGAAAATAGAAGAACAACCAAAAGTTCAAGAAAAAGTTGAAGAGAATTTGAAAATCGAAGAAAAAAAGGATGCTGAAATGAAAGTAGAAACAGAAATAAAAAATGCAAAACAAGAACAGGCTAAAAAGCCAAAAACTATTGAAGAAAAAGTTGAAAATAAAGAAGAAGTAAAAAGAGATAATAGAAACTTTGGAAATAATTCTTATAATAATAGAGAACAAGGCAATAGAAACTTTGAAAATAGAGATTTCAATAATAGAAATCAATATAATAATGATAATAAAAATAATGATAGATTTGCCAATAAAAACAGATTTAATAATAATGATAGAAATCAAGACAGAAATAATAGAAACTTTGATAGAAATAGAAACAAACCATTTGATAGAAATAATAACAATGGTCAAAGACCACAATATGATAAAAATAATAATGGTCAAAGGTTTGGAAACAGAAATAATAATCAAAATAATGGAAACAGATTTGACAATAGAAATCATCAAGGAAATAACAAATTTGATAATAATAATAAATTTGGAAATAATGGTAATAATAGAAGAACAATGGATGAAAAAAGTCTAGAGAAAAACATTAAAGATATTATGGCTGTTGAAACAATTGAAAAAGAGCCAGCTAGAGAATACAATAAAGCAATAGATAAACAAAAAGAAAATAATAGATTTAATGAAGTAAAAACAAATAAAAAATCAAGCAAATCTAGAAAAAATGGTCAAGATGGTGAAATCAATGAACATAAATTAAAAGGCTTAAAAAGAGCTGATAGTTTATCAAATATGTTTGAAGAATCTGATGGTGGAATGTTAGATTATTATGATTTAACAACACAAAGAGGCAAAAAAGGAAAGAGAAAACAACAAAAAGAGTTGGAAGGAAGAAATAAACAAAAAATATTTAAACTGGAAGAAATCACTATTCCAGAAAATATAACAGTAAAAGATTTTGCAGCAGAATTAAAGAAAACAACAGCAGAAGTTATAAAAAAATTGCTTGGATATGGAGTAATGGCTACAATAAACAATGAGATAGATTTTGATACAGCATCATTAATAGCAGATGAATTTGGTGTAAAAGTAAATAAGAAGGAAACTATAACAGAAGAAGATATCTTATTTGATGAGTCTGAAGATAAAGAAGAAGACTTAGTAACACGTCCACCAGTAGTTGTTGTAATGGGACACGTAGACCATGGAAAAACATCATTATTAGATGCAGTTAAGAAAACAAATGTTATAGAAGGAGAAGCTGGAGGAATTACACAACATATAGGTGCATATAAAGTAAAAGTAAATGATAGAGAAATAACATTTTTAGATACACCAGGCCATGAAGCATTTACAGCGATGAGAGCAAGAGGTGCACAAATAACAGATATAGCAATATTAGTGGTTGCTGCAAATGATGGTGTAATGCCACAAACAGTAGAAGCTATAAATCATGCTAAATCAGCAGGAATTCCAATAATTGTAGCAATAAACAAAATAGATTTACCAGATGCTAATATTGATAGAGTAAAACAAGAATTAATGGCATATGAATTAGTGCCAGAAGAATGGGGTGGAGATACAATATATGTTCCAATCTCAGCAAAAAATCATACAAACATTGATCAATTATTAGAAATGGTATTATTAGAAGCAGATGTATTAGACTTAAAAGCAAATCCAAACAAACAAGCAAAAGGTGTTGTAATAGAAGCAAGACTTGATAAGAATAAAGGTGCAATTGCTTCAATGCTTGTACAAAGAGGAACACTTGATGTTGGAGATACAATTGTTGTAGGATCTTCAATTGGTAGAATAAGAAGTATGACAGATGAAAAAGGCAAAAAAGTAAAAAAAGCCGGACCATCTACACCAGTTGAAATAATGGGATTAACAGAAGTTCCACAAGCAGGAGATACATTCTATGAAGTAAAAGACGAGAAAACAGCAAAACATTTAATTGAAAAGAGAAAACGTCAAGAAAGAGAAAATGCAATAAATGCTGGAACAAAAGTAACATTAGATAATTTATTTAGCCAAATGGAAGAAGGAAATTTAAAGGTATTAAACTTAATAATTAAAGCAGATGTTCAAGGATCTGTTGAAGCAATAAAACAATCTATGGAAAAATTATCAAATGAAGAAGTAAAAGTAAAAGTTATCCATGCAGCAGCAGGAGCTGTTACTGAAACAGATGTTACACTTGCAAAAGTATCTAATGCAATAATAATAGCATTTAATGTAAGACCAATGCCAACAGCAAAAGATATGGCAGAGAAAGAAGAAGTTGAAATAAAACAATATTCTATAATATATCAAGCAATAGATGATGTTCAAGCAGCAATGAAAGGAATGTTAGCACCAAAATATCAAGAAAAAGTTATAGGAAATGCTGAAATAAGACAAACATTTAAAATTTCAAATGTTGGTACAATTGGTGGAGCATATGTATTAGATGGAAAACTTGAAAGAAATGCAGGAGTAAGAGTATTAAGAGATAATGTTGTTATACATGAAGGAAAGCTTGCTTCACTTAAGAGATTTAAAGATGATGCAAAAGAAGTTTCTAAAGGATTTGAATGTGGTATTCAAATTGAGAAATTTAATGATATTAAAGAGGGAGACATTCTTGAAGCATACATTTTAGAAGAGATAAAAAGATAGGATTTAAAAGTTAATATAACTTTTGAAAGGAGAGCAAAATGCCAAAGAATAATAATAGACAAGGAAGAATTGACGAAGAATTTAGAAAAGAATTAAGTCAATTAATAAGCTTTGAACTAAAAGAACCTAGTGTTACTGGAATGGTTAGTGTAACAAAAGTTAAAGTAACACCAGATTTAAAATATGCTAAAGTTTCTGTAAGTATTCTAAATTCAAAAAATGTAAAAGAAACACTTGCAGGATTAAAAAAATCATCAGGATTTTTAAGATCAGAACTTGCAAAAAGAATTAATTTAAGAAATACTCCAGAATTAGTGTTTGAATTAGATGAATCACTAGAGTATGGAGCAAGAATTGATAAGATTATAAATGATTTGAAAAAGAAAGAATAAATATAGAGGTGGAAAGAAAATGACTCTAGACAACATATTAGAAGAAATAAAAAAAGCAGAAACAATAGTAGTATTATGTCATGAATCACCAGATGGAGATGCTGTAGCCGGCTCTCTATCTGTAATGCATGCGGTAGCAAAATTAGGAAAAGAAGCAGATGTTATAATACCAGAATATTCAAAAGTATTTGATTTTTTACCAGGAGCAGATAAAATATTACAAAAAGGAAGAACAAATAAATATGACTTAGCAATATCTGTAGATTGTTCAGATTTAAAAAGACTTGTTGGAGGAAAAGAATATTTTGAAACAGCAAAAAGAACAATAGAAATAGACCATCATTCTGTAAATTCAATGTTTGCAGACTTTAACTATGTAGATCCTGTAGCACCAGCTTGTTGTCAAGTATTAATAGGAATGTTTGAATATTTTGGAATAGATATAGATAAAGAATTAGGAACATGTTTATTAACAGGAATTATTACAGATACAGGTGGATTTCAATATTCATCAGTTACATCAGACACATTTGAATTTGCAGCACAACTTTTAAGAAAAGGTGTAAATATTTCAAAAATCTGTCAAGAAGTATTAAGAACTAAAACAAAAGCTCATTGCCAACTTGAAAAATTAATATATGAAAGATTAGAATTTATTGAAAATGGAAAAGTTGCAATTACATATTTAACTTTAAAGGATTATGCAGAATATAGTAATGATATGGGTGATGACGAAGGTTTAGTAGAATCAATTAGAGATATTGAAGGTGTAGAAGTAGCAGTTTTGTTAAAAGAAAAAGAAAATGGTGGATTTAAAATATCTATGCGTTCAAAAGATAATGTAAATGTATCAGATATTTGTTTATTACTTGGAGGTGGAGGACACCCAAGAGCAGCTGGATGTTTTATAGCAGGAGATGTATCACAAGCAAAAACAAAAGTAATAAATACAATAAAACAACAAATAAATAAATAATGAGGAAAAAGTAGTGGATGGAATAGTAATAATAAATAAGCCAAAACAACAAACATCTCATGATATAGTAAGAAAAGCAAAAAAAATATTGAATGAAAAGGTAGGACATACAGGAACATTAGACCCTAATGCAACTGGTGTTTTACCACTTTTAATAGGTAAAGGAACAGAACTTTCAAAATATTTAATAAATCATGATAAAACATATGAAGCTATTTTGCAATTAGGAGAAAAAAGAGACACTGGAGATGTAGAAGGAAAAATTATAGAACAAAAAAATGTAACAGAAAAATCTTTAAATACAGAGAATATAAATTCTGTATTTAAAACATTAATTGGGAAGCAAGAACAAATTCCTCCAATTTATTCTGCATTAAAAGTAAATGGAAAAAAACTATATGAATATGCTAGAAATGGTGAAAATGTAAAAATAGAGCCTAGACAAATAGAAATATATTCATTAGAATTATTAAATGTAGATAATATAGATAAAACAATACACTTTAAAGTAGAATGTTCAAAAGGAACATATATAAGGACATTATGTGAAGAAATAGCTGAGAGATTAGAAACAGTAGGATATATGAAAGAACTTAATAGGACTCGTGTTGGAGATTTTCGTATAGAAAATTCTATAACAATAGAACAACTAGAACAATCACAATATCAAATAATCACAATAGAGCAATTTTTTAAAGATGAAGAATTTATAAATTTGACAGAAAAAGGATTGAAATTATTTTTAAATGGTGTACAATTAACATATCATTTAGCAGATGGAATATATAGAATTTATCAAGATGATAAATTTATTGGAATCGGAACAATAAAAAATGAATTATTAAAAAGAGACATAGTTATTTAAGAATGGGGGACACAATAATGAAAGAAAAATTTTATTTAACAACACCAATATATTACCCAAGTGGAAAGTTTCATATAGGAACAGCATATACAGAAGTATTAGCAGATACAATAAAAAGATATAAACAATTAAGAGGTTATGATGTATTTATGCTAACAGGAACAGATGAACATGGTCAAAAGATTCAAACTGTTGCTGAAAAAGCTGGAAAAACACCACAAGAACATGTTGATGAAATGGCAAAAATGGCAAAAGATTTGTGGCAAAAAATGGATATAAAATATGATTATTTTATAAGAACAACAGAAGAACGCCATGTAAAAGCAGTACAAAAAATATTTGAATATTTTTTAGAAAAAGGTGATATTTATAAAGGTGAATATGAAGGTTGGTATTGTATGCCTTGTGAAACATATTTTACAAAAACACAATTAGTTGATGGAAAATGTCCAGATTGTGGTAGAGAAGTAAAATTATTAAAAGAAGAAGCATATTTCTTTAATATGAAAAAATATGCAGACAAACTTTTAAAATTCTATGATGAAAATCCAGATTTTGTTGAACCAGCATATAGAAAAACAGAAATGATAAACAATTTCATAAAACCAGGATTAGAAGATTTATGTGTAACAAGAACATCATTTAATTGGGGAATACAAGTTCCAAATGATCCAAAACATGTAATATATGTATGGCTAGATGCATTAACAAACTATTTAACAGCCTTAGGATATATGCAAGATGATGATACATTATTTAAAAAATATTGGCCAGCAGATGTTCAAATTGTCGGAAAAGATATTGCAAGATTTCATTTAATATATTGGCCAATTTTCTTAATGGCATTAGATTTACCAATTCCAAAGAAATTTGTTGTTCACAACTGGATTATGATGAAAGATGGTAAAATGTCAAAATCAAAAGGAAATACAGTATATCCAGAAAAATTAATAGATAGATATGGATTAGATGCAACAAGATATTATATATTAAAAATAGTACCTATTTCACAAGATGGTGTATATACTCCAGAAGATTTTGTGGAAAGGTATAATTCAGAATTATGTAATGACTTGGGAAACTTAGTAAATAGAACAGTATCAATGGTAAATAAATATTTTGAAGGTAATGTACCGGAATATATTGGAACATTAAATGAAGTTGATAAAGAATTTGAAGAATTTACAGCTAATAAGTTAAAGGATGTAGAAGAATTGATTGAAAAATATCAAATGTCAAATGCTTTACAAGAATTATGGACAATAATATCAAGAACAAATAAATATATTGATGAAACTCGTCCATGGGAATTAGCCAAAAATGAAGAAACAGATAAATTAAAATCAAGTATGTATCATTTAATAGAAAATATAAGAAAAATTGCAATATGTTTATTACCATTTATGGAAAACACATCAAAAGATATATTAAGACAAATAGGTATGCCAGAAGATTTAAGAACATGGAATAGTTTATATGAATATGATAAATTACATGGAATAAAAGTTATTGAAAAAGGTGAACCTATATTCATGAGAAAAAATGTTGAAGAAGAACTAGAATATTTAAGAAATTAGAAGCTGAATGGAGGCTTATTGCATAATTAAGACCTCTAAATTCAATAAAAGGTGGAGTAATGGATTTGATATCAATAAGAAGAACATATAATAATAGGAAAAACTTAATTTTTATAGTTTGTATTTTGCTAATATGTGTTATATTAATAATTACGACAATAGAAGTTGTAAATAATAGACATGCTAAAAAACTATATTTATCTTATTTGGAACAAGTTCAAAATGCTGAAAATGAAGCAAAAGAACAGGAAAGAATAGCAGAAGAACAAAAAGTAAAGGAAGAGGAAGAAAGAAGAAAAAAATCACCTCAACTTACAGAAGAAGGAAAAACTAATATGGCAAATATATATAAATCAGATACAAAAAGAGTTTTTTTGACATTTGATGATGGTCCATCTTCAAATGTAACACCAATGGTGTTAGATACTCTAAAAGCTGAGAATATAAAAGCCACATTCTTTTTGCTTGGAAGTAGAGTAGAACTTAGTCCTGAAATAGTAAAAAGAGAATTTGATGAAGGGCATTATTTAGCGAGTCATGGATATTCACATGTTTATTCACAAATATATGCCTCTCCTCAAAGTGTTTTAGATGAATATAATAATTGTATAACAGCAATTAGAAATGCAATTGGAATGCCAGATTATAATCCTCATTTATTTAGATTTCCAGGTGGATATTGGGGAGGAAAATATGCAAGTATAAAAACAGAGGCATTAACATTGCTTAATGAAAATAATATAGCACATATTGATTGGAATGCTTTAACTTCTGATGCGGCAGGGGCTAAAACGACTGAAGAATTTATAGCAGAATTAGATAAAACAGTTCCAAAACATAATAGTGTTGTTGTTCTTATGCATGATGCTGGTGGAAAAAAGGCTACAGCAGAAGCATTACCTACTATAATTTCTTATTTTAGAAATCAAGGATTTGAATTTGATAATTTTTATAGTATTATAAAATAAAGAATAAAGAGACATAGTATTCCTTTGTTCTTGCCAGATTATATAAAAAGCAGTGAAGATGAAGATTTTTACTGCTTTTTATTGACATTAACATAAAATGATAGTATAATAGCGAAGAATTTATTTTTTATGTCAATAGCATATTGCAATTGACATAAGAGTAAATACATTATTAAGAAAGGAGAAAGATTATTTTTTAGTAGGAGGCTAGTATAACAACATAACATGCAAGAGGCAATTTATTAACAACGGAGGAATTTATAATGAAAGGCGAATTATTGGAATTGATCCCCCAAAAGTATTTGTGCCCTAAATGTGGAAAATGGCATAAATATACTTGGGATCAAAATCTGGGTTATTATGATTCATCGGATTATGCAATTGAAATGCATTGTCCTAACAGTTTTGGTATTATTGAGGTTTATTTTGCTAATGATAGATGCTATTGGAATGAAGGTGATCAGTGTTATTGGTGTAAGATTAGTGAATTTTCCGAAATTGGTGAATCTCGGGTGCAAATGATTGATTCTAAAAATAATTTTAGATTGGGATTTGAGTTTAAGCCTGAAGAATATGCACAGGTTTATGCTGCTGAAATTCTTGAAGAAGCAAATCGTAAAGAAGAGGCATTGCATGAACGTGAAAAAGAATTGACTTTAAGAGAAAAAAAGCTCGAAGAGAGCGAAACAGCTTTGCAGGCAAAAGAAGTTGCTCTGCAGACTAAAGTTGCAAAAAAAGAGGAGGCAAATGTTATGTCCAAGGTTACTAGTTTCAAGAAGCAGATTTATGAGCATTCTCCGAAAGAAAATGTTGAACTTATTAAGGAATTCCTTGAAAAGTATAAGGGGACTTTGAAATGGCTAGTACCTGTGGTAAGCATTTATGGTGCATATCGGGTTCTGAATGCCAAAGACGCTAAACTGAATGTGAGCAATCTGAATAAGAATTGCAAAAAGGAACTTGGATTTGAGTTTGATATTCTGAAGGATAAAAAAGCTCTGAAAGAATTGGTTGCATTTGGTGGTGTTGTATCTGGTGCATATGCACTGACAAGGGTTTTTGATTCCACCGATAAGCCTGAAGAACTTTCTGTTGAAGAAATCGAAGGAAAGATGGATTCTGTGGAAGAGGCACATCAGAAATTTGCATGGATTCAGCCTAAGGCCGAAAAACTTATGCCTGTTGCAGCATCTGTGTTGGTAGTGTATGTGCTTACCCAGAAACCTCAGTGGTATGAAAAAGTAAAGGATAAAGTAGTTGCTATTACTGGTGATGCATCTGCTAAGGCAGGTGTCTATATCGAAATGGCAAAATTGTTTATTGCAAGTAAGCTTAACATCGATTTGGATGATGAAGTCCAGGCAAAAAAGTTTAAGACTTTTGCACTTCTTGCAGCAACTATTGGTCTTTGTGCATTCCTTTATGGAAAGGGTGTCTTTAATACGGAAGAAGACCAATCTTTTATGGAAAAGAATCCTCAGCTGAAGGCATTTATTGAACAGGCGAAGGAAATTATGGAGAAAATTCTGCCCACTGCTTTCTCTGCAGTTACCACCTACATGGTGACCAAGCATATTATTGATGCCAATGATGAAGAAAGTAATCTGGAAACAGAAAAGAAAAATGCAGTTGAGACCGATTTCACTGAAGTGAAGGAAGAAACTGCAGAGTAAAACAAAAAATAATAAAATAACTTAATAGTGTATTTTGCTCTCCAAGAGAATATCTTGGAGGGCTTTTTCTAATATAATAATGTAATTTTAGAACCATTTTTTTCAACAAAACCTTCATCAATTAAAAGTTTAAGTTCCCTCATCATAGCACTTCTATCAACACTAAGAAAATCTGCTAAATCAGTGTAATTATATGGTAGAGTAAAAGTTTTTCTCATAGAACTTTTTGATAATATATCAAAATAAGAAAGCAATTTATCACGAGTATTTCTTTTGGTCAAAAGTTCAACACGTAAATTTAATCTAATAATTTCATCTAAAAATAATTCACTCAAATTATTAATTAATTCTCTATGAAAAGAACAATTGCATTCACATTTTGCAAATAAAGTATCATAAGTAAAATATAATATTTCAGAATTTTTTTTAGCAACAGCAAAAAGTTCATTATTAGTATTTGCTGGATAAAAAACTTCACCAAAAACATCATTTTCGTTAAAACGTCCAATTATAGTTTTATTTCCATTAACATCATATCTGATTAAATCAACTTCTCCACTAATTATTATACATATTTGATTACGTTTTTCAATATATGAAGTAACAGTTTCACCTTTACTTATTTTTTTTATTTGAATCTTATTACAATTTTCTCGAAAATTTTTTATAAAAATTTTTTTATCGAAATTAGTATCCATAACATTACTCCTAAAATTAGCTTTCGCCGAAATATCAAATCTTTCAAAATTCGACATAAAAATTATACATCAAATTATGAAAAAACTAAAAAGATTATATTATATTTTTGTTGCTTTTGCAACAGATTTTTATAAAATTAAATGTATAATTAGTTTGTACTTGAAGAAAAAACAAGTATAAAAATACTTACAAATAAAAACAAAAATTAATTAAAAATCTAGGATTTTGTAGTGTTTGCATATTTATGGGGAAGGAAGTAAACAAAGATGAAAGTTATTAAAAGAGACGGAAGAACAATAGACTTTGATCGTGCAAAAATTCAAACAGCTATTGAAAAAGCAAATAAAGAAGTAAGAGGAAAAGAAAAAGCAACAAAAGAGGAAATTGATGAAATAATATCATATATCGAAGACCTTGGAAAGAAAAGAATGTTAGTTGAAGACATTCAAGATGTAATTGAAGAAAAATTAATGGAATTAGATAAATATGAATTAGCCAAAAAATATATAGTATATAGATATACAAGAGCATTAGTAAGAAAATCAAACACAACAGATGAATCAATATTAGGATTAATCCGTAATGAAAATAAAGAATTAGCAGAAGAAAACTCAAATAAAAATACAATGTTAGCATCAACACAAAGAGATTATATAGCAGGAGAAGTTTCAAGAGATTTAACAAAAAGAATATTATTGCCAGAAAAAATTTCAAAAGCACATGAAGATGGAATATTACATTTTCATGATGCAGATTACTTTGTACAACCAATATTCAATTGTTGTTTAATAAATATAGGAGATATGTTAGATAATGGTACTGTAATGAATGGAAAAATGATTGAAACACCAAAGAGTTTTCAAGTAGCATGTACAGTAACAACACAAATAATTGCAGCAGTTGCAAGTAACCAATATGGAGGACAATCTGTTGATATTAAACATTTAGGAAAATATTTAAGAAGAAGCCATGACAAAATAAAGAAAAGATTAACAGAAAAATATGGTGGAAAATTACACAAAAATATAATTGAAGATATGGTAAATGATAGAGTAAAAGAAGAATTATCAGCAGGAATTCAAACAATACAATATCAAATAAATACTTTAATGACAACAAATGGACAATCTCCATTTGTAACATTATTCTTACATCTAGAACCAGAAGATGAATACATTAATGAAAATGCAATGATAATAGAAGAAATATTAAAACAAAGAATACAAGGTATAAAAAACGAAGTTGGAGTTTATGTAACACCAGCATTTCCAAAACTAGTATATGTTTTAGATGAACATAACTGTTTAAAAGGTGGAAAATATGATTATTTAACAAAACTAGCAGTAAAATGTTCTGCAAAGAGAATGTATCCAGATTATATTTCAGCTAAAAAAATGAAAGAAAACTATGAAGGAAATGTATTTAGCCCAATGGGATGTAGAAGTTTCTTAATTCCATGGAAAGATGAAAATGGACAATATAAATTTGAGGGAAGATTTAATCAAGGTGTTGTAAGTATTAATTTACCACAAATAGGAATACTTGCACAAGGTGATGAAGAAAAATTCTGGAAATTATTAGATGAAAGACTTGAACTATGTAAAGAAGCATTAATGTGTAGACATTATTCATTATTAGGAACATCATCAGATATATCACCAATACATTGGCAAAATGGTGCAATAGCACGTTTAAAGAAGGGTGAAAAAATTGATAAATACCTAAAAGATGGATATTCAACATTATCATTAGGATATATAGGAATATATGAAACAACAAAATTAATGAAAGGTGTATCACAAACAACTCCTGAAGGACATGAATTTGCTATAAGAGTAATGAATTACTTAAAAGATAGAACAACAAGATGGAGAAATGAATCTGGATTAGGATTTTCATTATATGGAACACCAGCAGAAAGCTTATGTTATAGATTTGCCCGTATTGATAAAGAAAAATTTGGAAGTATTCCAGATGTTACAGATAAAGGATATTATACAAATTCATATCATGTTGATGTTAGAGAAAAAATAGATGCATTTAGCAAATTGAAATTTGAAAGTGAATTCCAACCATTATCATCAGGTGGAGCAATATCTTATGTTGAAGTTCCAAACATGAAAAACAATCTTGAAGCATTAGAAGAAGTTGTTAAATTTATATATGATAATATTCAATATGCTGAATTTAACACAAAATCAGATTATTGCCAAGTTTGTGGATATGATGGAGAAATGATTATAAATGATCAAAATGAATGGGAATGTCCACAATGTGGAAATAAAGACCATAATAAAATGAATGTTGTTCGTCGTACATGTGGATATTTGGGAGAGAATTTCTGGAATGTAGGAAAAACAAAAGAAATAAAATCAAGAGTTTTACATTTGTAAAATTAATAAATAAAATATAAAAGAGCCCAATTTCAATTGAAATTGGGCTCTAATAATGGTTAATTAGTTACTGTATTTTCAACTTTTACATTCTCAAGAAATTCTTCATAATTTCCTTGACAGGAGAAACTAAAAGTGAAAGTAATTACTTGACCATCTTTGCTGGTTTCTGTGATTCGTCCGTTATGCAGGGCAACAGAAGCTAATAGGCGAGATACTCGCTGATAGTCTTTCTTTGTGTATAAGGAAAAATCAGAATCAGCTAAATCCTTGTAAAATTTTGCTGCAGTGTAAGGATTATCAGTTTCTATGAATTGAGGTTTGCGTTCCAAAAAGGCAACGGAAATTTTTTTGATAAATTCATTAGACTCCATAATACTTATCCTCCAATATTTTTTAAGAATTGAATAAAAGCCATATTTGGCATACGAACTATAAAATTATAGCATGACTGTAAAAAAATGTCAAGAAAAAGAGATATTATAGATAAACATGTAAAATAAAAACTCACTCTTTGTTGAAGAGTGAGAAAAGTAATACTTTTTTTTATGGATTATTTGTCAGAACTAGGGTTGCAACTTTCAATACATTCTACAATTTCTGCCTGAGACATGTGGCTGAAATTGCCAGTAGCAATTGCAGTATTCAAACATGCTGCATTGTATACATCATCCTCGGGTTTCTTAGTAGAGACAGCAGTAGTTGTAACTTTCGATTTTTTCTTAAAGATACCCATATTTTCCTCCTTTGGGTAATTACCCACAATAGGGGCGTTAAAAAGCGAACTTTATTATTATATCATCATTACAGTAGAATGTAAATAGTTTTAAAAGAAAATTGACTTTAAAGCTAATTTATGCTAAAATTGGTATGAAATTTGTTTAACAGAAGATGGAAAAAATAATTATAAGAAGGCAATGAAAAGTGAGAAATAAAAAAAGTAAATATGTGCAGTTAATTGAATTATATAATTCTGGAAAAACAAATGTAGATGAATTGAAAATTGAATTAAATTCAACTAAAAAAACGATTTATACATATATATATCAAGCAAACAAAGAAGGAAAAATTATAAAATTAAAAAAACATAAAGAGAAAAAAAGAAAGATAAGCAAATATGTGCAATTTATTGAATTATACAATTTGGGAGTAACTGATTTAGATGAACTTGAAAAAAAATTAGAATCACCAAAAAGTTCAATATATTCATATATTCATAGAGCTCACAAAGAAGGAAAAATTGTAAAAGTTCCAAGAAAGAAAAAAGAAAAGAAAAAGAAAATAAATAAATATGAGTTATTTGTAAAACTATATAACTCAGGAATAAAAAAAACGAAACATCTTATGGCAGAATTGCAAATTTCAAAGAATACAGTATATGTATATACTAGAAGAGCACAAAAAGAAGAAAAAATTTTTAAAATAAATAATAAAATTGAAAGAAATATAAGAAAACAATTAATTAAACAATATCCATTTGAAGTAGCAGTGGATTTGAATTTGCAACCAGAAATAATATACAAATATTTAGAAAATTTAGGAGAAAAAGATCAGAAAACACTTCAAAGAGAAATATTATCACAAAATATTATTTGGAAAAGAATAAAATCTTTAAAAGCAAAATATTTAAAAAATAATCAAGAGATTAGTGTAGAAGAATCTTTAAAAAAAATAATTCCAAAATTAAAAGAAACAGAAGTATTTGAATTGATTAAGTTTTATTATTGGTGTGGTAAGGAAAGTATGGCTTTACAAGTAACAAATCAAATTATATATTTTGCAGAAAATTCAAAAGAAATAAAACAACAGGCAGAATTAGAAAAAGACAAATTATTAAGAGAGATAATAGTAAAAAAAATAATAAGTAGGAAAGGCACAACATATTCTAGTTTGTGCAAAGAACTTAATGTAAGAGAATCATTTATCATACAAATATTAGGGAGAGAAGATGAAGATAGATAAGAGATAAAAATCTTATAAATATAACTAGGCAAAAGCATTAAGAAAGGAAGAGAAAAAAACATGAAAACAGAACAAGAAATAGAAAAACAAAAACAATACATAGAAAAAGTAAAAGAAATGAATCAAGGAAAAAATTTAAAATATTATATATTAACAATGGGATGTCAATTAAATGAAAATGATTCTGAAAAATTATGTGGAATGGTAGAAAAAATGGGATATATGCCAACAGATGATTATAAAGAAGCAGATCTTGTTATGTTTAATACATGTTGTGTAAGAGAAAATGCTGAAGACAAATTATTTGGAAAATTGGGTGAATTAAAAAGAATAAAAGAACAAAGAGGAACAATAATTGCAATTGGTGGATGTATGATGCAAGAAAAACATATAACAGATAAAATACATGAAAGTTATTCATATACAGATATAATTTTTGGAACACATACATTACAAAACTTCCCAGAAGATTTATATAATACAATGCAAAGTAAAAAGAAAATGTTAGATATAATGGATATAGATGGAGAAGTTTATGAAGGATTACCAATAAAAAGAACAAGTAATATAAAAGCATCTGTAACAATAATGTATGGATGTAACAATTTTTGTACATATTGTATAGTTCCATATGTAAGAGGAAGAGAAAGAAGCAGACATCCAAAAGATATATTACAAGAAGTAGAACAATTAGCAAAAGAAGGATATAAAGAAATTACATTATTAGGACAAAATGTAAATTCATATTTAGTATCAGAAGATTGGAAAGAAAAAGGACTTGAATATAAAGGAATAAATTCTTTTGCAACATTATTAAGAGAAATAAATAAAATAGAAGGAATTGAAAGAATACGTTTTGTATCACCACATCCAAAGGATTTTACAGATGATGTAATAGAGGCAATTGCAGATTGTGAAAAAGTATGTAAATTAATACATTTACCACTTCAATCAGGAAGTTCAAAAGTATTAAAAACAATGAACAGAAAATATACGAAAGAACAATATTTAGCATTAGTTGAAAAAATGAAAGCTAAGATTCCAAATTTAACATTATCAACAGATATTATAGTAGGTTTTGCTGGTGAAACAGAAGAAGATTTTGAAGATACACTAGATGTTGTAAGAAAAGTATGTTTTGAACAAGTATATATGTTTATATATTCAAGAAGAGTAGGAACACCTGGAGATAAAATGCAAAATCAAGTTCCAGAAGATATTAAACATAAAAGATTTGACAGATTAAAAGAATTAGTTGAAAGTCAAATTGCAAAGAATAATAGTAAATATGTAGGAACAATTCAAAAAGTATTAGTTGAAGGACCAAGCAAAAATAATCCAGAATTATTAACAGGAAGAACTGATAGTAATAAAGTTGTTATATTTGAAGGAAGTAAAGAACTAATAGATACAATAATAGATTTAAAGATTATTTCAGAACATATGTGGTATTTGAAGGGACAAATAATTTAATTTAGTTGAAAAATAATTACAATTTTGGCTGTGTCGAATTTCATTTAAAACGCGGTTACATACACCACGTATGCGCCCTTGCCTTTTAAATAAAATTCTTCTTGCCAAAATTTAATTCTTTTCCAACTAATCTATGTTTCAAGAAAGGAATGATAAAAATGGCAGGAAATACACTAGAAAATATGGATAAATCAAGTTTTTCACCAATGATGCAAAAATATTTAGAAACAAAAGAAAAATATAAAGATTGCATATTATTTTATAGATTAGGAGACTTTTATGAAATGTTCTTTGATGATGCAATAACAGCATCAAGAGAACTTGAAATAACATTAACAGGAAAAGATTGTGGACAAGCAGAAAGAGCACCAATGGCAGGAATTCCACATCATGCAGCAGAAGTATATGCAGCAAAATTAATAGAAAAAGGATATAAAGTTGCAATATGTGAGCAACTAGAAGATCCAAAAACAGCAAAAGGAATAGTTGAAAGAGGTGTAATAAGAATACTTACACCAGGAACAATTGTTGAAAGTAATTTACTAGAAGAAAAGAAAAATAATTATATAATGTGTATATGTAAAACAGGACTTTATTTTGGAATAAGTGTATGTGACATTTCAACAGGAGAATTTTATAGTTCAGAAATAAAAGGTGAAAACAATTTTGAAACATTATTAGATGAAATTGCAAGATTTTCACCATCTGAAATTATTGCAAATTCAATGATGTTTGAATGTCAAGAAGAAATGGACAAAATTAGAGAAAGATTTTCAATTTATATGAGTAGATTTAGTGATAAATTCTTCTCTGATGAAGTAGGAAATTTACAATTAGATTATAATATATTAGAAAATAAAAAAGAAATAGGAAATTTAAAAGAAAAAACACTTGTAGTAAAATCAATAAATGCTTTACTTGAATATTTGAATGAAACTCAAATGACAAGTTTGGAACATATAAACACTATAAATATATATAATTTATCAAAATATATGGCATTGGACATAAATGCAAGAAGAAATTTAGAAATTACTGAGAAAATGAGAGACAAAAGTAAAAAAGGAACATTACTTTGGGTATTAGACCAAACATCTACATCAATGGGAGGAAGATTACTTAGAAGATGGCTAAATGATCCATTATTAGATGTAAAAGAAATAAATGAAAGATTAGATGCAGTAAGTGAATTAAAAGACAATATGATGTTAAGAGGAGATGTAGTAGATACATTAAAAAAAGTATATGATATTGAACGTCTTTCTGCCAAAATGACATATGGTAATGCAAATGCAAGAGATATGATAACACTTAGAAATTCATTAGAAAAATTGCCAGAAGTAAAAAATATTCTTTCAACATGTATGTCACCAAAATTAAAACAATTATATGAAGATTTAGATGAATTACAAGATGTTTATGAATTAATAAATAAATCAATTATTGATGACCCTCCAATGACAATAAAAGATGGTGGAATAATCAAATTAGGATATAATGCTGAAATTGATAAATTAAAAACTGCGACAACAGAAGGCAAAAACTGGATTGTAAAATTAGAGGCAGAAGAAAAAGAGAAAACAGGAATTAAAAATTTAAAAGTAGGATATAACAAAGTATTTGGATATTATATAGAAGTATCAAAATCATTTGTATCACAAGTTCCAGATAGATTTATAAGAAAACAAACATTAACAACTGGTGAAAGGTATATAACAGAAGAATTAAAGAACTTAGAAGGTCAAATTCTAGGTGCAGAAGAAAAGGTTGTTAATTTGGAATATGAAGAGTTTGTAAAAATTAGAGAGCAAATTGCTAAAAATGTAAAAAGACTTCAAAAAACTGCAAATGTAGTATCAACATTAGATGTATTATCAGCATTTGCACAAGTTGCAGAAGATATGAATTATTGCAAACCAGTTGTAACAGATAATGGAAAAATCAAAATAAAAGATGGAAGACATCCTGTAATAGAAAAAATGGTTGGAATAGGAAATTTCGTACCAAATGATACATATTTGGATAAAGATGGAGATAGATTAGCAATTATAACAGGACCTAATATGGCAGGTAAATCTACATATATGAGACAAGTTGCATTAATAACATTAATGGCACAAGTTGGATGTTTTGTTCCAGCAACAGAAGCGGAAATAGGTGTTGTAGATAAAATATTTACAAGAGTTGGAGCATCTGATGATTTAAGTATGGGACAAAGTACATTTATGGTTGAAATGATGGAAGTTGCAACAATTCTAAAAGAAGCAACAGAAAATAGTTTAGTAATATTAGACGAAATAGGAAGAGGAACATCAACATATGATGGACTTTCAATTGCTTGGGCTGTTGCTGAATATATTGCAGACAAAGAAAAATGTGGTGCTAAGACATTATTTGCAACACATTATCATGAATTAATTGAACTTGCAGATAAACAAGAAGGTATAAAAAATTATTCAATAGCAGTAAAGGAAAAAGGTGAAGATATAATATTTTTAAGAAAAATTGTTGAAGGCGGAACAGATGAAAGTTATGGTATTCATGTTGCACGCTTAGCAGGAGTTCCTAAAATTGTAACAAAGAGGGCTAATGAAATTTTAACAAGTTTAGAGAGAAAGAGTATGCTTTCTGGAAAGAAACAGGAAAAGGAAAATAAGAAAGTTGTTGAAGGACAATTTGATATGTTTAATTATAAACTTGGAGAGATTGCTCATGAGATTGATAAGATTAATTTGAATGAATTAACTCCAATTGATGCTTTGAATACTTTATTAAAAATAAAAGAAAAGATGAAATAAAAAGATTTCATCTTTTCTTTTTTTGACTAAAAATTCTAAATTTTGCAAAAGAGACAAAACTTCCCATAATTCACTCTTGGAAATAAATGTAAAAGAATATATAATTTTATTAAATTAAAACTAAGGAGGAAAAAATGAAAATTACATATATAAAAAAGGACAAGCAATTAATCTTCGAAATAGAAGAAGATATAGATGAATGTTGTGTACAAAAGATAAGAAGGAGGATAGATAATGAAATTCAAAGATATATGCCAAAGGAAGTTATATTTGATTTTAGCAATGTTTCTTTTATGGATAGTGCAGGAATTGGGTTAATAATAGGAAGATATAAATTAATAAACATGATTGGTGGAGAATTAAAAATAGCAAATGTAAACACGCAAATACAAAAAATATTTGAAATGAGTGGATTATTAAGATTAATACCAGTAGAACAAAAAAATAAGAAGGAGGTGCAATATGACTAAGATATATGATAATGAAATGAAAATAGAATTTTTAAGCAAATCTAAAAATGAAGCATTTGCAAGAATAGCAGTAGCAGCATTTATAGCACAATTAGATCCAACAGTTGAAGAAGTTGCAGATATAAAAACAGCAGTATCAGAAGCAGTAACAAATGCAATAATACATGGATATGAAGAAAAAATAGGAATAGTAAAATTAATTTGTAAAATAGCTCAAAATGAAGTTTTTATAGAAATATCAGATTCAGGAAAAGGAATAGAAAATATAGAAGAAGCTAAACAACCATTGTTCACTACAAAATCAAATTTAGAAAGATCTGGAATGGGATTTACAATAATGGAAAGCTTTATGGATAATGTAGAAGTAGATTCTGTGCTAGGAGTTGGAACAAAAGTAACAATGAGTAAAAAAATAAAAATCAATTCTTCTCGTGAAAAACAAAAAGATGTTGAAAATGCTAATAATTTAGTAAATACAGGAGTAAGGGGAGAGGAATAGTGTATGAAAATGATATGAAAATCATAGAACGAGCTCAAAACGGAAGTAAAGAAGATATGACAAAACTAATAGAAGACAATAGTAGGCTTGTTTGGAGTATTGTTCGAAGATTTAATGGAAGAGGATATGATATAGAAGACTTATATCAAATAGGAAGTATTGGATTAATAAAAGCAATACAAAGATTTGATACAAGTTTTGAAGTTCGACTTTCAACATATGCAGTACCATACATATTAGGAGAAATAAAAAGATTTATAAGAGATGATGGACCAATAAAAATAAGTAGAAGTATAAAAGAATTAAATATAAAAATAATAGAATTACAAAAGGAGTATTTGAATAAATATGGAAAAGAAATAACTTTAGAACAATTAGCTAAAGAATTAAAAACATCAAAAGAAGATATTGCAATGGCTTTAGATTCAGCAAGACCAGTGAATTCTATAGAAGACAGTCAATATAGAGACAATAAAACAGATAAAACAATTAGTTTAATAGATCAGCTATCTTCTGGAAAAGATGAAGAAAATGAAATTACTAATAGAATTACAATAAAAAAGTTAATAAGTGAGTTGAAAGATAACGAAAAAGAAGTAATACTTCTAAGATATTACAAAGGAAAAACGCAAATGCAAGTTGCAAAAATCCTTGGAATAACACAAGTACAAGTTTCAAGGATTGAAAGAAAAGTGTTAGATAATATGAAAAGAAAATTAACAGTGTAAAAAAATTTAACTTAAAAAATAAAGAAATAAGGTTGGAAAATTTAGTTCTTTTCAAGCCATGGTTTGTGCTGTGAGAAAGGAATGTGATTGAAAATGAAAAAAGCGATATTTTATATAATTGGGTTTATAATTATTGTTTTTATTTTGCCCGTAATATTTACAACAAGTCCTAAAAGCCAAGAAACTATTGCACAAGAAGAAAATCAAAAACAAGATACTGAAGAAAAGAATATTAAAACAGAAGATATGAATCCATATTATTTAAAATATCAAAAAATAAAATTACTTCATACTGAAAATGGAGAAATAGAAGAACTTGATATGAATGAATATTTATATGGAGTTGTATCAGCTGAGATGCCAGCAAGTTATGAAAAAGAAGCATTAAAAGCACAAGCAATAGTTGCAAGAACATATACAATATATCAAGCAATGAATAATGGAAGTAAGCATGAAAATGCAGATATATGTGATGATTATGCTTGTTGCCAGGCATGGATAAGTAAAGAAGATAGATTTGCAAAATGGAACGAAAATGAGGCTGAAACAAACTGGAAAAAAATTGTGGAATGTGTAGATGATACTACAGGAAAAATCATTTTATATGATGAAAAGCCAATAAATGCGTTTTTTCATTCAAACAGTGGAGGAATAACAGAAACATCATTAAATATTTGGGGTGGAATTGATTATCCATATTTAAAATCTGTAGAAACAAGTGGTGAAGATGGTTATAATCAATATAGTTCGGAAGTAGTATTATCTAAAGAAGAATTGATAAATAAAATGAAAGAAAAATATTCTGATTTTGAAATAGATTTTAATACAGAAGAATGTATAAAAATATTAGAGCTTACTTCAAGCAATAGAGTAAAAACTATAAAGATTGGCAATAAAGAAATTGCAGGAACAGAGGCAAGAAGTATATTTGGATTAAAATCAACAAATTTTACATTTGAAATAAATGGAGAAAATATAAAATTTAGTGTAAAAGGATATGGTCATGGAGTTGGAATGAGCCAAACAGGAGCAGACAGTATGGCAAAGACAGGAGCTAATTATGAAGAAATTATAAAACATTTTTATACTGATGTAGAAATTAAATAATAATTTCCTTAAAATGAATAATCTTCTGAAAAAAGTAAATACTTCTAATAATAAAATATTAAGGAGGAATTTATGAAAAAAGGAAGAAAATTTTATGAAAATGAGAATTTAATAATATATGTTGGAACTGCAATATTTTTCATATTAGCAATATCTGTTGGAATTGTTATGTATATGACAACAAAAGCTAATTCAAAGGTTGGAAATGAAACAGGTAAATCTACAACAGAAAATATTGAAAATGTAGAAGATGCAAGTTCAAATATTGGAAAAACAGTTGAAGAACAAGAGAAAATTGCTGAACAAAAAAATGATGAAATTAGTAATAGAACAGAAAGTACAACTACAGATATTATAGAAAATACAACAAATACAAAAAAAGATGAAAATAAAGCAGATTCAGAGAAAAAAGAAACCACAGTTAAAACAGAAACAACAGCTAATGCTACAGAAAATACACAAGTAACAGAAGAAAAGAAACCACTAACATTTACAAAACCAACAGATGGAGAAATAATTGCTGAATTTGCACAAGAAAATTTAATATATTCAGATACATTAAAAGAATGGATTACACATACAGGAATAGATATAAAAGCTGACAAAACAAGTGTAATAAAAGCATCTGCAGATGGTGTAGTAACATCTATATTAAATGATCCAAGATATGGCTTAACAGTAGTAATTTCACATGATGAAGGATATGAGACCATATATTCAAATTTATTAACTGCTGAATTTGTTGTTGAAGGAGAAGAAGTAAAACAAGGGCAAACGATAGGAACAGCAGGTAATACTGCATCATTTGAAAGTGGAATGGAGAGTCATTTGCATTTTGAAATTATGCAAGATGGTAAATATTTAAATCCAAGTATTTATTTAAAATAACAAAAATTGACATCGACATAATATTGTGCTATAATGCTAATGTTTATATTGTATATCATAGTTATACTTTTAGATTATTGAATACTAAATTTTCTGAGAGTTACTATGAAACTTTCAGAGTTAATTAAGCTGGAGGTGCTTGGCATGTATGTAGTTCCTAAAATCATGTTCCCATTTATGTGGAAGAAGAACAATCCGCCGAAGACATTGCATTTGAAGAGTACGTGTGAGGGGATATTCGGAGATCTTTTTACTTTAACATCTCTTCCCGACGTAAGTGGAATTGAACTCATTTTGAGCTATCATGATAAAGAAAATGCTTATTATGAAGGTGCAGAAGGGTATCCAGAGTTTGATATTCTTTCAGATAAACGCAGAGCTTTTAAAATACAATGGCTTGAGAATATGGGAGGATTATTTATTTAAATGATTGAGAAATAGAACTAAAATAAAAACGGAGTTTTTGAAATTATTCAAAAGCTCCGTTTTTACTGTGAAGTTATAGAGAAATGCAACCTCTCCAAAACTCACGATCTTTCATCGCAGTTGCAAAGTCAACTGCATCCTGGATATTACGGAAACTGAACATCACTTTTACAGTGTCGTCACTGTATTCAGTTTTCATGTCCGTCAACCCGAAGTTATTGGCAAACTTCATCGAATATGCGATGATATGAGCCTTTTCCCGCGTTACGGGATTCAACTTCTGATTGTTGGCAATTCCCCACCAGTTGTTTTCTACTTCGGTAGGTCTTTTTCCTAAGGCAACGATATGTGCCGGCCGATCAAAGCTGACGACCACCACATTGTTGTTTATAGAAATAATGCGGATATTCTCGATGGCGGAAGTTTTGGTTACTTTTACAACCTTCATACTGATGGGCCTCCTTATAACCCAGATATCACCCACAATTTTGCGTGGGAATGTGAAAATATATTTTATAAATCAATTATAATACTTTTTACCACGAAAGTCAACATAATTATTGCAAGCTGATATTTAATCTATGATATATGTCCAAAATAATTTGTAATATCATATAATAATTACTTGTACTTTTTTTATATTTGTGATATTATAATCACGAAATTAAAACTCAGTATAAATGGAGGTTTCAAATGAAAATATTAGTAACAGGAGCTAACGGAATGTTAGCCAAAGAAGTAAAAGAAAAATTTGCAAAAGGAAATGAAATAATAGCAACAGATGTATCAGAATTAGATATAACAAATGAAAAAGCAGTTATGGAATATGTAGAAAATACAAAGCCAGAATATATAATAAATTGTGCAGCATATACAGCTGTAGACAAAGCAGAAGAAAATTATGACTTAGCAGATAGAATAAATGGAGATGGACCAACAAATTTAGCTAAAGCAGCAAAAAAAGTTGGTGCAAAATTAGTACATATATCTACAGACTATGTATTTGGTGGAAATTTAGATATATCAGAAGATTATAAAGAAGATGATGAAAAACATCCAGTAACAGCATATGGAAAAACAAAATTACATGGTGAAGAAGGAATAACAGCAAACATGGATGAATATTACATCTTCAGAACAGCATGGTTATATGGAGTTGGAGGAAACAATTTTGTAAAAACAATGACAAAATTAGGATCAACAAGAGATGAAATAAATGTAGTATCAGATCAACATGGAAGTCCAACATATGCAAAAGATCTAACAGAAATAATATATCAAGCAATAGAGAAAAAAATACCTTATGGAATATATAATGCTACAAATGAAGGATATACAACATGGTATGATTTTACAAAAGAAATATTAGCAGAACAAGGAATTACATGTAAAGTAAATCCTGTAACAACAGAACAATATATAGAAATGATGAAAGTTACACAAGCAAAAAGACCATTTAATTCACAAATGTCAAAAGCAAAACTTGAAGCATGTGGAATAAAAGTTCCTGAGTGGAAAGATGGATTAAAAAGATACTTAGAAGAAGCAAAAAAAATAGAACAATAGAAAGGATGTAGTATTATGAAAAATAGAAAAGGAATTATATTAGCAGGAGGAAGTGGAACAAGATTATATCCATTAACACTTGCAATATCAAAACAAATAATGCCTGTATATGATAAGCCAATGATTTATTATCCATTATCAATATTAATGCAAGCAGATATAAGAGAAGTTTTAATAATAACAACACCAAGAGATTTAGAAACATTTAAAAGTTTACTTGGAGATGGAAGCCAATGGGGAATGAAATTTGAATATAAAGTTCAAGAAAAACCAAATGGTTTAGCAGAAGCATTTATTATAGGAGAAGACTTTATAGGACAAGATAATGTTGCAATGATATTAGGTGATAATATGTTTTATGGAGAACATTTAGCACAAAAATTAAAAGAAGCAAATGAAAGAGAAAATGAAGCAACAATATTTGGGTATTATGTAAAAGATCCAAGGGCATACGGAGTGGTAGAAATTGATGAAAATGGAAAAGCTGTGTCAATTGAAGAAAAACCAGCAAATCCAAAATCAAATTATGCTGTACCAGGATTATATTTCTATACAAATGAAGTAATAGAAATAGCCAAAAATGTAAAACCATCTGCAAGAGGAGAATTAGAAATAACATCAATAAATGAAGAATATATGAAAAGAGGTCAACTAAAAGTTGAAAAATTAGGAAGAGGAATGACATGGTTTGATACAGGCACACATGATGCATTAATAGAAACAGCAAGTTTTGTTCAAACAATTCAAAAACGCCAAGGTCTACAAATATGTTGTCCAGAAGAAATAGCATTTGATAAAGGATGGATAAATTCAGAACAATTATCAAATTTAGCTCAAAAATATATGAAAACAGATTATGGAAAATATTTAAAAGATGTAGCAGACGACGTATTTGGTGAAGAATAGAAAAAATTATTTAATTCAAAAGAAAGGAGAGATATCTAGCTAAAAACTGGATATCTAGTATAACATGGGAAAATTCAAAAAAACAGAAACAACAATAGATGGTGTATATATAATAGAACCAACAGTATTTGGAGACAATAGAGGATACTTTATGGAAACATATAGCAAAAAAGATTTTGAAGAAATAGGACTAAATTATGATTTTGTACAAGACAATCAATCAAAATCAAAAAAAGGTGTGTTAAGAGGATTACATTTTCAAAAAGAAAATACACAGGCGAAACTTGTTAGATGTATAAAAGGTGAAGTATTTGATGTTGCTGTTGATTTAAGACCTGGAAGTAAAACATATGGAAAATGGGAAGGTGTTATATTAACAGAAGAAAATAAAAAAATGTTTATGATACCAAAAGGATTTGCACATGGATTTTTAGTATTATCAGACGAAGCTGAATTTACATATAAATGTGATGATATATATAATCATGAAGCAGAAGGTGGATTAAAATTTGATGATCCAGATGTTGGAATTGAATGGCCAATGGGAGATTTAAAGAAAGAAGATTTAATAACATCAGAAAAAGATGCAAAATGGCCATCTTTACAAGAATTAAAACAAACAGACTTATTTAAAAATATAAAAGGAGAAATTTAATTATGAAAAATATATTAGTAACAGGTGCAGCAGGATTTATAGGAGCAAATTTTGTCGAATATTTTGTAAATAAACATCCAGACTACAAAGTAGTTGTAGTAGATAAATTAACATATGCAGGAAATATGGCAAATTTAGATAAAGTAAAAGATAAAATATCATTTGAAAAAGCAGATATATGTGATTTTGAAAAAATGAAAGAAATATTTGATAAATATGATATAAATGGTGTAATACATTTTGCTGCTGAATCACATGTAGACAACAGTATAAAAAATCCATTTGTATTTACACATACAAATGTAATAGGAACACATACATTATTAGAAACAGCAAAACAAAAATGGGGAGAAGGTTCAGAAAATAAATTTGTACATATATCAACAGATGAAGTATATGGTGCATTAGGAGAAGATGGATATTTTACAGAAAAATCACCAATACAACCAAGTAGCCCATATTCAGCATCAAAAGCAAGTTCAGATTTAATTGCATTTGCATATCATACAACATATAAAATGAATGTAAATGTAACAAATTGTTCAAACAATTATGGACCATATCAACATAATGAAAAATTAATCCCACACATGATTAAACTTGCAATGAATAATGAAAAATTACCAGTTTATGGTACAGGAAAAAATATAAGAGATTGGTTATATGTAGAAGATCATTGTAAAGCAATAGATATGGTATTCCATAAAGGTATTGCTGGTGAAAGATATAATATAGGTGGACACAATGAAAAAAGAAATATAGATATTGTAAAACTTATATTAAAAAGATTAGGAAAATCAGAAGATTTAATTCAATATGTAGAAGATAGAAAAGGTCATGATTATAGATATGCAATAGATCCAAGTAAAATAAAAGCAGAACTTGGATGGGAACCAGAAACAAAATTTGAAGATGGGATTGTAAAAACAATAGATTGGTATATAGCAAATCCAGATTGGCTTAAATAAGAAAGGAGATAAGTGTTAGTTTCTATGAAGCTAACACTTTAACTGATGAAATGAAAAAAGTAGATACAATGAAAGAAGAATTAAAACAAATATTATCAGAAAAAAGATATATTCATTCTATAGGTGTAATGGAAATGGCAATGGAACTTGCCCAAATTTATAATATTGATATAGAAACAGCACAAATTGCAGGACTTCTTCATGACAATGCAAAAGAGATGACAGATGATGAAATGTTACAATATGTAAAAGAAAATAATATCCAGATTTCAGAGACTGAAAGAAATAGTGTTAAATTATTACACGGTAAAATTGGTGCAGATATAGCTAAGAAAAAATATGGTGTTAGCGAAGAAATTGCTAAAGCAATTGAATATCATACGACAACAAATCCTAATATGGATACATTAGCCAAAATAATTTATGTTTCAGATAAAATTGAATTAAATAGAAAAACAGAAAAATATGATATTGAAGCAGAAAGAAAATTAGCAAAAGAAGATTTAGATAAAGCAATGTTATTAATAATAAATGATGTGACAAAATATCTAATAGAACAAGGTAAATTAATTGCAATAGAAAGTATTGAAACAAGAAATAAATTATTAGTAAATATAAAAGGAGAAAATTAATGCCACGATTTTTTGTTAAAAATAATCAAATAAATAATAATAAAATAACTATAATTGATGAAGATGTAAAACACATAAAAAATGTGTTAAGAAAACAAATTGGAGATAAAATTGAAGTTTGTAATCAAGATACAGGAAATTCATATAAATGTGAAATTGAAATAATCGCAGAAAATGAAATAGAAACAAAGATTATAGAGGAACAAAAAAATATTCAAGAAAAGATAAAAGTGGATATATATCAAGGATTGCCAAAATCAGATAAAATGGAATTAATAATTCAAAAATCAGTTGAATTAGGGGCAAATTCAATAATACCAGTAAATATGAAAAGATGTGTTGTAAAATTAGAAGGAAAAGACGAAATTAAGAAAAATGAAAGATGGCAAAAAATTGCAGAAAGTGCAGCAAAACAATGTGGTAGAAGTTTTATTCCTGAAGTAAAACATTTAATAAATGTTAAAAAAATTTGTAATTGGATAAATGAATATGATGTAATTATAGTTGCATATGAAAATGAAAAAGAAAACACATTAAAAGCAGAATTGAAAAAATTAAAAGCATCAGACTTAAAAATAGGAATTGTAATTGGACCAGAAGGTGGATTTGAAGAAAGTGATATAAAATTATTAAAAGAAAGTGGAGCAAAAATTGTTACATTAGGTGATAGAATATTAAGAACAGAAACAGTAGCATTAAATGTATTGAGTATTATAATGTATGAATTTGAGCAATAAAATAAAAATACAAAGAAAAAGCTTGACTTTTATATAGTGTAGGGTGTAAAATAATAATATTGAAAATTATGTTAAGAATTATTAGAAGGGAGAAATAATATGGCAGGAGTATACATGGCAGGAGATTTTAGAAATGGAACAACATTTGAAATGGACGGAGGAGTATTCAGAGTAGTTGAATTCCAACACGTAAAACCAGGAAAAGGAGCTGCATTTGTTAGAACAAAATTAAAAAATGTAATAACAGGAGCTGTTTTAGAAAAAACATTTAATCCATCAGATAAATATCCAGGAGCTGAAATTGAAAAGAAAACAATGCAATATTTATACAATGATGGAGATTTATATTATTTTATGGATAATGATACATATGATCAAATGCCATTAAATAAAGCAGATTTAGGAGATTGTTTAAAATATTTAAAAGAAAATATGGAAGTAACAATTCTTTCATTCAAAGGAAAAGTATTTGCTGTTGAACCACCAATATTTGTTGAATTAGAAGTTACATATACAGAACCAGGATTTGCTGGAAATACAACAACAACATCTGGAAAACCAGCAAAACTAGAAACAGGACTAGAATTACAAGTTCCTATGTTTGTAAACATTGGTGATGTTTTAAGAATTGATACAAGAACATGTGAATATATGGAAAGAGTATAGAATAAATTTAAAAGGCTAGTCTATTTATAACAAAAAAGACCAGTCTTTTTGTTCGAAAGAGAGGTGAAAAAAATGTCAGAAAAAGAATTATTAGAAAAAATAGAAAAATTAGAAAAAAGAGTTGAAGAACTTGAGAATGATATGGCAACAGTAAAAGAAGATATGTATGTATTTACAGAAGATGAAGAAAATAGTAATTGCACAGGTTGTTGTTCTAGTTGTGGAGGATGCGAATAAAAATGTCTTAAATTATTGACTATTATGTAAATTAATGATATAATATGAATATCGCAATTTACTTTGAAGAAGTTCTTAAAGGAGGAACTTGATTATGGGCATGGAAATTACCACTTATGAATTCACAAAAACTGCAGCTTTCCGGATTGATGATAAAAATAATATCCTGAAAGGTGTTACCATTTGTGGGCCTGGTAGGGACCAGAGAAGCTATTATGCAGTAAGGGCGGAACAGGGGGAAGGAACCCTTACATTAGACATCCTTGAGGAAGCCCTTGCAATCGTCAATCTTTTCAACAAAGAAGGATATAATTTCATTATCAATGAAGTTATCCCTGCTACACTCAAAAACCTTGCAACAAATTATTAATAGAACACATCTCCAACAAAGAACTGTGTCACTGGTTTTTCCAGTGGCATTTTTTTATATACTAGGAAAGTTCTCCGAACTTCCTAGTATATAAAAACTATAATTGCTAGCCCTTTGAGATTTTCTCCTTTTAGTCGAAAACTCAAATTGGGCGAGAACAAAGGGCGACTGCGTCGCTTTGTTCTGTTGACAAAAAGAGAAAAATATTTTATAATATATTGGTTGTCAAATAACTATTTTTTGAAAAGAGGGAAAATATGCTTTACAATTTGGATGAAAAGGAAAATGTAAGATGTTTCTCAACAGAATTGCATGAAGATGACTACAAAATTGATTTTCAAGGTGGGGAATTACATGGAGTATTAGTAATAAACGAGAATAAAACTGAAACTCAATATTATACAATAATTCCTAAAGGGAGTGAATCTAAACTAACAAAATCAATAATAACAATGGCATTTAAAAAATTGTTAAGAGTAGACTCTAAGCAATTTGCTGAAGCATTTGAAATGTTAAAAAATTGCAATCCTGACTATTATAAAGCAGTATTTGATGAGGTTTATAAAGAGGAATTCTGAATAAACAGAAAATTCTATAAGTGAGGGCATTATGATAGTAGAATATAATACTGAGAAAAAGCATACTGAGTATAAAATCATTGTTGAAGATGGAAGAGTATCAAAGATTATTGTTCAAATTCCAAAAGATGAAGATGTTGAAGAAGAAGAATATGAAATTAATTCTGATACACTTCAAGAAGGTGTAACAAGACGAATTTGCTATAAGACATTTAAAAGATTATGGAGTGTGAAAAATAATAAATTTTTAGAAATTGAAAAGATAATTAAACAAACTCAACCTGAATTGTTTAAGATTGCAAATGATGCAGGAAGAAAAAGAAGAGAATAATATACTATCATAAAACAAATAAGAAGCTTAATCTCAATAATTTGGGGCTAGGCTTTTTATTTGTTAAAAAATACTTAATTTTAAGTTTTAAAATTTGACAAAATACCAAAAAATAAGTATACTATATAATGAAATAAAAGTAAAAAGGATTAGAAAAATGATTAATTTATTATTATGTGGAAATAAAAAAGTATTTGATGGAGCACTAACTCAGTTGATATCAATGACTAAAAGAACACAGGAAACAATAAATTGTTACATACTTACCATGGATTTATCAAGATTAAAACCAGAATATGTATGTATAACAGATGAACAAGTAGAGTTTTTAAATGAAGTAATTAAAAGTAAAAATCCACAAAATAAAGTAACAAAAATAGATGTTACAAATTTATATGAAGAAGAATTTATGAAATGTAAAAATGAAAGTGCATATTGTACACCATATACACTTTTAAGATTACTGATAGATGAAATTCCAAATATTCCTGATAAGATTCTATATTTAGATATAGATATGATGATTGGTGATGATATTTCAAAATTATATAACATAGATATAGATGGATATGAATATGCTGCTGTAAGAGAAAAATATGGTAGATGGCTAATAAGACCAGACTATATAAATGCAGGAATGTTATTATTTAATATGAAAATGGCAAAAGAAACAAAATTATTTGAAAAAGCAAGAAATTTAATAAGAACTAGAAAATTATTATTTGCTGATCAAGATGCAATATTTTGGTCAACTACAAAGAAAAAATTATTACCAAGAAAATTTAATGAACAATCAAAATTCAATAGGAAAGATACTGTTATATGTCATTTTTGCAAAAGACTTTTACTAAAACCATATCCACATACAGAAAATTTCAAGCAATGGAATGTAGAAGAAGTGCATAATATATTAAAATGTCATGCATTTGATGAAGATTTAGAAGAATATTTAAAATTAAAAGATAAATTCGAAAGTAATTTAAGAGAGGAAGTTTAAATGGAAAAAAATATAATACCAATTTGTTTTGCAATTGATGATGCATATACACCATTTTTAGCAGTTGCATTACAATCATTAATAGATAATGCAAGTAAAGAATATAATTATTGTATAAAAGTACTACATACAAATGTAAAAGAAGAACATATGAAACAAATAAAAAAATATGAAAATGAATATGTAAATATAGAATTTGTTGATTTGAATTATTATTTAGAAAAAGTAAAAGACAAATTATATACAAGAGATTATTATACAAATACAACATATTTTAGATTGTTTTTACCAGAATTATATCCACAATATGATAAAATACTATATTTAGATAGTGATATAACAATTGTTGGAGATATATCAGAATTATATAATACAGATATGGGAACAAATTTAGTTGCAGCAGCACCAGATGATATAATTCAATATAATAAAGTATTTCAAGATTATGCAGAATTAGTTGTTGGAGTTGAATCATATACAAAATATTTTAATGCAGGTGTTTTATTAATGAATCTTGACCAACTAAGAAAATTTAAATTTCAAGAAAAATTTATATATTTACTAACAACAGTAAGATTTTCAGTTGCACAAGATCAAGATTATTTAAATAGATTGTGTAAAGGAAGAGTAACATTAGTTGATAGACAATGGGATTGTATGCCACTTGTTAATGCAACAACAAAGAGAGAAGATATAAAATTAGTACATTACAATTTTGCATACAAACCATGGCATTTTGAAGATGTATTATACAAAGAGTTTTTCTGGGAATATGCTAAAAAAACAGAATTTTATGATGAAATATTAAAAATACAATCTGAATATACAGAGGAACAAAAATTTAAAGATAGAGAGGCAGAAAAAAATTTAAGACTTTTAGCAGAAAAAGAAAATTCTTGTGTTGGTGATGATAGATCAAATCAAAAAGTAATAGATGAAAACTTAAAGAAAATAGAAAAATCAAAAGATAGATTAGAAATTTTAGAAAAAATAAAACAATTAGAAAAAGAAGGAAAATTTGATTTAGATGTTGAAAATGATCCAGAAAATATTGTTTTAACACCAGATAATGTAGATTATTTAAAAAGCAAAAGAATGAATAGATGGAAAGCAGCATTTGCAAATAAAGTTGGTGAAAAATTCCTTAGTGAAATAATCAGAAATAACAAACTTATAATAAAAGATGTAAAAGGAATTGAAAACTTAGCAAATATAGAAGGTGGAGCTGTTATAACATGTAATCATTTTAATCCATTTGATTCATTTGCAATAGAAAAAACATTTAGAGATGCAGGATTGAATAAAACAAAAAAATTATATAAAGTTATAAGAGAAGGAAATTATACAAATTTTCCAGGATTTTATGGATTTTTATTTAGAAATGCAGACACATTACCATTAAGTTCAAATAGAAGAACAATGGTAGAATTTATGAAAGCTGTTGATACAATTTTACAAAGAGGAGATTGTATATTAATATATCCAGAACAAAGTATGTGGTGGAATTATACTAAACCAAAGCCACTAAAAATAGGAGCATATAAATTTGCGGCAAGAAATAATGTACCAATAATACCAATATTTATTACTATGAGAGATAGTGATATTGTTGGAGATGATGGTTTTCCTGTTCAAGAATATTATATAAATATTGAAGCACCAATATATCCGACAGATGGAATGGCAGAAAAAGAAAATGCAGAAGAAATGAAAGAAAAAAATTCTGAAGTTTGGAAAGAAGTATATGAAGATTTTTATGGAATACCATTAGAATATACTACAACACCAAAGGCTGAACAAGAGCAAATTACAGAGCAAGAAACGCAAATATAAAGGAATAAGAAATGAAAGAACAAGAAATTTATTATTATTCAGATGAGTTAAATGATGAATTTTCAGGTTCACATATAACTCCAAGAGTAATAGATGAAAAATATAAATATTTGCATAAAAATATATTTTGGAACTTAGCACATTTTTTAGTACAAAATGTGCTAAGTGTGCCTATAAAGGTATTATATGCAAAATTAAAATTTAAAATAAAATATATAGGAAAAGAAAAGTTAAAAAAATATAAAAAAGAAGGATATTTTGTGTATGCAAATCATACACAAGTTTTTGCTGACACATTTTTGACCTCAAATGTAATCTATCCTAAAAGAAATTATTTGATAGTTAATCCAGAAAACGTATCAATGAAGTTCCTTGGAAACTTTGTGCAAATGTTTGGAGCAATTCCAATTCCAACAGGTAGAGATGGAATGAAGAATTTTTTGACAGCAATAAAATATCATATCCAAAAAGGTCACTCTATAACAATATATCCTGAGGCTCATATTTGGCCATATTATACAAAAATAAGACCATTTAAAAGTGTATCTTTTAAATATCCAATTGAATTAGATAAACCTGTATTTTGTATAACAAATACATATCAAAAAAGAGGAAAAAATAAAGTAAAAATTACTTCATATATAGATGGACCATTTTTTGTAAATAAAGATTTGGAAACAAAACAAGAACAGAAAAAAGATTTAAGAGATAGAGTCTATAATCAAATGGTTGAAAGAAGTAAAAATAGTAATTTTGAATTTATAAAATATGAATATAAGGACAAAAAATAAATGGGAAATATAGTTTTATTAGATGATTTAACAATAAATAAAATAGCTGCAGGTGAAGTAATAGAAAGACCATTAAATGTAGTTAAAGAAGTTGTTGAAAACTCAATAGATGCTGGTGCAACAAAAATAATTGTTGAAATAAAAAAAGGTGGAAAACAATTAATAAAAGTAATTGATAATGGAAAAGGAATTCCTAAAGATGATATGGATATAGCACTTGAAAGACATGCTACATCTAAATTAAGAAAAATCGAAGATCTAGAAAAAATTTATACAATGGGTTTTAGAGGTGAAGCATTAGCAAGTATAGTATCTGTTGCAAAACTTACTATGATTTCAAGAACAAGTAATGATGATTTTGGAACAAAACTTGTAGCAGAAGCTGGAGATATTTTAGAAAGAGAAGAAACAGGTGCACAACTAGGGACAACAATAATGGTAGAAAATTTATTTTTCAATGTACCAGTTAGATATAAATTTTTAAAACAAGATGCAACAGAATTCAAATATATAAAAGACTGGATTCAAAAGGCTGCATTATCAATTCCTTCAATTTCTTTTAAATTGATAAATGAAGGAAAAGTATGTTTTCAGTCAAATGGAAATGGCAAGATTGAAGATGTTATTTATTCAATTTATGGAAAAGAGATAAAAGAAAATCTTGTAAAAGTAAACTTTGAAGAAGATGATGTTAAAGTTACAGGTGTAATTGGAAACACAATGGTTGCAAGAGATTCAAGAAAAGATCAAATATTATTTTTGAATAAGAGAAATATAAAAAATCAAGTATTGATAAATAGTGCTGATCAAGCTTTTAAAGGAAGTACAGGAATTGGAAAATATGGATTTTTTATTTTGAATTTGGAAATGCCAGCAAATTTTTATGATATAAATGCACATCCAACTAAAATGGAAGTAAGATTTGAAGATGAAAGTAAAATTTATAAGATATTTTATCATGCAATAAAAAATGCTATATTAAGTAAAGATTTTCTTGGAAATACTCAAAATGATGAAAATAATGACGAATATATTTCAAATGAATTTGATTTTTTAACAAATCATTTTGGACAAAAAAAGGAAGAAAATATAGATAAATTAATTAAGAAAAAAACTGATGAAAATATAAATGCTAGAAACGTAAAAGAACAAGAGATTCAGACAGATTTATCAAATGTTGAAAATGATAAAATAGAAGAAAGTGTATCAAAATCTGAAAATTATTTTGCAAGAAGAACAATAAATGCAAATGAAAGTGTAAATTTATTAGAGCAAAAAAATGAATTAATACATAGAGAAAATAAAAGAGAAGTAAATTATAAATATATAGGAATTTTATTTAGAACATTTATAATTGTTGAAATAGAAGATGAATTATATTTAATAGATCAACATGCAGCACATGAAAGATTATTATATGAGCAAATAAAAGAAAATTATAAAAATCATATAAGTAGTAATAGCCAGATGATTTTAATGCCTGAGGTTTATAATTTGACAAACAAAGAATTTGAATTTGTACAAAAAAATTTGAATTTATTTCAATCATATGGATTTGATGTAGAAATGTTTGGAAATAATGCAGTAAAAATAAATGGAATACCAGATATTGAATATCGTGCTAAAAGTAAAAATATTTTTTTAGAGGTACTTGATGAAATGATTACAAACGAAAGAGCATCATTGAAAGATGTTGAAGAACGTTTTGTTGCAACAGTTGCATGTAAAGCAGCTGTAAAGGCAAATATGGATTTAGTACCACAAGAAGTTGAATATTTAATTCAAAATTTATTAACACTAAAAAATCCATATACATGTCCGCATGGAAGACCTACAACAATAAAGATAAGTAAAGAAGAATTATTAAAATAATTTATAAAATGTTTTTAATAAATAATAGAATAATACTTATATCACAAATTTAAAATTAGGACATTTTTCTAAATGATATGTTAAGACATTATCATAAATGAATTATAGTAGAAAAAATAAGCAGTTGAAAACTGCTTATTTTTGTGATATAATTCAAGCATTAAAATTATAATTTTCTTTAAAAGGAAATTATATAACAAATCCTATTAACAAATGTTTAAGGAGGCAAAATTATGAAAAGGTTATTTGATTTCTTAATGCGGAAATACTATTTTGGCTTGAAATGGTATGCCTCATCTGGAATTGAAGAAGAGCTTATTGCACAAGTATTTTATATTCAAGCATTAATTTGTGGTTTAAGAATTTTGTATCAAATTGATTCTCAAAAAATCTTAGGATATATAACATTTACAATATTCCACATTTTGAGTATGTATATATTAGGATATTTAAGTTCTTTGTGGGAATTAGACCCTAAAGAAGAAATTTTTACTAATACATATAGAACTGTAAATATAGTATTGGCAATAGGAGCAATTCTTGCTAAAGTACCATGTTATATATTACTGATTGTTGGAGCTACAATATGTGGATTTGTATCATTTATATTAATGGAAAAAATTGATGATTTTGAAAACACATTGGTTACATGGAAAAACAGATATGCACACACATTATTAGTAAGAATTTTTGATAAAATTCCATATAAGCCAATAGCACTTATTGATTTTTTATCAATTATTTTTGCTATAATTGCAATAAATACATTTCCAATTAGCATATTTTATCGTTTTGTTGCTAGCATTATATTTGGACTTTCTATTCCATTTATTGTAGTAATGGCTGATGATGGAATGAGTTTCTATGAAGCTATGCTTTAAAAAAATTGAATAATCTAAAAACAAGTGAGAGCATTGCTTTCACTTGTTTTGTAAAATTAAAGGGGTAATTAATTATATGAAAAAAAGAATATTTACTGGAAATTATGAAGAATGTAAAATTGGAAACTTAATTTCAATTTCAGGTGATAGAGGAAAAAGTGTTGGATTTACAGGAAAATCAATACCACAATTAGCACCAAAAAGAAAGTTTTGGGAAATATGGCATAATAACATAGGGAAAATACCAGAAGAACAAAATAACAGATATTATATAGAAGAATATTATAAACAAGTATTATCCCAAATAGATATAGAAGAAGTATTAAAAGATGAGAAAGATCCAATTTTATTGTGTTATGAAAAAGAAGGACAATTCTGCCATAGACATGTTTTAGCTGAATTTATTAATTTGAAATATGGAATATATGTTCCAGATATTTCAATAAGTGAAGATTTAGAAATAATTGAACATAAAAAGCCAGAATATATAAGAGAAATATTACAAAAACTTATGGAAAAAGAAGTTGAAAGATAAATAAACAATTTTCAATAAAACTTCAATATTCAAATATTAAAATAAGAATGGTGATAAAATGAAAATATTAATAATAGAAGACGAATACAGTTTAGCAGATGCAATAGCAGAAACTCTAAAAAAAGAAAACTTTACAACAAATATAATAACAGATGGAGAAGAAGGAGAAAACGAAGCATTAACAAATGTATATGATTTAATACTTTTAGACATAATGTTGCCCAATAAAGATGGTTTCAAAATATTAAATGATTTAAGAAAAGAAAAAGTAGATACACCAATTATAATCTTAACAGCAAAATCAGAAATAAATGACAAATTAAATGGACTAGAAAATGGTGCAGATGATTATATAACAAAACCATTTCATATTAAAGAACTAGTAGCAAGAGTAAAAGTAGTATTAAAAAGAAAAGTAAATATTGAAAATACAGATATTTTAGAATATGATGATTTAAAATTAGATATAAGAACTGGAAAAATGAGTGCAAATGGTAATGAAATATCAATAAACGGAAAAGAACTAGATTTACTAGAAACATTATTGTTAAATAAAACACAAATTGTCAATAGAGAAATCTTAGCAAATAAAATTTGGGGATATGATAGTGAAGCTGAATATAATAATGTAGAAGTATATATGTCATTTTTAAGAAAAAAATTAAAACTTATAAAATCTAATGTAAAGATTAAAGCTATTAGAGGAATTGGATATAAATTGGAGGCAGAAAATGATAAAAAAATTAAGTAAAAGAATATGTTGGATTATCACAATAGCTTTAAGTATAATTGTTGTTGGAATAATACTATTATTCACGATTTTAAATTACAGAAATACAATAAACACAGCAACAATAATGATGGACAGATTTACAAATAGAGATATAAAAAAGAATGTAGATGGAAATAAGGAAATTGAAGTAGATAACCCCACTATCGAAGGTGTTTATTATGTACAAATAGAAGACTCACATGTTGTCTCAAATCCAAATATAGTTCAAGACAAAACAATAGAAGAATATGCATTAAAAGTAAGTAAAAAACATAATGAAAGTGGAATCATAGGAAATTACATTTATAAAGTAAGAAGAATAAAAGGAAATCAAATAAATGTAATGTTAATAGAAAATGAAGAAGCAATTTCACATTCACAAAAGATAATAATAACAGCAATTATAATCTCAGTAGTATCATTAATAATCATATATATAATAGCAAAAAAAATATCGAAATTTATAGTACAACCTGTAGAAGAAACATTTGAAAAACAAAAACAATTTATATCAGATGCATCACATGAACTAAAAACACCACTTGCAGTAATAGAAGCAAATGCAGATGTATTAGAAGGTGAAGTTGGTAAAAATAAATGGATGGATTACATTCAAAATGAAATACAAAGTATGGATAAATTAATAAACGAATTATTATTACTTACTAAAATTGAAAATGTTGATAATATACAAGAAAGAAAAATATTTGATGTTTCAAAAGAAACAGAAATGACAATTTCAATGTTTGAAAGTATGGCCTATGAGAGAAATGTAAAATTAAGCAGTAACATTCAAAAAAATATTGTGATAAATGGAAATAAAGAAGACATAGAACATATATTATCAACATTAATAGATAATGCAATAAAACATACAGAATCAGGAAATGAAGTTATTGTTGAATTATCTAAAGAAAAGAATGAATTAATAATTCAGGTAAAAAACGAAGGAAAAGAAATACCAGAAAAAGAAAGAGAAAAAATATTTGAAAGATTTTATCGTATAGATAAGTCAAGAAATAGAAATGAAAAAAGATATGGTTTAGGTCTTGCAATAGCAAAATCAACTGTGAAAAAATATAATGGAAATATTAAAGTATTATATAAAGATGGATTTACAATCTTTAAAGTTAATTTACAAATTCAATAAATTGAGTTTTTAATAAACTTATATTAGTATAAGAGAAAGCATCTAAATGTTAGAAAAAATTTTCTACATTAAGATGTTTTTTTTCAATAATTCTTCAATCTTCATGTATTATATTAAAACAAGATTAAGGAGCAAGGCAAAATAAAGCTTCAAAAGAAAGGAATGTGAAAAATGTATATTTTAAAAAACAGTTTAATTTCAATCGCAAGAAACAAAGGAAGGAATATCTTAATAGGTATAATTATTTTAGTTATAGCATGTGCATCAACAGTAACATTGGCAATAAGAAATACAGCAAATAACCTTGTAAAAGATTATGAAGAATCACATGACATAACAGGAACGATTTCATTTGATAGGGGACAATTATCAAATAACTTTAAAGGTGGAGAAGATGCACCAAAAAGTAATATAGAAGCATTTAACAATATAGAATCAATTACTTTAGATGATGTAAAAAATTATGGAGATAGCGAATATTTAAAAGGATATTATTATTTATATGCAACATCTTTAAATAGTGATACTTTAACAAAAGCAACAGACTCTTTTGAATATGAAGTTGAAGATAGAGAAACAACAACAACTTCTACAAGTACAACAACAGGAGGAAATGGTAACGGAATTGGAAGAGGACCAGGAGGCGGAGAAGATAGACATACAATAACAAATAATAATACAACAACAATAATCACAAAATCAAAAGAAAAATTTGAAAGTTCTAAAAACTTAACAGGCGATTTTGAATTAGATGGATATTCTTCTTATGATGCAATGACAGAATTTGTAAATGGAACATATCAAATAACAGACGGAGAAATTATATCAGATTTTGAAAGTCAAGAATGTGTTATAAGTTCAGAACTTGCAACATTAAATGAAATAACAGTTGGTCAAACAATAACATTAAAAAATCCAAATACAGAAGCAACTTATGAATTTGTTGTAAAAGGAATTTATAAAGATAATTCAGATTCAAATGATTCATCAAGTATGTATTCAAAATCAGCAAATAAAATAATAACAGGAAGTAAAGTAATAGAAAATTTAGTTGCAGATGATAGTACATTAGTAACAACAACTACACCAACATTTATTTTAAAAGATAAAGATTCAGTAGAAAAATTTACAACAGAAATAAAAGAAAAAGGTTTAAGTGAATATTACACATTAAATACAAATGTAGAAGAATTAGAAAGTGCAACAAAATCTATAGAAAATGTAAAAACATTTGCAACAACATTTTTATTAATAATGTTGGCAATATCAGCAGTAGTACTATTTGTAATAAATATGATAAACATTAGAGAAAGAAAATATGAAATTGGAGTATTTAGAACAATTGGTGTAAGTAAATTCAAATTAACACTTCAATTTGTATTAGAAATTTTAATAGTAAGTGTTGTAATGTTAGGAATTGGAGCAGTGTGTGGATCATTTTTGGCTAAACCTGTTGGAAATATGTTATTAGAAAATGAAATACAATCTGTTCAAGAAGAAACAGAACAAATATCAAATAATTTTGGTAAAGGTGGACCAATGGATATGAATTTTGGAGGAACAGTTAATGTTCAAACAATAGATACAATTAATGCAGTTGTTGATATTACAGTTGTGGTACAATTATTAGGAATAGGATTAGCATTAATGTTAGTAAGTAGTTTGGCATCAATGATAAGTATTCAAAGATTTTCACCACTAACTATATTGAAAGAGAGGTCATAATTTATGAGTATATTAAAATTAGAAAATGTTGGGTACAGATATAAAGATGCTCCAAAAGATAGTTATGTTTTTAAAAATGTTAATTATGAGTTTGAACAAGGAAAAATGTATGCAATAAAAGGAAAGAGTGGAAGCGGAAAAACAACATTATTATCACTTATTACAGGATTAGAGAAATGTACAGACGGAAAGGTTTTATATGATGGAAAAGATTTAAAGAAAATGAATTTAGACACATATAGAAATACAGATATTGGAATTGTGTTTCAAAGCTATAATTTATTACCAAGTTTAACAGCAATAGAAAACATTATTCTTTCAATGGATATAAGTAAAGTTAAAGTAAATAATAAAAAAGAAAAGGCTTTAAGTTTAATGAAAAGTGTTGGATTATCAGAAGATCAAGCAAAAAGAAAAATATTAAAATTATCAGGTGGAGAGCAACAGAGAATAGCGATTGCAAGAAGTTTATCATATAATCCTAAAATAATTATTGCAGATGAGCCAACGGGAAATTTGGATAAAGATACAGAAAATGATATTTTAAATATTTTTGAACATCTTGCAAAAGATGAAAATAAATGTATTATAATTGTAACACATTCACAAAATGTTTGTGATATAGCAGATATTGTTTATGAATTGAAAAAATAGATTTTAAAATAGGTAATTCATTTTGAATTTAATGTAAAAGAAGCAAATACAACCTTAATTTAGGTAATATTTGCTTCTTTTGGCTATATAGTATGATACTTACTTTTTATCTTTACAGTCTTCATTTTCCTTATGAACAATCCAACGTTCAGTTTGGGGAACAGGTACTTGTGTATAACCATAACCACCATGATCAAAACAATGGCAATGATTTTCAAAAATATCTTTTTCTTTAAGAACACGATAGAAAGGCTCATGATAGTCTGATCTTTTGTGAAGTACTCTTGCGAAGCCAGGATTAGTGAGTTTCATAACATATACCTCCATTTTTTTAATGAGTGCTACAAACGAATAATAATATATTATATATCATATAAAAAATATAATGTCAAACTTATCAAAAAATTCCTTGACAAACAAAAAAATATATAATAAAATATGAACAAAAGTTTTATAAAAAGAGAAGTGAAAAAAATGGAAAAAGAAATTATTTTTGTAACACATAATACAGGAAAAATAAAATCAGCTGAAAAATATTTTAAAAATTTAAAATTCAATACATTTAACTATGAATTAGATGAGCCTAGAAGTGATGATATAAAGGAAATAGCAACAGCAAAAGTAAAACAAGCGTATAAAATAGTAAAAAGACCATGTATAGCATTAGATACAGATTTTAGAATTGATGAATTAAATGGATTTCCAAGAGCGTTTGTAAATTTTTCATTAGAAACAGTAGGAATACAAGGAATTTTAAAATTAATGGAAGATAAGAGTAATAGAAAATGTGCATTTAATGAATGTTTAGCATATCATGACGGAAAAGAAATACATTATTTCTATGGAAAACATCCAGGAAACCTATCAAAACAAATTCAAGGAAAAGATAGAAAAGAAAAATGGTCTGATTTATGGTATATTTTTAAACCTGAAGGTTTTGATAAAACATTAGCAGAAATGGATGAAAAAGAAAGAGAGAACAGAAAAGATGTAGATGGCTCTTATTCTGCTATGGAAAAATTTGCAGAATGGTATCAAAAAAAGGTATAGCATTATGATAAAAAGATGTAGATGGTGTAATTTGAATAATCCAAAATATATAGAATATCATGATAAAGAATGGTGTAAGCCAAATTTTGATGAACAATATTTATATGAAATGTTAATATTAGAATCATTTCAAGCAGGTTTATCATGGGAATGTGTATTAAACAAAAGAGATGATTTTATAAAAGCATTTGATAATTTTAATATAGATAAAGTTTGTGATTATAAAGAAGAGAAAATACAAGAACTATTGCAAAATGGGAAGATAATAAGAAATAAGCTTAAAATAAATGCTACTATAAATAATAGTAAAATCTTTAAGAAAATTCAGCAAGAATATGGAACATTTTATAATTATTTAAAAACATTTACACAAGAACAAATTATATATGAAACAGATAAAACAACAAACCAATTATCAGATGTGTTATCTAAAGACTTGCAAAAAAGAGGAATGAAATTTGTAGGAAGTACAATTATATATTCTTATTTACAAGCAATAGGTGTTATATATTCACATGATAAAGATTGCTTTTTATACAAAGAAAATTAATGAAAAACAGATGAACTTTTTTACAATTATCTGTTTTTTTGCGTTATTAAGAAGAAATTAATAAACAATTACCAAAAAATGTGTTATAATAAATCATTGGAGAGAAATACATTTGTGTAACAATGAAGGGAATAAATATAATGGAAACAATAAAAGGTCTAAAACATGAAGAAGTAGAAGAAAAAATAAAACAGGGAAAATCAAATAAAGTAAAAATAAAAACAAACGAAAGTATTTTAAAAATATTAAGAAAAAATATATTTACATACTTTAATTTTATCTTTTTAATATTAACTATATTACTTATCACATCACATTCATATAGAAATTTAACATTTTTAGGTATTATAATAACAAATATTTTAATAGGAATTATTCAACAAATTAGGTCAAAAATCACTTTAGACAAATTATCATTATTAGACAAAAACAAATATACAGTAATTAGAGATGGAAAAGAAGAAGAGATAGATTCAGATAATTTGGTTGAAGGAGATTTTATAATTTTAGAAGCAGGAAAACAAATTCCAGCAGATGCAGAAGTAGTTTCAGGAAAAATATATGTAAATGAATCATTATTAACAGGAGAACAAAATGAAATCGAGAAAAATATAAATTCTAATCTTATGTCAGGAAGTTTTGTTATATCTGGAAAAGCCATAGTTAAACTTACTAATGTAGGTGATGAATCTTTTTCTGCTAAAATAATGAAAGAATCTAAAAAAATAAAAGAAACAAAATCAGAGATGATTTCAGCAATTGACAATATTGTTAAATTTGCAGGAATAATAATAATTCCTATTGGAATATTATTATTTATTGAATCTTATGTTGTAAATGGAAGTAGTTATGGAGAAAGTGTAAATTCAATGGTTTCAGCATTATTAGGAATGATTCCAGAAGGATTATATTTATTAACAACTGTTGCATTAGCATTGAGCTCAATGAGACTTGCACAAAATAAGATACTTCTTCATGATATGAAAAGTATTGAGAGTTTAGCAAGAGTTGATGTTTTGTGTGTTGATAAGACAGGAACAATTACAAATAATACTATGAAAGTTTTAGATATATTTGATAAAAATGAAAATAGTCTTATAGATAAAAAAGAAGATTTAAAAATTTTAGCAAAATATATAAATACAATTGAAGATAAAAACATAACAATTGATGCTATAAAAGAACAATTATATGGAATTTCTACAGAAAAATTATCTAATATAGAAAAAGAAAATTTTAATTCAAAAAATAAATTTTCTTTTATAAAAATAGATGAAAATGTAACATATAAACTTGGAGCACCAGAAATATTATTAAATAAAGAATATGAAGAATTAGTTAATAAGAGAACAAAAAATGGTGAAAGATTAATTGCTTTTGCTGAAGTAAAAAATGATGAAACAATTCCTATTTTATTTATAAGTTTGAAAAATGAAATAAGAAAAAATGCAAAAGAAATTTTCGGATTTTTTGATAATAGAAATGTTCAAATTAGAGTTATTTCTGGAGATAATCCAATAACAGTATCATCAATTGCAAAACAAGCAGGAATTAAAGGATACGAAAAATATATTGATTGTAGAGAATTAAAGAATTATGCAGATATACAAAAAGCAGTAAAAAAATATACTGTTTTTGGTAGAGTTAATCCAGAACAAAAAAGACAAATAATCAAAGCTTTAAAGGAACAAGGATTAAAAGTTGCTATGACAGGTGATGGAGTAAATGACATTTTAGCAATGAAAGAAGCAGACTGTTCAATTGCTATTGGATCTGGATCAGATGCGGCAAGAGGAACAGCACAAGTTGTATTACTTGATTCAGACTTTGGAAAAATGAGAAATATTGTTTATGAAGGAAGAAAAAATATTAATAATATAACAAGGTCTGCATCATTATTTACTTATAAAAATATATTTTCATTATTACTTTCTATATATTCAATAATTTTTGCAATGCAATATCCATTAGAACCAAATCAAGTATCTTTAGGTAGTGCATTTACAATAGGTATTCCAGCATTTTTATTAACATTTGAAGAAAATCAAAAAAAACAACAAAATGGAAATTTTATGAGAAAAGTATTTACAAATTCACTTCCAGCTGCAATAACATCTTTTTTAGCAATTGTAGCAATGGTTAAATTTTCAGATTTATTTAATGTTGGAGTAAAAGAAATTACAACAGCTTGTAGTTATTTATTCTTTACAGGAGGATTTTTAATATTATATAAGATTATTAGACCATTAAATAAATATAGAACAAGTGTTATGTTTTTATGTATTTTAGGGATTATTTTAACAATTAATATAATGCCAAACTTTTTTGCAATAAAAGAAATATCAGAAAGATCTGCAATACTTGTTACATTGTTTGCAATAGCAGAATTTTCAGTAATTAGATGGATTACATTGATATTAGATAAATATGAAAAAAACAGAAAAAGTAATGCTTAATACAAACCAGATAATTAGTTGATAATTATCTGGTTTTGTGATATAAAGAAACAATAAAAGGATGTGATTTTATGGAAAAAACAAATGTTATGAGAATATTAGATCAAAAGAAAATAAAATATAATGAATATTTTTATGGAGATACAAATGCAATAAGTGGTATTGAAGTTGCAAAAGTTTTAAATGAAGATGCAAGTAAAGTATTTAAAACACTTGTAACTATTGCAAAATCTAAACAAAATTATGTATTTATGATACCAGTTGAAAAAGAATTAGATTTAAAAAAATGTGCTCAAAGTGTTAATGAAAAAAGTATAGAGATGATTCCTCAAAAAGATTTATTACCACTAACAGGATATGTTCATGGAGGGTGTTCTCCAATAGGATTAAAGAAACCATTTAAGGTTGTAATAGATATTTCGGCTAAAAATTTTAATGAAATAATATTTAGTGGTGGCAAAATAGGATATCAGGTTGAAGTTGAATTAAAAGCTTTAGAAAAGGTTATAAATTATAAATTTGATGATATAGTAAAGGAATGATAAGATTGAAAGATAATATTGAAGATTTATTAGATTCATTATCTAAAAGTAAATTTAGAGGTTCATTTCATTTAAATAAAAAAATGAAGGATTATGTAAAAGAAAAAGGATTTGATAAAATTAAATTAGATGCAAGAGATTTGATAACAAAAAGAATAGCACCAGAAAATCCAAATAATGATGGAAAACAAACACCAATGAGACAGGTGCATCCAGTTTTTATTGCACAACATGCTACAGGTTGTTGTTGTAGAGGTTGTTTAGAGAGAATTCATGGTATAAAAAAGGGACATGAACTTTCAAGTGAAGAAATTGATTATGTTGTAAATACATTGATGTTATGGATTCAAAGAAAAATGTCGAAAGATTAATATTTTTAGGTATTATTGTTGTAAAGAAAATAAAAAAATATAATTACATAAGATTTGCAACAAGAGAAGAAATAGATGCAAATATGCCATTAACAATAACACCAGAGCCAGATACAACAATAAGGGTGTTAATGCAATAAAAGTAGAAGAACAAAGCTTAGAAACACCGGGAAGAAAAGGATTTGTAGCAGTGGAATGGGGTGGAACAGAAATTAAATAGCATATTTAGAAATGATATTTATATAGATATCATTTTTTTTTAAGAAGAAATTAATAATTGGAAATTAAAAGTATGTTATAATAATTTAATGAGAAAAAGAAAAGAGGAAATGTGATGGCAAACATATTAATTGTAGATGATGAAAAAGAAATAGCAGATTTAGTTGAAATATACTTAAAAAACGAAAACTATAATGTATATAAATATTATTCAAGTAAAGATTTATTAAAAAACATAGATAAACTAGAAATAGATTTAGCAATATTAGATGTTATGATGCCTGATATTGATGGTTTTAAATTATGTAATAAAATAAGGGAAAAATATAATTTTCCAATTATTTTTGTAACTGCAAAAGTAGAAAATATAGATAAAATTACAGGACTTAGTATTGGAGCTGATGATTATATTACAAAACCATTTCAGCCTCTTGAACTAATAGCAAGAGTAAAAGCCCAATTGAGAAGATACAAAAAATATAATAATCAAGATAACCAGTTAGATACAAATGAGATAGATTTTAGAGGAATACAAATTAATAATGATACCCATGAATTTTTCTTTAATGAAAAACTTGTTGAACTTACCAAAACAGAATTTTCAATTTTATGGGAATTGTGTGTTAATAGAGGAAATGTTGTAAAAAGTGATGAGCTATTTTCTAAAGTTTGGGGAGAAAAGTATTTTGAAAGAGATAATAATACTATAATGGTACATATAAGACACTTAAGAGAAAAGATGAATGACGGAGGAAGGAATCCGAAGTATATTAAGACTGTTTATGGAATGGGGTATAAGATTGAAAAATAATTACAATTTTGGCTGTGTTAAATTTCATTTAAAACGCGGTTACATACATTATGTATGCGCCCTTGCTTTTTAAATAAAATTTGCCTTGCCAAAATTTAATTCTTTTCCAATCAAATTTATACTAAAAGGAGTGAGATGAAGATTGAAAAATAATGATATGAAAAAAATAGTAAAAAGTACATTTTGGAGTTTTATAGTCCAATGTATGATTAGTTTAACTATAATGGGAATAATTATGATAATTTTAGCAGAAAGCAGAGCAATATTTGACTTTCAGTGGTTATACAATATTTTTCCACATTTATATGATTTACTTGATAATATATATGAATTAGTTTTTGAAAGAGCATATTTTATATTTATTATATTTGGAACTACATTAATAATAGTTTTAAGCTTATTATATAAATTATTAAATAAAATATTTTCTTATGTGTTTGCAGTTTCAGAATCAGCAGATAAATTATTTGACAAAAATGTAGAGTATATAAATTTACCGCCAGAAATGGTAGAAGTAGAGAAAAAATTAAATCGTTTTAAAACAGAAGCAATAAAAAATGAAAGACTTGCAAGAGAAAATGAACAGAAAAAAGATGAGTTAATTGTATATCTTGCACATGACATAAAAACACCATTAACAGCTATGATAGGATATTTATCATTGTTAAGTGAAATAAAAGATATGCCACAAGAGCAAAGAAATAGATATATTGACATTGCACTTGATAAATCATATAGATTAGAAGATTTGATTAATGAATTATTTGATGTAGCTAGATTTAATTCAGAAAAAATTGTTTTAGAAAAAGAAGAAATAAACTTGAATTTAATGTTAGAACAAATTGCAGATGATTTTTATCCTACATTAAAAGAAATGAATAAAAAAATTAACTTTACTTCCGATGAAAAAACAATTTTATATGCAGATCCTGATAAATTAAGTAGAGTATTTAATAACTTAATAAAAAATGCAGTAAATTATAGTAAAGAAAACACTGATATAGATATAAGTATATTAAATAAAGAAAATCAAGCGACTGTAAAGATTACAAATAAAGGAAAACAAATTCCAAAAGAAAAGTTAGATAAAATATTTGAAAAATTCTATAGATTAGATTCTTCGAGAACAAGTAAAACAGGAGGTAGTGGGCTAGGCCTTGCTATTGCTAAAGAAATAGTAGAACTTCATGGAGGAAGAATTTATGCAGAAAGTGATATGAAAGAAACAACTTTTAGTGTTATATTACCAATAATAAAACAAGCTTAAGAAAGTTTTAAGCTTTTCATAAGAAGAAATTAAAGAAAAATCATTGATAAGTTAGTACAATATATTTGTATTGATTTACAATGATTTTTTTATTGCAAAATCTCAAAAATATATGCAAGAATCATAAAGAAGAGAGGAATAGTATGAAAAGAAAAAGATTAACACAAATATTTCCGTTTCTTTTACCAATCAGAGTATGGCAAAGAAAACTATTTTACAATATTGGAATGAAATTTGACAAAAACACATATTCAAATAAATTTGGAGATTTATTAAAATATGAAATTTGTAATACAAAAACATCAATGATTAATAAAAACAGTGGACAAGACATAATCTATCAAAAAAACAAAGTTGATAACCTAAAAATTGCAAGTAAAACGATGAATCATATATTAATATACCCAGGAGAAATATTTTCATTTTGCTATCTTATAAAAAATGCTAAAAAGTACGGAAAATATAAAGATGGGCTTATATTGATAGACGGAAAAATAGTCGCCAAAAAAGGAGGTGGATTATGTCACTTAAGTAATATGTTACATTATTTATTTTTAATAAGTCCTCTTACTGTAATAGAAAGACATGGACATAAAATAAAATCATTTCCAGATCCAGATAAAACAGCAATACAAGGAATAGATTCAACAATAAGCAGTGGATGGTTAGACTTAAAAGTAAAAAATGAAACAAACAATATTTACCAAATTGATATATATTTTGATGAAGAATATATGTATGGAAAAATATTATCAAATAAGAAAAGTGATGTTGCTTATGTAATATCAAATGAAAATTTAAGATATGTAAGACAAAATAATAAGATATATGAAATTGTAGATATTGTAAGAGCAGAAATTGATAAAAACACAAATATGCAAATAAAAAAAGAAAAATTATATAGTGAAAAAGTAGAAATTACTTATGAACTTTCAAAAGATATAAAAATAGAAGAGAGGTAATAGTTATGAAAACAAAAGTAGGAATAATATTTGGAGGATGTTCAAGTGAATATGATGTATCGCTTGTATCTGTTACATCAGTAATAAAAAATATTAATAAAGAGAAATATGATGTAGTTTTAATAGGTATAACAAAACAAGGAGATTTTTATTTATATCAAGGAGATATAGAAAAAATAGAGAAAAACGAATGGAAAGATGATAAGTCTTGTAAAAAAATCACGATATCTACAAATAGAAGTGATCATGGAATAATTATATTAGATACTAATGAAATTATAAAATTAGATATAGTTTTTCCAGTTTTACACGGACAAAATGGAGAAGACGGAAGATTACAAGGATTACTTGAATTAGCAGGAATAAAATATGTTGGATGTGATATGACATCATCAGCAATATGTATGGATAAATATTTAGCTCATGAGCTAGTAGCAACAAATGGGATTCTTACACCAATATCTTATTTATTTGAAAATGATAGTTATGATGATATAAGAAATAAAATAAAAAATTTACATTATCCATTATTTGTAAAGCCTTTAAAAGCAGGTTCATCATTTGGAATTACAAAAATTAAAAGTGAAGATAATTTAAAAGAGGCATTAGAAGAAGCTTATAAATATGACAATAAAGTAATTATTGAAGAAAATATTGATGGATTTGAAGTTGGTTGTGCAATATTGGGAAATCATGATTTAGTTGTAGGAGAAGTTGATGAAATTGAATTACAAGATGGATTTTTCGATTATTTTGAAAAATATAACTTAAAAACAAGTAGAATAATATTACCAGCAAGATTAAGTGAAGAAGAAAGAGAAAAAATAAAGAAAACAGCACTTGAAATTTATAAAATATTAGGTTGTACTGGATTTGCTAGAGTAGATATGTTCTATACAAAAGATAAAAAAATTGTTTTTAATGAAGTAAATACAATACCAGGTTGTACATCACATTCGAGATATCCAAGTATGTTAAATAAAATAGGAATATCATTTCCAAAAGTAATAGATAAACTTATAAAGTTAGGATTAGAAAGATGAAAAAAGTAAAATTAAATGATGAAAATATACATAAAGGATATCTTATTTTAATAAATCCAGATAATTTATTAAAAACAAATGAAATTAAATTAATATCATATAGTGAAAAATATAAAAATATAGAATTAGACCAAGTAGCAAATAGTCAACTGCAAAAAGCATTAAAAAGTATAAATGCAAATGATGAAATAGTTCCAATAAGTGGAGTTAGAACTTTTGAAGAACAGAAAAGATTATATACAGATTCAATAATAGAAAATGGTGAAGAATATACAAAAAAATTTGTAGCATTACCAAATGCAAGTGAACATCAAACAGGACTTGCAATCGATTTAGCATTAAATAAACCTAATATAGATTTTATATGCCCAAGTTTTCCATATAATGGTATATGCCAAGAGTTTAGAAAAATAGCACCAAATTTTGGTTTTATTGAAAGATACAAAGATGAAAAAAAGAACATTACAAAAATAGCTAAAGAAGAATGGCATTTTAGATTTGTAGGTTATCCTCATTCAAAAATTATAACAAATAAAGATTTATGTTTAGAAGAATATATTGAATATTTAAAAGAATATAAATATCCAAAATTTTTAAATAGCTATGGATATAAGATTTCTTATATTCCGTACGAAAATCAGAACGAAACAATTATATTACAAGAAAATCAAATGATTTCTGGAAATAATGTAGATGGATTTATTTTATCAGAAAGAGTGAGTGATGAATAAAAAAATTAATATAGATGTAGCAAGATTTGTTGTTAGTTTTTTAGTAATTGCAATACATATTTCGCCATTTATCAATATAAATCAAGAATTCAATTTCTTTTTTACAAGAATATTAGGAAGAATTGCAGTACCATTATTTTTTATGATAACAGGTTATTTTGTAATAGATGGATGTTTAAAAGATAAGAACAAATTAAAAAAATATACAATTAAAATATTAAAGATATATTTATTTTGTATAATACTTTATTTACCAATAAATATTTATATGGGAAAATTCAATAATATAAGTATTTTTTCTATTATAAAAGACATTTTGATTAATGGAACATTATATCATTTATGGTATTTCCCAGCACTTATATTAGGAATATGGATTACATATTATTTTATAAAAAAATTAGGAAATAGAAAAACATTTATAACAGTAATAGTTTTATATATTATAGGATTATTAGGTGATAGTTATTATGGACTAACGCGAAATGTGTGTGTTTTAAGTTATATATATGATTTTATCTTTAAAATAAGTGATTATACAAGAAATGGATTATTTTATGCTCCAATTTTCTTATATTTAGGATATTTTATAAAAATAAAAAGAGTAAATAACAAAAAATCATTTTTGTATAGTGTCCTATTCTTTATAGGAATGACAATAGAGGCAACGATTCTTCATAAATTTAATCTACAAAAACATGATAGTATGTATATTTTGCTAATTCCAACGATGTATGTTTTGTTTGATTATTTGATAAATATAAGTAATACACAAAATTTAAAATTAAGAAATGTATCAACTATAATTTATATTTTTCATCCATTATTTATTGTTGGAATAAGATTTATTTCAGGAATATGTAAAGTTGAAAAATACATTGTTGACAATAATTTTATATTTTATTTAGTCGTAGCAGTAGTAACAACAATATTTGCATTTTTAATAGAAAAAATTAAGGAAGTAATAAAAATGAATAAAGAAAATAGTTTATTAACAGATAGAGCTTGGGTTGAGGTTAATTTGGAAAATTTAGAACATAATATAAATGAAATAAAAAAAGTAATACAACCTAAAACAAAAATCATGGCAGTAGTAAAAGCTAATGCTTATGGGCATGGGAGTATTTTAATTGCAGAAAAATTATCTGAAATTGGAATTAACGATTTTGCTGTTGCAACTTTAGATGAAGCAATTGAATTGCGAAAACATAATATTAAAGGAAATATTTTGATATTAGGATATACTAATTTTGAAGATTTAAAATATGTAATACAATATGATTTGATTCAAACAATAGTTGATTATAATTATTCTGAAAAAATCAAAGAGTTAAAATTAAGTCAAAAATTAAATTGTCATATTAAAATAAACACAGGAATGAATCGTATTGGAGAAAGATATGATAATATGGACAGATTAATAAAAATTTATGAAAATCCAAGGCTTAATATTTTAGGAACATTTAGCCATTTATGTGTTGCTGATTCTGATAAAAAAGAAGATATAGAATTTACAGAGAAACAAATAGAAAACTTTAATAAATGTATAAAACAATTAAAAGAAAATGGACAAGATGTTGGAAAAGTACATTTACAAAGCAGTTATGGTGCTATAAATTATAATACAGAAACTTATGATTATGTAAGAATAGGAATAATCATGTATGGTGTTAATAGTGATAATACAGCATATCAAAAAAATAAATTAGATTTAAAGCCTGTTTTATCATTAAAAGCAAGAGTAACAAGTGTAAAAGAAATTAATAAAGATGATAGTGTAAGTTATGGTAGAACATATATAGCAGATAGTAATAGAAAAATTGCTTCAATATCTATTGGATATGCAGATGGATTTCCTAGATGTTTATCTAATAAAAATATGTTAGTAAAAGTAAATGGAAATTATTCGAAAGTAATTGGTAGAATTTGTATGGATCAATGTGTTATTGATGTAACAGATGTTAAAGAAATTAAAACTGGAGATGTAGTTTATATAATTGATTGTGATGATATTAATTTATCTTCAGAAAAGTTTGCAATGAATGCAGATACAATTACAAATGAATTTTTGAGTAGATTAGGTAATAGATTGCCAAGAATAAGAAGTTAGAAAAATCCCCAATAGATATATTATTAAATATGTCTATTGGGGATTTTTGAGATAAATTATGATATTTTTTGTTTTGTTTTTAAATAATCTTTTCCGCCAATAAATGCAACTTCTACTTCTGAATAGCTAGGTTCTACGACTACAAACTTTTGAAGAAAATCACATTTATTATTTGCCCACAAATATAATGTGATAAAAATACTAAAGGCAATCCATAAGATTTTTAAAATCAATGTAGGAATATATAAAATTCCACATATACATAAAGTTAATAAAGTCATAATAACTACTAATATTGTAGAACCACACCGATAAGAATATGAACTCATTTTCATTACATCTTCACATGTTTCTGGTTCTTTTTTGTATTTATCAATATAATTTAAAAATTTGTGTTCTGCTGCATGATATTTATAACATTGTACATTTTTATCATTTCGAGAATTAAAAAAGAAAAAACATATAACACTACTCCAAAATAAAGCAATTATTAGTAAGATTTGAACTTTGAAATCTTGAAAAGTATTTAAAATAAGATTTGATATGATTGTTAATAGCAAACAAATAATAGTCTTAACAAATTTATTAGAGTATTTAAGACGTGGAGATTTACTTTTTTCAATTTTTACTTTATCATCTTTGCGTGTAGCAATTATGATTATATCTTTTCCATAAAATTCTATACCATCATTAAAAGACCGTGCTTCAGAAAAATCCATCATAATTTTGTCCCCTTTCAAATTTGAAATTATTTATTGAAAATTTTGCATAAAATCAATTATATAATAATGTTGTATTATTGTCAATGACATGAGTTTTAAGAAAAATAGTGTTGATAAGTAGTTGTTTTTATGATATATAATAAGAAGAAATTAACTAGGAGGAAAGAATGAATAATAAATATGAATTTTTTATTGCTGGACGAGCCAGAAATAAAGAAAATATTTTGAAAATATGTGATTTATTTGATAAATACAATATTTCTTATTATTGTTTTTTGAAAAATGAAGAAGATTGGGGATATGGTAATTCAAATCAAACTCCAGAAGAAAAACAAAGAGAGTTTGAGTCTCTTGGCTTAAAAAGTGAAGTTGTGCTTAATTTATTTAATCAGGATTTAGATGGAGAAAAAAATTCAAAAAATTTGTTATTAGTATTGCCAGCAGGCAAAGCAGCACATATTGAGGCTGGGATTGCATATGGCTTAGGTAAAAAATGTTATGCTATAGGAGAATATGAAGCGACAGATACTTTATATAATATTTTTGAATCAATATTTGAAAATGAAAATGATTTAGAGAAATTTCTTAGATTATATAAATAATAGAAATATCAAGAAACATAAAAAATGATTGGTTGAGGTGTAAAATGTATAATAAAGAGGAAATATTACGAAAAGTAGATATTTTATATAATATGTGGAAGAAAGGGAGCCTTGGTGGCGAAGTCATGCCAGAAGATGCAAATCCACATTTAGAGAAATCTTCGCTGGAAAATTATCTTTATTTTACTTTACCTATGGCATTGAACTATCAAAGAAATTCATATAAATTATGGGAAAGTGCATTAAATACATATAATGATGAGGAAACTAACTTTGTATTTAATCCTAAAATATGTTTAGAAAAGACTTTTGAAGATGTACAATATGCACTTGTAAAATATAAAATAGCATTACAAAAACAAAAGCAAACTGAAATATGGTTATCTCTATGTAAAACGTTTGTAGAATTATATGATGGAGATATTAGAAAGTTATTTGATTCATTAGATAATGATGTTAATAAGATAAAGAACTTTATTCAAAAGGAAAATAAAAAGAAATTTCCATATTTATCTGGAACAAAAATATGTAACTATTGGCTATATGTTATATATCAATATACAGATAGAAAATACAAAAACATTAATCAGTTAACAGTTGCACCTGATACACATGTTATTCAGGCAACACATAAATTAGGACTAATAACTGATGAAGAATTAAATAGAAGTGATGTACAGCTGATAGTTGTTGAGAGATGGAATGAATTATTTAAAGGGACTAAGTATAACCCTATTGATATACATACTCCACTATGGTTATGGAGTAGGAATGGTTTTAAAGAGGTGATCAATGTTGAATAATATAGAAAATTTAATAGAGTATAGTAATTAGTCAGAAAAATAGAATATTGTGGAGATGAATAAAGATGAGAAAAATAACAAAAAAACAAATGCTTATATTTATTATAGTAAGTATAGTATTACTAGGAATAGGTTTTATAGGTGGATTTTACACAAAAATATTAATTGATGAAGATCAACTAATAAAAGAAAAAGAGAAACAAACAAGTCTATCAGCATTAATATCAGAAAGCGAAATAACTAAATTAAGAGAAAAGATTGAAAAAGACGAGGCAGATTATGGAGATAATTATCAAGAATTTAAAACATATAATCCTTATGTATATAAAAAAGAACCAGATAGAATTTATTTTAAATCTTCAAAAATAGGTGCTTTTTATGTATTTGAAAAAGAAGATAAAAATTATGAGCATTTATTAGAAGTTATAGAGGATAGAATGCACTATTCAGTAATAGATGATTTTAATTTGAATTGTTTTGCCCCTGACTCAATTAATACAATGATGACATCAGGAGAAAATTATATTATTTTTGATTATGATAATGGAACTTTATCAGAATTTGACGAAAATTACAACAAAGATATTATTTTTAAATTTCTAGAAAATACAAGATTATACAGACTGATTACTTATTTGTCATACTACAAAGAACCTATTTTAAAAAGTGATTTACCAAAAAAAGAATTTGCTAATAATACTAGTATGAGTGGTTATCTATATATGACATATATAGATGGAAATTAAGGTTTAGTATAGAGCAAATCATAGCAACAACTTACAATTTTGTATGTATATAATTATTTGCTTTATGGTATAAAACAACAGATAGTAATTGATGGAGGTATAAATATGAAAATAAAACAACAAAATCAAATAAAAACATTTTTGATAGAAGAATTCGGAGTAGATAATGGTAATACATTATTTGCAAAGCAAGAGAAAATACTTGATGAAATTATAAAAAATACAAAAAACAAATCAAAAAATCAAATGGAAACACTTATTCAAACAATACTTCCTCGAATAGCATTATATAAAGCTTTGGAAGAAGGATTTGATGAAGAAAAAGTATATCAACATATGCAAAAATACATGATTAATATAGTTGCAAAACAAAAGCATTTGTCTATGGAAAAAATGGAAAAAGTGCCATGTTTTTATTTTCTTTATAGTAATATATTTCTTAGAGTTGTGCGTAAAACAGACTTGTGGGAAAGTACTCAAAAGCATGATAAGAAGTCCTTTGATGTAACAATGAAGAAATGTCTTTGGCATACTGCTTGTGTAGAAAATGATTGTGCAGAATTATGCCATCTTTTCTGTGATGTTGATAATGTGACATATGGTGAGTTGAAAAAAATAGGTTTTAAGAGAACAAAAACATTAGGCTATGATGGAGATTGTTGTGATTTCCATTTTTATAAAAAATAGTAAAATTTGTGATAAATATTATTCAAAAAGGAGATTGGATATGGATTTAAAAATTAAAACTGAAACAGAAGAATTTCATGGAAGAACATGTGGGATAATTAAGCAAGAAAATAAATTTTTAATTATGAGAGTAAATAAAACATCTTATTTTCATATACCAGGAGGACATATAGAAATTGGAGAAGATTCAAAAGAAGCAGTTATTCGTGAAATAAAAGAAGAAATTGGTTGTGATGTCCAAGAAGCAAATTTGTTTGTAATTCAAGAGAATTTTTGGATAAGAAATAATAGAAAATGTCATGGAATTGAATTTTATTATATAATTAAACCTAAACAACAATTACAAATGATTGATTGTGAAAAAGTTGAAATAGATAAAGGTAAAGAAAAATTATTAGAGTTTAAATGGGTTACTTCAGAAGAATTAAAAGATATAGATCTAAGACCTACTAATATTAGAGATATTTTAATAAATGGAGATTATCTTAAAGGACTAACACATATTGTGAAAAAGTAAGATAACTTGAAAGGAAAAAATAAGATGAATGTAATATTTATAAGACATGCAGAATCAGAATATAATAGAGATGGAATTTGGGCTGGAAGGGCTGATTGTAGTTTAACAGATAAAGGAATTAAAGCTGCTCAAAAATTGGGTGAAACAATTGACAAAGATTTTGATGTTATATATTGTTCTCCTTTAAAAAGAACAAAGCAGACATTATTTGCAATTTTTCCAGAAGCAAAACCAATTTATGATGATCGAATAATTGAGATTTCAGTTGGAGAATGGGAAAATACAAAAAAAGAATTATATTCTAATGAATTAAGAGAATTATTTAGAAAAGGATTATATACACCTCCAGGTGGAGAAACACATAGTGATGTAGATAAGCGTGTATGTGACTTTATTGAGGATGTGTTTGAAAAGTTTCATGGCGATGAAAAAATACTAGTAGTAACACATAATGGAATTATGAGAGCAATAAAAAGAAATTTTATGAAAAAAACAAATGAAATAATGTCGAAAAATTTAGGAACACTTGTATTAACAGAAGAAGATTATAGAAGATATCAGGAAAAACAGGATTTTGAACGATGATTCAAGTTATGGTGTATAATTGGGACTAAATAAATAGGATAAAATAGTAAAAGGAGCGAAATATAAAAGATGTTTAAAAATGAATATACAATGAATAGAAAACTAATAGTAGAATATGTATTTAAAATCTTTGGAACAAAAACGATAATTAGAGGAATATTTATTTTTATATTGGGATTATTAATGTATTTGGTTGAGGGTGATAGTTTAGGATATGTTATGCTTACATGTGCTATTATCTGTTTATTTACTGCTGTTATTTCGCCAATTATAATGATATACAATATTGAAAATACTTCCAAAAGAATAAACAATGGAAAGATAGAAAAAACTTCTGTGGAATTTGATAATAATATCAAAATGAATGAAGGAAAAGTTCATTTAGAATTTGAATATAGCCAGGTTTCAAAAATAGTGCAAACCCAAAATTTTATAGTATTAAAACTTGGAAAACAGTCAGCAATATTAGTATATAAAAATGGATTCACAGAAGGAAGCGAAAATGAGTTTATTAAATTCATAGAAGAAAAAATAAAAAAGTAATTTTAGAGGTAAAATATGAAAATTTTTGAAGTAAAAGAAAGAACACAAGAATTGGTAAATACATTATTAGAAGTATGGGAAAATTCAGTAAAAGCAACGCATTTATTTTTGTCAGATAATGAAATAGAAAAAATAAAAGAATATGTACCACAAGCTTTAAAAGAAGTAGCACATTTAATAGTTATAGAGAACGAAAATGATATTCCAATAGCTTTTATGGGAATAGAAGGTACAAAGCTTGAAATGTTATTTATAAAAAATAGTGAAAGAAGAAAAGGACTTGGAAGACAATTACTGAATTATGGTATAAAAAATTATAATATTAATGAATTAATAGTTAATGAGCAAAATCCTAATTCTAAAGGATTTTATGAACATTTAGGATTTAAAGTTTACAAAAGAACAGAGTTAGATGAGCAAGGAAATCATTATCCAATTTTATATATGAGATTAGAAAATTAATAAATAAAACAATCTAAAACCTTACAGAAATGTAAGGTTTCTTTTGTGATAAGTATGATATAATAACATTGGAGGGAAAACAAATGCCAAGAATATTAATAATAGAAGATGATGAAAAATTAAGAGAAGAATTAAAAATCTTTTTAAATAAAAATGGATATGAAGCAACAGCACTAACAACATTTGATAATACAATAAATGATATATTAAAAATAAATCCAGATTTAATCTTATTAGATATAAATTTACCAAACACAGACGGAGAATATATCTGTAAAGAAATTAGGAAAAAATCAAATATGCCAATTATTATAGTAACAAGTAGAGATAATGAAATAGATGAATTACTTTCAATCAATAATGGAGCAGATCATTATATTACTAAGCCATTTAACATACAAATTTTACTTGCAAAAATAGGATCATTACTAAGAAGAACAAATATGCAAGGAGAAACAAATGATAAAATAGATGTTAAAGATTTTATATTAAATACCTCAAATAATACTATTGAAAAAGGTGGAAAAGTAATAGAACTTACCAAAAATGAATATAAGATTTTAAAATATCTGGTACAAAACAGAGGAAAAATTGTATCAAGAGAAGATATAATGGAATGTTTATGGGAAAGTGAAAGCTTTATAGATGATAATACATTAACAGTAAATATTACGAGATTAAGAAATAAATTAGAAGAGCTAGAATTAAAAGAACTATTAGAAACAAAAAGAGGACAAGGATATATTTTGAAAAAAGGAGTAAACTAAATGGATTTTAAATTATTTTTAAGAGAGAAAGCCAGCACTATTTTATTACTATTGTTTGGACTTATTACAATAGAAATATTTTTAATGGCATATAATGTAGGAATGTTCATAAAAATATATATCCCACTTATAATAATTGGATTATATATGATTTCAATTATTATAGAATATTTTAAAAGAAAAAAATTCTATGATAATTTATTAAAAATTTTAGAAGAATTAGACGAAAAATATTTAATTACAGAAATTATAAAAACTCCTAATTTTTTAGAGGGACAGATATTTAAAAACTCATTAGAACAAATTGATAAATCAATGTTAGAAAATGTAAACAAATACAAATATATGACAGAAGATTATAAAGAATATATAGAATTATGGATACATGAAATAAAAATACCAATATCAGCTAGTAAAATGGTAATAGAGAACAATAAAAATGCTATAACCAAAAGTATAGATGAAGAACTAGACAAAGTAGAAAATTATATTGAACAAGCTTTATTTTATGCAAGAAGTAATACTGTAGAAAAAGATTATTATATAAGAAAAGTGGTTTTAAAAGAAATTGTAAATGAAAGTATTAAAAAGAACAAAAGTAGTTTAATACAAGAAAAGATTTCTATTGATATTCATGATTTAGACATAGAAGTTAATACAGACAACAAATGGATAGTATTTATATTAAATCAAATTATACAAAATAGTATCAAATACAGAAAAAAAGAAAACTCTGTAATTGAAATATATGCAAATCAAAGAAAAGAGAATGTGATTTTATATATTAAAGACAACGGAATAGGAATAAAACAAGGAGAAATTACAAGAGTTTTTGAAAAAGGATTTACAGGAACAAATGGAAGATTATCAAATAAGAAATCAACAGGAATAGGATTATATTTGTGTAAAAAGTTATGTAATAAATTAGGAATAGGAATAGAATTAAATTCAGTGCAAAATGAAGGTACAGAAGTCAAGCTAGTGTTTCCACAAAACAGTTATATTGAATTAAAGTAAAAAGAAACAAGTATTGCTACCTTACAAAAATGTAAGGAATATGTAAGCTAAATCGATGGTAACTTTACTAGAAAGTATTTATAATTAAGTTAAAGTCAGAAAGGAGTTATAAAAATGGAAAAAATATTAGAAGTAAAAAACATCGAAAAATACTATGGAAACAAATCAAATTTAACAAAAGCCATAGACAATATTAATTTTGATGTAAACAAAGGCGAATTTGTTGGAATTATGGGAGCAAGTAACATTATTAAACTGTATTTCCACAATAGACAGAGTAACAGCAGGACACATTATTATAAATGGAGAAGATATCACAAAATTAAAAGGAAATAATTTGAACAAATTTAGAAGAGAAGAGTTAGGATTTATATTTCAAGACTTTAACTTATTAGATACATTAACAGCTTATGAAAATATAGCTTTAGCATTAACAATTCAAAAAGTAAAGGCAAATGAAATAGATAGAAGGGTAAATGAAATAGCGGAAAAATTAGGAATTAAAGAAATCCTAAAAAAATATCCTTATCAAGTATCTGGTGGTCAAAAGCAAAGAATTGCATCAGCAAGAGCTATTATTACAAATCCAAAATTAATTTTAGCAGATGAGCCAACAGGAGCATTAGATAGTAAAGCAGCAAGACAATTATTAGAAAATTTTGAATTATTAAATCAAAAAATGAATGCAACAATTTTAATGGTAACACATGACGCATTTACCGCTTCTTATGCTAATCGAATTTTATTTATAAAAGATGGAAAAATTTTTAATGAATTAGTAAAGGGAAATGATACAAGAAAACAATTCTTTGAAAAAATAATAGAGGTTCAAACACTTCTTGGAGGTGATTTAAACGATGTTATTTAAATTATCAATAAGAAACATGAAAAAAAGCTTCAAAGATTATGCAATATATTTTTTAACATTAGTATTAGGTGTAGCAATATTTTATATGTTTAATTCAATAGATAGTCAACAAGCAATGTTAGAAGTATCAGAATCAACAAGAAGTATTATAAAACTTATGATTTCATTGCTTGGATATGTATCAGTATTCGTAGCAGTAGTATTAGGTTTACTAATTGTATATGCAAATAATTTCTTAATAAATCGAAGAAAAAAAGAATTTGGAATATATATGACACTTGGAATGGGAAAAAGACAAATATCAAAAATAATATTAATTGAAACAATATTAGTAGGAATTATATCATTAATTGTAGGATTAATTATAGGTATATTTGCATCACAATTCATGTCAATATTAGTTGCTAAAATGTTTGAGGCAGACATGAGCAAGTTTCAATTTGTATTTTCAAAAGATGCTTGTATAAAAACTTGTATTTATTTTGCTGTAATGTATGTGGCAGTAATGTTCTTTAATACATTTACAGTTTCAAAATATAAATTAATTGATTTATTAAATGCGAATAAAAAAAATGAAAATGTAAAAATAAAAAATCCAATTATATGTATATTAGTATTTTTAGGAGCTGTATCTATACTTGGATATGCTTACTGGAAAGTAACAGGAGATGTTAGTAGTATAACAACAGCAGATAAAATTTTACAACCAATTTTAATGGGAATTGTCGGAACAGTAGCAGTTTTCTGGTCTTTATCAGGATTTATAATACAAATAGTTCAAAAAATGAAAAATGTTTATTTTAAAAATACAAATATGTTTGTATTAAGACAAATAAATAACAAAATTAATACAATGGTTATAAGTATGAGTGTAATATGTTTAATGCTATTTATGACAATTTCAATACTTTCTTCAAGTTTAGCATTAAGAAATACAATGCAAAGAGAATTAGTTGAAATGACTCCTGTAGATTTGAACTTATATAAAACAGCTAATTTACCAGAAAAATATTTACAATATGGTACTTATGGAAAAGAGATTACATCTACAGCTGAAGCAATGGCTGATTCGAAAATATCTATTACAGAAACTTTAAAAAATAATGGTTTAGATATGAATGTCTTAAAAGACATTGTGGAAATAACAGTATATTCCACAGATGATTTAACTTGGAAAGATTTTTTGGGAGACAAATATGCAGAAATAAAAACCAGATATCCAAATCTTTTATATAATACAGCAGAACAGATAGTAAAAATATCAGACTATAACAAAATTGCAAAACTATATGGAATTAATCAATATGAATTAAATAATGATGAATATATTGTACTTTGTGATTTTGATTCACAAAAAGAATTACGAGATGAAGCATTAAAAGATGGAAATAATGTTTTAAATATAGTTGGAAAACAATATAAATCAAAATATAATGAATGTAAGACAGGATATATTCAAATGTCTACTAACCATACAAATACAGGAATTGTGTTAGTTCCAGATGATTGTAATTTAACAGAAGATATGAAAAAAAAATATTTATTAGCTGCAAATTATAATTCAGATACTAAAGAAGGAAAAGAAGAAATAGAAAAGATATTTGTTGATAATAATTCAGAACTTTTACAAAATTTAGAGAAAAATGGTTTGAATATTGATGGAAGATCAAAAATATCTATTATGGAATCAAGTATAGGATTAGCAACTATTGTAACATTTATAGCAATTTATTTAGGAATTATATTTTTAATTGCAAGTTCAGCTATTTTAGCTTTAAAACAATTAACAGATAGTTCAGATAACAGACAAAGATATACTATTTTAAGAAAAATTGGTTGTGACGAAAAGATGATTAACAAAGCATTATTTAGACAAATTGGAATATTTTTTGGAGTTCCACTTGTTCTTGCAATTATACATTCTATATTTGGAATACAATTTGCAATTACTATAATGTCTGGATTGGCAAGTAAAAAAGATTTATTACCATCTGCTATTGCGACAGTAATTATTATAGGTATCATATATGGTATATATTTCTTAGCTACTTATTTAGAAAGTAAAAATATTATCAAAGAAGATGAATAGTTGTTGAAAAAGTAAGAAAGGAAAATTGTATGGACAAATCTGAAATAGTATTGTAGAATGTATGTCATAGGAAATGAAAATTAGCAGATGTGGTTTCATTGACAGCAGTTCTGTATAAGAACTGGTTTGATAAGCAACTACATAAATAAAAAACAACTCATATCTGTACTTTGACGAGTAGATATGAGTTTTATTCTATTCGGCAAAACCACGTTTGTAGATTTGTCATTTCCTATAATTATTATAATCAATTTAGACGCAAAAAGAAGAGTTTATGGTGCAGAAGTAGAAAATACATATTTGACATCAAATTATATTGATGAAAATACAGGAAAAATTTTAAGTCCTAAACTAGAAGTTTTATTAGCTAACTATAATTTACTTATGAGTTCTGTGCCGGGACTACCTATAAATTTGTATGATCAAAATATATGGAATGATGACAATATAAAAACTATTGGAAAAATAAATATTTCAGCCAAAAAAACAATGAGATATTAGATGAAAAATTAATTTTTATTGGTGAAAAAGATTATAATTATTATGCGATATTAAATAAGTAAAAGTAAGTAATTTTTTCTTCTTGTTATATTACGAATTTTTGTGGTATAATTCAAATATATAAAAATTAAGGAGGGTATTATGTTAGATAATATAGAAGTTTTATGCCATAGCAGTATAAGAATAGACAAAAATAAAATAATTTATATAGATCCGTTTAAAATTGATGAAAATTATAATGATGCAGATATTATTTTTATAACACATGATCATTATGACCATTATTCAGAAGAGGATATAGATAAAGTTATAAATAAAAACACAACTATTGTAATACCAGAAGAAATGATAACAAAATTATTAAGAAAAGGAATAGACAAAAGTTCAATTCATGCAGTAAAACCAAACGAAGAATATATGGTACAAGGAATTAAATTTGAGACAATACTTTCATACAATGTAAATAAGAAATTTCATCCCAAAGAAAATAATTGGGTTGGATATATTATTACAATAGATGAGGTCAGATATTATATTGCAGGAGATACAGATATAACAGAAGAAAATAGAAAAGTAAAGTGTGATGTCGCATTTGTTCCTGTTGGTGGAACTTATACAATGAGTTTTGAAGAAGCAGCACAATTAATAAATGAAATAAAACCACAAGTAGCAGTACCAATTCATTATGGTAGTGTAGTTGGAACAAAACAAGATGCAATAGATTTTATTAAATTATTAAATCCAACAATAACTGGCGTAATTTTAATGAAATAATAGAAATAAAGGATTGAAATATGAATAAAGAAGAAATAATAGAATATTGTTTGACATTAAAAAATACATACAAAGATTGTCCATTTTCAGATGATTTTGAATCAGTAACAATGAAACATTGCGAAAATAAAAAGTGGTTTGCATTGCTTATGAATGTTAATGAGAGATTGTATCTTAATATAAAAACAGATCCGAATTATTCGGATATATTAAGGAATACTTATGATTATATAATACCTGCATATCATATGAATAAAGAGCATTGGAATACAATTATTGTTGACGAAAAAGTAGATAAAACATTAGTTAAAGAATTGATAGAGCAAAGTTATCAATTAACAAGATAAAGTTAATAAGACTAACTATTAATTGTCAATAGAAAAATTTAAATTTTTTTATTGATTTGTTAGAAAAATATTTGCATGACAAATAGTAATTTGTTAAATAGATTGGAGATGTAATTATGGCTTTTGATTACAAAAAAGAATATAAGGAATTCTATATGCCAAAGAATAAACCTAGTATAGTAGAAATTCCTAAAATGAATTATATAGCAGTTAGAGGATCTGGAAACCCTAACGAAGAAAACGGAGATTATAAAAATACAATTGGATTGTTATATGGTATTGCCTATACAATAAAAATGAGTTACAAAGGAACTCATAAAATAGATGGTTTTTTTGAATATGTTGTTCCACCATTAGAAGGATTTTGGTGGCAGGATGGATTAAAAGGTAGCATTGATTATAATAATAAAAATACTATGCACTTTATATCTATTATTAGATTACCAGATTTTGTAACTAAAGATGATTTCGAGTGGGCTATTGAAGAAACAACAAAAAAGAAGAAACAAGATTTTTCAAGAGTTGAGTTTTTTACTTATGATGAAGGTCTATGTGTTCAATGTATGCACTTGGGTTCTTATGATGATGAGCCGGCAACAGTTAATTTAATGCACGAATATATGAAAGAAAATGGTTATGAATTAGATATAACTGATGAGAGATACCATCACGAAATATATTTAAGTGATCCAAGAAAATGTGATGTTAATAAATTAAAAACAGTCATAAGACATCCAATAAAAAAGATTAAATAATAATTCAAATTACAATTTAATAATTAATTAGATAAATAGTAAGTTGTCGTTGAGATTAAAATTTATTATGAGGAGATGTATCTTATGAAAAAGAAAATATGTATTGGTATAGGGATAATTTTAATTATACTTATAGTTGCAGGAATTATTACAAATTATGCAGATAGTGGTAGAGTAACAACAGGACATGAGCCAAAGTATTGCATAAAAATGGTTAGCCATGATGGAAGTAAAGTAACTTATTGGGGATTAGGTTATAAAGTAATTCGTTATGTTGGAGTATCTCCGAATGAACCTTATGAAAATAATATTGGTACAAAAATGGGTAGTTGGTTTATGAAATATGAATTGCCTGAATCCGATACTGTTGAAATTGAATATGAAGGAAAAACAATTACTATAACTGATATAAAAGATATAGGAACTATTGAAAACATATTAGTAAATTCAAAATATAACAATGAAATATGTAACGGAATAAATACTCACAAAATAATATTAAATAATGATGTTTATTATATTAAAGAATCTTGTAAAGAAATACAAAAAGGAAACAAACAAGCGATAATTTCAACAGAAGATTTAGAGAAAATCAATAATATTATTTTTAACAAAATGGATAATGAACAAAGTCAAGAAGAACAATTCTTTTATGGGAGAGTAGTTGAAGCAACTGCTAGTTATATTATAGTAGAGCCAAATGAAGATGAAGAAGAAAGAAAATCAACAGATAAAATTAGTATAAGTTTAGGAGAGTACAATGATGCACTTTATGAAGTAGGGACAAATGTAAAGATAACATATAATGGTGAGATAATGGAAACATACCCAGCACAAGTTAAAGCAACAAAAATTGAATTAAAATCAGCTGAAAACTTTGAAATACTTTTCAAAAATAGGCAACCAATCGACAGCTATAATAAAGTTTACGCTATATTAGATAAATCAGAAACAAACAAATATGATTACACTATATATGCGTATGATGGAAGTGTAAATATTAGAATTGATGGTAAAGAATATTCTTTAAAAGAGGCTCTATCAGAAAATAAAATAACAATGGAAGAAATTATATCAAAAGCAAATAAAGATGAAAAAGATGGAAAAATAAAAGCAGATATGTATAAAGATGGTGGAAGTATGGAATATCACTATGAGAATTATACAATAATAAAATGTCATACTGTAGATGGAAATAGAGATGTATATATAGGAACTAAAGATTTAAAACTAACTGATGTTATATAAATCATCTCGAGAAATTACAATTTAGTGATTAGTTAGAAAAATAGTAATTTGTTGAGGAGGTTGGTTATGAAAAAGAAAGTTAAGATTATGATTTCAGTTACGATTGTAATAGTTTTATTTGGATTGTATTTATATTATGAAAACACTAAATTACAAGTAAGTAATTATAAAATAGTTAATAATAATATACCTGTTGATTTTAATAATTATAAAATAGTGCAAATATCAGACTTTCATAATAATCAATCTAATACTTTAACTAATGATTTAATAAAAAAAATAGAAAAACAAAAGCCTAATATTATTGTTTTAACAGGAGATTTAGTTGATTCTAATAAAACGAATGTAGAAGTTGCTATAAATTTTATTAAGAAGATAAATACTGTTGCTCCAATTTACTATGTTTCTGGTAATCATGAAGCGAGTATTAGCGGTTACACAAAATTTAAAGAACAATTATTAGAAAATAAAGTTATTATTTTAGAAAATAAAACAGAAGTATTAAAAATAAATGAATCATCAATAAATTTAATTGGTATAGATGATCCAAGAATGGCTCACGAAAGTTTTATATCAGATTCTGAAATAGTAAAAGTGGAATTAGATAATGTAAAATATAATAGAGATAAGTATAATATATTATTATCCCATAGACCTGAATTATTTGACACCTATGTCGAAAAGGAAATAGATTTAATATTAACGGGACACGCTCATGGTGGACAAATAAGAATTCCATTTATAGGTGGTATTGTTGCACCAAATCAAGGATTTTTTCCTAAATATACGAGTGGAATATTTGAAAAAAATAAGACTACTATGGTAGTGAGCAGAGGAATTGGAAATAGTATTATACCATTTAGAATAAATAACAGACCAGAATTAGTAGTTATAACATTATATAATAAGTAAAAGACAAATTACAATAAGTTGGGTAGATAACCAGTTGAAATTATCTACCTTTTATTATATAATCGTAACAAGAATTAGTACGTTATCGCGTACTTTAATATGTATTTATTAGTAGTAATAGGAGAGCAAAGTATATGTTACCAACAATAAAATCAGACAGTATTTATCCATTACCCAATGATGTTGCAATATTTAATGTTAACATAGTAGATATAATATTTTTAATAGGAATTATATGCCTAATAATAAAAAGAAAATCTATTTTTAATGCAAACAATGATGTATTGGATAAATACAATAGCAATAAAATAAAGGGACTATTGGCATTATTGATAATAATACACCACTTGTCTATTTATATAAAAGACACAATTCTACTTAAAGTATTTACAATAGTAGGAGCTATTGCAGTTTCAGCATTTTTCTTTTATTCAGGATATGGACTAATGACAAGCTATCTAAAAAAAGAAAATTATCTAAAAGACTTTTTGAATAAAAGAATAATGAAAATAGTTATACCATATATAATAGCAATTATATTTACTATTTT
>MNRO01000012.1:0-4250 GCA_001915995.1 Clostridium sp. 26_21
ATAATCACACCAATTTGCTCTAACCCTATTAAAACTAATAAAAACTCAAGTTAACAAAATTTCTCAAAAATCACAATCAAATTCTCATAACCCGAAGGTAGAAGTAAAATAAATTTAATTAATAAGTAAAAACACAATAGAATGAACAACCATAATAATTTAGGAAGAAGCGCAAGAATAACAAATATTTTGAATACTTTCAATAACGCCCATTACGGTTTCATTTTCACTTCTAATTATTTAGAGAGATTAATTTAAGTAAAAAATTTCCATATTAGTATAAAAATAAAAACAAAAAAGAGAAAATAAATGTTTAAAAAATATGGTAGTTCTTAGAGACAATAAAATAGACAGAGAATAAAAAAGAATGACTGTGATTTAAGCACCAGTGATAAAATAAAATCAGCATAAAAATTAAAGTAGTTTTTAATAAAGGTTATAATAGATGAATTATGAAGGAGAAAAAAACACAATGAAAACAATAACAATAAAACAACCATGGGCAACATTGATAATGCAAGGAGATAAAAGATTTGAATTTAGAAATTGGCAAACGGCTTACAGAGGTGAATTATTAATACATGAAGGAAAAAGTATAGATAAAGAAGCAATAAAAAGATTAGAAAAATATTTACCAAAAGAATTGCCACTCGAAAAAATATTAGGAAAAGTAAGATTAGTAGATTGTATAAAAATGTCGCCAGAATTTAAAGAAGAGCTATTAAAAGAAAATAGAGATATATACACTAAAAGTTCTTTTAAAGAAAATTACGGCTGGCAAGTGGATAATGTACAAGTTTTTGATGAGCCAATAGAGGCAAAAGGTCATTTAAGTTTGTGGGAATATAATATAGAAAAATAGTTCAACTAAAATAAAGAAGTACTTAACAAAATAGTCTAATTTAATAAACGAAATGCTTGTGAAAAAATGTAAAATATGATATAAAAAAGATGAAATTTGTCAAATATAAATATTACAATAATTTACATCTGACATAACTCGAAAGTTTACAAAATTTAGTTAAATAAATTTGTATACAAGGAGGTGAAAAATATGAGAATGAAATTATATTTTACATTGGAAAATGAAAAAATGCCAATAGATTATAGAAGAAGCATAATCAGTTTTATAAAATTATCATTATCTGAATATAGTGAAAATGAATTCAAGAAATACTATAACCAGAAAGATAATATTATAAAACCTTATGCTTTTTCTGTTTTTTTTAGACACCCACAAATTAATGGACAAGAGATAATATTAGAAGATAAAAGACTTGAAATGAATATGACAATAGAAAATTATGAAACAGCCATAATAATATATAATGCATTTAATCATCAAAAAAATAAAAAATTTTCAATTAATCAAAATTCATGGAAATTAGAAAATATTGTGCTTATACCAGAAAAAGAAATTAAAGACAATAAAATAATTATAAAATTTCAATCCCCATTATGTGCACGTAAAAGAGAAGAGAACAAAGATTATTATTATTCTTTTGAAAATGAAAAATTTGAAGAAACATTAAAAATGAATATTAAAGAACAATTAAAAATAACAAATATTCCAATAGAGTCTGTGGAGACACTAAAAATTACTCCAATTAAAGCAAAAAAAGTAATTATAAAATTTTATGAAAAACAAATAGAATGTTCAACAGGAAGTTTTGCATTAGAAGGAGATATAGAACTTTTAAATTACTTATACAAAGCTGGAATGGGAAGTAAGCATAGTGCCGGATTCGGGATGTTTCAAATTGTTTAAAAGGAGGTGCAAAATTGAAGATAAAAGTATACTTAAATGATTGGTTTTATAATGCTGGAATCGTGGGATTTTTAAGGATTCTTGAGGCTAATGACGATGAATTTGCTATTAAAAGAAATAATTATATTGAATTTGATACAGAAAGTTTAAGAAAATTTCATAAATATTATTTTAAGTATTTTTTTCAAAAATATAATGTTGCAGAAAATGTAGAAAATAGAACTAAAAATTCATTTGATTATTTAGAAAATAATATAGAAGTAATTTTAGAAAATAAAGATAAGGAAAAAGAACGAAAAGATAAAATAAAATCAAATAAAAAATATATTAAAGATACAATAAAAAAACAATTAGATAAAATTAAAAAAATTGATGAAAATACATATGAAGAGATGAAAGAACAATATGAACGAATAGAGAAATCAAGTACAAAACATATTGAGCAATACATATTATGGACAACCAAGCTTTTTGAATGTTATAAAAACATCGATATCTTACGAAGGGCAGCAAGAACTCATGTATAGGGATTATGTAAGTAACATTGTGGAAACAGGTTTTATTAATGGTATTATGAAAAATGAGTATAGTATTGAACAAATAAAAGAATATATAGAAAACGCAAAAGAAAGTAATATAACACAAGAAATGGAAAAAATTTATTCAAAAATAGAAAAGGACTATATTGGTAGATCTAAGACAATAGAAGATATACAAAAATATTTAAAAGAAAAAGTAATAAAAAGCTGTTCAATGTGTGAAAATGAAATAGGTCTAACAACAAACTATTCAGAAGGAAACTTTGTACCACTTGCCATAAGTAGTGATAATGCTAGAAATTTCTTTTGGAATCAAAATGTAAAAATGCCAATATGTGATGTATGTAAATTGATTTTATTCTGCATACCCGCAGGAATGACAACAATAACCAAAACAATAAAAGAAAATGGAGAATATAGAGAAAAACAAGTACTAAGTTTTGTGAATTTTGACACGAAAGTAGATATGCTTTATAAAACAAACATTAACTTTGGAAATAAATCAAGATATGAAAATAAAAACGAAAATCCATATTCAGAATTAATATTAGATATTGTAGAACAAGATAAACAAGTAAGTATATGGCAATTGGATAACATATTTGTTGTAGAACTTGAAGCAGAATACGGAGCATATAGTAGAATTGAATATTTTAATATAAAAAGATATATATCACTATTTTTTAAGGATTATGCTAAAAAAACGTTATCAAAAATATGGGATTATAGATATAAGTTGCAAATAGTCGATTACATCATGAAAAATAAAGATATTAAATACATAATTAATGATAGATTAAGAGCAGAAATGTCAAAAGAAGAAGCAAAAGGTGCAAAGAAAAATGGTTATAATTCATTTTTGGCAACACAAATAAGAATGATATTAAATATCTTAAAAAAGGAGGGAAACGAAGTGGAAAATATAAAGAAAAACGATGATAAATTATATGTTATCTACAATTTAGGAGTTCAAATTCATGAAGAATTAAAAAGCAAAGGTGAAGATAATAAACTAGATGGATATACATATAAAATGCTAAATAGTATTAAAGCAGGAAATAAAAAAGAATTTATGGATATTGTAATAAGATTACATATGGCAATGGGAAAAGATGTATCACCAATCTTTATAGAAACTATGCAGACGACAGGATTAGATTTTGAATCAATAGGACATAGCTTTTTAGCAGGATTAATATCTAATAAATATGAGAAAAAAGAGGAGGAAAAAATAAATGGATAATATAAAAAATAAAAAAGGATTATCAATTACTCTAGTATTTAAAGGACAAAGTTTAAATTATGGAGAAGGTATAGGAAATATATCTGAATTAAAAAAATTAACAAGAGGAGATGGAAGTGTTTATACATATGCTTCTAGACAAGCATTAAGATATTTTAATTGGAATTTACAAGTAGTAAATAAAGAAAAAGGAACAATTCAATTTGATGATAAATTGACAATTCAAGATTCACAAGAGATGGATCTTTTCGGATATATGAAAACAGCAAAAAATGATGGTTCAAATATTAGAAGTGCAGCAGTCAGATTAAGTAATGCAATATCATTAGAAGATTATAAGAGTGATATGGATTTTTTAAATAACAAAGGATTGGCAGATAGAATTAATGAATTTCCAAACCTTGCAAATGTTGAACAACACCTAAGTTATTACACATATACAATAACAATAGACTTAGAAAAAATAGGAAAAGATGAAAAAATAGAATTATCAAATGAAGAAAAAACAGAAAGAGTAAATCAATTATTAGATATAGTAAAAATATTAAATAGAGAAATAAGAGGAAGAGAAGAAAACTTAAGTCCTGTATTTGTAATAGGTGGAATGTATGACATAAATTCACCATTCTTTTTAGGAAGAATAAAATTAAATGGAAAAAATGGAGAATTTAGTATTGATACAGAAATGTTAAAAGATACA
>MNRO01000012.1:4352-40277 GCA_001915995.1 Clostridium sp. 26_21
TTTTTAAAGACTTAAAAGAAAAAGTAACAGAATATTACAAAGCATAAAAGAAAGGATTGGTATAAATGAAAATTTTAAAACTAAAACTATACCAAGAGATAGCATGCTATAAAAAGCCATTTGCAACTAAAGTTGCTGAAACATATCCATTACCACCATATTCAACAATAATAGGAATGTTTCATAAAATTCTTCAAGCTGAGCCAGGAGAATATTTTCCAATGAACATATCTGTACAAGGAAATTATGAAGGAATATTTAGTAATTATCAAAATTTAAGAATGTATAAAGGAAAAGCTAAAGTAACGTCAATGCCAAGAAATGTACATCAATTATTAGATGTTAATTTAATTATTCATGTACAAGCAGAAGATGAAACAATAGATAAGATTTATCAAAATATAATAAATGGAACAGAAACATTTACATTAGGGAGAAATGAAGACATCGTAAGAATTGATTCAATAAAAATTCTAGAAAATGTAAATGAAGTTGAAGAACCTACTATCGAAAAGAATGCTTATGTACCAGAATGGATAGATAACGAAGTTAATGGAATTAATTATAGATTAAATACAACATATAAAATACAAGATGATATTAGAAAATGGAATAAAGTTAATGTAAAATATGTTGAAAAGTATACAAATCAACATATAGAAGAAACATTACAAGATGAAGATGGAGACAATATTTATTTTTATAGTGAAAGGATTCAAAATGAATTATAAATATTATGCAAAATCAAATCCAATAGAAACAATAAAAGAACACACTGATAAATTATTAGAGAATCTTGAAATTCTAAAAATAACTTATGGTGCGAAAATAGTACAAGTAATAGATATGTCAGAAGATAGATTTTGGCAACTAATGGAAATAATATGTAAATATCATGATGTGGGAAAAGTTTATTCAGGGTTTCAAAATGTAATAAGAAAAGCAATAGGAGAACCACTGTTAGCTACAAAATTTAATAATGAGCAAATAAAGCATGAACAAATATCTCCAATGTTTGTACCATATAAAGAGTATGGATTAACAAAAACAGAAAGAAAACTAATATATCAAGCAATTTATTATCATCATGAAAGAGACAATATAATACATATGGATGAACAATTATTAAATGAAATAATAAAAGAAGATATTGAACCAAATATTGAAAAAATAGAAAATGAATTACAAATTAAAGTACCAAAATTAAAAACAACATATTTAGGAATGGTAGAAGGACAAGCTAGAATAACTGAATTTGACGACATATATAAAGATTATTGTATAATGAAAGGATTGCTACATAGATTGGATCATTGTAGTTCTGCTTGGATCCCAGTTGAAGATGAAACAAAAGATGAAATTTCAAAATTCGTAGAAGTATTTATGAAAAAACAAAATTTTGAACCAAATGATTTACAACAATTTGCAAAAGCAAATCAAGATAAAAATGTTATAGTAATTGGTTCAACTGGTATGGGAAAAACAGAAGGAGCATTACTTTGGAGTAATCATGATAAAACATTTTTTACATTACCATTAAGAATAAGTATAAATGCAATATATGACAGGATAAAAGAAATAATAGGATATGAGCATGTTGGATTATTACACTCAACAGCAATAGAGTATTTAGATGATAAAAATGAAGAAAATGAATTTGAAAAAATAGAACAAGCACGAAATTTATATGAAAAAATTACAACATGTACGATAGATCAAATTTTTCCATTTGTATTTAAATATAGAGGATATGAAAAAATATATGCAACATTAAGTTATTCAAAAGTAGTAATTGATGAGATTCAAGCATATTCACCTGAAATAGTAGCTGTTATTTTAAAAGGCTTACAAATGATAAATAATTTAAATGGAAAATTTATGGTAATGACAGCAACACTTCCTAGAATATATAAAGAAAAGCTAGAAGAAATGGGAATAAAGTTTGAATATAATGAATTTATAAAAGATACAATAAGACATAAAATTCAATTAGTGGATTTAGGAATAGAAGAAGATTTAGAAGAAATAAAAGAGAACTCTAAGAATAAAAAGGTATTAATAATTGTAAATACAATAAATAAAGCAATTGAAATATATCAAAAATTAAAAGATGAAAATGTTCAAAATGTTAATTTATTGCATTCAAGGTTTATACAATCAGATAGAAGTGAAAAAGAAAGAAATATAAAAGAATTTTCTAAAAATAGAGATGAAGTTGGAATATGGATAACAACACAAATTGTTGAAGCATCATTAGATATAGACTTTGATATGTTATATACAGAAATGTCTACATTAGATAGTTTGTTTCAAAGGTTAGGAAGATGTTATAGAAGTAGAGAATATTGTGAAAACATTCCAAATGTAAAAATATATATCAAAGATACAAGTGGAGTTGGATATATATATGATGAAGAAATATATGAAAAAAGTATAGAAATGTTAAGACCATATAATGGAAAAATATTACAAGAAAAAATAAAAATTGATTTAGTTGATAAGTTATATTCAAAAGAAATGTTACAAGGAACAGAATTTTATAAAAAATTTAAAGAAGCATTTAAAATATTGGATAATATTATAGACTATGATACAAGTAAAAAAGATGCACAACATATTTTAAGGGATATTGATAATATAGATGTAATTCCAAAAATTATTTATGATGAAAACTTGGATTTATTTACTGAATATGAGAACGAAAAAGAAAAGAAGAAAAAATATGAATTGAAAAGGAAAATTGATAAATTATTTATATCAATCAATAGTAAAAATAAATGGAAATTGAACAATTTTATAATAGAATGTCCTTATATAAAAGGAAAATATATTATTGATACAAAATATGATGAAGAAATTGGACTTCTTTTAGAAGCTGATGAAGGTTATTCAATAGATTCGCGAGAATTGTAATAGGAGGATTGTATGAATATTACAGGAATAATGGTTTATTATTATTTTATATGTGAGCGAAGATTATGGTATTTTGCAAATCAAATAAATATGGAACAAAATAGTGAATTGGTACAAATTGGAAAGATAATAGATGAAACAACATATAGCAGAGAAAAGAAAGGCATTTTAATAGACAATACTATAAATATAGATTTTATAAATAATGGCGCAGTATTACATGAAGTCAAGAAAACAAAATCAATTGAAGAAGCTGGAATATGGCAATTAAAATATTATATGTATTATTTAGAACAAAAAGGAATAAAAAATATCAAAGCGGAAATTGATTTTCCACTATTAAGAGAAACGAAAAAAATTATTTTAGAAGATGAAGATAGAGAAGTATTAAAAAATGTTGTTATAAGCATAGAAAATATTGTAGAACAAGATAAGTCTCCTAAAACTATAAATTCAAAGATTTGTAAGAAATGTTCTTACTTTGATTTATGCTATGTATAAAAATTGTATAGAAAGGAATTGTTAAAAATGAAACAATCATATTATTTATACAAAAGTGGGAGGCTTCAAAGAAAAGATAATACATTGGAAATAGTATATAAAGATAATACCAAGAAAAGTATACCGGTAGAACGAGTGGATGATATATATGTTATGACAGAACTTGATTTTAATACGAGTTTATTAAACTTTTTATCTCAGTTTGGTATAAATGTGCATTTTTTTAATTATTATGGATTTTATACAGGTACGTATTATCCAAAAGAATCTCTTGTATCTGGAAAATTATTAATAAAACAAGTTGAACATTATAATGATAAAGAAAAAAGATTAGATATTGCAAAAGCCTTTATAGAAGCGGCATCATATAATATTTATAGAAATTTAACTTATTATAATAATAGAGGAAAAGACTTAAAAGATTATATGAAAGAGATAGATTTTTTAAGAAAGCAAATAAAATTGTGTAAAGATGTGCCGGAATTAATGGGAATAGAAGGAAATATTAGAAAGGTTTATTATGATTCATGGAATATTATAATTAATCAAGATATAGCTTTTGAAAAAAGAGTAAAAAATCCTCCAGATAATGCAATAAATTCATTGATTTCGTATGTTAATACAATTATATATACAAGAGTTTTAAGTGAAATCTATAAGACACAGCTAAATCCTACAATAAGTTATTTGCATGAACCATCTGAAAGAAGATTTTCATTGTGTTTAGATATTGCTGAAATTTTCAAACCAATTATAGCAGATAGATTAATTTTTTCTATGTTAAATAAAAGACAGATAACTGAAAAAGGTTTTGAGGAGGGTCTTAATTTTACTTATATAAAAGATGAAGCACGAAAAAGTATAACAAGAGAAATTGATTTGAGATTACAAACTAAAATTAAGCATAAAAAATTGGACAGAGAAGTGAGTTATGAATATTTGATGAGATTAGAGGTATATAAATTAATTAAACATTTGCTTGAAGATGAAGAATATGAAGGTTTTAAAATGTGGTGGTAATATGTATGTTATTTTAGTTTATGATATAAATTTAGAAGATAAAGAAGGACAAAAGGTATTGAGAAATGTTTTTAAGACATGTAAAAAGTATTTGGTACATATTCAGAATTCTGTTTTTGAAGGAGAATTATTAAATTCACAGGCTATTAAGCTGAAAACTGAATTGGATAGGTATATTAGAGAAAGTAAGGATAGTGTGATTTTGTTTAAAAGTAGAAATCAACATTGGATGGAAAAAGAGTTTCTTGGTATGATTGAAGATGATAAAACAGATAATTTTTTGTAAATTTGAAAAATCTGTCAATCTATAATATTGCTAAATTATGTGGTTATTGACAGATTATGAAAATTAGAAAAATAAAGGACTTGAACGAGAAATATAGATTTTTTAAATGTTTTGTGTTATTATAATATGAGATGGACAGAATTTTAAGATAAAATGTGCTTGTTTTATGGTTTTAATAAAGTCCTATATTAATTTAAATATATTAGAATGTAAATGAAGTATGTTATGCGATAGAAAGAATGGGAACCAAATATTAATTTAAATATATTAGAATGTAAATAAAGAAGTGCAATTTCAAATATTTTAACATATGCAATATTAATTTAAATATATTAGAATGTAAATACGGTTTCATCTAATATTTGCATATCTGTTCTTGCAGATATTAATTTAAATATATTAGAATGTAAATATGTTTGAAAATGATACTTTTATGAAGCAAGATGCATATTAATTTAAATATATTAGAATGTAAATCAAGAATATCATTTTGCACGATTTGGTAGTAATTAATATTAATTTAAATATATTAGAATGTAAATACTACATACGAACTTGGAAAATCTGAAGAATATTGATATTAATTTAAATATATTAGAATGTAAATTTGTATGTGCATTCGTAATACATTCCGTCAAACAAATATTAATTTAAATATATTAGAATGTAAATTTTTTATTTTGGAGTAATATAGTTTTATGGCTCAAATATTAATTTAAATATATTAGAATGTAAATCATACTATTATCCCTTGCTTTTAATTTGTCACATAAATATTAATTTAAATATATTAGAATGTAAATACCACTTATGAACTTGGAAAATCAGAAGAATATTGATATTAATTTAAATATATTAGAATGTAAATGTTGTTTCTGCGGTTACTGTTCTTTTTCCTTCTCTATATTAATTTAAATATATTAGAATGTAAATAATCGTAGAGTACCTTTATCGGTAAATCCTGACCATGATATTAATTTAAATATATTAGAATGTAAATCAAGGGTCTATGTGGTTTGCTTGGGCTGTTTCTAATATTAATTTAAATATATTAGAATGTAAATTTCTCTTTAAAATAGAGGAGCTACAATTTATTTTATATTAATTTAAATATATTAGAATGTAAATTTCTTATAATTATATTATACCATAAAATAAATAAAATATTAATTTAAATATATTAGAATGTAAATTAACTATATCTTATGATATAGCAAGAGGAAATGATATTAATTTAAATATATTAGAATGTAAATAGTGATAATACTGAAGATATCACTGGCGATGGTTTTATATTAATTTAAATATATTAGAATGTAAATAAAAGAGTTTATAAGAAATGCACATCATAGATACAATATTAATTTAAATATATTAGAATGTAAATTTTAATCACGCCCCCTTGTCTCTAACTCAGTTGCATATTAATTTAAATATATTAGAATGTAAATAATGATAATACTGAAGATATCACTGGTGATGGTTTTATATTAATTTAAATATATTAGAATGTAAATTTCAACGGCAAAACAAGAAGAAGAACAAAGAGCAACATATTAATTTAAATATATTAGAATGTAAATGGAGAACAACGCAAATTTTGGTTTGAAGAATTTAAAATATTAATTTAAATATATTAGAATGTAAATAATGCTCCTGATTTTTCTAATGCTCTGTTAATTATTATATTAATTTAAATATATTAGAATGTAAATTCATAAAGATGGAGATAAAAGCAACAACAAACTAATATTAATTTAAATATATTAGAATGTAAATTGAATATATGTTAGAATCTGTAACAGATTTCATTGAATATTAATTTAAATATATTAGAATGTAAATTTTATAATTCTTGGAAATTTAGATGTTTATGGTAGATATTAATTTAAATATATTAGAATGTAAATAGCAATGAATTTAGAAAAATAAATTTAACAAATAATATTAATTTAAATATATTAGAATGTAAATCTAACATCAACAGGTCATGTTCGTAAAGAACTAAATATTAATTTAAATATATTAGAATGTAAATCAAGGATCTATGTGGTTTGCGTGGGCTGTTTCTAATATTAATTTAAATATATTAGAATGTAAATAAATCAAAAAAATTATATGATGTATTATATCGAATTGGATATTAATTTAAATATATTAGAATGTAAATTTATTTTACAAAGGAATAAATCAAAATGACGATGAATATTAATTTAAATATATTAGAATGTAAATATCATTCAGACAAACTTTTCAAAAGCTAATCTTGAATATTAATTTAAATATATTAGAATGTAAATATTTATAATTTTAGGAGACAACGGAGAAATAGAATTTCAATATTAATTTAAATATATTAGAATGTAAATGCTATTACATTTTTATTTGATTATTTTATTACTTGATATTAATTTAAATATATTAGAATGTAAATAAAGTGGGTGATCTAGTTGTATGGAGTACAGCAGTAGGATATTAATTTAAATATATTAGAATGTAAATATTAACATTCCTGTCGCATTATCACTAATTGCATAAATATTAATTTAAATATATTAGAATGTAAATTTCAAAATAAAGAAAACATATTCATCAATAGAAGATATTAATTTAAATATATTAGAATGTAAATCTTCTTGATAACATTAATTCTCAATCTAATCTTAATATTAATTTAAATATATTAGAATGTAAATGAATTTGTGTGTTCTACTTTCTCAATTTTGATGTTATATTAATTTAAATATATTAGAATGTAAATTAAGGGCCGTGTATTCTTCTTAATAATATATATACTATATTAATTTAAATATATTAGAATGTAAATTCTTTTAAAACATACTCATCATAAACATCTTCTTTATATTAATTTAAATATATTAGAATGTAAATACATACAACGCAATAATTACACATATATCGCCAAAATATTAATTTAAATATATTAGAATGTAAATGTGTATGTATAAAGTCCGAAAGCATTGTCATGCTTGATATTAATTTAAATATATTAGAATGTAAATGTAAAGAGTGTTGGAAACATAAAAAATATATTAGATATTAATTTAAATATATTAGAATGTAAATTAGTGGATAATTTTTACGATATTTATAAATTGAAGAATATTAATTTAAATATATTAGAATGTGAATATCATTACTAGTATTACGAATGGTAATAATCCTGTGTATCACATGCCAGTCTCCAAAAAGAAAAAGTATTAATATAAAAGGTTATAAAAAATCAAAATAAGAAGTAATAGTAGAAAATACAATTACTTCTTATAATTAATAAAAATCTAAAACCCAATAATCTCATTATAACAGCTAATAGCAAAATTATCAGTCATACCAGAAATATAATAAATAATAGCCTTATAAAAATCCGTGGAAACAGACATATCAAAAACAACTTTATTTTTCAAATTAGAATTAGACCTATCAGTTAAATTCCAATATTTCTTAATCCAATCAACAAAACTAGAAATAAGAACAGGATAGAAAACCTTAATAGAATTCAATTTCTCCAAAGTATTTTCATTATCATAACATTCAGCCAAAACATTAAAAATCTGATTAATAACAAGCCTAAAATAATCAAAAGGATATTGAAGATGTTTGTTAAAATAAATATGTTCATAATTAAACTTTTTAATATCATTTAACAATTTCAAATTTTCATCAGAAAAACGAAGACCATTTTCAGGTGAAGAATTTGAACAAATATCATAAATTAAAGTATTAATAATATTAGAATTATTAATCTTTTGAGATTTATCATATTTTAATAAATCGTAAAGTTCATCTAAATGATTATCAATAATATGTAAATATATTGCATCTTCAATATCACGAATTATATAAGAAATTTTATCAGAAATTTTTACTACACAGCCTTCCCAAGTATAAGGGCTATATTGATTAGGATAAGTATAAGTACTTAAAGCAATATAATTATTTCGAGGTTTTATACAATTTTCATCAATTTCACCACAGTGTGAAATAATACCATCTCTAACAGCATAGGTTAAATTCATGTTTTCAAAATTAGAATTACAATCTTCTAATAATTCAATATTATCAACAATATTAACACCATTTTTTTCATGCCAAAAAGAATCTCCAATATATTTTTTTGATATTTCAGATAAAATTCTTTCGCCTTGGTGACCAAAGGGTGCATGGCCTAAATCATGTCCAATAGAAATGGCTTTAGTTAATTCTGTATTTAAACCTAATGTATTAGAGATAGTGTAGCTAATAGAATCAACATGGCTAACATGTTCCATTCTTGTACAGATATGATCACTTGTAGGTGAAAAAAATACTTGTGTTTTATGTTTCATTCTTTTATAAGCATTTGAATGTAAAATTCTATTGTAATCACGTTCAAAATCACTTCTTAAATCATTTTCTCTCTTATAGATTTCTTTTTCTCTATGTATTAAATTGTTCCATTTTGGATTATTAATATCAGCTTTTTCATTTATAAATCTTTTCATAAAATCAATCCTTTCAAAATGATGTAGTAAGATTATACAATAAAATTAATAAAAAATCTAGATAATAGATTGAGTTAGAAGTATAAAATATTTACAATGCGAAGAATAAAAAGTAAAATAGTATCAAATTTATAAAATAAGTAAAAACAAAAAGCATATTCAAAAAAATATATCGTCGAATATAGTATTTTACAAGAAATTATGATATTATTAATATTTATAAAAGGAATAAATCCTAAAACAAAATTAAAGAAAGGAATGTGGAATTATGGAAGCAAAACCTATGAAAATTTTGATTATAGAGGACGATATTAATGATTGTAACAATTTTATTAATTGTGTAAAAAATAGAAATGATGTAGAAATTGTTGCAATAACAGATTCAGACATAGATGGATTAAGATATGCTAAAACATTAAGACCAGAAGGAATTGTTTTGGATTTAGAGCTGAATAATAGTTCATCTGGCAATGTAGATTCTTTGGATTTTGTTACAGATTTACAAGCTCTAAATTTAGAATATATGCCAATAGTAATAGTTACAACACATGTTAATTCGAAAAGAACATATGATATTTTACATAGAGAAGGTGTTGATTTTATATTGTATAAAGATCATCCAAATTATTCTGCAAATTTAGTATTGAATCATTTTATAAGTATGAGACAAAGCGAACTGAGTAGAAGTGACAAAAAATCAGTGGAAGATGAGTTGAAAGATAGAAAGAGTAGAATTTCTAGTTGTATTAACAGTGAACTAGAGCTAATTGGAATAACTTCAAAATTAAAAGGAAAACAATATATTCATGATGCAATTTTATATTTAATTGAAAATGAGAATGATAATTCTAATCTTATAGCATATTTATCTAAAATACACAAAAAATCTGCAACAACAATTACAAATGGAATACAAAATGCAATTTTTCATGCATGGAGAATTACACCAATTGAAGATTTGACAAAATATTATACTGCAAGAGTTAATTATGAAACAGGAGTACCAACTCCTATGGAATTTATATATTATTATAAAGATAAAGTAAAGACAATGATTTAAAGAGAAGAACTGATAGTATTAATCAGTTCTTTTTTTTATACAAAAAATAGAAATAAAAATAATATTATATGGTTTTTAATAGAAAAACTTGAAAATATTATGATTAAAGATTTTTATAAAATAAAAAAGTTTGGATTTATAAAATAAATAGTAAATGTAAAATAATGTAAAAAATAAAACTAAAAAAACTAAAAAAAAATAAAAAATAATGAATATTTTCTATCACCAAAAACCGCTGATATCAAGAGATACAGTGGTATTTTTATTATAACAAAACATTACAGACCGTGCACAAAAGATAAAAAGGTGGTGGAAAGATTATGGATTGGTGGGATCTATGGGTTTTATGGTTAAAAAAATTTATTTAAAAAACCAATAATAGAAATAAAAGTGAAATGTTTTTGCATTTTACTTTTATTTTTTTGGCTTAAAAATGTTTTTATAAATATAATTGAAGAAATATTCTATTTATTATATAATTAAATAAAAAGGAGGAAAACATGTTTGAAGATGTAGCTGAATATGTAAGTAATAATTTAGAAATACAATTAGGAATTATAAAAATAGTTTATATATTTATTTGCTCTTATTTTTGTAATATTAAAATATTGGATCAAAAAATAAAATTAAATTTTAAATCTATTTTTAAATTTATTTTGATAGTGTTTAACTCTATTCTATTTGCAGTTGTAAGATATGAAATAAGTTATGGAATTAGTATATTAGGTTGGATTTTTATGACAGCAATAATATTTAATAAAAATGAAATAAGAAAAAGTGTATTTACTACATTAGTTTCTTTGAGTATTAATTATATAATTTTATTAATTTCTACTACGATAAATTTTATTATAAATATTATATTTGGTATAAATTCTAATATTATTAATATAGTATTGATTTTTATAATTCATATAACATTATTAATTTTATTTTTTAATGTAAAAAAGTTTAAATATGGAATATCTTCATTAAAGAATATACAGCAAAATGAATATATTGATATACTAATTTTAACAATATCATCAATAATTTTATTTTCATGTATATTATTATCAAAGTTACAAGTAACCAAAAGTATATCTATAGGATTTATAATATTTTCTATATCAATGATTATAACTATTTTTAAATCTCTTCAATTATACTACAAACAACAAATGTTAATAAAAGACCTAAACGAAACAAGAGAAGAACTAGAAAAGAAGAAAAAAGAAATAGCAGAATTAGAAGCGGAAAATATAGAAATAAGTAAAAAGAGACATACAATAGTGCATAAGCAGAAATCATTAGAACATAAACTAGAAGAAATAATCACAAAAACAGAAATAAGTTCAGAAGAAGTAGCAGAAGTAAGAGAAAGAATAAAGAAATTAAACAATGAAATATATGATAAAGAAAAAGTAACAGAATTAGACAAGACAGGAATAACAAATATAGATGATATGTTAAAATACATGCAAGACGAATGTATCAAGAATCAGATTTCTTTCACATTAAAACTTACAGGAAATATTCATTATATGATTAATAATTTTATATCAAAAGATGATTTAGAAACATTATTAGCAGATCATATAAAAGATGCAATAATAGCCATTAATCATACAGATAACATAAATAGAAGTATTTTAGTAAGACTTGGAGAGATAGATAGAATGTATGGATTGTATATTTATGATTCTGGAATAGAATTCAAAAAAGAAGTGCTAGAAAATCTCGGAAACAAACCATTTACTACATATGAAAGTGAAGGCGGAACAGGTATGGGATTTATGAATACTTTTGACACTCTACGAAAATATAAAGCAAGCCTAATTATTGAAGAATTTAATGAGCCTAAACCAGATAATTATACTAAACTAATTGCAATAAAATTTGATAATAATAACAAATTCGAAATAAAATCATATAGAAAAATAGAGATAAAAAAGAAAATATAATGAAGAAAAAAGCATAAAAATTAGGTGAAATCTAAAATTTATGCTTTTTTATTAAATTTTAAGAATTTAAACATAGAATTTTCCTTGCCACAAATCATTATCACGAAGATATTTATCAAGACCATTCATAATCCATTTTTTATGAGAATTCCAATCTGGAGCAACAAGCAAATCTTTAGGAGCATCACCTGAAACACGATGAATAACAATATTAGGATTAATATGTGATAAAATATATCCAGCACATTCTAAATAATATTCAAGAGAAATAGGAGTATATGTTCCATTATAATACATATTAGCTAAAACAGTATTTTCAACAACATAAGTACAATGAATTTTTAAACCTTGAATATTATGATTATTAATAAAATTAACAGTATTTTTTATATCATCAAAAGATTCATTAGGCAATCCAACCATAATATGTGTAACAACATCAATATTATACTTATTAAGTAAATCAACAGCTTTAGAAAATTGTTGTGAAGAATAACCTCTATTAATTAATTTACCAGTTTCATCATTAGAGGTTTGTAAACCAAGTTCAACCCAAACATAATATTTATCACAATAAGATTTTAAAAGTTTGCAAATATCTTCATTTATACAATCAGGACGAGTTGCGACAGCCAAAGCAACAATTCTATTATCAATTAAAGCAGAATCATATTTAAGTTTTAAATTAGAAATAGAATCATAAGTATTAGTAAAACTTTGAAAATATGCTATAAATTTATTTGCTCTTTCTGCTTTATATGTTGTAAAATAATTTTTTACTTGGTCTGAAATAAAATTTTCAATAGTATGTGAATTAGAGCAAAATTTTATATGATCACCAGAACCACGTTCACTACAAAAAATACAGCCACCATTACTAATAGAACCATCTCTATTTGGACAAGAAAATCCACCATCAATACAAATTTTTAAAGTTCTTTCACCAAATTTATCTTTCAAATATTTATTTAAATGTTTATATCTTTCTAAATTTTCCATAATAAAAATAGTATAACATAAAAGCTTGAAAAAGCCAAGATTATAATATATAATAACACCATATTTTTTATATTAAGATATAAAAATTTTAGGAGAAATTTATGATAAGAGAAAAAATCAATGAATTATCTAAAAATATGAAAGAAGATCATATAAGCGAAAGTTCAGCACAATGTGCATATTATACAATATTATCATTTATACCATTTATAATGTTAGTAATAACACTTATACAATATACAGGAATTGAGCCACAAACACTATTTGATGTAATTTCTAAAATAATTCCATCAAGTATGAGTGAGATGATATTAGGAATTGTACAAGAAGTATATTCAAAATCAATAGGTACAATTTCAATTTCTGTAATATTTACAATTTGGGCGGCAGGAAAAGGATTATATGCATTGACAAAAGGATTACAGATTGTGTATAATACAGACGATAAAGAAGAAACATCATATTTATATACAAGAGTAAAAGCTGTTATTGAAACAATAGTATTTATAGTATTGTTTGTAATGGGACTAACATTATTAGTATTTGGTAATGGAATTATAAGTATAATAAAAGAAAAATTTGGAACATTAGAAAATTACAATTTAATTTCATCAATAGCAACAGAAATTGGATTGATTTTTGTAACATTTATTGTATTTATATTATTATATAAATTTATGCCAAAACATAAAAAGACATTAAAAACTCAAGTATATGGGGCAATATTTGGAGCAATAGCATTAAATGTAATTTCATTTGTATTTTCAAGATATTTAACAATATTTAAAGGATTTTCAATAACATATGGAAGTTTAACAACATTAATGTTAATAATGATGTGGACATATTCATGTTTCTATGCATTATTTTTAGGAGCTGAATTAAATAAAATATTAAACCAAAAAAAGGAGAATTAGAATGAATATTGACGAAGTAAAAATATATGTATTAGTATTTTTCATATATGCATTTGCTGGCTGGGTAATGGAAACAACATCAATTTCAATTAGAAATAAAAAGTTTGTAAATAGAGGTTTTTTAATTGGACCTGTTTGTCCAATATATGGATATGGGGTAGTATTAGTAAGCTTGTTATTACAAAAATATCAAAATGATATAATAGTAACATTTTTTATGTCAATAATAATATGTGGTTTTCTAGAATATTTTACAAGTTATTTTATGGAAGTAATATTTAAAGCAAGATGGTGGGATTATAGCCAAAGAAAATTTAACATTAATGGTAGAGTTTGCTTACAAAATTTAGTATTATTTGGACTAGCAAGTTGTGTAATAATATATGTAACAAATCCATTTATAATAAAACATTTAAAAATGATACCAGGCATGGTACAAAATGTATTGATTGGAGCATTATTGGTAGTTCATTTAGTTGATAATATTGTATCATATAAGATTATACTTAACTTGAAAAAGGTATCAAATGAAATTAAAGATGATACAATTGAAATTTCTGAAAAGGTTAAAAATATTATACATAATAAATCTAGATTATATAGAAGATTGGTAAATGCATTCCCTAATATAAAAGAGAAAGTTCAATTTAAAAAGTGGACTTTGAAAGAAAAATTAGAAGATATAAAGAAACAAATCAAAAAAGAAGCATAGAGCTTCTTTTTTTGCACTCATCATTCCAAAATGACCAATTATACTAAAACAATAGAAAAAAATTAAAAGTATGATATAATAAAAACATCAATTAGAAGAAAGGGGAAAATAAAATGGGATTATTTTTAAAAAATGTTTCTAAAACATTTGTAGGAAAAAGAGCAGTAGACAATATCTCATTTGAACTAAATAAGCCAGGAGTATTTGGATTATTAGGAACAAATGGAGCAGGAAAAACAACTACAATAAGAATGTTATTAGGAATAATAAAAAAAGATAGTGGTGAGATAACTTGGAATGGGAAAGTAGTAGATAGAAAATCAGTTAACTTTGGCTATCTACCAGAAGAAAGAGGAGTTTATCCGAAGACAAAAATATATAATCAATTAATGTATTTTGCTGAATTAAAAGGAATGAAAAAAGAAGAAGCAGATGAAGCAATAAAAAATTGGGCAAAAAAATTAAAAGTGGAAGAATATTTAGATAAACTAGCAGAAAAATTATCAAAAGGAAATCAACAAAAAATTCAATTTATGACAGCAGTAATACATAATCCAGAATTATTAGTATTAGATGAACCATTTAGTGGATTAGATCCAGTAAATACAGAATTACTAAAAAATATTATAATTAATTTGGTAAAAGAAGGAAAATATATAATAATGTCAGCACATCAAATGTCTACAATTGAGGAATTTTGTTCAGATATATTAATTTTAAATAAAGGAAAAACAGTCATAAAAGGTAATTTGAAAGAAATAAAAGATACATATCCAGCAAACAGAGTTCAAATCGAAACGAATGAGAATATAGAGAAAGATATTAAAAAATTAGGATTTGAAATTGAAAATGTAAAGAATTATAGTTATACAATAAAAATATCTGATGAGCAAAAGGCACATGAATTGTTAAAAGAATTAGTGCTAAAAGGAATAACAATAGATAAGTTTGAAATAATGAAGCCAACATTAAATGATATTTTCATAGAAAAGGTGGGTGAATAAAATGAAAGATTTATTTATAGTAACAAAGTTTACAATGAAAGATATGCTACAAAGGAAATCATTTATAATAACAACAATAATATTTTTAATAATGATAGTAATTGGATTTAACATACCAAATTTTATGAAAATGTTAAACAAAGATTCAGATGTAAATAAAATTGAAATAATTGATTCTGGAAATGTATTTGAGGGAACACTTGAAAGTTTAAAAAAATTAGATACAGGATATGAAATTCAGATTTCAAATGAAAACTATGAAAAAATAAAAGAAAAAATAGAAAATGAAGAAATTGATTCTGCAATAATAGTGGAAAAGCGAGATGAAAATATAAAAATTAGATATATAGTAAAAAGTGCAACAATGATGTCAGGAGTACCAGAAAACATTATTTCAACATTAAATACATTATATACAAATATTCAAATTAATAAATTAGGATTAACAGAAGAACAATTAAAATCTATTACTCCAAATTTTGAATTTGCATTAGAGCAAACAGATGAAGAGGCAAGTGGAAATGTATATGCTATGATGTTACTTTCATTAGTGTTATTTTATGCGATATATTTTTGTGCATATCAAGTATCAAGTTCAATTACAACAGAAAAAACATCAAAAATAATTGAAACACTTGTAACATCTACATCTCCAAAGACAATTGTATTAGGAAAAACACTTGGAATAGGAATTGTTGGACTATTACAAATGATATTATTAGTAGGAACAGCATTAATTAGTGCGAAAATATTTTTAGAGCCAGGTATATTAGATTCAATAATAGATGTATCAAAAATAACACCATATTTAGGAATTATAACAATAATTTATTTTATATTTGGATATTTTGAATATGCTTTATTATATGCTTTAACAGGTTCAACAGTGAGCAAACCAGAAGATATTCAATCTGCAAATGGACCAGTTGCAATTCTTGCGGTAATAGGATTTTATTTATCATATTTTACGATGATGAATCCAGCAAGTGAGTTGAATATTTTTGCATCAATATTTCCAATTTCATCACCATTTTGTATGCCATTTAGAATAATGATGGGACTTGCTAAGCCAACAGATGTTATAATTTCAATTGTAATCTTATTAATAACAGGTATTATAATTGCAAAAATAGCTATAAAAATCTATTCAAATGCTATTTTAAATTATGGTACTAAAATGAGTTTTAATGATATTGTAAAAATGTATAAAGAAAAAAATAATTAAAAAAGAGCCGTAGTCCAATTAAGGACTGCGGCTTGTATATAATCATAATTAAATTTAGCATAATATTTACAGTAAAAAATAATAATAATATCTTGATATTTTCACATTCATAGAGTAAAATATATACTAGACAAAAATGTCAAATATAATATGGAGGTAAACATGGAAGAAAAATCAAAATATATGGCAAAAGTTCATTCAATAGAAAGCTTTGGAACTGTAGATGGTCCTGGAATAAGATTTGTATTATTTTTACAGGGATGTAGCTTAAAATGTAAATATTGCCATAATAGAGACACATGGGATCCAACATTAGGAGAAGAAAAGACATTAGATGAAATTATTGAAAAAGTAAAAAGATATAAAACATATATGACACTATCTGGAGGTGGAGTTACTGTAACTGGTGGTGAACCTTTATTACAAGTGAAATTTCTTATAGAATTTTTTAAAAAATTGAAAGAAGAAGGAATAAATACATGTATAGACACTTCAGGTATGTTTAATATTACAGATGATATTAAAGAAGTATTAAAATATACAGATTTAGTATTATTAGATATAAAACATATAGATGATGAAAAATGTAAAAAATTAGTAGGAACCTCAAATAAAAAAGAATTAGAATTTGCAAGATATTTAAGTAATAATAATCATAAAATGTGGATTAGACAAGTGCTAGTTCCTGGGTATACAGATGATGAAAATGATCTATTAAGATTAAAAGATTTTTTGAAAACATTAAAAACAGTAGAAAAAGTGCAAATATTGAAATATCATAGCATGGGAAAATATAAATGGGAAAAAATGGGACTAAAATATGAACTTGATGGAGTAAGAGATGCAACAATAGAAGATGAAGAAAGAGCAAAAAAAATATTAGAAATTTAATAAAATATTTTAAGGAGATAGTAAAAGATGCCATCAAAAAGGAAAAGTGGTAGTTTTGATAAACAAAGGGAAATTGAAAAGAAGAAACGACAAAAAAGGAAAAAAAGGTTAATAATAACTATTATATTGGCGATAATCACAGGTATAATTATATATTTATTAAATTCAAAAACATTTAAATTAACAAATATTGAAATAACGGGAAATACACAACTAAATAATAAAGAAATAATACAACAATCAAATTTGAAACTTGGAAAAAGTATATTTTTAAACTTTAATATAATAACAAAAGTGAGACTAAAACAAAATTGTCATATACAAGATGTTGATATAACAAAAAAAATGCCAAATACAATAAAAATAAAGATAATAGAACGAGAGCCAAGTTTTCAAATAAAAACAGAAAATGGTTATTATATAGTTATAGATGAACAAGGATATGTAATAGAATGTTTGCAAGAACCTAAAAATCTTATAATAATCACAGGAATGCAAATTACAGAAGAAAATATTGAAAATAAAAAAAGATTAGAAAATGAAGATTTGACTGTAAAAATGGAAAATATCTTACATATAAAAGAAGAAACAACCAATATAGGAATATATGATCAAATATTTGAGATACAAGTAAAAAATGAATATATATTAAATTTAGAAAATAAAAATGTAACTATTAATTTAGGAAATTGTACTAATTTAAAAAATAGAATGTATTATGTAAAATCTATTCTAGAAAAAGAAAATGGGAATTCTGGTACAATAAATGTAAATGGAAATTTGAATGAAGGATTTGTACCATATTTTACTCCAAATCAATAGTTAATGAGAGGAAGAATTTATGAACACAAAAATAAAAATAAGTTTAGTTATTGGTGGAATGTGTATTGCATTATCTTGTGGAGTTGCAATGCAAATTAAGACAATATCTCAAATTGGAACAACAACAAGTAGAAATTCAGTAGAAAATGAATTAAGAGATGCAGTCTTAAGAACTAAAGAAAATTATGATAATTTGTATTCAGATGAAGAAAGTGCAGAAAAATTATTAGAAAAAGAAAGAAAAAATGCAACTGAAAATAATAGTGAATTAACAGAAATACAAGAACAAATAAAAAAATTAAATACACAAATTGGACTAACAGAAGTTACAGGAAAAGGAGTAATTATAAAAGTTGATGATGCAAATTTGCAAGCAAACTTACAAAATTTATATTTAGATCCATCACAAACAATAGTCCATGATACAGATTTAATTAGTATTGTAAATGAATTAAAAAATGCTGGAGCAGAAGCAATATCAATAAATGATCAAAGAATTGTTGCAAATAGTGCTATTATTTGTGATGGATCAGTTATAAGAATAAATGGAGAAAAAGTTGGAGCACCATTTACAATAAAAGCAATAGGATTACCAGAAATGTTAAAAAATACATATAGAAATGGTGGATATTTATGGATGTTAAAATATAACTATAGTATTCAAGTAGACTTTAAGACATCTGATAATGTAATTATTCCTAAATATACTGGAACATATAGTTTTGATTATGCTCAAAATACAAATGATAAATAATTATTATGTTAAAGGAATGTTAGAATATGAATAAAAATAAAATTAGTAAAGAAAAAGCAGTAATGGCATTTACCATTGGAATAGCATGCTTAGCTTTAATGCTAGTAATGTTTATGCAGTTTAAAGTTGTAAAGCAAACAGATATTACATCAATAGAAAATATGAGAGAAGAAGAATTAAGGACTGAATTGGCAGATTGGAAGAAAAAATATTTAGAAATTCAGGAAAAGTATGAAGAAACAATGACAAAAATTGCTGAGTATCAAACAGAAAAAAAATCAGATGAGGCAACAGCAAAATTGTTACAAAAAGAATTAGAACAATTACAAATGGCAGCTGGAATGACTGAATTGCAAGGAGAAGGAATAACAGTTATATTAACAGATAATAGTAATAAAGAGTCAAATAATAATGATTTAGATGAAAACATATCATCAATATCAAGTTTAGATTTGTTAAAAATAGTAAGAGATTTGTTTGCTGCTGGAGCAGAAGCAGTATCAATAAATGATCAAAGAATTGTAGGAACAAGTGACATATTTTTAAGAGGATCATCAATAATGCAGGTAAATAGTCAGAGAATAACATCTCCATATATAATAAAAGCAATTGGAAATAGAGCATATTTGGAAAGTGCTGTAAATATTAATGATGGAGCAGTTGATAAATTAAAAAAGGCAGGGCATGATATAGAAATTCAGTCCTCAACATCTAATAAATTGATAACGATTTCAGCATATTCAGGAACCACTACAACAAAATATATGAAAGATAAAGAAGAATAGGAGAAAAAAGATGATAGTAATAGCAATTATTTTAGGTTGTATCATAGGAGCTCTTATAGGAATAAATGCTCCAATAATCCCATATACATATTCAACATTTTTAGCTATAGCAGTTATAGCAGCTTTAGATTCAGTGTTTGGAGGAATAACATCAGTTCTAAAAAAGAATTTTGATTTAACAATTTTTATATCAGGATTTTTTTGTAACAGTATATTATCAATTGCATTAACATATTTAGGACAAAAATTAAATATAGATATATATTTGGCAGCATTAGTAGTATTTGTAGGAAGAATGTTTACAAATTTAACAATAATTAGAAGGTATTATATAGATTTATGGAGAGAAAAATCTAAAAATAAAGAAAAACAGAATTAAAAATATATTACAAATATATTACATGAATATTGAAAATGTTACAAAATTATTTCAAAAATGTTTCAATTTATATTGACTTTTTTATAAAAATGTAATATATATAACAAAGAAGAAAACAATCTATATAATATAGAAATTTTAACAAAATAAATGGAGGAATCATTTTGGCAATAGGTGATATCATAGTTGGTATTGATATAGGTACATCTAAGGTTTGCACAGTTGTTGGAGAAGTTAACAACTTTGGACAGATTGAAACACTATGTAGCACATCTTGTAAATGTAATGGTATTAAAAAGGGCAAAATTATTAATGAGGAAGAAGTTAGTTTAAGTGTTGCAAAGACTATAAAAGATGCTGAGGAAGAAGCAGAATTTAAAATAAACTCAGCATATGTAACAATTCCAGGGAAAGAGGTTACAATAGTTCAAAACAGTATATTAAAAGAGCTAAAAGATAAATTTGCAGGAATATCATTGAAAGATGTTCAAAGTGCAATTATGCAAGCTAAAGATATTGAAATACCAGAAGGAAAAACAATAATAGATATAGTACCATCAGAAGTAATACTTGATAACGGAAAAATTGTCGCAGATCCAGTTGGCAATTTAAGCTCAAATTTTACATTAAAAGCACAAGTTATTTTAGCAAATAAAGATTATGTAAGACAATTAACATCAATTTTTAAAAGAGTTGGAATTGAAATTGATGGAATAGTTCCAACAGCTTTGGCAGAAAAAAATTTAATGTTAGATACTAATGAATTATATGATAATGTAATGTTACTTGATATTGGAGCAGGAAATACGGAGATTGGTGTATTTGAAGGCAATAATTTTACTTATACAAATACCATTCCTCTAGGTGGAGACAACATTACAAATGATATATCATTAGTATTAAATATTTCAGAAGAAGAAGCAGAAAAACTAAAAAAGCAATATGGACTTGCTTTAAAATCATTTATAGATAATGATAATGAAATAATGTTAAATACCTGTAAAGATGAGAACAGAAATAAAATTATCAAAAGTTCAGAATTAATAGAAATAATTGAAGCAAGAATTGAAGAAATATTCACATTAATAAATAAAGATATTACAAATAATAATGTAAAGCAGAATATAAATACTGTAATATTAACAGGAAGAGGAATTACAACAATTAATAAAAGTGATGTTGCTGGAAAAATAAATTTAAATATTCCAGTAAAAATGTCAACAGGAAGATTAATAAGTACAATAAAACCAGAATTTAGAACAAGCTATTCACTTGTCAGATATATTGCTGCAAGACCTTATGTAAAAACTGTATCAAGCAGTATAGATAAACAGCCAAATGAAAATATATTCAAAACGATAATAGATAGAGTAAAAGAGTTCTTTTATTCTTAAAAAGAGAAAGATAAATTAGTTTTATGGGGAGGAAAACTTAATGAAAGAGTATGAAGAAGAAACAATGATGGATGGAGCAGCAACAATAAAAGTTATAGGTGTTGGTGGCGCCGGAAATAATGCAGTAAATAGAATGATTGAAGCGGGAATAAAAGGAGTAGACTTTATCGCAGTTAATACAGATAGACAAGCATTACAAAAGTCAAAAGCAAGTGCCAAAATTCAAATAGGAGAAAAAATAACAAGAGGTTTAGGAGCTGGTGCTAATCCAGATATAGGAGCACAATCAGCAGAAGAAAATAAATCTGAAATTGCAGAAACTTTACGCGGAGCAGATATGGTATTCGTTACAGCTGGAATGGGTGGTGGAACAGGTACAGGTGCTGCACCAATAGTTGCACAATCAGCAAAAGAAATGGGAATATTAACAATAGGTGTTGTAACAAAACCATTTACATTTGAAGGAAAGAAAAGACTTTCACAAGCTGAACGTGGAATAGAAAGTTTAAAAGGTAAAGTAGATGCATTAGTAGTAATACCAAATGATAAATTATTACAAATAATAGATAGAAAAACATCAATAAATGATGCATTTAGAATGGCAGATGATGTATTAAGACAAGGTGTACAAGGTATATCAGACTTAATAGCTGTTACAGGAACAGTAAACTTAGACTTTGCAGATGTTAAAACAATAATGAAAGATACAGGAATGGCACATATGGGTATTGGTAGAGCATCAGGAGAAAACAGAGCAGAAGATGCTGCAAAACAAGCAGTACAAAGTCCATTATTAGAAACATCAATAGAAGGAGCAAGAGGAGTAATTATAAATATCACAGGTGGTGAAGATTTAGGATTACATGAAGTTAATACAGCAGCAGAACTTGTTCAACGCAGTGTAGATCCTGAAGCTAACATAATATTTGGTACAGTTACAGATCCAAATATGGGAGAAGATATTCAAATTACAGTTATTGCAACAGGATTCGAAAAACCAGAAGCTAGAGCTGCTTCAAGTGTTGATAGTTTTGTAAATAAACAATGGGAAAAGAAAATAAATTCAATTCCAACATCTACAGATAATTCTAATTCAGGTGATTTAGATATTCCAGCATTTTTACGTAAAAATAAAGGAAAAAATATGTAATAAAAAAGGCTATATGTTAATAGTTGAAGTAGAAAATTTTTAAAGTTTTCTACTTCAACTTTTTTATTTTACTGGATTACTACAATATATCTTAGCTATTCGCATATGCTATTAGTGCATAAAAAATTTGAAGGTAAAACCTAAATTAAAAAAAATCAAAATTATTGAAAATAAAAAATCATTATGATATATTAAAAAAGATAAAATATTATAAAAAAAGAGGTATAAAATGAAGGTAGAATTATTATGTAGTTGTGAAAAAGAAGAACTAGAAAAAAGAATTCAAAAAGTAGCTGCAGCAGGAAAATTATCAAGATTTAAAGGAAATGTTTTTGAAGTTTTAGAAAATTGTAATGATTATGAAAAAAATTTAAAATTAATAAAAAGAATTATTTCAATGGGGCATAAATCAATTATTGAACATGATTATTTAGTATTTGCCATATCAGATGTAACACCAATTATTGAACAAACAATTATTGGAAATAGATTAACTTCATTTACAATAAAATCTAGAAGAGAAGTAGATTTTCGTACAGCTGGATTTTATACACCAGAATTTAGAGATTCAAATTTGAATATACATCCACAAAATGAACAATTAAAAGAAAAATACCAAAAACATATGCAATATTTATTTAATACATATGGTGAATTAGTAGACAAAGGAATTGATGTAGAAGATGCAAGATTTATATTACCATATTGTTTTCATAGTAATATAATAATGGGATTAGATGCAAGAGAATTAGAAAAAATGGTTGAATCTTTTATATATGGAAGATTAAGTAGAATACAGGAATTAAATGAGTTTGGAAAGATCTTATATGAAATTATAAAAGAAAAAGTACCATATTTAACAGAATGTATAGAAAATTCAAAAATGAATAGTGATAATCAATTTGAATATTTAGAAAAAATGATTAAAAAACCAGAAATAAAAATATTAGAAAAGCCAGAACTTTTAAGTTATACACAAAATGCAGATGATGTTGTGCTAAAAAGTAATGTTATGTATCATTATCAATGTTCAGAGAAAATGGCTGATGAGATACTAAAAAAATTAGTAGAAAAAGATGAACATGCAAAAGAAAAAATGATGCAAAATATTCTTCATAAAGAAGAAAAAAGAGAATTAGAACAAGTAAGTTTTAGTTTTCAAATTCCAATTTCATTATCAATATTAACACATTTAACAAGACATAGAATGCATCCATTGCTAATACCAGAATTTGTACCATTATGGAATATGGAAAATTACATAACACCAGAAACAATAAAGAAAAATGCAAATGATATATATCAAAAAGCTGTTAATGAAAATATAAAAATGTTTGAAGAATTTAAAGAAAAAGGAATTGTAGAAGAAGATTTAATATATTTTTATATTGGGGCACAAATGTTAAATGTTGTAACAACAATGAATGCTAGAAATTTACAATGGGTTTCAAGAATGCGTTGTTGTAATAAGGCACAATGGCAAATTAGATTTATTACACAAGAAATGGTAAGACAAGTAAAACATGTAGCACCATTAATTGGAAAAGGTCTTGGTCCAACATGTATAACAGATAAATATTGTGGTGAAGGCAAAGAATCATGTGGATTAATTGACAAAATCAATGCAAAATGATAAAATACAAACATTAACTTTTTTATCTCCTATTGGGAGTTGATATATAGTACGAATATACACCAATTAATATTGTAGGAGAGACAATATGAAAAACTTTGAAAAAAAGATTATTGAAGTATGTAAAGAAAAAGATGTTAGAAAATTTTTTGTTAGAATGATGATTATTTGGGCAATTGCTGCGATTTTGCTTATAATGTTAGCACTTATTTTTAGAATATGGATGTCTATTATTTATTTGGTATTAGTGATATTACTGTTTGTAGGCTCTGTTCTCGAAAAAGCTGCACAAAAAATAGAATTAACAGATGAAAAAGTATTTTATAGGAACAATTTTTGGTCAGTTATTCTTTCAGATAAAGATGTATGCAATCAGATTTGTTTTGTGCTTGCATTAGCTTTCATAAATATTTTTCCAAGAGTATGGTATATTACAACAGGAAGTTCATTAATTGATATTTTGTTAGGATTTGGAGTTGCTTGTGCAATATTATGTTTGGGTAATCAGATTGCAAAGTTTTTTAAAAATAGATTAAAATAAAATCTAAAATGAGTGAGTAAAAGTTTTTGTAGATTTTACTCACTCATTCTTTTTTTTTCTATTGAAAAATTAAGAGATTAATGATAAAGTTATATATATAAGAAAGGGGAGAAAAAATGGAGAAAAAACAAAAGAAATCTATGATTTCTATCTTTGCAATTTTTATTATTTTAGTATGTTTAATTGAAGGCCTAGGAAATGATGTAAAAACAATAATAAAAGACACAGAAAAAAACAATTCAGATAATACATTTAAAATAATATCAAGTACAGAAAACAAAGATATAGAAGAAATCGTACAAAACTATGCCAAAAAGAATAATATAGATGTAAGCATAGATTATGCAGGAACAATTGAAATAATGTCAAAACTTAATAATGGTGAAAAATATGATGCAGTATGGTGTTCAAACTCAATATGGTTATATATGCTAGATAGCAAAATAAAAACATCAAATTCAAAATCAACAAGTATAAATCCAGTAGTATTTGGAATAAAAAAATCAAAAGCTGAAGAATTAGGATTTATAGGAAAAGATGTTTATATGAAAGACATATTAGAGGCAATAAACCAAGGAAAACTAAAATTCAATATGTCATCACCAACTCAAACAAATACAGGAGCAACAGCATATTTAGGATTTTTAACAACACTTGCGGGAAATCCCGAAATATTAACAGAAGAAAACTTACAAAATGAAGAATTAAAAGATCAGTTAATTCAATTATATTCAGGAGTAAAAAGATCATCAGGAGATGATGAATTTTTACAAGAAATGTTTTTAAAAGGTGATTATGAAGCATTAATAACTTATGAAACATCATTAATAAATATGAATAAACAGTTAGAACAAAAAGGAGAAGAAACATTATATGCAATATATACTAAAGATGGAGTTTCAATATCAGATTCACCATTTGCATATATAGACAATAAAGATGATACTAAATTAGAAGAATTTAAAAAAATACAAAATTATATATTAAGTAATGAAGGACAAGCTGAATTAGTAAAAACAGGAAGAAGAGTTTGGTTTGGTGGAATAAATGAAAATGCAGATAAAACAGTATTTAATCCAAACTGGGGAATAGATACAACAAAATATATTGTGCCAGTAAAATATCCAAGTACAGCAGTAATAAAAACAGCACTAGGAATATATCAAACAGAATTAAGAAAACCAATAAATATTGTATTTTGTTTAGATTATTCAGGAAGTATGTATGGAAGTGGAAGCAAACAATTAATAGAAGCAATGCAATATATCTTAAATGAAGAAGAAGCCTCAAAAGATTTATTACAATTTTCAAATAAAGACAAAATAACAATAATACCATTTAATCATGAAATACTTGGAGAATATACAACAGAAGATGGAACTAAAACAGAAGAATTACTAAATCAAATAACATCAACAGATGTAAATGGAGGAACAGATATCTATATACCAGCAATTGAAGGATTAAATATATTAAATAAAGAAGACTTAGAAAAGTATAATACATCAGTAGTATTAATGACAGATGGTGAATCAAATTATAATAGGTTAAATCAACTTCAATCAGTATATAAACAAATAAACAAAGATATACCAATATTTAGTATAATGTTTGGAGATGCTGATGAAACACAATTAGAAGATATAGCAAATTTAACAAATGCAAAAGTATTTGATGGAAGAACAAATTTATTAGAGGCATTTAAGCAAGTAAGGGGATATAACTAGTAAGAAAGGAAAACAGAATGAAAAAAGGATATATTTTTTCAGCAATATTAGGGGGAACATTTTTTGCAGTACCATATTTAGCTCTTGGAGTTCAATTAGTACCATCATTAGCAATAAGTGCAGTGGCATATGGAGCTGGAACCTTAATATTTAAAGATAGAAGTAAAATTGATTATTCAACTAAAAATACTAATTTATATGAAATACTAAAAAATGCAAAATCACAAACAACGCAAATTTTTGATATTTCAAAACAATTAGAAGACAGAGAATTAATTGCAAATGTCCAAGATATTTGTAATACATCAAATAAGATAATTGATACTTTATCAAAAAATCCAGGAAAACTATCACAAGTAAATAATTTTATAAATTATTACTTACCAGTAACAATAAAAATATTGCAAAGATATGATGAAATTGAAAATCAAAGATTAAATTCAGAAGAAAGTCAAAAATTTATGAAATCAGTAAGAGATATGATTGCAAAAATAAAAGAAGCTTTTCATGAACAATTAAATAATATGTATCAAGCAGAGATTATAGATACAGATGCAGAATTAAAAGTATTTGAAGAAATGTTAAAATCTGATGGATTTTTAGGAGATATAAATATTAAAAAATAGGAAGTAAGTTTAAATATAGATAATTAAAGCCTAAAGAAAGGAAGATAAAAAATATGAAAGGAAGAAAAGAAGTCTGGATAGGACTTGGAATTTTAGTAATATTAGTCTTAATCATAATAGGAATAAAATTCTTTTCAACAAATGGAGAATCAATTATAGAATCAAATTTAAAAACAGTATATGTTGCAACAGGTGGAGGAAAAGAAAATTTCTTAGCAGATGAAGAAGTCAATAAAATAATGAAAAAGAAATATGGACTAAATGTTATATATGATTCATGGAGTAATGGAAAACTAATTAAAAATCCATTAGTAAGAGAAGATGGAACAAAATATGATGTAATGTTCTGTTCTGATCAAAGATTTTATGATTATTATAAATTAGCACCAGATACAACAAAAGGAGAATCAGCAAGATATACAGTTCAAAAAGGTGGATTAACATTAAATACTCCAATTGTAATATATAGTTGGGATACAGTTGTAGATGCATTAATAGAACAAAAAATAGTAACAGAAAAAGATGGGGTATATTATATAACAGATATGCCAAAATTAATATCATATATACTTGAAGGAAAAAAATGGAAAGACATTGGAGTAGATATGTTATATGGAAGTATAAATATAGACTCAACAGATCCAGTTACATCATCACCTGGTGCAACATATTATGGGTTATTACTTTCAATTATGTGTGATGGAGAAATAACAGATGAAGCAGTTGCAGAAAATTTACCAAAACTAAAAGAATTTTACACAAAATCAGGATATATGAACAATACACCTGCAGATTTATTTGAATTATACTTAAAAACAGGAGTTGGAGGAAAGCCAATGATTGTTGATTATGAAAAAAGTGTAATAGATTTTGCAAATTCAAATCCAGATGGATGGGAACAGGTAAAAGACAAAATGAGAATATTATATCCAACTCCAACAATATGGAATTCACATTGTATAGCATCATTTGATGAAGCTGGAGATGAGTATTATGAAGCATATGAAGATAAAGAGATACAACAAATAGCATGGTCAAAATATGGATTTAGAACTGGTGTAACAGGTGGAAATTATGATGTAACACAAGTTAATGTAAAAGGAATACCACAAAGCATAATAAGTACAGTATCAAGCCTAAAAATGAATGTATATGAACAATTAATTTCATATTTAGGAAATAAATAGTTTATAAAATTTTAAATATATTATAAAAAAAGATTGGAGAAAATAAAATGGAAGAAGAAATAAAATTAGAAGTTGCTAAAAATGTAGATACAAAAGATATTGAATTAGCATTACAAACAAATAAAAAAGTTGATGAAGCTGTTGTAGAAAAATCATTAAATTATGATGCTTTAACACCAGAGGAAAAATCTGCAATAGATGAATTTATTAGTAAAGTTGATGTGAAAAATACTGCACAAATATTACAATTTGGTTCAAGTGCACAAAGCAATATATCAAAATTCTCAGACAGTGTTTTAAATGATGTTAGAACAAAAAGTTCTGGAGAAGTTGGAGATTTACTATCAGGATTAGTAACAGAAATAAAAGAATTTAATGCAGATGTTCCAGTTGAAGAGAAAAAGGGAATATTAGGAATATTCAATTCTGCAAAAAAACAAGTTGAAAAATTAATAGCAAAATATGACAAAGTAGAAAATAATATAGCTAAAATAGAAAAATCATTAGAAACACATAAACTTCAAATGATGAAAGATATTGCAATATTTGATACAATGTATGATAAAAATTTACAATATTTTAAAGAATTATCATTATATATAATTGCTGGTGAAAAGAAATTAGAAGAATTAAAAACAGTTACATTACCAGAATTACAAAAAATAGCAGAAGAAACAAAAGAACAAACAGACGCACAAGCTGTAAATGATATGGTAGCAATAATAAATAGATTTGAAAAAAGAATATATGATTTAAAAACAACAAGAATTATATCAATTCAAATGGCACCACAAATCAGATTAATTCAAAACAATGATAGTGAATTAGTTGAAAAAATACAAAGTTCATTAATAAATACAATTCCACTTTGGAAAAATCAAATTGTTATAGCATTAGGAATAACAAATGCAAGAAATGCATTAGGAGCACAAAAACAAGTTACACAAATGACAAATGATATGCTTACAAAAAATAGTGAATTATTAAAACAAGGAACAATTGAAATTGCAGAAGAATCTGAAAAAGCTGTTGTAGATGTTCAAACATTACAAAAAACAAATCAAGATATAATAGATACATTAGATAAAGTTATAGAAATTCACGAAAATGGAAGAGTAAAGAGACAAGAGGCAGAAGTTCAACTTGAAGAAATTGAAAACAAATTGAAAGAAAAATTATTAGAAATAAAGAACTAAAAAGTAGGCGGAAGCCTACTTTTTTGATAATGTAATATTAAAAGATTTAGTTATATAACCTCTACTAATATTAATAGTAATATTATCACCAGGGCTTTTAGTAAAAATATATTCTCTTAAGTCAATCATATTATTAAAAGTCTTATCATCAATAGAAGTAATAATGTCTCCAATCTTTATTCCACTAGAATAAGCAGGACTATCTTCATTAATATGTGCTATATAAATTCCATTTGGAACATTTGTAGAAGAAAAATATGGAGTAGTTTCTTTATCATAAGCATAAATTCCCAGATAAGCCTCATCAAAAGCTCCAGTTGATACAATTTTTTCAATTACAGGTTTTACAACATTAATAGGAACTGCAAAACCAATACCTTCTGCAGATGTAATTTTTACACTATTTATACCAATAACTTCTCCACTAGAAAGAATTAAAGGACCACCACTATTTCCAGGGTTAATAGAAGCATCAGTCTGAATCAAATCAGTCATATATGATACAGAATTATTTTCTTCAATTTTTATAGTTCTATTTATAGCACTAATTATTCCAGATGTTATAGTCCTTCTAAATTCATATCCAATAGGGTTACCAATGGCATAAACATTTTCACCAGATTTAATTTTGGAAGAGTCTCCGAATTTTACATAATTTAGATTAGAGGCATTTATTTTTGAAACAGATAAATCTAACTCTGAATTACACCACAAAACAGTTGCATCATATGTGTTACCATTTTCTAATGTAACATAACATGTACTAAATTTTTCGCCAGTAACATGACAATTGCTTAAAATATATCCAGTATTTGAAACAATTATTCCAGTACCAATCCCTAAATCATTTAAAGAACTTGGTGAAAAAATAGATGTAGAATGGGATTTTATTTTTGATATACCAACAACACAATTAGAAACATCTTCTAACATATTTGAAATGTCTAAATTTGTAGTAGTTGAAACCGAATTACTAGAAGTACTAATTTTTGAGATATCATATTCTGATGACATTTCAATATTACTATATGTAGTATATATATAATAAGAAAAACTTAATAGAAAGATAGCTGAAATTATGAATAATAAAATATTTCTAAACAAATGAGATTTTTTTTTCATATATAGACCTCCATAAAATAATTATGAACAAAATTCATAAAATTAAACAGAGGTTACAAAAGTAACCTCAAAAATTATTCAGAGTCAGATACCTCTAATTCATCTTTTAAACATCTATCACAATGTGGAAAATCTTTTTTATCACAATCTAAATCAACACCTTTTAAGCATTTTCCTTCATGATGACATTTTGCACAAATTTTTATGTGTTTTACTTGATTAGCCCAAATTTGTACAGCATATTTTTTGCCAGGGCAAAGAGGACCAAAAACAAATTCACCATCTTCATCTGTAAATGTATGAGAAACAGGTTTTAAATCTTTTTTACCACATTTATAGTCTATTTCAACTAATTTAACAACAGCATCTCTTACAGGCTCTTTAAAACAATCTCTAACAATACCATAAATAACATCTCTATGATCATTTGCTAAAGTAATATCTAAATCAAATTGTTTTCCATCAGCAATAAATCCATCAATATCAACAATAGGGCACATTGGCTCTGGTTTTCTTTCATCTATTTCCATAAATAAACTCCTTTAATAAAATTTAGGCAAAGCCTATTAATGTATAATATGAAAAAAATAAAATAATTGACAATAAGAACTAGTCAAAAACATAAATATATTATATAATAATATAGTTACAAAATAATTAGAGAGGAAAAAGAAAATGGATAATAGACCAATAGGAATTTTCGATTCTGGAGTTGGAGGAATAACAGTATTAAAAGAGATTCAAAAAAGATTGCCAAATGAACATCTAATATATTTAGGAGATACAAAAAATTTTCCATATGGAAATAAAAATAAAGAAGAAATAATAAAATTTGCAATTCAAAATGTAGAATATTTAATAAAGAAAAATGTAAAAATAATAGTAATAGCTTGTGGAACTGCAACAAGTCAAGCAATAGAAATATTGCAGAATAAATTTGAGATACCAATAATGGGAATTATTGAACCAACAGTAGAGTATGTGAAAAATAAAAATTATAATAAAATTGGAGTAATTGCAACAGAAGGAACTATTAGAAATGGGGCATGGGAAAATAAATTAAAAGAAAAAATTCAAAATATAGAAGTAATAAATAAAGCTTGTCCAATGCTTGCAACGATTGCTGAAGAAGGAAGAGCAACAGGTGAAGAAGGAAGAAAGGCAATTAAAGAATATATGAAACCATTTAAGGAAAAGAAAATAAATAAAATTATTTTAGGATGTACACATTTTCCGATATATGAACAAGTAATAAGAGATGAATTAAAATATGAAGTGGAATTAATCAATACAGGAAAGATGGTTGCAGATGAGTTAAAACATTATGTAGAATTAAATAATTTAAAATCTAATTTTGAAAAAAGTTTACTAAAAATTGAATTAACAAAAGAAGAGGAAAAATTTGAAGAAATTACAAAAAATATCCTTCAAAACCAGTAATATGTTAGATTATAAAAAAAGTTGTAAAAAATAAAAAAAAAAATTTAAAAATGTATTGAAATTTTAAAAATAATATGGTATAAATATAAATGAGTTATTAAATAATAAATAGAAGAGGTAAATAATATGAAAAGATTTTTTAAATTAACATTAGTAATAGGAATTTTAATGATTGCTTTAGCAATTTCAAATATAGTATATGCAGATGATTTTGATATATTAACACCAGGAAATTTAAATCCATCAGAATCAACATCTACATCTACAACAACACAAACTACAACACAAACAACAACTACAAAAACAACATTAGATTTAACAACAAAAACAACAAAAACAACATCTGCAAAAACAACAAGTACAACATTACCACATACAGGTATAGAAGATAATACAGGAGCAATTGTTGCAATAGTAGCATTAGCAGTTGTAGGAATTAGTTCATTTGTAGTAATAAAAAAGAATAGTGATATTTAAGATTAAGAGAAAAAGTAAAATAAAGGTTGTCAACAGAGAAAATTAGTCACAGGCTGAGAACTAATTGTGGAAAACATATTTGAAAAACTAACTCTTTAGCTTTCTAACGAATAAGTTAGACGTATAAGATACGTTATAATCTATGAGTAAGTTAAAAATAGGATGGAACCGTGTAATATAAGCACTCCTATAGGTAGAAATATCTATAGGAGTGCTTTTTTATTTATAAAATAAGGTAAATCCAAAATATAGGGAGGTATAATTATGATTAGAACAATACAAAAAGATGGACAAATTTTAGATATGGAAGAAGGAAATGAAGAATTACAAAAGACAATATGGCATACAACATCACATATATTAGCACAAGCAGTAAAAAGATTATATCCAAGTACAAAATTAGGAATAGGGCCAGCAATTGAAAATGGATTTTACTATGATTTTAGAGTAGAAAAGCCATTCACAGAAGAAGATATAGCTAAAATAGAAGAAGAGATGAAAAAAATAGTTAAAGAAGATTTACCATTAGAAAGAAGTGTATTATCAAGAGAAGAAGCAATTAAATTAATGGAAGAAAAAGAAGAACCATATAAAGTTCAATTAATAAAAGAACTTCAAGAAGGTGAAACAATATCATTCTTTAAACAAGGAGAATTTATAGATTTATGTGCTGGACCACATATAAATAGAACAGGAAAAATAAAAGCAATAAAATTATTAACAACATCTGCTGCATATTGGAAAGGAAATCAAGAAAATGACTCAATGCAAAGAATATATGGAGTATCATTCTTAAAAGCAAGTCAACTTGAAGAACATCTAAAATTATTAGAAGAAGCAAAACAAAGAGATCATAGAAAAATTGGAAAAGAACTTGAATTATTTATGACACACGAATTAGTTGGTTCAGGACTTCCAATGTATTTGCCAAATGGAGCAACAATAAGAAGAATATTAGAAAGATATATACAAGATAAAGAAATAGATTTAGGATATAGTCATGTATATACACCATCACTTGCAAATGTTCAATTATATAAAACAAGTGGACATTGGGATCATTATAAAGATGACATGTTTCCAGCAATGAAATTAGATAATGAAGAAATGGTATTAAGACCAATGAACTGTCCACATCATATGTTAGTATATAAGAGTAAACAACGTTCATACAAAGATTTACCAATTAAAATAGGTGAATTAGCTAATGATTTTAGATATGAAAATAGTGGAGCTGTTTGTGGACTTGAAAGAGTTAGACAAATGTGTCAAAATGATGCACACTTATTTGTAAGACCAGATCAAATAAAAGAAGAAGTAGGAAATGTATTAAAATTAATAAAAGAAGTATATCAAAAAGACTTCGGATTTTCAGAAAATTCATTTAAATACAGATTATCATTAAGAGATAAAAATAATAAAGCGAAATATATAGATAATGATGAAATGTGGGAAACAGCAGAATCACAATTAAGAGCGATATTAAAAGAAATGAATATAGACTTCTATGAAGCAGAAGGAGAAGCAGCATTCTATGGACCAAAGATTGATATTCAAATAAAAACAGCATTAAATCATGATGTTACAATACCAACATGTCAATTAGATTTTGCATTACCAGAAAGATTTGATTTAACATATGTTGGTGAAGACAATAAAGAACATAGACCTGTAGTAATACATAGAGCTATACTTGGATCTTCTGATAGATTTATATCATTCTTAATTGAAGAAACAAAAGGTGCATTCCCATTATGGTTATCACCTATACAAGTAAAAATATTACCAATTACAGATGCTCAAATTGATTATGGAGTAAAATTAAAAGCAAAATTAAGAGCTAAAAGAATAAGAGTTGAATTAGATGATTCAAATGAAAAAATTGGATATAAAATCAGAAAAGCTCAACTTGAAAAAGTTCCATATATGTTAGTTATAGGTGCAAATGAACAAAATAAACAAGTTATAACTGTTCGTGCAAGAAAAAATGGAGCTAATTTAGGTGAGATGACAATTGACGAATTTATTGAAAAAGTTCAAAATGAAGTTGAAAATAAAATTATAGAATAATCATCAAGAAGTTTAATACAATTTAAAATTGTGTTAAACTTCTTTTTTTTCATAAAAAATATTGTAATAAATATTTACAATAATAAATGAAAAATGCTATAATATATTTAAAAGATTTTACAAAGGAGGGGGTTATATGAGTGTTAAAAAAGATAAAGGTATTTCACTAATTGCGTTAGTTGTAACTATAATAGTTTTAATGATTTTGGCAGGCATATCAATACAAATGCTAAGAGGTGATACAGGAATAATAAATCAAACACATAATGCTAACCAAAGTAAAAATGCAAGTGAAGAAAAAGAAGCAGTAGAATGGGCTGCAGCTCAAGCAACAGGGGATGAAGATAATAAAACTGGAACACTAACAAGTAATAACGGAAAAAATTTAATTGATAAATACCTAAAACAGTACATTGGAGAAGAAACAGATTCTTCTAATCAATTTGAATATACAATATATGAGCCAGGAGAAGAAGTTGAAGGTGAAAATGTAGACTTAACAAAAGATGAATTTATTGTTAAATTTAAAGAATCAGAAAATATTTACATTATAGATCAAAATGGAGTTGTACACAAAGACCCAACAAGTGGAAACAACAATAATAAAAATAATGGAAATGGAAATCAAAATGGAAACCAAGGTAGTGAG
>MNRO01000005.1:0-241 GCA_001915995.1 Clostridium sp. 26_21
GAAGAAATAATAATGCTGCCTAAAGTAAAAAGTTACTCAATTGTTGTAATAAAAGATAAAATTTTTGTTGAAGAAATATAAAAAAGTAGCACTTCATTTGAAGTGCTTTATTTTTTTAGTAAAGTCTTATAAATCATGATATAAGCGTGTTGCAGGCAATAAAAAAGTAATCTACACAAAATGGATATACTGCGCAATGTTCAGTAGGAGTTTCAACTTCTATAATCAGCTTGTCTGTAAG
>MNRO01000005.1:253-2902 GCA_001915995.1 Clostridium sp. 26_21
GGTACAGCTAACTGGAACAAAAAATCCTACTAGTGCATCAGAGGGAACACAATGGACAAGTAGTAATACAGGTGTTGCTACTGTAAGTGGATCAGGACTTGTAACTGCTAAATCAGCAGGTACGGCTACGATTACTTTTAAGAATTCGAGTAGTACGAAGTCTGCTAGTTGCAAAGTAACAGTAGTTGATGGAAACTTAGTAGTAGGAACAACTGGAGGGTACTTATTAAAATATAATAATAGTGGTAATATAATATGGGATATACGTACCCCTGGAAAAGCACTTTGGAATGATACTTATTATACTGCAAATTCTATAGTAACTTCATCAGATGGAAACATTATAGTAGGAACAGCAGGAGGATATTTACTAAAATATGATAATAATGGAAATTTATTATGGGATATACGTACTCCTGGACGAGCACTTTGGAATGATACTTATTATGATGTAAATTGTATAATTATATCATCAGATGGAAACATTATAGTAGGAACAGTAGGAGGATATTTATTAAAATATAACAATAGCGGTAACTTAGTATGGGATATACGTACTCCTGGACGAGCACTTTGGAATGATACTTATTACGATATAAATGCTATAGCAACTTCATCAGATGGAAATATTATAGTAGGAACAGTAGGAGGATATTTATTAAAATATAACAATAGTGGTAACTTAGTATGGGATGTACGTACTCCTGGACGAGCACTTTGGAATGATACTTACTATGATATAAATTGTATAACTATATCATCAGATGGAAATATTATAACAGGAACAGTAGAAGGATACTTATTAAAATATAATAACAGTGGTAATTTAGTGTGGGATATACGTACACCCGGACGAGCACTTTGGAATGATACTTATTATGATGTAAATACTGTAGCGACTTCGTCAGACGGAAATATTATAGCCGGAACATCTAGCGGTTATATATTGAAATATAATAATAGTGGAAATTTAATATGGGATATACGTACCCCTGGACGAGCACTTTGGAATGATACTTATTATGATATAAATGGTATAACTATATCATCAGATGGAAATATTATAGCAGGAACTGTAAGTGGATATTTGTTGAAATATAATAATAACGGAAATTTGATATGGGATATACGTACCCCTGGACGAGCACTTTGGAATGATACTTATTATGATATAACATCTTTACTTAAATCTTCTAGTCACAAAAAAATAGAAGACGATGATGATGATTAAAATATATACAAAAAATTAATATAAGTAACAATAGTGAATTTGATTTTGTTCTAATCCACTATTGTTGGCATATATATTACAATCTTGTATTTATTAATAGATAGAAATATAATTGTTGGAAATGATTATAATAGATATATTATAAAATTTAATAAGTAGTAATTGGATTTTGTATAAAAAGTCTTATGAAAACATTTAAACAATTATTCGTTTACAATAAGATTATTAATTAGTATTACAAAACAAACCTTTTTATGATTTTTTTATTTTATCATAAAAAGGTTTATTTTATAATTTATTATATTTTTTCACTAAATTATTTAATTCTTATTTGTTTTAATGAAAATCTATTGTCATTCTTTATATTTAAATTTTTACTAAATGTTTCATTTCCATTTATATCATATTTTATTAAATATGCTCCTGCATCATCAACTCTTATCGCAAGAAAAATATTATTTAAGTATATCTTTATAGGTATAATAGAACCTGAGAATTTTTTGCTCCATTTTAAGTTACCATTACTATCATATTTATTTAATTGATTTGTAGTTATTGCAAAAAAACTATTATCTGGAGCCACTTTTATATTTCCTGAAATATCTTTGCTCCAACTTAAATTTCCATTACTATCATATTTTCTTAAATATTTTCCATTATTTACTCTAATATAAGTACTATTATCATAAGAAATATCATATAAAGAAGCATAACTACTGTTGGCAATATCTAATTGTTTACTCCATATTTTATTACCATTGCTATTTAATTTTACAATTTTGGCATAGCTTGATGAAAAAAATATATTATTTCTATCTGGAGATATTTTAATTGTATCTATAGTATCTCCATTTGCAATAGAGAATTTATTTTTCCAGATAATATTTCCATTACTATCAAACTTATATAAATATTCATAGCTACCACCAGCAAAAATATAATTATCATCTGTTACTGTAATAGTTACAAATTCATCAATAGAACCAACTGAAAATTGATTGTGCCATATTTCATTTCCATCAGAATTATATTTTGTGATTCTTAGATAAGAACCTCCTGAAATAAAACAGTCATCATAAGTAAGTAACCCATAAGTAAATAAGCCTTTTGATGTTATTTTTTTATTAGACTTTAAATTTCCATTACTATCATACTTAGCTAAATATATTTCATCTGCTGAAAGCCATGAAGAACCTGATGCATTAGAATATTCTATAGTAATAATTTCAGATGCAACTGTTATCGTACAACTAGCAGACTTCGTACTACTCGAATTCTTAAAAGTAATCGTAGCCGTACCTGCTGATTTAGCAGTTACGAGTCCTGATCCACTTACAGTAGCAACACCTGTATTACTACTTGTCCATTGTGTTCCCTCTGATGCACTAGTAGGATTTTTTGTTCCAGTTAGCTGTACC
>MNRO01000006.1 GCA_001915995.1 Clostridium sp. 26_21
ACGAGTAAAACACTGAATATTGGCGAGACGGTACAGCTAACTGGAATAAAAAATCCTACTAGTGCATCAGAGGGAACACAATGGACAAGTAGTAATACAAGTGTTGCTACTGTAAGTAATTCAGGTCTTGTTACTGCTAAAGCTGCAGGTACGGCTACGATTACTTTTAAGAATTCGAGTAGTACGAAGTCTGCTAGTTGTACGATAACAGTAATTAAAAAATATAGTTCTTCTGAAATAAATTCATCATTTTATGGAAAACTAGTTTCAAATTATCATGGACCAAATGATAATGGAATAAAATATAGAATTTTCTATGCAGATGGTACAAATGTTTATTTAATTGTTGATGATTATGTACATAAAAATTATGTTCCTATGATGGATGGATATACTCATAAATATAATGATTATACTGTAGAATTTGTAAGATATCCAACTGAAACATCAACTTCACATGAATACAGTTATTGGACTAAAAATAAAAGCTTATGGAATTCATATTATAAAAATGATTTTGCAGATTATGCTCAAGGAGCTCCTAGTTTGAAAATATGGCTATCCTCTTATAATCAAACACATGGAACTAAAATAACATATAAGAATGAGTATGATTCACGGTTGGGATAATTATAAAATAATATATCCTAATGGATCAACAAGATATGATCTTCCTATGGTAGAAGATTTTAATGGAATATATATAAAAACAAGTAGAAGTAAAGCAGATTGTATGATATTTCAAGAAACTTCTGATGCTAATGCTCCAAGTATGGCTTCAGTAGGATATTGTAATGGAAACGGTCTTTCTCAGGTAAACCTTAATTCTGGTAATTGTGAAGCTGGATTTCGCCCTATAATTTGTCTTAATTCAAATATATTGTTCAGGAAAAATATAGATGGAAGTTATAGTATTTCATTTTAGTAAAAATTGGATACTAATGGAAAACAACTTTGGCAAAAAGATTTAGGTTTCACTACTATTAATGCTATTTCTAAATAAAAATGATTAAAAATACCGGTAAAAAGACAGCTGTCTTTTTATTGGTATTTTTTAATCATTTTTTTATTATTTATATAATGACTTTATTTTTAATTTGGACATAATACACATCTAAATCCTTGGGACCAAGCTGAATTCAATTGGTGTCCATCTGATGAACTTGCAGCAAACATTGAATAATAGTCTCCTTTTCTCATAAGAAATACATCTCCTGTACCTGGAACTCTTGCAAGATATTTTTCTTTTTGATCAAGCCAATTAGTTACTGCACTTGAACTATTTTTTGAAATATTTCCACCTCTATTTACTTCTTTTGTTGCATCACCGACTTTACTAAATTTGCAGAAAACATAATTTGACATAGTTGTCATTGTATTATTATAATACTTTGTTGCGTATTTAGTACTTGTTGAATTATTATCTAACCCTGTCCATCCATATCTATAAGCATTATAATTTGAACTTATATTAAATATTGCAACATATTGGTAATTTGTTCCTACTAAATCATATATTCCATATCTATTTCCAGTTGAACTATGTGTAGTTTCACTCAAGTATGAGTTTTGGCCACTTGAACCAAGAGCAGAAGTTGCTGAAATGCTAGCTCCATTTTTTCCAAATTTGCTATGTGTTAAATATGTCATAGCACCATATTCACTATTTTTTTGCATATGGCTTTCCATAAATCCTGTTATTCCATATCCATATGATGCTGATCTCGAATAACTATAAGCCAAACCAATTGATACTTCAAGTGGAAATCTACTTTCATAATTATATGCTATAGCAGGTGAAGATATTAAACCATTATCATCATAATTAGACATATAAAATTTTGATACCCAAAATCCAGCTAATTGACTAGACCAACCACCATTATCTAAGTCTGTCTCAAATGCAGGATGTACAATATATCTCATGTTATTATATTTTACATATTTTATTCCACTATCTATTTTTAGTCTTAATTCTCCAGATTTTTTCCATTGACCATATCCATCATAATATCCTGTTTCATTTGTATAATTAGAATCAGAATAATATGTTATTCTATATGCAAATCTTGGTATCCATACAAAATAACTACCATTTGCTGTTTTTGCATTAGCCCAATTTCTAGAACTATAATTATACCAAGACGAATCGTTTGCTGTTGTTGATACCTCTGTTTCTCCATTCCACTTTACAGGTGTTAGACTTTTATTATTAGAATATAAAACAGGAGTATTAGGGTTTGATATAATATTATTATTTTTATCTAGCCAAATTATATCAATCAAACCATATTCTGTTGAAAATGTTGTATCTGTTTCTGTATTAGGGTCATTAGGGCCGATAGTTTTTAATACTGTTATCGTACAACTAGCAGACTTCGTACTACTCGAATTCTTAAAAGTAATAGTTGCAGTACCTGCAGCTTTAGCAGTTACAAGTCCTGATCCACTTACAGTAGCAACACCTGTATTACTACTTGTCCATTGTGTTCCCTCTGATGCACTAGTAGGATTTTTTATTCCAGTTAGCTGTACCGTCTCGCCAATATTCAGTGTTTTACTCGT
>MNRO01000019.1 GCA_001915995.1 Clostridium sp. 26_21
TACTTTAATGGCAACTAGCTTATCAATCTTCTTTGATTTAATATCTTTAAGTAATCTTTGCATTTCAGGTCTCATCAAATCTTTTCCAGAATGTCCTGCATCATTATAAACATCTACAATATCATATTCATTCTTTTCACAATATTCTTTAATCATTCTAAGTTGTGAATCAATAGAATAACCATTATCTCTTTGGTCGTCAGTAGATACTCTTACATAAACACTACATCTCATAGTTTTCCTCCTTTCATTAAATTTCGAGAAATATTAAAATACCTCTCATATGTTTCCTCACTCAAACTAAAAATAGCAGACACTAAATTAAAAATTTTAACATTCTTCATTAGTTTCCTCACTCAAAGGAACTTTTACGAAGTCAGATTTAATATATTTCTCTATATGTTTCCTCACAAATAAGCAAAAAGTATAGTCTAAAATTAAAATTTTTTCAAAAAATGTGCAATTTCTTTAATATTATATTTTTGATTATGCTCTTTAATATAAAATGGCTTATTTGATATTTCATTAACTTGGTATTCAAGTATTGTAAGAATAGTAGGATATGTAATTTGGTATTCAGTAGGTATTACTACTTGTAGGTTGGTGTGCAAGATAGTTTTTATTTGTCCTAATTTAACTGTATATTCAAAGTTTTTTAAGATGTTGGTTAAATCTTTATTAGGTTTTAGATTTTCAATTACTTTAAATTCAAGCATGAAAAAAGTCCTCCTTTCTAGAAAGAGAACTTTTAAAGTTTTATATAAAATAAAAACTCACAAACTTTTAAGTCCGTAAGTTGATTTCAAATGGAGCTTACAACGGGAATCGAACCCGTGACCTCAGCCTTACCAAGGCTGCACTCTACCTACTGAGCTATGAAAGCATTTTCAAATGCATTATAATATATATTCATAATAAAATCAATACTATTACAAAAAGATAGAATTGTTTTTTTCATAAAGCTTGATTTTTAACACAAAATACATTATAATAATGTACGTAATAAATAAATTGAGATAAACTGAGAAATCAGAGATAAAGGTAAATAGAAAGGAAAATCGGTAAAATGCAAGAAAATCAAAATAATCAAAATCAAGAAATAGAAGTAGATGAAAACCACTTAATACAAATAAGAAAAGATAAATTAAAAGAATTACAAGAACAAGGAAAAAACCCATTTGAAATAACAAAATATAATAGAACAAACTCAGCAGGAGAAATAAAAGCAAACTACGAAAAATTTGAACAAAAAGACGTATCTGTAGCAGGAAGAATAATAGCAAAAAGAATAATGGGAAAAGCATCATTCTGCACAATATTAGATAGTGATGAAAAAATTCAAAGTTATGTAAGTATAAATGATTTAGGAGAAGAAAGTTATAAAGCATTCAAAACATTTGATATTGGAGATATAATTGGAATAACAGGATTTGTATTTAAAACAAGAACAGAAGAAATATCTGTACATGCTAAAGAAGTAGTATTACTTTCAAAATCATTAAGACCATTACCAGAAAAATTCCATGGACTAAAAGATGTAGATTTAAGATATAGACAAAGATATGTTGACTTAATAATGAATCCAGAAGTAAAAGAAACATTCAGAAAAAGAAGTCAAATTATAGCAGAAATAAGAAGAATATTAGATGAAAAAGGATATCTAGAAGTTGAAACACCAATATTAAATACAATATCAGGTGGAGCAACAGCAAGACCATTCATAACACATCATAATACATTAGATATAGATATGTATTTAAGAATAGCAACAGAATTAAACTTAAAAAGATTAATTGTAGGTGGATATGATAAAGTATATGAAATGGGAAGAATATTCAGAAATGAAGGAATGGATATTAGACACAACCCAGAATTTACATCAATAGAATTATATTCAGCATATGAAAATTATCATGACATGATGGATATAACAGAAGAAATATTCAAAAAATGTGCAATGAAAGTATGTGGAACAACAAAAATAACATATCAAGGAAAAGAAATAGACTTAGGTGGAGAATGGAAAAGAATCACAATGATAGATGCTATAAAAGAAGCTTGTGGAGTAGATTTTAATGAAATAAATACAGACGAAGAAGCTGTAGCATTAGCAAAAGAAAGAAAAATTGAAATTCCAGCAGGAAAAGAAAAAAGAGGAAATATCATCAGTTTATTCTTTGATGAATATGTTGAAAAAACTATTGTACAACCAACATTTGTATATGACTATCCAGTAGAAATATCACCATTAGCTAAAAAATCACCAAAAGATCCAAGATTAACAGAAAGATTTGAAATATTTATAGATGGTAGAGAATATGGAAACGCATTCTCAGAATTAAATGATCCAATAGACCAATATGAAAGATTCAAAGATGAAATTGCAGCAAGAGAAAATGGAGACGATGAAGCAGGAATGATGGATGAAGACTATATTAACGCTCTTGAATACGGTATGGCACCAACAGGAGGATTAGGAATAGGAATTGATAGATTAGTTATGTTATTAACAGATTCAGCATCAATTAGAGATGTATTATTATTCCCAACAATGAAACCATTAAATTAATATAAATTAGGGACACACTTTATATGAAGTGTGTCTCTTTTGTAAATTTATACAATTCAATTGAAATTTAAAATCAAATATGATATATTATATAAAGTAAAAAAGTAAGATAGGAGAAAGATTTATGTTTGGATATGGTATAGACAAGAAAACACTATATATAGTAGCAGGAATATTAGTAATAATATCATTATTTAGTTATGGAACAGACGGAATAATAGATTTATTATTATCAGTTCCAGCAGTATTAATAGCAATAACAGTTCATGAATTTGGACATGCATTTGCAGCATATAAATTAGGAGATGACACACCAGTAAGACAAGGAAGATTAAGCTTAAACCCATTTGATCATATAGATCCATTAGGAATAGCAATGTTATTATTTGCACATATCGGATGGGGAAAACCAGTAGAAATAGACCCAAGAAATTATAATAGAAACATATCAGTAGAAAAAGCAGATGCAATAGTATCATTTGCAGGACCATTAATGAATTTTATAACAGCATTAATATTTGCACTAATATATTGTGCAATAATAAAATTTGCTAAAATAACATTTATATCAACAACTGTAGGAAGTGTTATAATGGCAATGGTTGCATATATAATAACAATGAATATAGGACTTGGAGTATTTAATTTAATACCATTACCACCACTAGACGGATCAAAAATATTTCTTCCAATATTGCCAAGAGGAGCAAAAACATGGTTTATAGAAAATGAAAGAATATTTTATATAATATTTTTAGTTATATGGATATCAGGAATTGCAGGAAATATGATTTCACCATTAATAAGTAAAATGACAAGTGCAATATTAGGAATAGCATTAAAAATATTTGGATTAGCATAGATTAACTAATAGAAAATGAAAGGACAGAACAAAATTGAAAGAAACATTAGTATTAGGAATAGAATCAAGCTGTGATGAAACCTCTGTAGCCGTTGTAAAAAACGGCAGAGAGGTTTTGTCAAATGTAATAGATACACAAATAAAAATACATGAACAATTTGGAGGAGTTGTACCAGAAATTGCATCAAGAAATCATATAGAAGCAATTTCAAGAGTAACAAAATTAGCATTAGAACAAGCAAATGTAAAATTAGAAGATATAGATGTAATAGCACCAACATATGGACCAGGTTTAGTAGGAGCATTATTAGTAGGAGTTTCATATGGAAGAGGTTTAGCATATGCATTAAACAAACCACTTGTAGGAGTAAACCACCTAGAAGGACATATATCAGCTAATTATATAACACATCCAGACTTAGAACCACCATTTTTATGTATGTTAACATCTGGAGGAAATACACAAATTGTATATGTAAAAGATTATTGTGATATGGAAGTATTGGGAAGAACAAGAGATGATGCAATTGGAGAAGCATTTGACAAAGTTGCAAGAGTAATTGGATTAACATATCCAGGAGGACCCAAAATTGATAAATTAGCTGAGCAAGGAAAAGCAACAATCAATTTTCCAAAAACACATTTTGAAAATTTAGACTTTAGTTTTAGTGGAATAAAAACAGCAGTAATAAATTTACATCACAAAAATCCAGAAGTAAACAAATCAGATTTATGTATGAGCTTTGAAAAAGCTGTAACAGAAGTGTTAACAGAAAATATAGAAAAAGCAATAAAACAAACAGGAATAAAAAAAGTAGTATTAGCAGGGGGAGTATCTGCCAATACACATATAAGAGAAGAATTCGAAAAATTAGGTCAAAAATTAAATGTACAAATATATAAACCAGATTTAAAGCTATGTACAGACAATGCAGCAATGATAGGGTCAGCTGGATATTATAGATATTTACATGGAGATATATCAGACAATACACTTAATGCAGTTCCAAATTTAAAAATAGGTGAATAATTACAGTTTCAAAAAGAAACTTTAGAAGGGAAAATAAAAGAATGTCAATATTCGTAATTGCCGATTTACATTTATCATTCAAAAATCCAAAACCAATGGATATATTTGGAGATAATTGGACAAAACACGAAGAAAAAATAAAAAAAGATTGGAATGAAAAAGTAAAAGAAAAAGATTTGGTAGTATTACCAGGAGATTTTTCATGGGCAACATATATTGAAGACACAATACCAGATTTTGAATATTTAAACAGTTTACCAGGAAAGAAAATCATGTTAAAAGGAAATCATGATTATTGGTGGACAACAGTTACAAGTATGAGAAAATTTCTAAAAGAAAATAATTTTCAAAATATAGACTTTTTATATAATAATAGTTTTGAATATGAAAACAAAATTTTATGTGGTACAAGAGGCTGGAGTCTTGTAGATGAAGAAATAGATGAAAAATTAATAAATAGAGAATTAGGAAGATTAGAATTATCATTACAAGATGGAGCAAAAAAAGCAGGAGAAAACAAAGAAATAATAGTATTTATGCATTATCCACCAATTACAAAAAACAAAGTTTTATCAGAAGAAGAAATGAAATTTATAGAATTAATGAAAAAATATAATGTAAAAAGATGTTATTATGGACATTTACATGGAAATTCAATACATGATGCAATTGAAGGAAAGATACAAGGAATAGAATTAAAATTAGTAAGTGCAGACGGACTAGATTTTAAGTTAATAAAAATATAAGAATTAATTCACATCAAGAACACAAATAAGAAATAATTTGGCAACAAAATATGGATAAAATCATATCATGAAAACAGAAGTTAAGTTATATATGTAACACAAATGAATATAACTAAAATGGAGGAATTTATGAGAGAAAATGATTTAATGATAATAGAAAAATGTATAGAAAACCAAAATGAAAAACTAGATGTGAAAGAAGAACCATTTGAAAAATTAATGTTTTTTTACAAGTCAGCATTAAAGCAATTAGAATTACAAATGAATATAATAAAAGATGAATTCAAATTAATATATAATTATGATTTAATAGACCATATAGACACAAGAATAAAAGAACCAAAAAGTATTGTAAAGAAAATGGAAAAGAAAAAATATGACAAAACATATTTAAATTTAATAGAAAAAATAAATGACATTGCAGGAATAAGAATTGTATGTACACTAAAAGATGATATATTTTTTATTAGAGATTTAGTAAAACAAATACCAGACATACATATAATAAAAGAAAAAGATTATGTAACAAATCCAAAAGAAAGTGGATATTCAAGTTATCATATGATTGTAGAAGTACCAGTAAAACTAACACAAAAAACAATATATGTAAAATGTGAAATTCAAATAAGAACACTAGCAATGGACTTTTGGGCAAGCTTTGAACATAAAGTGAAATATAAAACAAAAAATGATGTAAATCCTAAAATGTCAAAAGAACTGGTAAGCTGTGCAAAAATGATAAATAAATTTGATACAAAAATGATTAATTATAAATAAAAGCGAAATTAAATTTTCGCTTTTTTGATAGGAATTATTGACAAAAAATTTTTTTTAGTAGATAATATAAACGATTACGAAAAGAAAAATGAAAAGAAAATAACTTAGGAGGAAATAAATAATGTACATATTTAATAGAATTACAGTAAATCCACAATTACCAAAAAGAATAAATAGATTAAATGAAATAGCAAATAATTTATGGTGGGCATGGAATACTGAATTTTTAAGATTATTAAAAACAATGGACGGAGACTTGTGGGAAAAATGTGATAAAAATCCAGTTAAATTTTTAAAACATATATCACAAGAAAAATTAGAAGAAGCAGAAAATAATGCACAATTTGTAAAAGATTATGACAAAATAGTTGAGAACTTTGATTCATATATGGCAAGCAAAAATACATGGTTTGCACAAAAATATCCAGAAAACAAAAATGATTTAATTGCATATTTCTCAGCAGAATATGGTTTAGATCAAACAATAGCAATATATTCAGGAGGATTAGGAATATTATCTGGAGATCACTTAAAATCAGCAAGTGACTTAGGTATTCCATTAGTAGCAATTGGTTTAATGTACAAAAATGGATATTTTCATCAAAGAATAGATAAAGATGGAATACAACATCCTGAATATAAAGACTTAAATTTATCAGATTTACCAATACATCCTGTTAAAGATCAAGATGGAAAAGATTTTATAACATATGTAAAATTTCCAGCAAGAAGAATATATTTAAAAGTATGGCAAATTAATGTAGGAAGAATAAAATTATATTTATTAGATTCAGATATAGACATAAATGCAGAAGAAGATAGAGGAACAACAGCAAAATTATATGGTGGAGACCAAGAAATGAGAATTCGCCAAGAAATCATACTTGGAATGGGAGGTGTTAACACATTAAAAAAATTAGGATTAACACCAACTGTATACCATATGAATGAAGGTCATTCAGCATTCTTAAACTTAGAATTAATAAAAAATACAATAAGAGAAAAACAAGTATCATTTGATATAGCAAGAGATATAGCATCATCAAAAACAGTATTTACAACACATACACCAGTTCCAGCAGGAAATGATATATTCCCAATAGAATTAGTAGAAAAATATTTTAAAGATTTCTGGCCACGTTTAGGATTAACAAGAGAAGAATTCTTAAAGTTAGGAATGAAACCATGTGATAATCTTGAGCCAGGATTTAATATGGGAATATTAGCATTAAAAATAGCAGGAAAGAAAAATGGTGTAAGTAAATTACATGGTGAAGTATCAAGAGAATTATTCTCAGAAGTATGGCCACATATAGCACCAAATGAATCTCCAATAACATATGTAACAAACGGAATTCATACATGTACATGGTTAGCACCAAAATTAAAGGACTTATATAACAAATATTTGATACCATATTGGCAAGATAATATACATGAAGATGATGTATGGAAGAAAATAGACACAATTCCAGATGACAAATTATGGGAAGTTCATATGGAAAGAAAACAAAAACTAATAAATTTAATAAAACAAAATCTAACAAATAGATTAAGAAGAGAAGGTGTTGGTTATGATGCAATAGGAGAAGCATTGGCAAACTTACATCCAGAAACATTAATGATAGGTTTTGCAAGAAGATTTGCAACATATAAAAGAGCAACATTAATATTTAAAGATTTAGAAAGAATAACACAAATATTAAATAATACAGATAAACCAGTAGTATTAGTATTTGCAGGAAAAGCACATCCAGCAGATAGATATGGTGCTGATTTAATAAAACAAATACATGAAGTATCAATGATGCCACAATTCAAAGGAAAAATATTTATATTAGAAAATTATAGTATAGAAATATCAAGATATTTAGTAAGTGGTGTAGATGTTTGGTTAAATAATCCAAGAAGACCAATGGAAGCATCTGGAACAAGTGGACAAAAAGCATCTGTAAATGGAGTTGTAAACTTCAGTGTTTTAGATGGATGGTGGGCAGAAGGATATAACCAAAAAAATGGTTGGACAATTGGAACAAATGCAGAATATCCATCATATGAAGAACAAGATATTGCAGATAGCCAAAGTATGTATTATACATTAGAAAATAAAATAATACCAGCATATTATGCAAAAGATGAAAATGGAATATCTAAAAAGTGGATGCAGTATATGAAAAATTCAATCATGTCAACAGGAGGAAAATATAGTACAGCAAGAATGTTAGTAGATTATACAAATCAATTATATATTCCATTATGTAATTTAACAAAGAAATATTATACAAATTTAGAATCAGTTACAGAATATAGTGCATGGAAAAAAGATATTACAGCAAATTGGAAAGATGTTCAAATAGAACAAATTGAAGGGAATGCAGATAATATTACATTAGATGCAGGAAATCAAATAGAAGTAAAATGTGTTGTAACATTACCAAATATTGATGCAAAACATATTGATGCACAAGTATATTATGGAAAATTCTTAGATGATGGATCTGTTCAAGATGTAAAAATTATACCAATGAAACTTGATGGAAAAGATGATGCAAATAAGAAATATTATTATTCAGCAAAAATAGATTTAATATCAGGTGGAAATTATGGATATTCATTTAGAGTTATGCCAAAACATGAAATGCTATTAGAAAGTGCAAATTTAGACCTAATAAGATGGGTTGAAAAATAAAAAAGAAGAGATGAATTAGAAAAAATTCATCTCTTTTAAACTATTATTAATTTATGAGTATAATCCAAATTTGCTTTTGATTCATATTCATAGCCTAAAGTATAAACATTAGAAGCCCAAATATCTTTTTGAAGTAAATTTTTCAAATTTTTATTAGAAGAATCATCCATAAACTTTTTAGGAGAAGTAATTAAATTCAATTTTGGATTTCTTCTTGAAGCTTCACTAATAATTTTTTTTCCATTTTCATTAAAGCCTAAAATTCTTATATATGGTGTAATCTTTTTTGAAAGTTGCATATCTTCTTTTGTAATTCCTAAAATAGCATATAAAAAGATTCTTTGAAGACGAGTTTTAGTATATCTTTTGGTATCAATTAAAGTTAATAATTCAACAACACTATTACATGAATTAGCAGCATTTTTTATGGCATATTCTAATCCTTCAGAAACATCTGGTAAATTTGCAATTTCAGAAACAGACATTTTTCTTAAAGTATATAAAATTTCTTTATCAAAACAAGATAAATTTTTCACACAGTTTCCTTTTTTTAAACAATCTTCTAATAAATAGAAAGGATCTTCTGGCATATATTTTTGTAAATTGTCAATATTACTAGATATACAAGCTGAACGAATTGCAGATCCACTTGCAAAACGTGAAGAAGATGTAAATATATTATTATTATGGTCTGATTCATGTCTTTTTATGGTAATTGGTTGTATTGTAGAATTTTGTTTTTTCAAAGATTTTAAATATTCAATTCCTAAAATATTATTTGGAGAAGAAAGGATATTAGCAAATCTTCTCATATTAGCTAAATACATAAGTAAAGCTTTTTCTCTGGCTTTTGGATAAGAAATTCCAGTGGAAAGTTCGTGTGAAAGTAGAGTACGATAAGCTTTTGGTTCTTCTATGAGAACTTGTACAATATCATCTAATATAGTAATATCTCCACATTCACTTCCAAAAGTTAGGTAATCTACAATATCAAGAGAATTTAATATTTTTATTGCTCCATATGCAAAATTTTCAGCACTAGAAATTGAATATATAGTTGGTAATTCTAATACTAAGTCAACTCCACATTTTAAAGCCATTTCAGTTTTTGTCCATTTACTAACAATAGAAGGTTCACCTCTTTGAGTAAAATTGCCTGAAATAACAGCAACAGAATAATCTGAATTTGTAATTTTTTTTGATTCATTTAAATGAAATAAGTGACCATTATGGAATGGATTGTATTCACAAATTATTCCTAGTACATTGCTCATAATAAAAATTCCTTTCTTAAAACTTCTATTGTAATTTTTAAAAATTATTGATATAATCTTATCACAAAAAAGATATATATACAAGAAGATTTTATTAATTTGTAAGTGAAAACAAAAGTTAGATAAAATATTTTTGAAAAATAATTTATATTATTTGAAGGGATGAGATAAAAATGGAAGAAAAAGTTATTATATATACAGATGGTGCTTGTTCAGGGAATCCAGGACCAGGAGGATGGGGAGCAATTTTAATGTACAAAGATGTAAAAAAAGAAATATCTGGAGGAAAAAAAGATACAACTAATAATATAATGGAAGTTACAGCTGTAATAGAAGCATTAAAATGCCTAAAAGTAAAAAGTGATGTACAAGTATATAGTGATAGTGCATATACAGTAAATGCATTTAATCAAAAATGGATATATGGATGGATAAAAAAAGGTTGGAAAACAGCAGGTGGAGATCCTGTAAAAAATAAAGAATTATGGCAAGAATTATATAGTTTGACCCAAAAACATAATGTGGAATTTATAAAAGTAAAAGGACATGCTGATAATGAATACAATAATAGATGTGATGAATTAGCAAGAAATGCGATAAAATCATTATAAAAGAAAGTATAATAAATTTAATTTCTGGAAATAATAACAAAAACATTAAAGAGAGGAAAATTGTTATGAAAAAAAGAATTATATTTATTATACTTTTATTAAGTTTTGTAGTAACTTTTGATGTTATATTAATGAGTTGGAATTCAGAAGTTGAAGCATTATCAAAATATGGTTCAAGAGGAACTGAAGTAAAGACAATACAAGAGAAACTAAAAAGGTGGGGATATTATAGTGGTTCTGTAGATGGAATATATGGAAGTCAAACAGTTTCAGCTGTAAAGAAATTTCAAAAGAAAAATGGATTAACTGTTGATGGAATTGCAGGAACACAAACACTTAAAGCAATGGGAATAACATCTAGTTCATCATCATCATCTTCTTCAAATAATTCATCAAATGTAAATTTATTAGCGAGAGTTGTTTATGGAGAAGCAAGAGGAGAACCATATACAGGACAAGTTGCAGTAGCAGCAGTAGTTCTTAATAGAGTAAAAAGTAGTAAATTTCCAAATACAATATCAGGAGTAGTATATCAAAGTGGTGCATTTGATGCAGTATCAGATGGACAAATAAATATGACACCAGATGAAACTGCAAAAAAAGCAGCACAAGATGCATTGAATGGATGGGATCCATCATATGGTGCGATATATTATTTCAATCCAAATACAGCTACAAATAAATGGATATGGTCAAGACCTATGACAGTAACAATAGGAAAACATAGATTTTGTAAGTGATATTCCAAAAAATGTAAAAATAGTTGACAGTAATAAAAAAAAGTGATATAATGGAATTGTTTGAGTCAAGGCTTGAACAATGTACGAATATCCACAAGTGAATACAATATGGAGGCAGAACTATGGCTGAAGTAAAAGAAACGAAACTTTTTATCTTCTTAGATAAGGAAGATATCAAGCGGATGGAAGGAACAATCAAATTTGATGGAGACCTTGTTAGATTGAGCTCTGATGGGGACATTGAGTTTGTCAGAGCCGAAAATAATGCTGCAGTTGGCAGAGGTTGTGGACTTGATGAAAGAAACAAGAAACTGGCTGATATTATTAAGGCTGGTCAGAATGTTCAGATTCAAGTCTATAAAAAAGGAGGATTTGTTCCTATTGATGTCACCGCAAGTGATGGCATGTTAGATCTCAGAAAAATCGTAAAGAAAGCTAAGTAAGCCAGTTAAAAGTGAGTAAGAAAGTGTAATGACACATTCTTACTCACTTTTAATTTAAATTTCTGTAATTTTCATATTATATTTATCTTCAAAAACTTTCTTTTTAGTAATATATTCTTTTGTTCTAACACCTTTAACATCAATAACATCATAAGAATTATCAGTATTAAAAACAATAAAATCAGCTTTATATTTTAAACCAGGTGCAAGCATAAAAGTAGGTTGTAAGCAAAAACCATTAATCTCTTTTGCCTGTAATTTCAATTTTAATTCACAATAATAATCAGCTTCTTTTTTACTATCAAAAGTGTGACCATCAATAGAAGTCTTATTTGCTCTATATTTACTTTTTTTTATTTTATTATTAGCAAAGTTTTTATAATCTTCAACACTCCAATGTTCCATTTTATCTCCAATCTGTAAAAATAATATCTTTAAAATTATATATTAAAATAGAAAGAAATTCAATAAAAATAAAAAAAACTTGTCGAAATATTTTACTGAAAGTATAGTCAGTTTATTGACAAAGATATATCAAATATGATAATCTGGTATTGAAAACTAGATTAATTTTTGGTTTAATGAAAGGAAGAATAAATATGGAAAGATATTTTGAATCAGTAAACTGTAAAAATATAAAAGAAATAGTATATAATTCAGCAAAAAAATTTGCTGAAAATGTAGCATTTGTAATAAAACATAAAAATGAAAAAAAAGAAGTAAGTTATGAAAGCATAACATATAAAAAATTATTACAAGATGTTAATGAATTTGGAACAAAATTATATGATATGGGATTAAAAAACAAAAGAGTAGCGATTGTTGGAAGAAACAGATATGAATGGGTAGTAGCACATTTATCAAATCTATTAGGAGGAATTGTTTCAATACCATTAGACAAAGAATTGCAAGTTGATGAGTTAGAAAGTTGTTTAGAAAGAAGTAAAGCAGATGTTATAGTATTTGATGAAAAATACATTGACAATATAGAAAAAATAAAACAAAATGGAAAAACAAATTTACAAGAATATGTTTGCATGACAGAACAAGAAGGATATAAAAATTTCTGGACATTAAAAAAAGAAGGTGCAGAAATATTAAAAAATGGAAACAATGAATATGTAAATTGTGAAATAGACAATGATAAAATGGCAATATTATTATTCACATCTGGAACAACATCAAAATCAAAAGCTGTAATGTTGTCAAACACAAATATAGCATCAAATGTTTATGCAATGTTATTGGTTGAAGATATGAGACCAACAGATAACAATTTAGCATTTTTACCATTTCATCATATATTTGGATCAACATGTATGATAGTAATGATTGCAATTGGGGCAAAAACAGCATTTCCAGATGGATTAAGATATGTAGCACAAAATTTAAAAGAATATCAAATATCTCTATTTGTAGGAGTTCCATTATTAGTTGAAGCAATTTATAAAAATATAGAAAAAGAAATAGAGAAAAAAGGAAAAACAAAACTTATAAATAATGCAAAAAAATTAAGTAATTGTTTATTAAAACTACATATTGATGTTAGGAGAAAACTATTTAAAGATGTAATAGATGCACTTGGTGGAAGAATGAGATTTATAATTTCAGGAGGAGCACCATTAGACAAGAAAGTTGCACAAGGATTTAATGAATTAGGAATTGAAGTTGTTCAAGGATATGGGCTAACAGAAACATCACCAGTTATATCTGCTGAAAATGCAAAAAAGAAAAGATATGGTTCAATAGGTTTTCCTATGGAAAATGTAGAAGTTGAAATAATAAATAAAGATGAAAATGGAATTGGAGAAATACGTGTAAAAGGACCTAATGTAATGTTAGGATATTATGAAAATGAAGAAGCAACTAAAAAAGTTATGGAAGATGGATGGTTTTATACAGGAGATTTAGCATATAAAGATAAAGATGGATTTATCTTTTTAACAGGACGTCAAAAAGATATGATAGTTTTAAAAAATGGTAAAAAAGTATTTCCAGAAGAACTAGAAACATTAATTAATAGATTAGATTTAGTAAAAGAATGCATTGTTTATGGAATGCCAGATGAAAAAGATAAAAATGATTTAAAACTATCAGTAAAAATTGTTTATGATAAGAAAATAGCTGAAGAAAAATATTCAGGAAAGTCAGAAGGAGAATTATATCAAATTTTATGGGAGAAAGTAAAAGAAATCAATAAAACATTCCCACCATATAAATATATAAAAAATATGATTTTAACAGATGAAGAATTAATAAAAACAACAACTCAAAAAGTAAAAAGAAATGAAGAAATAAAAAGAATACTTGGAAAATAACCCTTAACTAATTGCAAGCTTTTATATAAGCTTGCAATTTTATGTAAAATATGATATAAATTATATATACGAATGTAAAAAAACAAAGGAGTACAAGATGTCAGAAGTATGTATTGAAATCGCAACAAAAAATCCTAGCAAAGTAAAAGCAATTACTGAAGTTTTTAAAATTTATTTTAAGAATGTATCAAGTAAGGGAACAGAAGTAATTTCTGGAGTGCCTGATCAACCAATCAATGAAGATGTTTTCAAAGGTGCTAAAAATCGGATTGAGTTTTTGAAGAAAAATTTAGAAGAACATAATTACGATTATTTGGTATCTTGTGAAGGTGGTCTCATTAATATGTATGGAGGCTGGTACAATGTTCAGATTGTAACTATTGAGAACAAGCAAGGAGAACAGACTACAGGAATTAGTCAAGCATATCCTATTAGCGAAGAAAAAATCCCACAAATTGTTGAAAAAGGACTGGCTAAAGTTCTTGATACTGCATTTGACGGAAAAGGTGGAATGAGAGTTTTAACTCAGAATCAAAGAACAAGGGAGGATTTTATTAAAGAATCAACACTTATGGCATTAAGTGGTTTGTTGAATAACAAAACATGGTAATAATAAAAAGCAGAGGTTGAATTTTAACTTCTGCTTTTTGTTGTATGTATGACATATATAAACTTTACATAATTGTATTGAAAAAGGATATAAGATATGATAAAATATAGCTATTATAAAAAAGGAGAAAAAAGATGAAAAATTTAGAAAAAGAATTAGAAGAATTTAAGAAATTCAAAAAAGATTTTAAATATGAAGTAAAAGAAGTTGAAGAAAAAGATGGAGTAGAAGTATATGAAGGCGAAAGTTTAATAGATGAAAATGGAAAAGAGAAAGGCGAAGGAGAAAATTGGATAAATGTAGGTTATAAACATTCAGGACCATATGCTAAAGTATTATCTAATTTATTTCCATACGAATTTGTTTTTAAAGGGAAAAAATTAAATAGTATAGAATCATTTTTCCAAGGAATAAAATTTAAAGATCCACAATTACAAAATATAGTATTCACATATGGAGGGTTAGATTCGAATTATATACAAGCATGTAGTGAGTATAATTGGAAAGAAAATGGAATTGTATTTTGGCAAGGAAAAGAAATAGATAGATATAGTGAAAAATATGATGATTTAATAGATGAACTATATATATCAGCAATACAAAATCCATTATATAGAAATGTTTTGAAAAATTGCACAAAAGAAATAATACATACAATGGGAAAAAAGGAAAAAAGTGAAACAACATTTACAAGATATGAATTTGAAAAACAATTAAATTGTTTAAAAGAATTTTTAAAGAAAGAGAGTAATTAAGTATGGTAGAAAAATTAAAGTTACAAGATTTTGATATATTAGGAATCCTTGAATTAAAAGACATTCAAGGAATAGAAAAATTTGTTACACCAATAAAAGATGAAGAAGGAAGAACCAAAAGCTATTTATCAAGATCAAAAGAATACTATAATGTAAAAACAATGTCTGAACTTGCAATTTGTAGAGAAGAATTGCAACATTTATTAACAAGAGAATGTTCAAAAAGAAACTTTGTTATATTAGAAAACATGCTTAATTGCTCAGGAAAAGTGTATTTTAAAAATTTTGAAAAATATATAAAATATAAAGTACAAGGAAAAGATACAAGAAATCAATTAATTCAATTAATCCAAGCACAAAAATGTTTAGAAGAAGATATGAGAAATATATTAACACTTTTACAAGGAAACAGTTGTATAGAAGTAGATCTTGATAATAGATTACCTGGTGGAGATAAAAATTCAGAACAAAGACCAATAGAAATGGATAATAAAGCAATATTATATATGTTTGCAAAATCATTATCTCAAGCAAAAGACCCAGACAAAGTAGAAGTTGTAACACCTGGATATGGTGGAATATATATAGGACCAATGTTGAAAGCAATGTATGGTTATGATTATACAAATTTATTAAAAAGCAAATATGTAGAAGAAGCTGAAAAATTAGACCATGTAGATGTAAGAGAATTAACATCAAGTCAGAGACCTTTTGAAGAAGGAAAAAAAGTTTTATTATTAGATGATAATGTAGGAACTGGTGCAACTTTAAAAGAAACAAAGGAAACTTTAGAAAAAGCTGGAGTAAATAATATAAAAATGGGAGCAGTACAATTTAATTGGAGGAACTATTATAGAGTATCAGTTGGTGACAAAAAAGATATAGACAGATTTGAAACAAATGACTTTGATATTATAACACCAATAAATTATGCTGGTCATAAATTATATAAAAATGCAATATATTTGTTACTTTCATCAGGAGATGAATATATAAAATATCTAGAATCAAAAGCATATAGAAAAGAATTTTGTGATTTACAAGGAGCTGTAAGAAGAGGAATTTTATGTGCAAGACCAACAGGATTAGAATTAGACCCAGAACATAAAACACCAAATCAAACAAATCTTGCAGAAGACTGTGTAATACTTGAAAAATATCAAAACTCACCAAGAACAATACAAAATAAATTTGCTAGAAATCTAATAGATAGAATCATTGATGAAACAGAACAACTTGGAAAAAATTTAGAGACACCAAAATCAAAAGAAAATCTTCATGATGAACAGTAAAAGTATTGCAACTTTACGAATATTGTTATATAATTTGAAAAAAAGTACAAGGAGAAAAAAATTGATACTATATCCAAAAGCACATTTTAACAATGTAAAAGAAATATCAATAGAATTTTTAGAAAAAAATAATATAAAAGCATTAATATTAGATGTAGATAATACATTAATAGATTATGATAGAAATATGCCTGATGGAATTGTAGAATGGGTAGAACAACTAAAAAATAATGGAATAAAATTTTATATTGTATCAAATACAAATAAAAAAGACAAAGTAGAGCAAGTATCACAAAAACTAAAAATAAAATATAATTATTTTGCAAAAAAACCATTAAAAACAGGATTATTAAAGGCACAAAAAGAATTACAAGAAAAGCCGGAAAATGTTGCAGTAGTGGGAGATCAAATCTTTACAGATGTATTAGGCGGAAATAGATGCAAAATGTTTACAATCTTGATAGAACCAATAGCAGAAAAAGATATATGGTTAACAAAAATAAAAAGACCAATAGAAATATTTATAAAGAAAAAATATTTTAAGAAAATAAACAAAGGAGGAGATATGGATTAAAATAATCCATACAAGGAAAAATGTATATAAATGATACACACATAGGATTTTTTATAGGAATATTTATATTAGGCTTATTAGTAGGTCAATTTGTAGACTGGATGAATAAAAGATTACCAGAATACAAAAAAGTATTCTCAAAAGAAATATTCCAAGAATACAAAATAAACTTTAAACCAAATTATATATTAATGTTAATTACAGCTATATTGTATTGTGCAATATTATATAGGTATGGTGTACAGAAAACACTGATAGAAAATTTAAACTTAATAAAATATTTAATTTTAACACCAATGTTATTATCAGCATTTGTAATAGACTATAGACAACAAATTATACCAAACAGATTAAATTTAACAATGTTTGAGATAGGATTAATAATAGCATTTTTATATGGGATGTCAAATGTAGCAATAACAGTAGATATGTTACTTGGAATGTTAGTAGGTGGTGGAATATTTTTAGCAATAACATTAGTTGGAAGTTTAATATATGGAAAAGAAGCATTAGGATTTGGTGATGTAAAACTAATGGGAGCATTAGGATTATATTTTGGAATGGCAAATATTTTAGCAATATCAGCAATGTCATTTCTAATAGGAGCAATATTAGGAATAATATTAATAGTTACCAAAATAAAAAAATCAGATGAATATATACCATTTGGACCATTTATAGTAATAGCAACATTTATAAGTATATTTGTACCATTTGATATATTATTAAAAATACTTTTAGTAATATTCACATTAGGAACATATAAAGCAGTATAAGTGTATTGAAAGGAATTGAATTTGAATGAATAGAAAAATGCAATGGTTGAGAAACAAACTATTGAGTATGGATTTGCAAGGTATGATAGTATCAAATCCAGTAAATATAAGATATTTAACTAATATACAAGCAGAAGGAATATTATTAGTAACAAGAAAAGAAAATATATTTTTAACAGATTCAAGATATATTGAAGATGTTCACAATACATTAACATTATTTGATGAAATAGTTGTGTATGATATGAGAGGATTATCAATAGATGATTATGAGAATTTCTTTATGTTTTGTGAAAATGTAGGATTTGAAGAAAATTATGTAACATATGCAAAATACAAAGAATATATGCATAGATTTAAAATAAATAATTTTGTAGAAACAGAGAACATGATAGAAAAGCAAAGAATGATAAAAGATGAAGAAGAAATTGAATCTATACAAAGAGCATGTAAAGTAACAGATGACTGTTTTGAATATATATTAGGATATATAAAGCCTGGTATGACAGAAAAGCAAATTGCAAGAGAAATAGATGATTACTATTATAAAAATGCAGAAGGAACATCATTTGACACAATAGTTGCATCTGGTGAAAATTCTTCAAAACCACATGCAGTTCCAACAGATAGAAAAATACAAGAAAAAGATATTATAACAATAGACATGGGATGTAAAATTGATGGATATTGTTCAGATATGACAAGAACATTTTTTGTGGGAGAAATACCAGAAGAAATGAAAAAAGTATATGATTTAGTGCTAAAAAATCAAGTTCAAACATTAAATGATATGAGAGAAGGATATAGTACTAAAATGTTGGCTAAAATGGTAGATAATGATTTTAGATTAAATAATTATGATTTAATACATGCTTTAGGGCATGGAGTTGGATTAGATATTCATGAATCACCAATTATTAGTACAAGATCTGAAAATACACTAAAAGAAAATATGGTTGTAACAGATGAGCCTGGAATTTATATTGCAGGACAATTTGGTGTTAGAATTGAAGATACAGTTTTAATTACTAAAGGTGGTTGTGAAGCATTAACAAAGTCAAATAAAGAGTATGTAGTTATATAACAATAATTGTAAAAAATAACAAAAACATCTACACAAAAACAAAATAATGTGTTATAATAATTGCATTAAGTTACAAATAGGAGGAATTAGAGATGTCAGGACATAGCAAATGGCATAATATACAAGCCAAAAAAGGAAAAGCAGATGCAGCAAGAGGAAAAGTATTCACAAAATTAGGAAGAGAATTATTAATAGCAGTAAAAGCAGGAGGACCAGATCCAGCAGGAAATTCAAAACTAAAAGATGTTATAGCAAAATGCAAAGCAGCAAATATGCCAAATGATACAATAAACAATGCAATCAAAAAAGCATCAGGAGAAGGAAGCACAGCTGTATATGAAGAAATAACATATGAAGGATATGGACCATGTGGAGTTGCAGTAATAGTAAATGCAAACACAGATAACAGAAATAGAACAGCTTCAGATGTAAGACATGTATTTGATAAAGCTGGTGGAAACTTAGGAACATCAGGATGTGTATCATATATGTTCAACAAAAAAGGTGTAATAGTAATTGAAAAAGAATCAACAGACATGGATGAAGAAGAATTAATGATGTTAGCATTAGATGCTGGAGCAGAAGATTTCACATCATCTGATGATGTATATGAAATTACTACAGACCCATCAAATTTCTCAGAAGTTAGAGAAAAACTTGAACAAGCAGGATTAACATTCTTAGAAGCAGATGTTCAAATGGTTCCAACAACAACAGTTTCCTTAGATGATGATGGAGCTGAAAAAATGGAAAGATTAATTGAAAGACTTGAAGAATTAGATGATGTAATGGATGTATATCATAACTGGGATATGTAAAAAAATTAATAATTAGTTCTAAAATATAAAGAAAGAGCATATATATATAATATATGTTCTTTTTTGTTGTGTAAAAAAATATTTATAAAAAAGGAGGAAAAAGTGTCAGAATTAGAAATAGTATTAGAATATTTACCAATAACATTAAGAAAAGAAATAATATCAAATATAGGAACAGAAGAAAACAAAATAGAAGAAATACGATTAAGAAGCAATAAACGATTATGTCTAAAAATTGGACAAGAAACGGTATTAGCAGAATACATAGTAAGTCAGCAAGAACTATTACAAACATTTGAAAAAATCTGTGAAAACTCAATATATTCTTATAGAAGACAAATATGTGAAGGATTTATAACAATAAGAGGAGGAAACAGAGTAGGAATAGTAGGAAGTGGAGTAATAGAAAATGGACAGGTTATAAATATAAATTACATATCAAGTTTAAATATTAGAATAGCAAGACAACAAATTGGATGTAGTCAAAAAGTAATGTCAAATATAATAAATTCTGAGACAAACACAATATATAACACATTAATAATATCACCACCACGGATGTGGAAAAACAACATTATTAAGAGATATAATAAGAAACTTAAGTAATGGATTTGGAAGATTTAAAGGACAGACAATAGGAGTGGTTGATGAAAGAGGAGAAATTGCAGCAATATATAAAGGAATTCCACAAAATGATATAGGAATAAGAACAGATGTAATAGACAATGTTCCAAAGCCAGAAGCAATGAGAATACTAGTACGTTCTATGGCACCACAAATTATAGCATGTGATGAGATAGGAAGTAAAGAAGACATTGAAGCAATAAATTATGTAATGTGTTCAGGAGTTAAAGGAATTTTCACAGCACATGGAAATGATATAGAAGATGTATGTAAAAATCCATGGATGGCACAATTAATAAATAATCATATATTTGAAAGAATAATTCAATTAAATTCTAAACAGAAAGGAGATTCGAAATGTATTATTGCGTAAAAACAATATTATTATTTGCGATATTTTCATTATCGACAGGAATTGGAATTTTAATCTCAAAAATGTATGAAAATAGAGTAAAAGAATTAAGACAATTTAAAAATATTTTAAACATAATAAAAACAAAAATAAAATTTACATATGAGCCATTGACAGAAATTTTTAATCAAATATCACAAGAAAAATCAAGCAAAATCGAAGAGATATTTGAAAACATGACATATAAATTAGCATTTGAAAATGTAAAATATTCTTGGATGGACGCAATTCAAGAAGCGGATATAAGTATAACACAAGAAGACAAAGATATTTTAAAAGAATTAGGAAAAGTCTTAGGACAAACTGATGCAGATAGTCAAGTAAATGAGATTGAAGTAACTGAAAGCTTTTTAAATATGCAAATAGAAAAAGCTGAAGAAGCAAGAAAGAAAAATCAAAAAATGTATAAAACATTAGGAGTAGTTGTAGGACTGGTCTTTGTAATTATATTAATTTAATTGAAATGTGTATTGTCTTGAAATAAATTCAATTTTTTACTATTGCCTTTAGGGAAAAAGAAAGGATGTTTTTTATGGATATAAACTTATTATTTAAGATTGCTGCAGTCGGAATTTTAGTAGCAGTATTGCATCAAGTATTAGTAAGAGCAGGAAGAGAAGATCAAGCAATGATGACAACACTTGCTGGACTTGTAATTGTATTATCAATGGTTATTCAACAAATAAGTTCATTATTTAATACAGTTAGAACATTATTTGATTTATAATCAATTCCAAATAGAAGGGAATAAGATGGAAATATGGCAGATGTAATTAAAATAATAGGGATAGGTTTACTTGCACTAATAATAATTGTAATTCTAAAACAATATAAGCCAGAATTTGCAATATATGTATCAATGATAGCAGGAGTATTAATATTGGTATTAGCAATTCAAAAATTAACAGGAATTATTAATTTATTACAATCATTGGCAAATAAAACATATATAAATAAAAGTTTTTTAAGTATTTTACTAAAAATTACAGGAATAGCATTTATAACAGAATTTGCTGTAAGTATTTGTTCAGATGCAGGAGAAAAAGCAATAGCAAGTAAAATAGAAATAGGAAGCAAGGTAATAATTATTGCAATGTCAATACCAATTATAAAGAGTTTATTGGAGCTGGTTATAGAAATTTTACCATAAATATACAGGAGAAAAAAATGAATGAATCAATATTAACTTTTAGATGTTATAGAAAAAAATATAATTTTAGAAAATTAAAAAAATACATAATAATAATGATTATATTCATAAGTATAATTATACCAACTAAAGTATTTGCAGATACAGAAAATGAAATAATGAATAATACACAAGAAAAATTTAATATAAACAGCTTTATAAAAGAAGCAGACAAATATACAGGAGACTTCCTTGAAGATGTAAATTTAGGGGATATGCTAAATCAAGCAATACAAGGAAAGGTAGATAATAAAACATTATATCAAAAAATATTTAAAATGTTTGGAAAAGAAATAACAACAAGCTTAAAAACATTAATCAGTATATTAGTAATAATTGTAATTCATGGAATTTTAAAATCAGTAACAGATAATCTAGAAAATAAAAATATATCTCAAATAATTTATTTTGTCCAATACATATTAATTGTAACACTTATAATGTCAAATTTTACAGAAATAATAAAAATCGTTAAAAACACAGCAGATGATTTAGTTGGATTTATAAATGTATTAATGCCACTATTATTAACATTACTGATGTATACGGGAAGCATAGCAACAACATCATTATTAGAACCAATTATATTATTTGCTATAAATTTTATTGCAAATTTAATAAAAAATATATTAATTCCAATAGTTTTAATAATAGTAGTATTTTCAATAATCTCAAAAATTTCAGAAAAAATGCAAATTGAAAAATTATCAAAATTTCTAAAATCAAGTGTTGTATGGGTATTAGGAATAGTATTAACAATATTTGTTGGTGTTGTATCATTAGAGGGAACATTAAGTAGTAGTGTTGACGGAATAACTGCCAAAACAGCAAAATCGGCAGTTTCAACGATAATACCAGTTGTAGGAAAAGTTTTAGGTGATGTTGTAGATAGTGTATTAGGATGTGGAATTATATTAAAAAATGCAATAGGACTAATAGGTGTAATTATAGTAATAGGAATATGTATAACACCTATTATAAAAATTGCAACAATGTGCATAATGTATAGTTTAGCATCAGCAGTAGTCCAACCAATAGCAGATGATAAAATAGTAAAAGTATTAGACGAAATGGGAGGAGTATTTAAACTATTATTAGGAATATTATGTTCATTATCTGTAATGTTAATAGTTGGAATAACATTAGTTATAAAAATTTCGAATAGTGGGATGATGTATAGATGATAAATTTTTTGAGTTCATGGGCAGAACAAGTTATATTAGCAGTCATAATTGCTACAATTTTAGAACTTATTTTACCAAATAGTAAAAATAAAAAATATGTTCAAATGGTAATTGGTGTTTATGTATTATTTAATATAATATCACCAATTATAAAAAATAAAGAAAAACTAGTATTTAGTGAAATCGATTTAGATAAATATATTACAACATCAACAAAAGTAGAACAATCATCAATGGATGCAAGATTAGAAAAAATATATTTAGATGAATTAGAAAATAATATAAAATCAAAATTCAAAAATGCAGGAATAGAAATAATAAAATGTACTATAGATGCAGAACTAGATACAACCAAGAAGAATGCAGGAATACATTCAATAGATGTAAAAGTAAAAAATGTTGATGATGAGAAAAAAATTTCAAAAATTAAACAAGAGATAATTGAAGAATATGAGATAAGTGAGGATAAAATCAAAATTATTATAAAATAATTTTAAAAGGAGAATGCTTATGCTAAAGGAATTATTTAAGAAAAGAGAAGAACAGACAGATCAAAAGAAAAAAATAGAGAATATTGTGGCATTTATAATAATATTAATTATAACAGTATTAATAATAAATAATATGTGGTCAAAAGATGAAAAGAAAAATACAAATACCACAGGAAAAGTATTAGCTGGAAATGTTGAAAACCAAGTGTCAACTAGTGAAAATACAGATGATTTAGAAATGAGATTAGGAAATATTTTAGAAACAATTAATGGAGTAGGAAAAGTAAAAGTTTTATTAAAATATTCTGAAAGTAGTCAAGTTGTAGCAATGTATAATGAAACAAATTCAGAAAATAAAACTGAAGAAAATGACGGAGATGGAGGAACTAAAAATAGTACAGAAACTGAGACAAAAAGAGAAATTGTATATACAGATGAAAATGGAACTAGTAAACCAATAACAGAAAAAGTAATAATGCCAGTAATTGAAGGAGCTATAATTACAGCACAAGGAGCTTCAAATGCAAATATAAAGTCATCAATAGTTAGTGCAGTAGAAGCGGTTACAGGTCTAGCAATACATAAAATACAAGTATTTGAGATGAAAAATTAAGTGAAACTTTTTAATGAAAAAGGAGGAATAATATGGATTTGAAAAAAATTAAATTTAAAACAGGTACAGCAGCAATATATGTACTTGCATTAATGTTGGTTGGATTAGGATATTGGAATTATGTCTCAACAGAATCAAATAATATTCAAACAGTAGCAGAAACTCAAACTGAAAATTCTGAAGATGAGAATTTAGGAGATGCACAATTTGTTAGTAGTAATGATGTGACATTAGATACCAAATCAACACAAAGTACAGAAACAAGTACTGAAATAGCCCAAACTGAAAGTACCAATAATTCTAATGATTATTATGAAGAATCAAAATTACAAAGAGATACAATGTATTCACAAACATTAGAAACATATAAAGAAATGCTTAATAATTCAAATGTATCTGAAGAACAAAAAGCAATAATAACACAAGAAATTGCAAATGTAAATAAAGAGAAAAATGCAATCATGGTTTGTGAAAATTTAATAACAACAAAAGGATTTTCTAATTGTGTAATTTTTGTAAATACTGATAGTGTGAGTGTTGTGGTTGAAGATGATAATTTGAAAAGCGAGGAGATTGCTCAAATTCAAAATATTATTTCAAGAGAAATGAATGCAAAAGTTGAAAATATACATATCATGACAAAAAAATAATTTGAAAATCTGTAACATTTTTTCTAAAATTGGTAATATATAAGTAAAAAATTAAAAAGTAAAAGATAAAAGGAGAAACAAATGGAAAAAAATCAAACAATAAAAATGTACAAAGATGAAAATAATCTAAATTTAGAAAAAATTGTTACAGATTACACGCCATATTTATATACTATTACATACAATATTTGTAATAATAAATTAAGTAATGAAGATATGGAAGAAATTATATATGAAACATTTTATGCATTATGGAAAAACAGTGAAAAAATTCACGAGGACAAGCCATTATCCCCATATTTATCAGGAATATTAAAAAATATAATAAGAAAAAAATTTAGAGAAAATAAGGTAGTATACAATTTAGAACTTAATGATGAAAAAATAACTACAGATATGGATTTTACATTAGAAATAGAAGAAAAAGAAATTAATTCAATTATATTTCGAGAACTCCAAAATTTATCTGAAAAAGATAGAAAAATTTTTAAATTATTCTATTATTATAATAAAACAAGTAAAGAAATAGCTAAAATGTTAGAAACAAATGATTTAATTATAAGAAGTAGATTACATAGGATAAGAAAAAAATTAAGTAAGAGATTGGAGGAAAATGGATATGGAAAATAGTTTTGAAAAGTTAGAAAAAAGAATTTTTAGCAAATTAGAGACAGAAGCTTCAATAAATAATTTCTTAAAAGAAAGAGAAGAAAATAAGTCTAAGGAAAAATATACTATATTAAAAAGATTTATTGCAGCAATAGTATCTATTACAGCAATAAGTGGAACAGTACTATTTGCATATAGTAAAATGCAAGAATTTAATTATATTGATTATGGGTATTCGTTGACTGGACAAGAAAATGATAGTGTAAAAAATTCAACTGAAAGTGGATATGCAGAAAATTTAAATACAGAATATACATATGTAAAAGGTATTGGATGTAAAATTAATAGTTATTTTATTTCAGATAATGCAGTTGGTATTCAACTTGATTTTGATTTTTCTAATAAGAAATTAGAAAAAAATAATAAAATAGTTACAAAATTTATAATATATGATGAAAAAGGAAATGTATATGGTAAAACTTATTTTTCAGAAAATTTTATAAAAACATTAAAAGAAACAAAATATATAAATAATTTTTATAGAAAACACAATTTAAATAATAATGATGAATTAGCTAATCAAAAATTTGATGGGCCTTTATACCAAAATGAACAGCATGTAATTTATAGAATTCTGCTTTCAAGTCCAAATGATAGATTTCCTAGAAATAAAAAATTATATGTTAATATTCATGATATTGGATATAATACTATGGCTACAGATGCAAAATATGATTTTAAATCAATAACTAAAAATAAAATAGAATGGAATTTTGAAATTGATGTATCAGAAAAATTTTATAATAGAACTAATGATGAATATAAATTGAAAGAAAATGAAGAAAACTTTGAATTGGAAAATATGATTGTAACAGATACACAAACAACCATTATATATAAGGGAGAGAAAATTGATATAATAAAAGGAATTGTAGATAATAATGGTAATTTATACAAAAGAGGGACAGCTAGATATTTAGATAATCAATATTCAACAAATTGTAGTTTTAATAAAAGTATGGAGACAACACCTCTTTATTTAAGAATAGAAGTAAACGGTGAGATAAAAGATATTGAACTTGAAAAAGTCAATGAATAAATAAAACAAAGTGGATTTAAATTATAAATGTTTAATATAATTTAGATTCACTTTTATTATTGTAAAACCTTGAAATTTAGAAATCTATATAGTAAAATATACTCAAAAAAGAAAAAGGCATAGAAATGGTAGATTTAAATAAAGAGATAAAATATGTAAAAGGAGTAGGTCCTAATAGAGAAGTATTATTAAATAAACTAAAAATATATACATTAAAAGACTTAATAACATATTATCCAAGAGACTATGAAGACAGAAGCAAGCCAAAAAATATATATGAATGTGAAGATGGAGAAGAAGTTTTAATAGAAGCAATGCCAACAGGAAAAATTTCAGAATATAGAAAAGGAAAGATGGTAATAAGTCGACTAATAGTAAAAGATCAAACAGGAACATGTTATATAACATGGTTTAATCAAGGATATTTAAAAAGTGTATTTACACCAGGAAGATTATATAGATTTTTTGGAAAAGTAGCCAAAAAAGGAAATAGAATTGAAATGAATTCACCTGTTTATGATGAAATAGATCAAAGTAAAAACACAGGAAAAATAATACCGATTTATCCATTAACATATGAACTAAAGCAAAATACATTAAGAAAAATAATGGAAAATGGATTAACAGAAGTATTTGGAAAATTAGACGAAACATTACCAGAATATGTATTGAAAGAAAACAATTTATTAGATATAAATACATGTATAGAAAGAATACATTTTCCACATGAATTTTCAGACTTTAATAAGGCAAGAGAAAGACTTGTATTTGAAGAACTTTTAATAACACAATTAGCATTATTAAAATTAAAAAACAATTATGATAAAGATAGAAATGGAATAAAATTTGATAAAAATGTAAAAATGTCTGATGTTATAAATAAATTACCATTTAATTTAACAAAAGCACAATTAAGAGTATTAGAAGAAATTGATAATGATATGGAAAGTCCACATTCAATGAACAGATTATTACAAGGAGATGTAGGTTCAGGAAAAACAATTGTAGCAATGATAGCAGCATATAAAGCAGTAAAATCTGGATATCAAGTAGCAATAATGGCGCCAACGGCAATACTTGCAAGTCAACATTTAGAGAGTTTTGAATCAATATTAAATCAATTTGGAATAAGGTGTGAATTATTAATATCAAGCATAACCAAAAAGAAAAAAATGGAACTTTTAGAAAGATTACAAAATGGAGAAATTGACATATTAATTGGAACACATGCAATGCTAGAGGAAAATGTAATATTTAAAAATTTAGGATTAGTAGTAACAGATGAACAACACAGATTTGGAGTAAAACAGCGTGCAACAATTTCAAATAAAGGACAAAATCCAGACATAATAGCAATGTCTGCAACACCAATTCCAAGAACATTAGCATTAATATTATATGGGGACTTAGATATATCAATAATAGACGAACTTCCACCAAATAGGAAGAAAATAGAAACATTTGCAGTTACAAAAGAAATGACAGAAAGAGTAAATACATTTGTAAAAAAGCAAATAGATGAAGGAAGGCAAGCATATATTGTTTGTCCATTAGTTGAAGAAAATGAAGAATTAGGATTAAAATCTGTTATTGAATTAGAAGAAAAATACAAAAACGAAACATTTAGTAATTACAAAGTAGCATATTTACATGGAAAAATGAAAGCAAAAGAAAAAGATGAAATAATGGAAAAATTTAAAAATGGAGAAATACAAATATTAATATCAACAACAGTAATTGAAGTAGGAGTAAATGTACCTAATGCGAGTATTATGGTAGTTGAAAATGCAGAAAGATTTGGACTTGCACAATTACATCAATTGAGAGGAAGAGTTGGAAGAGGAGAATATCAATCATATTGTATTTTAAAATTTGAAGGAAATGGAAAAACAACAAAAGAAAGAATGAAAGTAATGTGCCAGACAAATGATGGATTTATAATATCTGAAAAAGATTTAGAATTAAGAGGTTCAGGAGACTTTTTTGGAACAGAGCAACATGGTATTCCAGAATTTAAAATAGCAAATTTATTTGAAGATATGGGAACTTTGAAAAAGGTTCAAAAAATAGCAATGGAAATTATGGCAGATGATCCATTACTTGAAAAAGAAAAAAATATAAAACTAAATGAATTAGTAAAAGAAAAATTTAGTTCAAGAATAGAAATTTAAAAGGATGTTGATAAAAATGTGGCAAATAATAGGAAGATTAATAGGAGCTTTAATAGCTTTAGCAGGAGTAATAATGATATATGATGCTCGTTTGATTACTAAAAAATATTTTAGTTTTGGTGATAAAAATGAAGCAACAACAGGGCTAAAAATGCTTGGAACAATTGTGTGTGTGATGGGTGGAGTCTTAGTTATGTTTATAAAATAATAGTCATAAAAATGTTCAATTATGAATAAAATAAATTAAATATTTTTGGTAAAATACTTGACAATGTAATTAGTATTGTGCTAAAATAACATTTGTCAAGTAAATATGCGGATGTGGCGGAACTGGCAGACGCGCTGGTCTTAGGAACCAGTGTCAACGACGTGGGGGTTCAAGTCCCTTCATCCGCACCAACGACGAATCTATTCGAACTTTTATAAGAACAGATGAGATATAAAAATCAATCAGAAAATAATCTGGTTGATTTTTTTTGCTTATTTGAAATAAGCAAAAGAAAATCATCCTAAATCTCAAATGGAAGGATGGTAAAAAAATGAAAATAATTAAAGAAACCCTACAATTTGAAGAATCCTTAAAACAACGATTAGACTTTATATGTGAATTTGCAAAGATTACACCTATATTTATCAATGGCACAATTAGAAAGATAGATAAAACCAATCTTTCTTACATTGAGCCACACAGGGTAATTATTAAAGGTATTACATTCTTATGTTTCAATTATTCAAATGATATTTATATTTCTAATTTAACAAATATTAAGGCAATGGCTGAGCAAGATAATACCAATGAGCAATTAAAAGAAACAAATCAACTATTGTGGGTTGGTTTGATGAATAATTATAAACATTATGCTGAGGAAATTGTTTATAATGAGATAATTTTCTTGTAAAAGTATTTTAAAATTTTCTTTTGAATTTTTTTTGAAACTATTGTTTTTATTGGGATTGAATGATATACTATTTACGTAAATATAGTAAATAAACGAAATGAATTAGTATATGTTTAAATTTTCTAAGGAAGATAATATTGAAAAAAATAATATTATGAAGTTAGATAAAATGAATTATCCAAAATATTATTTAAATTTGGCTATCCAGCAAAAACAACAAGCCAATCAAAATAAAGAAATAGATAAATTTGTTGATGACATTACAAAAGATTACAATACTAATTACAGATATGCTTTATGCATCCTACTAAAAGAAGCTATTATTGATGGGAAAGTAGATAAAAAAGTTATATTAAATTTATTGAGTAATATGTATAAGGATAATGAAATACAAACAGTATTGGGCAAATCGTTGTTAAACAAACAGTTTTTAGGTACATTTATGAATTTAGATATAAATGAAAGAAAAACAATAATAGATAGCTTTGTACAAAATTTAAGCAATAAAGAGTTTAATACAAGTTTTTTTTCTAATTATAATGAGGTTGATACAAATAAAATTAATGAAACATATATATTTATCAAATATAACTACGACAATGAAAATACAAGATTAATATATATTTATGAAGATGGAACAATTGTTGGAATTAATGTAAAAAATGAAAACTGTGAACTTTTAGAAAGAAAAATAAGTAAAAACAAAGTGAATTTTATAGAAAAAACCATAAGTAGTACTGCTCTAAAAGATACAGAAAATGATATTATGACGATTATTAACAAAAAATGTGAGATATATAAATATGAACCAAGTGTATTTTATTTAATTTTAATGTTAATAAGCGAAGACGATGATAAGTGCAATGATAAAATATTCTTTAAGTATGATTTGTATTTTTATAAAGAGTTTAACGATGAGTTAAGATTTTTAAATTATGAAGAAAAAATCAAAAGATTTATATTTTCGAATTGGTGTCCAGCAGAAACGGAAAGAGTTAATATAATAAATGCATGTAGAAAAATAACAAATAATATAAGTATAAATTCAAAAGAATGCATCCTGACAGATTTAAAATATTTTGCTGATTATTATAGGCTAATTAAAGATTACAATAAAGCCATAATATTTTATAATGAGTTAGTTACCAGGGGAGTAGAATTAGCAAATCTGAATTTAGCAGACTGTTATGATAAAATTGGAAACAATGTAAAATATAATGAATGTTTTAGCAAAGCAAAAGATACAATAGTGCCTGTATTTAAAAAAATGACAGAAAAAAAGTGTTATAAAATTAACATAGAAAAGAATAGCAAACCTGGAATTCTAGATTCTAAGATAAATGGAACTCCATATATACCGATAGGAGAAGAATATCCAGTAAATAAAGATGGAAAACCTATGAGCCTTATTTTACAAATTAATTTTAAAGATGTTAATTTAGAGGAGTATCCACAAGAAGGAATTCTAGAAGTATTTGGAGATGTAACAGATCTTAGAAACTCGAAATTCCAAATTAGGTATTATAACGATGTATCTTTAGAATATCAAACAGAACTTCCAAAAACGGAAATTTCGCATTTTTATGGATTAGTAGGAAGTACGAAATTGAAACTAGAAGAGCATTATACATGGATGCCTATGGCAAATAGGAAATTTGATGCTACACTAAAAAAAGTAGTAAAATCTTATAATAAAAAAGCTAATATGACCTTGTATGTAAATAATGAAGACGATATAGAAAACATATATGATTTATTTAATAATGAGAATCCATATCCGTTTTTGTTGGGAGGATATTCAGATTATGCGGTTTGTCGGATTAACATCAGATGGTTGGGAGTGTGAAGATAGAAAAAAAGAGAGCCTCATAAAATTATTGGATGATGAAACATCTTGCTGTCTAAATATAGTAATATCAAAAACTGACCTGCTAAATAGAAAATTTGATAAAGCAGAAGTATTTTATATGGATTAGATATTTTGTGATTGTATTGAAGATTTTTTGTATATTTTATGTGACTAAAAAAATATATATAAATTAAATTTTAAATAAATAAAAAAGAAAAGTGGTAAATATAATATGTTTGATATGGATAGATTTCAGGAACAATGTAAGAATATATTAATAGATTTTTAAAAAAATGGTCCTATAATTAGAATAGAGGAAGAAAATGGAGTTAAATTAGATTTTTCGGAAAAGTCAATAGAAATAATTCCAAAATTGATTGATGAAATTAAGAATGCATATGAAGGCAAGAAGATCTCAAAAGAATACTATGATACAGTTATTACTCTTATGGGTTGGTACTTAGGAACAACAATGTTAAAAAATGGTTTAGATAAGTTTGGAGGAGAATGGAAAAATTCTGATTCTATACCAGGATTTGAAGGAATAAATTTAATTTTTATTCAATGTTCAAACGGAACGATGCACTTTCCATTTGACAAGATAAAGAAATATGTCCAAAATGGTTCTGTAGAGGATATAGTACTTTTTTATAAAACATGTTTTGAATTAGCTGAAAGATAATAAAATCACATATATCAACAATGTATAATAACAAAATATTACAATAAATCTTAAATTACAAAATACTACTTGAAAAATACCTAAAAATATGGTATAAATATATTGAGTGGTGCCCAGGAAACTCTCGAAGCCTTGGGTCATTTTTTATATTTATATGGAGGTATAATGAAAGAGTACAAGAATAACCAAGAACTTATCGATTATCTTATATCTAAAAATGTAATTATAAATGATGTACAGTCAACATTAAAGAATATTGAAAAATATACTTATTATTCTATTGTAAACGGTTATAAATCAGTTTTTAAAGATGAAGAAAACAACTATAAGGAAAATACTTCTTTTGAAGAAATCTTTGCTTTATATGAATTCGACAAAAACATAAAAGCCATATTTCTAAAATATAGTTTGGAGATAGAAATTGTGATAAAATCACTGATTGCAAATACTATTGCTGAAGAATATGGAATTGAAAACTATTTAAAGCCAGAGAATTTTGATGATAATGCTGACAAAGAACTAATAAACGAACTAATATTAAAGATAAATAAAGAAATTGACGATAATTATATAAAACATTCTGCTATTAAGCATTACAAAGACAATTATGGATTTGTTCCACCTTTTGTAGCAACTAAGATTTTAACCTTTGGTGCTATTAGCAGATATTATAGTTTATTAAAACAAAATGATAGACAAAAAATAAGTAAATATTTTAAATTGTCTGATAAATTATTAAAGCAAATATTGATTAACTTAACTATGGTAAGAAATATTTCTGCACATTCTGATAGATTATTTTGCTATAGAAATAAATATGATATTGCTTTTAAGCAAATAGAAGAAAACTATGAAAGAAAAGAGAATTTGAGTAATTTGTATATGATTATAAAGTGTATGCAAGTATTACTTGATGAAGAAAAATATCAAGAATTTGAGTTGTTGCTTAATAAGGAAATAGAACAGTTAAAAAATAAATTAACTACTATTGATATAAATGATATTTTGAGAATTATGGGCTATAATGTATAATTTTTTATTTTGCAGAATATAATAATTTTGAGTGGTGCTTAGAAAACTTTCGAAGCTCTAAGTCATTCTTAAACCTAGAATTTATCAAGATTCTAGGTTTTTATAATTTTCTTGCTAATACACTTGCATAATTTATATTATTATGCTAAATTAATAACAGAAACTGATTGATTATTATATCAATCGTCAAGAGAGCCAAAGGTTGTAAATAACTACTTCGTTGGCACCAAAGTAAGAATAGAGAACTTTTAAAGTTTTCTATTCTTTTTATGAAATTAATGCAATTGCAATGCAGTAGAGAGTTGAAATAATATTTAAAATATAGTATAATAATGGATGTAACAGTATTGTTGCACCTTTGAAAAGTAAAATTTCGGAGGTGCGAACCTCCGAACAATAAAAAGGAGGATTTATTATGACTAAACAGGTCGTAAAAACTATTGTTTGGGCAGTAATCGTTTTCCTCATTCTTGCTGCATATAAAGGCATTGTAGCAGGGAGTGACAATTGGCTGGAAGAAACGCTCTATTGGGTAATTCCATCAGCAGTTGGATATTTCTTGGGGTATGAACAAGCACATAGAGACGAAAATTGGTAATTGTCCCCAAAAGCTATGCAATATATATTGCATAGCTTTTATCTTTTTCGAAGAATTTGCTAAAAAATAAAATTCTAGTATAATTATGTGAAATCTTTTTTTATACTTATATCACTAAGAAAGTACAACAGATTTTTATGCTTTCTTCTGACTAAAAATGATGAAGTAATAACTAAAAAACTAATTTTGAATATACTATAATAATTTTAAATTAGGAGGAATCAAATGGAAGACAACATAATTATTGAAGATATAGAATTTCAAGAAGAGTTATATCGAAAAACAATAGAAGAAAATGAATTTTCAGAATCAAATATTCATGGAATAGGAGATGATGATAATGCAAATAACTAAGATGTTAGTACCTAAAGAAAGATATGAAATAAAATGTCCATATGAAATGAATCCAGAATTTATTATAGTTCATAATACAGCAAATGATGCATCTGCAATGGCAGAAATATCATATATGATAGGAAATAATAATAAAATATCATTTCATTGTGCAGTTGATAATACTAGAATAGTTCAAGGAATTCCATTTAATCGTAATAGCTGGAATGCAGGAGATGGAAAAAATGGAGATGGAAATAGAAAAGGAATTTCTATAGAGATATGTTATTCAAAATCAGGTGGAGAAGATTTTGAAAATGCAGAAAAGCTTGCAGCAGAATATATTGCATATTTATTAAAACAATACAATTGGAAAATTGATAGAGTAAAGAAACATCAGGATTTTTCGAATAAAAATTGTCCACATAGAACATTAGAAGAAGGTTGGCAGAATTTTATAAATTTAATTAGTTTTTATTTAGAAGATAAACCAATAAATAATGATGGAATAGAAAACGGGAGTGATGAAGAAGTGAAAACATATCAAAATGGAAGTACAAGTGAAATTGTATATGCTGATACAAATTGTACAAAAAGAATTGGGAGTTTAGACCCAAGAGAAAGATGTGATTGTTTTGGGATTTTTAATGATAGAGCTATGGTTAGATATCAAGTAAATGGAACCAATAATTTTAAAATAGGTTTCTGTAAATGGCTTGGTGGGGTGAATTAAGCTTTTAATATTAGGCAAAAATTGACATTTTGAGATAAAAATGATATAATATAAATATCTTAAGTTGCTTGTACAGAGAACTTTGGAGATTTGATGAAAATTTCTGGAGGGCTGTACAAAACCTCCAGAACAAATGCATGGAGGTGCAAGATGGAATTTGTGAGATACAACGGTGGGACGCAGTCCTATCATGGCTGTACTGAGCCTGACGATCTGGTTGTCGGCAAGATCTATGAATTGATCAATGCTGATGTCTGGAATTGGCATACTGATTACACCATTAAGGGAGTCAAAGGCAAGTTCAATTCTGTGTGGTTTGATAAAGTGCCTGTCTATAAGGCGTTTGCTACTATTCAGCCTTCTATTGGACAGAGAATGTCTTGTGTAAAGGTTGAAAAGAAAAAGAACGGAACTCTCGAAATGGGAAGTTGGCATACGACAGAAGTCAGAGAGATTGAACAGATCGAAAAAGGAATCCTCAGAGTCTTTACCCGTAACAGCGTATATGTTGTTATGATGGTATAAGCAAATATCCTAAAAATGAATTATCATTCTCCTCTTAATGAGGAGTTTTCTTTTTTTATAAAAAAAGAAAATAAATATTCAAAAAAGTGAGTTGATATGATATAATCACATAGAAAACAAAAGAAATAAAAGCTTGATTAAAAATTGGGAAAAAATCAACTTATTGAAAGGAACTAAAATATGGGGAAAAAAAGAAATAAAAGCAAAAATAAAATATTAGAAATCATAAGTTTGTTAATAGCAATAGTAATTGTTCTAACAGGAAAAAATATTAATGATAAAGATTATATACAAGCAAATACAGAAATAACAGAAAATTCATCAACAATAACATATAGTTTAAAAGACATTCCAGAATATACAGGCACACCATATGCAGTATTAAATAATAATAAACCAGAATTTACAGAAAAAGATTACACAACCAAAAGTTTTGAAAATTATTCAGAATTAGATAGTTTAGGAAGATGTGGAGTTGCTTATGCAAATATATGTAAAGAAATAATGCCAACAGAGCGGAGATGAAAGAGGTAGTATAAGTAGTATAACTCCAACAGGATGGAAACAGAAGAAATACAATGGAACATATTTATATAATAGATGTCATTTAATTGGATATCAATTATCAGATGAAGATGCAAATAAACAAAATTTGATAACTGGAACAAGATATTTTAATGTTGAAGGAATGTTACCATTTGAAAATCAAGTTGCAGAATATATAAAAAGACAGAAATCAAACGAAAACAGACATGTTTTATATAGAGTAACACCTATATATGAAGGAGAGAATCTATTAGCAAGTGGAGTGCAAATGGAAGCATTTTCAGTTGAAGACAAAGGTGAGGAAATATGTTTTAATGTATATGTTTATAATGTACAACCAGGTGTAGTGATTAATTATGCAACAGGAGAAAGCTCATTAGCACAATAGTTTTTAATATTTGCTAAGTAAAGGAGAGTGATTGAGATTGAATTTAGATATTTTCGAAAATTTAATAGACAAAGTAAAAACAAAAGAATTTATTCAAAATTTTACAAAAGAATTAGAAAAAAATATAGAAAATAGTATTCAAAAATCAATGCTAGAAAAATTTGTAAGTGATAATAAAATCATTTCAGAATATAAAGATAAAATGCTTATTGGCAGAAATGAGATATTACAAGAACAATCAAATGAGACTAGCGAAAAAGGTAAAATGTATTATATATATGGCAAAAAAGGTTCAGATTATTTAGCAACAATATGTGAAAGTGGAAAAAGTCATGATGTAATAAGAATTCCTGAAAAAGATGTGAAATCTAATGCCAAAATTGATAGTGTATTAAGAAAAATAAATGATAAATTTGAACTAGATGAAGAAACAACAAATATTGTAAAAATTAAGCAAGAAGAAAAGTTTAATGAAATATTAGAAGAACAAAATAAAATAATGGAAAGTCGAAGAATAGAAGGACATATATATGAATATGTAGAAGGCTCAAAAGACAGTATATGGTTAATAGATAACAATTTAAACAATGGAGATGTATTTGAAGAAATGCAACAAGAAGTATTTAAAGATGCACAAGAAGGAGATTTATTTGAATATATAAATGGAGAATATAAAATAAATAAGTGAAAGGAATATACTAAAAATGAGTATACAAAAAAACCAAGAATATATTGTAGATATTATAGATAATGGTTTCGAAGGAGAAGGAATTGCCAAAATAGATAATTTTACAATATTTATTCCAGGAACAATAAAAGGAGAAAAAGTAAAAATAATTATAGTTAAAGTATTATCATCACATGGATTTGGAAAAATTGTAGAAATAATTGAAAAATCACAAGCTCGTCAAGATGTAGACTGTAATACATATAAAAGATGTGGTGGATGTAATTTAAGACATGTAAAATATGAAGAAACTTTAAAAATGAAACAAAATGCAGTACAAAGTCTTGTAAATAAGACATTGAAAAATAAACTACAAGTTAAAGAAACAGTAGGAATGGAAAATCCATTACATTATAGAAATAAAGCACAATATCCAATAGGAATAAATAAACAAGGTGAACCTGTAATTGGAGTTTTTGCCAATAGAACACATGAAGTTATTCCAATAGATAATTGTTTAATTCAAAATAAAAAATCAGAAGAAATTGCTAAATTTATAATTGAATTTATAAAAGAAAAAAATATTAGTATATATGATGAAAAAACAGGAAAAGGATTAGTTAGACATATTGTAACTAAAGTTGGAATAAAAACTGGAGAAATAATGTGTGTAATTGTTATAAATGGATATAAAATTCCAAATGAAAATGAATTAGTTGAAAATTTAAAAACAAGATATCCTGAAATAAAGGCAATTGTAAAAAATATTAATATGAAAAATACAAATGTAATATTAGGACAAGAAAATATAAATTTATATGGAAATGGATATATAGAAGATATTTTAGGTGAATATAAATTTAAAATATCACCATTATCATTTTATCAAGTAAATCCTGTACAAGCGGAAAAATTATATAATTTAGGTGTTAGTATGGCTGAAATTACGAAAAATGATGTTGTATTTGATTTATATTGTGGAATAGGAACAATTTCTTTATTTATGTCTAAATTTGCAAAAAAAGTATATGGAATTGAAATTGTCGAAGAAGCGGTAAAAATGGCTAAAGAAAATGCTCAGAATAATAATGTATCAAATACAGAATTTTTTGCAGGTGATGTTGAAATTGTACTTGATGATTTGATTAATAATAAAGGGCTTAAGGCTGATGTTGTTATGTTTGATCCACCTAGAAAAGGGTTAGATAAAAAGAGTATAGATAATATTTTGAATATTAGACCAAAAAAGATAGTTTATATTAGTTGTAATCCTGCTACTTTGATAAGGGATTTAGCTGATTTTGAGAATGAGTATGATATCAAAACAATAATTCCTGTTGATATGTTTCCTTATACATCACACATAGAGTGCTGTTCTGTATTACAACTAAAATAATATGTTGATATGACTTCAAAAAAGTTATAATAAGTGAAAAAGATGAAGGGAATAGAAAAGATGATAGATACAGGTTATTTATATTCTAAAGACAATAAAAGAATATTTGTAAATACTTGTTTAGGGTGTACTGGAAAATGTTCATATTGCTATTTGGGGAAAATGGGATATGATAATAGTAGTATAGTTGGAAAGGTAAAAAAAGCAGAAGAATTAATTGAAGAGATAGAACAATCAGAAATTTCAAGAGATACATTAATAACTTTAGGTTGTTTTTCAGAATGTTGGGACGATAATAATAAAACAGAAACAATAAAATTGATAAAATATTTTTTACAAAAAGGAAATCAAATTCAATTGTCTACAAAGAAGAAAATTTGTATAGAAGAAGCAAAAGAATTTCAAAATTTAATTCAATATGTAGGGCAATTAGTAATATTTATTAGTTCAGCAACAATAAGTAAATGGGAGATTATTGAAAGGGGAACAGATTCACCTAGTAACAGATTTAATACATTTGAGATTTCTAAAGCATTAAATATCCCAACAGTATTATATATGAAACCAGTATTAAAAGGAATAACTATAAAAGATATAGAATTATATGTAAAAGTAATTCAAAAATATAATGTTGAAAATGTTGTAGTTGGAAGTATATTTAGTGATAAAGAATCAGAAGAAACAGTTCATTTTTCAGATAAAGAAAAATTATTTTATAATCCTATATCTGATGAATGTGAAATAAAAGAAAGATTAAAAGAGATTGAAGATTTAAAAGTTTATTCTAGAAGTTCTGAAGTGATGCAGTACTATAAAAAAGTCCTTATAATGAAGTGAATCCTGATTTGTTCACTTCATTATAAGGATATTTGGCATAATATCATAAAAATTTTTAAAAACATATCCTTTACCTTTTAAATATTTAATAGAATCCTTTAAAACAAGAGAAGAATTACTAACATCTTTAGTATCATGCATTAAAATAACAAGAATATCTTTATTTTTAGAAGATTTTATCAAATTATTTAATAACTGTGAAGAAGAATACTTTTTTATAGAATCATTATTTAAACAATTCCAATCAATATAATTATACTCAATGTCTTGAAGAAGCTTTACAGCTTCTTTCTTTTTTGATTTGTTTGAAGGAGACATAAAGCCATTAGGAAATCTAAAAAGATGTGAACAGTAATCAGAAACTCCAATTGCATTTCCAATAGCTAGATCTGTCTTTTTAACTTCATTTAAAAAATTATCAGAGCTTTTATATAACAAATTATTATTATGAGAATACCCATGATTAGCAATATAATGACCTTCATCATAAGCTCTTTTTGTTATTTCAGGATTAGCATCAACACATTTTCCAATTACGAAAAAAGATGCTTTTACATTTTCTTCTTTTAAAATATCTAGAACTTTTGGAGTTACAGAAACATTAGGACCATCATCAAAAGTTAAAAAAGCAATTTTTTCATTAGAATATAATTCAATAAGTTTTTTATACAAATTATTTGAACTGTTTTGAGTATCTGAAATAGTATTTGATGTTTTGAAAATAGAAAAATATATATAAAAAACTAATAGTATAAAAATAGAAAATATTAGCCATAAAATCATTTTTTTGTTGATAAAGTATACTTTCATAAAATCACCTAATTAATAATATGTATAAAAAATAGATTTATTAAAAATATTGTTAAATTTATGAAACTATGATAAGATATTTGTATTATAGGAGAAAGAAAATGCAAATACCTGATTTTTTAATTGAGAAAATAAATAATGAATATAATGAAGAAATATGTAAAAATATTGAGAAAGGGCTTATTTTACAAAAACCAGTTACTTTTAGAATAAATACTTTAAAAACAAATAAAATTAAAATTATAAAAGAATTAATTGAAAATAATATAGAATATGAAGAAGTTAAATGGAATAATGATGCAATAATTATAAAAAATGTATTAGAAGAAGATATAAGGAAATTAGAAATATATGAAAATGGAGAAATTTATTTGCAAAGTTTATCATCAATGATTCCACCAGTTATACTTGAGCCAAAGGAAAAAGAAAATATATTGGATATGGCTGCTGCGCCTGGAGGAAAAACAACGCAAATATCTGCAATTTCAAATGGAAAATCTTATATAACAGCGTGTGAGAAAAACAAAATTAGATGTGATAGATTAAAGTATAATCTTCAAAAACAAGGTGTTGGAAATGTTAATGTAATGCAAGAAGACGCAAGAAAATTAAGTGATTTTTTCTCATTTGACAAAATATTATTAGATGCACCATGTAGTGGAAGTGGAACTGAAAGTGTATTTAATCCCAAATTTACAGAAGAATTAATACAAAGATCTGCTAAAACTCAAGAAGAATTATTAACAAAAGCTTTAAAAATATTAAAAAAAGATGGCGAAATGGTATATTCTACTTGTTCAATTTTAAAAGAAGAAAATGAAAAAGTTCTAAATAAAGTTTTAAAAAAATTTAATGCAAAAATTGTTCCTATAGAAAAAATAGAAGGAATTGAATATTTACCAGTTGAAATTGAAGGAACATTATGTATTTCACCAACAGAATTATATGAAGGATTTTTTGTTGCTAAAATAAAAAAATAGAAAGAGGAGATTGAAAAACAATCTCCTCTTAATCTTATTCAGAAAAATCTATAATACTAGAATCAAGCAAAATGTAATTTGCACGATGAATGTAGAGAGCCTTACCATCAATATTCAGCTTAGTAGTTTTAGGCAAATCATCAGGAATTTCCCAGTAAACACTATTACCACCATATACGGCAATAGGAATACCCAACTGAGAACAAACAATAACAATTTTAGGAGTACCAATTAGATTTTGTAATTTGTTGATTTTTCTATCAAGTAAATTAATAGAACCACCACTAGTAGAAATTTCAGTTGACTGAAGAGCAAAATCTTCAAGTTTGGTAATACCATTTTCAGCGAAAATGATAGTATTACCTGTTTGGGCAATCTGAGAACCATCAACAGTCAAAGTTACAACACTAGATAATTCATAGTTTGTTGTAGTAGATCCATCAGAATCAATAGAATCTGTCGAAACATAATTTGCTTCTAGGCCAACTTTATTTCCATGAATTGTTAATAAGTCAGTACCATAATTGTCATAAAAGTCAATAGTAAAACTATTTCCTACGAGTTCACCTTTGATATTTTTCAGTTTATTTTTCAAAAATGCGCAACTCGAAAAAGTTGCTAATACCAAAATTAAAGCTAAACAAATAGAAATTTTCCGAATAGTTTTTTTCATATTATACCTCCATAATAATGTTGGATTAATAAAACGGACTTTAAAGAGTATAACATAAATTTACATAAAAATCAACGTATATATAAAACTAAAAAAAATTAGCAAAAACACTTGACAAGTGCTAAAAAATGTTGTAATATAATATACGAAATTAGCAAACGATATAAAAGAGTGCTAAGAAAATGCAATTTCCTATAAAGAAAAGAGGAGGAAAGAAATTGCTAGAAGAAAGAAAAAAAAGAGTATTACAAGCAATTGTAGAAGAATATATAAAAACAGCAGAACCAGTAAGTTCAGGAGCAATAATGAACTTAGAAGGTCTAGAATATAGTAGTGCCACAATAAGAAATGAAATGGCAGAGCTTGAAAAAATGGGATATATAGAAAAAACCCATACATCATCTGGAAGAGTACCATCAGCAAAAGGATATAGATATTATGTTGACGAATTATTAGAAGATAATAAAATCACAGTTGATGAAATAGATTATATAAGTAAAAAACTTGAAACAAAAGTAAATGAATTAGAAGAAATAACACAAATAGCATCAAGCACAATATCAGAAATAACACATTACACAACAGTAACAATTGGACCAAATACAGATGTACAAAAAATAGAAAATATAAAATTTGTACTATTAAGTCCAAGAATGATGATGGCAGTAATATTAACAGATAATGGATTAGTAAAAGAAACAATAATAAAATTTGATGAAGACATTTCAGAAAAACAAGTAGAAACATTAAGTTATATGTTCAATAATAAATTAAAAGGTGAGCCAATAACAAAAATAGATAGACCATTAGAAAAATATCTAGTAGATGAAATGAGATATAGTGTAAACTTAATAAAACCAATTATTGAACAAATGAAAAAAGTAGTAGAAGAAGAAAAAGTACATTTAGAAGGAGCAAAACAACTATTTGAATTACCAGAATTTAATAGTTTGGAAGTTGCAAAAAACTTTGTAAACATATTAGACGAAAAAGAACTCATGGCAGATATGTTAAATACAGGAATAACAAAAGATATAAATGTATATATAGGAGAAGAAAACGAAAAAGACGAACTAAAAGATTTCAGTATAGTAACATTTAAGCATAGAATAGGAAATAAAGATTTGGGAACAATTGGTATAATAGGACCAAAAAGAATGGACTATGCAAAAGTAATATCTGTTATGAAATATATTAGTAAAAAATTAAATGACAACAATAACTCAAATGAATAAAAGAAAGAAGGTTAAAATATGAAAGACGAAGAAAAAGTAGAGAAAAAAGATACAATCCAAAATGAAGCAGAAAATAAAAAAGAACAAAAAGAAGAAAAAAAAGATTGTATAATAGATCCAAAGCAACATGAACTAGACGAATTAAATGATAGATATAAAAGAGTACTTGCAGAATTTGAAAACTACAAAAAAAGAAGCAGTAAAGAAAGAGAAACATTATATAATTCAATATTAGGAGATGTTGTTGGAGTATTCTTACCAGTAGTAGACAACTTAGAAAATGCGTTAAAAGCAGAAACAAAAGATTCTGAATATAAAAAAGGAATAGAACTAGTATTAAAACAATTTAAAGATATACTAAAATCAAAAGGTGTTGAAGAAATAGCAAGTGTTGGTGAAACATTTGACCCAAGTCAACATGAAGCAGTAAGCAGTATTCAAGACCCAGAAAAAGGTGTACAAGAAATTGTTCAAGAATACAGAAAAGGCTACAAAATAGGTTCAAGAGTTATAAGACACTCAATGGTAGTTGTAGCAAACTAAAAAAGTTATTAATTTTAAAAATATAAATTGGGGGCTTATGCCCAAAGGAAGGAAGTAATTATTATGGGAAAAATCATAGGAATAGATTTAGGAACAACAAATTCATGTGTAGCTGTAATGGAAGGAGGAGAACCAGTAGTAATACCAAATGCAGAAGGAAGTAGAACAACACCATCTGTAGTTGCATTCTCAAAAAGTGGTGAAAGATTAGTAGGACAAATTGCAAAACGTCAAGCTGTTACAAACCCAGAAAATACAGTTATATCAATAAAAAGAAAAATGGGAACAAACGAAAAAGTTGATATAGATGGAGAAAAATTCTCTCCACAAGAAATATCTGCAATGATATTACAAAAATTAAAAGCAGATGCAGAAAACTATTTAGGACAAAAAATAACACAAGCAGTTATAACAGTTCCAGCATATTTCAGTGACAGCCAAAGACAAGCAACAAAAGATGCAGGAAAAATTGCAGGACTTGAAGTTTTAAGAATTATAAATGAACCAACAGCTGCAGCACTTGCATATGGAATGGATAAAGAACAAGATCAAAAAATAATGATATATGACTTAGGTGGAGGAACATTTGATGTATCAATACTAGATATTGGTGATGGTGTATTTGAAGTATTATCAACAAACGGAAATACACATTTAGGTGGAGATGACTTCGACCAAAAAATTATAGATTACCTAGTAGCAGAATTCAAGAAAGATCAAGGAATTGATTTATCAACAGATAAAGCTGCAATGCAAAGATTAAAAGAAGCTGCTGAAAAAGCAAAAATTGAATTATCAGGTGTACAACAAACACAAATTAACTTACCATTTATAACAGCAGATGCTACAGGACCAAAACACTTAGATGTAACATTAACAAGAGCTAAATTTGAAGAATTAATTCATGATTTAGTAGAAGCAACAGCTGGACCAGTTAACCAAGCATTAAAAGATGCGGGATTAACAGCAAATGATATTCATAAAGTATTATTAGTTGGTGGATCTACAAGAGTTCCAGCAGTTCAAGAAGTTGTTAAGAGAATAACAGGTAAAGAACCAGATAAAGGAATAAACCCAGATGAATGTGTTGCTATTGGTGCATCAATTCAAGGTGGTGTATTATCAGGAGATGTAAAAGACCTAGTATTATTAGATGTAACACCATTATCATTAGGTATTGAAACATATGGAGGAGTATTTACAAAATTAATAGAAAGAAATACAACAATACCAACAAAGAAATCACAAGTATTTTCAACAGCAGCAGATGGTCAAACATCAGTAGAAATTCATGTATTACAAGGTGAAAGAGAAATGGCTGCATATAATAAAACATTAGGAAGATTCCAATTAACAGGAATTCCAGCAGCTCCAAGAGGTGTACCACAAATTGAAGTAACATTTGATATAGACGCAAATGGTATAGTACATGTATCTGCAAAAGATATGGCAACAGGAAATGAACAAAATGTTTCAATAACAGCATCAACAAACTTAACAGATGAAGATATAGATAAAGCTGTTAAAGATGCAGAAGCACATGCTGAAGAAGATAAGAAGAAAAAAGAAGAAATTGAAGTTAAAAACAATGCAGAAAGCTTAATATATAACAGTGAAAAAACATTAACAGATTTAGGTGATAAAGTAAGTGGGGAAGAAAAAGCAAAAATCGAAACAGAAATTGAAAATACTAAAAAAGCTCTTGAAACAAACAATACAGAAACAATAAAAGAAGCAACAGAAAAACTTACAAAAGTATTCTATGAAATGTCAGAACAATTATATAAAAATGGAAATCCTAATGCAGGAGCAGATGCAAATGCTACAACAGGTGCAAGTGAAGCAAATACAAATAATGCAGGAAATGATGGAAATGTATATGATGCTGATTATAAAGTTGAGGATGACAAAAAATAATTAATAACTAAAGTGAAATAATAAATAGGCGAGTGAGTAACTCGCCTAATTTATGAAAAGGAGTCCAATAATATGGGATTTTATATAGAAAGTAAATTTAAAGAAAGCGAAGGGAGGTAAAAAATATGGCAAGTAAAAGAGATTATTATGAAGTATTAGGAGTAGAAAAAACAGCAACAGATGATGAATTAAAAAAAGCATATAGAAAACTTGCAAAAAAATATCACCCAGATGCTAATCCTGATAATAAAGAAGAAGCAGAAGAAAAATTTAAAGAAGTAAATGAAGCTTATGAAACATTATCAGACCCACAAAAAAGAAAAATGTATGACCAATTTGGAGCAGAAGGACCACAAGGTGGATTCGGAGGCTTTGGCGGTGCAAACGGATTTGGTGGATTTGGAAATGGAGGATATTATTCATATAGTTCTTCAAACGGATTTGACGGATTTTCAGACTTTGGAGATTTAGGAGACATATTTTCATCATTCTTTGGAGGAGGAGCAAGAACAAGTTCTTCAAGAGCACAATCTAAAGGACCACGTAAAGGTGCAGATTTAAATTTAAATATGGATATAACATTTGAAGAAGCATTTTTAGGAGTTGAAAAAGAAATACTTGTTACAAGACCAGAAACATGTTCAATGTGTAATGGAACAGGTGCGAAGCCAGGAACAACAGTATCAAAATGTTCTGTGTGTAATGGAACTGGAACTGTAAGACAAGTTCAAAATACAATACTAGGTCAAATGCAAACAACAAGAACATGTACAAATTGTCATGGAACAGGTGAAGTAATAAAAGAACCTTGTGATAATTGTAAAGGAAAAGGAACAGTTAGAAAACAAGCTAAAATAAGAGTAAAAATTCCAGCAGGTATAGATGATAATCAAACAGTAGTATTAAGAGGAGAAGGTGAACCTGGAGAAAAAGGTGGATCAAAAGGAGATTTATACATAACAGTAAGAGTAAAGAAAAGTAATATATTTACTAGAAATGGAAATACTGTAATGTGTGAAATTCCAATAACAATTACTCAAGCTACACTTGGAGCTAAATTAAAGATTCCAATGGTAGATGGAAGTACTGAAGAATTTGAAATACCTGAAGGAACTCAAACAGGAACACAATTTACAATTAGAGAAAGAGGCTTCAAATCAATAAACTCATCAGTTAGAGGAAGTTTCGTATTTACTGTTGTAGTTCAAACACCAAAAAGGTTAAGCAAAGAACAAAGAACATTGTTAGAACAATTAGCTACAACTATGAATGAACAACCGCCAGTAAGAAAAAGAGGAATATTTGGATAAAATATAAGTACCACATAGATTAACTCTATGTGGTATTTTTGCGTAAAAAAATATTGATATAATGTAAAATGACAAAAAATGTGAAAAATATTGACGGAATTAATAATGAGTTATAAAATTAAGCTAATATATAATAATAAATGGAGGAACAAATGGTAGATAATAGAGAATATGGTTTAGTATTAGCTGGTGGTGGAACAAAAGGAGCATATCAAGTAGGAGTTTGGAAAGCATTAAAAGAATTAAATATAAATGTAAAAGGAATAGTAGGAGCATCAATAGGATCATTAAATGGAGCATTATTTTTACAAGATGACTTTAAAATGGTAGAAGACATGTATGAAAATATTAAATTAGGAAATATAATGAATGTTGACGGAATGAACGAAAATAAAAATATATTTAGTTTATCAAACATATTTAATTTTGCAGCAGATTATACAAAACAAAAAGGAATTGATAATACACCATTAAGAAATATGATAAAAAAATATATAGATATGGATAAAATATACAATTCAAATATAGATTTTGGATTAGTAACATTTTCCGTAAAAAATAGGCAACCATTACAAGTATTCAAAAATGAGATACCAAAAGAAGAAATGGAAAATTACTTATTAGCAAGCTCATGTTTTCCTATATTCAAGCCACAAATTATAAATAATGAAGAATATTTTGATGGTGGATTATATGATAATATACCAGCAAACATGTTAATTGAAAAGGGATATAAAAATATAATAATAGCTGATATTGCAGGAGTAGGATTTAGCAAAAAAACGATTAATAAAGATGTTTATATTAAAGTAATAAAACCATCTGAAGATTTAGGTGGAACATTTGAATTTAATCATGAAAGAATAATAAATAATATAAAACTAGGATATTTAGACACAATGAAATCATTTAATCAAATGCAAGGACATATGTATTACTTTAAAAGTGAAGAATTTACCAAAATGCTAGAAGTATTTAATCTTGAAACAATTTATGGATTAGAATATTCTGCACAGATATATAAAATGAATAAATATAGAGAATATACATTTGAAGAATTTATTACAGAATTAAATGAAAGAAATCAAAACGCTGAAAAAATATATAAGAAAATGAGAAAAGAAAACTTATTTCAAAAGAGCAGAAAAATAAAAGCATTTTTTGATAATGGATTAGGAATATGTTTGGTAAAAGACTTATATATGGATAGACCTGCTGCAAAAGTTTCAAATTACTTTTTGAATTTTGTTAAAGATTATAAACTTGCAGCACAATCTTTAATTGAATTAAAAAATTATTTGACTGAAAAATAATAAGATAAATAGAAGGAAAGTAAAAATCCTTCTATTTTTTTTGTTCATAATTAGTTCATATTAATTTGCTATAATACATCATGTTGAAACGGAAAAAGATGGAAAATCCGTTGTTCTTATCATGTTTAAAATAAATTATAAATTGAAAGGAGCAAATGCAAATGCAAAAATTTGGAGAATTTGTATGTAAACACAAAAGAATAATACTAATAATCATGTTAATTTTATTAATTCCATCAATAATTGGAATGAAAGCTACAAGAATTAATTATGACATATTAGTTTACTTACCAGATGACATAGAGACAATACAAGGAGAAAATATATTATCAGAAGATTTTAATATGGGGGCATTTTCAATAATCTTATTAGAAGATATGGAAACAAAAGACATATTAAAATTAGAAGATGAAATAAAACAAGTAGATAATGTAGCAAAAGTAATATCTGGAGCAGATGTACTTGGAACAAGTATTCCAGTAGAAATGTTACCAGATGAAGTAAAAGATGAGTTATATAAAGACAATACAACAGTAATGTTAGTAACATTTAAAGAAGCAATATCATCAGATACAACAATGAATACAGTACAACATTTAAGAGATATTACAGATAAACATTGTAAAATAAGTGGTATGACAGCAACATTACTAGATACAAGAGACTTATCAAATTCAGAAGTTGCAATATATGTAGTAATAGCAGTTGTATTATGTTTAATAGTATTAGAAATAGCATTAGACTCTTATGTAGCACCAATATTATTGTTAGCAAATATAGGAATAGCAATATTATACAATATGGGAACAAATATCTTTTTAGGAGAGATATCATATATAACAAAGGCAATAAGTGCAGTATTACAACTAGGTGTAACAATGGATTTTGCAATATTCTTATATCATAGCTATCAAGCAGAACTAAAAAATACAACAGACAGAAATCAAGCAATGAGTATTGCAATATCAAAAACATTCACATCAGTATTAGGAAGTTCATTAACAACAATTGCTGGATTCTTAGCATTATGTAGTATGAATTTAACATTAGGAAAAGACATAGGAATTGTTATGGCAAAAGGTGTATTATTTGGAGTAATAAGTGTTGTAACAATATTGCCAAGTTTAATACTTATGTTTGACAAAGCAATTCAAAAAACAAAACATAAAGAATTATTACCAAAATTCACAACAATAAGTGAATTTAATATAAAACATTATAAAGCAATAATTATAATATTTATAATTGCATTACCAATAGCATTATATGGATATAACAACACAAAAGTATATTATAAACTAGATAGTTCATTACCTGAAACACTAGATAGTATTTCAGCAAATAACACATTAAAAGACAAATTTGGATTAGTATCACAAGAAATGATTTTAATAAATACAGATACACCAAATGATGAAATTAATGAAATGTTAGATAAAATAGAAGAATTAGATGGAGTAGAATTTACATTAAGCTATTCAAAACTATCTGAATTAGGTATTCCAGAAGAAATGTTACCAGAAGATTTATTAAGCATCTTCCAAAGTGACAAATATCAAATGATATTAATAAATTCAAAATATGAAATAGCAACAGATGAATTAAATAATCAAATAGCAAAAATAAATGAAATAGTAAAACAATATGATTCAAATGCTAAAGTAGTTGGTGAAGGACCATTAATGAAAGACTTAGTAGAAATAAGTGATCATGATTTTAATAGTGTAAACACAGTATCAATAGGAATTATATTTGTAATAATGATGTTTGTATTAAAATCAATATCATTACCAGTTTTATTAGTTATAGCAATAGAATTTGCAATATTTATAAATATGGGAATTCCATATTACACAAATACAACAATACCATTTATAGCATCAATAGTAATTGGAACAATTCAATTAGGTGCAACAATAGATTATGCAATTTTAATAACAACAAAATATATACAAAATAGAAAAGATGGAAAAGACAAAAAACAAGCTGTATCAGAAGCTTTAGGAACATCAATAAATTCAATTATAGTTAGTGGATTATGTTTCTTTGGAGCAACATTTGGAGTTGGAGCATATTCAAAAATAGAAATGATAGGAAGTTTATGTACATTGATGTCAAGAGGAGCTATTATAAGTGTTATAGTAGTTATTACAGTATTACCAGCATTCTTAATGATATTTGATAGACTTGTTTGTAAAACAACAATGGGAATGAAAGAAGTTAAAAATTAATCAAAATGTCGTAATTAAAAAGAAAGGAAGTTAAAAAAATGGATAAAAACGAATTATGTAAAAAAGTATCTGCAGGTATGTTATTAGTAACAATGAGTTTATATGCAACACCAGTATTTGCATATTCAAAAGATGAAACTGTTTATTCTAAATTAAATTCAGAAGGAAATAGTTATAAAACAATAGTTAGTACACATTTAAAAAATACAGATAGTGAAAATACACTTAATGATATGACAAATTTAACAAATATAAAAAATACTAATGGAGACGAAAAATTTAGTCAAAATGGAAATTCTTTAATATGGGATGCGCAAAAACATGATATTTATTATCAAGGAGAAAGTGAAAATGAATTACCAATTTCATGTTCTGTAAAATATGAATTAGATGGTGAAGAAATTTCTGCTAAAGATATTGCAGGAAAAAGTGGAAAAGTAAAAATTACAATAACTTATGAAAATAAATCAGAAAACTTGATAAATATTAATGGAAAAACACAAAAATTATATACACCATTTGTTGTTGTTGCAGGAACAATGATAAATAATAAAAATAATAGAAACATTGAAGTTTCAAATGGAAAAGTAATTGATGATGGAACTAAAACAGTAGTTTTAGGTGTTGCTTTACCAGGATTACAAGAAAGCTTAAATATATCTAAAGATAAATTAGATATACCAAGTTCAATAGAAATTACAATGGATGCAACAGATTTTGAGATGGGAAGTATTATGAATTATGTTACACCAAAATTATTAGAAGATGAAGATATAGAGTCATTTGACGGATTAGATGAATTATATTCACAAGTTGAAACATTACAAAATTCAATGAATCAAATTCAAGATGGTGCAAACACATTAAAGGAAGGAACAGATACTTATACAGAAAAAATGCAAGAATTTGAAAATGCAATGGGAATGATTCAAAGTGGAATGGCAAGTGCTAATTCAAATTATACAAAAATTAATGATGGAATAAAAACATTAAATAATAGTACAGGAACATTAAATAATGGCTCAAAACAAGTTGCTGATGGTGTTTCTCAAATTGAAACAAATTTAAATACAATAAATGAAAAATTAGGAGAAGTACTTGTAGGAACACAAAGCTTAAAATCCGGTGAAACAGAACTTATTACAGGAATTGATACAATATTAACAAAATTAAATGGAATTGATGTATCTGATAATACAGAGAAAATTACAGAATTAACACAACTAGTAAATACAAATAAAGCAACTATTGAAAAATTAACAAGTGCAACAACATTATTAACAAAACAATATGAAGCATTAGAAGATGAACAAGCAAAAGTTCAAGTAAAAACACAAATTGATTTTAATAAGCAAATGATTCAATTATTAACAGTAAATACACAAGCACAAGAACAAACAATTGCAACATTAAAAGCAACAGATTTATCTGCAATAAATGAATTAAAAGCTGGATTGACACAAGTAAAAACAGGATTAAGCAAATTAAGTGTTGGAACAGATTCATTAACAAGTGGAGTTACACAAATAAAAGGTGGAACAGCAGTACTTGCAGAAAAAACAGGTGAATTAAGCCAAGGGGCTAATACAATATATCAAGGAACAACAAAATTAGCACAAGCAACAAACACATTAAAAGATGGTTCTAGTCAAATGAAAGATGGATTAAATACATTAGATAACAGTTCAGCACAATTATTACAAGCAAATACACAATTAACAGAAGGTGCACAAACAATAAATGATGGTGCAACAACATTAGCTGATGGAATTGCAACATTTAATGAAGAAGGAATTCAAAAAATCTGTAATTTTGTAAATGGAGATTTAAAAGATTTAACAACAAGAGCTGAAAAATTAACAGATTTAGCAAAATCTTATAATAGTTTTACAATGGTTGAAGATGGTGTTGAATCAAATTCAAAATTTGTTATGATTATAGATGCTGTAAAAAAACAAGAAGCAACTTCAAAACAAGAATATATAGTTGAAGATAATAATAAACAAAACTAAATCAAATTAATAATCTTAAATATAAGTTTTTCATTTCACTCCTCAGTTTATTACGAAATTTAAGAAATTCTAACTTATTTTATGGCACCCTTCCACTAAAGTGAACTCTTTCCATAAAATTTCATAGAATTTCTAAAATTTCTTCATGCGCACTCGTCATTACATTTAAAACTTATATTTTAAGATATTTGTTGAATTATATTTTTAGATATTATATAATTAAAGGGGTGATAACATGTTTAATATATTGGTAGTAGAAGACGATAAAAATTTAAGAAAATTAATAACAACATATTTACAAAGAAATAAATATAACACTTATGAAGCAACAAATGGAGAAGAAGCGTTAAATGTGTTAGATCAAAGTTATATTGACTTAATAGTAAGTGATATAATGATGCCTAAAATGGATGGATATGAATTAATAAAATCATTAAGAGAAGCCAAATATGAAGTTCCAATATTGATAATTACTGCTAAAAGTGAAATTGAAGATAAAAAAGAAGGATTTTTACTTGGAGCAGATGATTATATGGTAAAACCTATAGATATAGAAGAAATGCTTTTAAGAATACAAGTATTATTACGAAGAAGCAAAAGTGCAAGTGAAAAGAAAATACAAATAGGTGATTTGTTATTAAATTATAATCAATTAAGTGTTATAAAAAAAGATAAAGTCTATAATTTAGCACAAAAAGAATTTTACCTATTATATAAACTGTTAAGTACGCCAAATACAATATTCACAAGACAGGAATTGATAGAAGAAGTATGGGGACTAGAAAGTGACTCAGATTATAGAACAGTAGATGTACACATTAAAAGAATAAGAGAAAAAATGAAAGATGTAGATGAGTTTGAAATTGTAACAATTAGAGGAATAGGATATAAAGCTATAATACATGAGAAGGGTTAAAAATGTTTGAAAGAATTTTTGGAAAAAGAAAATCATTACAAAGAAATTTAGTAATAGATTTGATAATATGTATAATAATTGTAATGTTTATTTCATTAGTTGGATTTTATATATTTGTAAATAAAGAAACACTTAATAGTTTGATACAAGTTAATTTTGAAAATAAAGAACAAATAAAAGAAATATTAGGAATAACAAGAAGAAGTGTAGTTTTATTGATAATAAATACAATATTAATAAGTACAATAGTAATGAGAATAACAAGTAAGAAAATACTACAACCAATAAAAAAAATGACAGAAGCAACAAAGAAAGTTGCTTCTGGAGATTTTAATGTAAAACTTGAATCACAAAGAGAAGATGAAATTGGTGAACTAACTCAAAATTTTAATCAAATGGTAAAAGAACTAGGAAAAGTTGAAGTAATTCAAAAAGACTTTATAAATAATGTATCACATGAAATAAAAACACCAATAAGTTCAATACAAGGATTTGCCAAATTATTAGAAGATGAAAATTTACCAGAAGCTGAAAGAAAAGAATATGCAGAAATAATAATTGAAGAATCAAATAGATTACTTAATTTATCAACAAATATATTAAGACTTTCAAAAATTCAAAATCAAGGAAAAATAGTAAAAAAAGACCATATTAATATAACAGAACAATTAAGAAAAGCAATTGCAGTGCTTGAAAATAAATGGAATGAGAAAAGTTTAACATTTAATATATCTACTAAAGATATATATTATGATGGTGATGAAGAACTTACATTTCAAGTTTGGATGAATTTGATAGATAATGCAATTAAGTTTTCAAAACAAAATGGAAAAATTACAATAGATGTGAAAGAAGAAATTAATGAAATTGTAGTAAAAATTAAAGATAATGGAATAGGGATGAGTAAAGAAGAGCAAGAAAGAATATTTACGAGATTTTATCAAATAGACAAGTCACATTCACAAGAGGGAAGCGGATTAGGATTATCAATTGTAAAAAGTATTATAGATTTGTCTGGCGGAAAAATTGAAGTAGAAAGTAAGGAACATTCAGGAACAACATTTACTATAAAACTTCCTATTGAAAAAGAAAATAATAAAATAATAATTTAATGAAATTGTTGAAATAATTATTGTAGTATGATATAAAAAAATAAAGGAGTGATTTATATGGAATATTTTGAAAAAATTATGAAAAAAACAGGATGGACATCTTTGTTATCATCAATAGTTTTTGCAATATTAGGAATTATATTAATTACAAATCCAGAAGGAACAGTAAAATTTGTTTCTGCAATATTGGGAATTATGTTTATACTTGCAGGAGCATATAAAATAATAAGTTATTATCAAAACAAAGGAAAATATGATATCATGAATTATGATATAGCTTATGGAATTATAGCAATTATATTAGGAATTGCAACAATTGCATATAGTGAACAAATAAGTTCAATATTTAGAATTTTTATAGGAATATGGATTGTTTATAGCAGTATAATGAGATTTAGTTTAGCTTTAAAATTGAAAACTATAAGTTCAAATATATGGATATATAGCATAATATTAGCTATTTGTATGTTTATTTGTGGATTATATACAATATTTGTATCTAATTTAGTTGTTGTTTCAATTGGTATAAGCATATTAATTTATGCAATTATTGATGCTATTGAAGATATTATATTTTTAGTTAATGTTAATAAATTAAGCTAAGAATTATGAGGGTGGTAATAGTAAAATGTTACCATTCTTTTTTTGACGAAAATATAAGCAAAACTTATAGTATATATCACAATAATTAATTTGATTTATTATAAGAGTTATGTTAATATATATATGTACGAAGAACAAACATATATAAGTCTTGTTGAGACTTACAAATCAATTGGAGGTTTTTTTCCCTATGGAAAAACTGTTCTATGAAGTCGTCACTGGAAACCACTATGATCTGGAGGAGGCTAACAAACATACTGGTGATCTTATTAAAAAAAGTGTGAAGGCTAAGGACATGCCTAACACTGAGCTTAAGTTCATCAGGAAACACCATTGTGGATGTTGTTTGCATTATGGCATGGCTTTGTTTAAGCTGATGCGTGATGCAGGAATGAAATGTTTCATTTCCATTTCTGCGGAAGAAAATCCTGTTACCCATGAGAAGACAGACAAGCATGTTAGTGTCTACTATATCAAGGAGGGAAAGGAGTATATCGCAGATCCTGTTGAGGCTGTGAAGACCGGAACACTCGGCTTTGACCAGATTCCGTTGGAAAGCTTCATCAAGGAGAACGGCACTGTAGAGATCTTTGATCCCTATGGAGAACATGGTGATGAAGAATTCTTCAGCAGTTTTATGGCCACACCTTTGGCTACATTTACTGGTGAAGAATAAGTCTCACAGACTAAAGTAAAAAGTCTCATTTGCTTTTTACTTTTAAAGCTATCGGCTAATTTGCCGATGGCTTTTTTCGTATAATTCTTGAAAGTAGTTATATAATATGATAAAATGCAAAAAAGAAAGGAACTAAAATATGTATGATGTCATTATAATAGGAGCAGGACCTGCAGGGATAACAGCAGGATTATATACTCAAAGAGGAAATTTAAAAACATTAATTATTCATAATGGAAAAACATCTTTAGAAAATGCGAATAAAATTGAAAATTATTATGGATTTGAAAATGGAATAACAGGTAAAGAATTATACTTTCAAGGAATTAAACAAGCTCAAAATATTGGAATAGATGTAAAAAATGAAGAAGTAATAAAAATAGAAATGATAGAAAAAAGCTTTAAAGTGAAAACAACAAAAAATGAATATATTTCTAAAACGATTATAATAGCAATGGGAACAAAGAAAAAAACTTTACAAATAGATGGAGTAAAACAATTTGAAGGTAGAGGAATAAGTTATTGTGCTATTTGTGATGGATTTTTTTATAGAAACAAAGATGTTGCAGTAATTGGAAATGGAGATTATGCAATATCTGAAGTAAATGATTTATTACCAGTTGTAAATAAAATTACAATATTAACAAATGGAAAAACTACTCCAGATATAAGGAGTGAAAAAGTAGAAATAAATAATAGAACTATAAAAGAAATATTTGGACACGAAAAAGTTGAGAAAATTGAATTTGATGATGGAACAGATATAAATGTAAATGGAATATTTATAGCACAAGGAACAGCAGATAGTACAGATATAGCTAAAAAAATTGGATTAGTATTAGAAAATAATAAAATAAAAGTTAATGAGAATATGGAAACAAACATTAAAGGTATATTTGCTTGTGGGGATTGTATAGGTGGAATATTACAAATTTCTAAAGCAGTAAATGATGGAATGAAGGCAGGTTTGAATGTAATAAAATTTTTGAAATAAAATATGTTATAATTTAAAAGAAATGTATAAAAATAATTTATAGGAGGAACAAAAAATGATAGAAGAAATAAAGAGTTCAGAAGAATTTGAAAATGAAATAAAAAGTAATGCAATAGTATTTGCAGATTTTTATGCAACTTGGTGTATGCCATGTAAAATGATGTCTGGAATAATAGATGAAATAGCAAAAGAACATCAAGAAGTAAAATTTATTAAAATAGATGTAGATCAAAATACAGAATTAGCAATAAAGTATAATGTTATGAGTATTCCAACAATGATAATATTTAAGAGTGGAAATGCAAGTAAAACATTTATTGGAGTAACAGATAAAAGTGAAATAATTGCAGAATTTTAATAGAAATAAGAGGAGAAAAATGAACAGAGAAGTATTAAATGATTACAAAAATAAAGATGAAAAAATGCTATTAGCAGAGGTATTAGATAAAATAGAAAACACAAATAATAGAAATAAAATTGAACATACTGATTTTTTAGATTTAGCTCAAAATGAATTAGTACAAAAATTTTTAAACAAACAAAAAGTAGAAAATTATATAAAATATGGTGGATTTGATGAAGCAGAGAGAAAAATGTATATATTTTATCCTAAAAAATTTAATGAACAAGTTGTTGAAAAAAATTTATCTAGTATTGTTCAAATTATTAGAATTGAATTACCAGACGATTTAATTGGAAAATATACACACAGAGATTATTTAGGTGCAGTTATGAAACTTGGAATAAAGAGAGAAAAAATTGGAGATATAATTGTAGAAAATAATGGTGCAGATATTATAATTGATAAAGAAATTACTAAATTTTTAGAACAAAATTTAAGTGAATTGACAAGATTTTCAAAATCAACAATTACAGTAGAAGATATACAAAATTTAAGAAATGTTGAAGTAAAAAAGGAAGAAATTGAAATAATAGTAGCCTCTTTAAGACTTGATAATGTTGCATCAGAACTTGCAAGATGTTCAAGAAGCAAAATAATTGAAATAATGAATACAGAAAGAGTTTTTGTTAATTTTCAAGTAGAAACAAAGAAAACAAAACAAATAAAAGAAGGGGATATGATTACAATAAGGGGAAAAGGACGATTCTTTATAAAAGAGATTATCGGGCAAACTAGAAGTGGTAGAACAATATTAAAAGTAGAAAAATTTGTATAATAAAAGATCACAGTCTTGAATTTAAAGACTGTGATTTTTAAATGTCATATTTTGTCATAATATAAGCATCTGTAGTATTATTATAATATTTTTTTCTGATTCCTAAATTCTTAAAACCAAACTTTTCATATAATTTAATTGCTGGTGTATTTTCAACATTTACTTCAAGTGTAAATGTTTTTAAATTCATATCAGAACATAAATCAATTAATGTTTCTAGCATTTCACCACCAATGCCTTTTCCACGACAAGATTTTTTTACAACTATATTATTTAAAGTGGCTTCATCAAAAATAACTGAAATTCCTGCAAAACCAACAACTTCATTTTTTTCTTTAGCAATAATATATTTGGTTTTATCATTTTCAAGTTCTTGCTTTAATACATTATAGCTCCAAAAATTATCAAAATCAGAATATAATGTATTTTTCATTTGTTCTAAATCTTCTAAAGTCATTTCAGTTATTTCCATAAAATTCACTCCTTTTTATTTGTTTTCTAAAGCTCTTTCAGCTTGAGATTTTCTTAAATATAATGGCATTAAATCAAAATTTGTATTTTGATTATAAGCATTTAATCCAGCTAATCCAAGAGAAAAACTACTTAAATCATTTTTATCAGAAAAAGTACAAGTATTAAGATTAGAAAGTAGATATTCTTTATGTATAATTGAACCATCACCAACAAAATTGATTTTGTCATATTTATTTAATATTGGAATGATTTCTTCTATTTTCTTAAAGTTTAACTCTTCAAGTTGTGTTACAATATTATTTTTCTTTTCAAAAACTCCAAAGTAAACATTATTGTTTTTGGCATCTATAAGTGAACAGATAATTCCATCACTATCTATATTGTAAGCTAAAGATTCTAAAGAAGAAATTCCAACGCATGGAATATTTAAACTATCTTTAAATGCAAGGACTGTTCCAACTCCAATTCTTATTCCTGTAAAAGAGCCAGGCCCTTTATCACAAACGATTAAATCAATATTTTGTAATGTTAAGTTACTTTCTAATAATGTTTGTTCGATTACAGGCATTATTTTTTCTGAATGATTTCTAGCATCATTAACAATAATTTCTTTTATACATTTTTTATTTTCTAAAACAGCTACTGTACATAAATTGCTTGCTGTATCTATACTTAATATTTTCAATTTTTTTCCTTCTTTCTTGTGAATATGCTTATTATACTACAATTAAATAGATTTTACAATAAAATTAGTACTTACTTGAAAAAAAAGTTTTGATATGTTAATATTATCTAAGATAAAAAGAGAGGTTTATACAAATGAAAGAAGATATTTATAAAGCATTTTCAGAAATTGATACAATTTTGGAATATTCAAATGAAGAAATAAAAAATAAAATTCCAAATAATTTTAAACAATTGATAAAAAATAATAAAGACATTAATTATAAATTGGTATTAGATGAAAAAAAGCCATTAAATGAACAAAAACTATTAATAGAAACAAGAGAAATTTTAGCATTAATATATAGAGATTATCTGTGTTCTGAAGATGAAAGAAATGAATTAATAATAGCTAATAATCAGAAGTTAGAAGAAATTAATAAAAAATATGATATTCAGAATATTTTTGAACAAAGAAAAAATAAAACATCTATAGATAATGAAAATGAAGAGATGTTGCCAGAGATTATTAATGAAGAAAGATGGTATAAAAAAATATTTAATTTTATAAAAAAAATATTCAAAAGATAAGAAGGGAAAAAATATGAATGAGAATACAATAACATTAAATCAATGTAATATTATTGGTCAAAAAATAGATGTAGACATAAATAAAATTAGAAATAATGAAAAATTGAAATATATAATTTTAAAAAATTTTAATATTACAAATGAAATTATAAAAGTATTAGAAACATTAAAAAATCTTGAAAAAATATGGTTTGTAAATTGTAACATAGTAGAAAAAATTAAAATTAAAAATATAGATAGCATACGAATAGAGAGTTGTAAAAATATTTCTAATATTAGCTATGAACAAAAAATAAATTATTTATACATAAATAATTGTAAAGAATTTGATATAAATACAATTATTAATTTAGATTTAAAAGGATTTGAATTAGAATATACTATATCACAAAATTTACAAAGATTGTGTGAAATAAATAGTCTGGAAATTTTAAGTTTAAAAGATATTGACCTAACAAAAGGACATTTAAATATACCAAAATCTTTAAAAAAAATAATTTTAAATGGAAGTAAAGTAGCCAATAAAGATATTGTTATAAAGTTTTTTAAAGATAAAAATATACAGATAGAATTTGAAAATAAAAATTTACCAATAGGATAAATGATAGGAGAAAAACATTGGAAGAGATTAGATTTAATAGTGAAGTTTTAAATAAAATTATGACTGAAAAAACAAGAAAAGAAAGCTTTACTAAAGAGAAAATAAAAAAAGGATTAAGTTATATGGAATTAGATCTTCAAGGGGAACAAGTTACTCAAGAAGATATAAATCTATTAGTAGAAATTCTTAATGGTTTGAAATTGAAAAATGCAGATTTATCAAATGTAAATATTAGAAAAATGCGATTAGAAAGACTAGAGTTAAATGGTTGTGTTATACCAGAAGATTTTTTTGAAGAAAGTGAAATTGGTTATGTTACATTAGGGGCTATGGAATTGCAAAATGGAGGAGTAGAAAAAGCGAGTAAAAGTAGAAGTGTAAATTCAATAACACTATTGGGGGAAAGAAAATTAAATGCTAAAACAATATTAAAAGACTATCCGGATTTTGATTCTTTGGATATAATGGAAAAATATGATATTACAAATAATCCATATTATAGGTTACCTCAATATGCTGATTTATCGTCATTAACTAAAGTAGAAGGGCTAGAAAAGTTGGATTTATATAATGTAGAAATTTCCCAGTCAAATGCAGATGCTATAGCAATGATAAAGAATTTAAAAGAATTGGGAATAAGTGATACTAATTTGACAGCAAATGTTATTCTACCACAAATTTCTGGCTTAAAAGAATTATTATTATCAGGGAACATACAATCATTAAACATTATTTCTCAACAAAAAAATGTTACTAGCTTAACAATAGGACAAGATGGAAAAAATGATATTGATACATCAGAATTAAGAGATTTTTCAAATTTAAGAGATCTAGTACTAAGTAATTTTAGAGGAGTAGAGGAAAACTTACCTAGAGCTAATGGAATAGAAAATATAATATTAAAAAATTGTGGAATACAAAATGCTACTAGAAGTGTTTTGAATAGATATCCTAAGTTAACTCAAATGAATTTAGATAGAAACCCACTTTCAGATACTTCTGTAGAAGATATGAAAAAAGCAAAAATTGAAAGAGGTATTATAATTAGTTTTAAAGAATCTCAAGTGTATGAAAAATTAAATTCACAAGTTCTTAAAGTGTCTAGTGAAGAATTAGAAAAAAAGATAAAGCAATATTTATCGATTTATTCTAGCGATAGTATGAGCCAATATGATGTATTAGTTGCTTCACCTTGGGGGCAAACTATAAAAGATGTAGGTGTATTAAATGAAATTTCGAGATTAGGAATAGCAGATCTAGCTCTAAAAAAAATAAAAAATGTAGAAGTTGAGAGTTGGAAATTGCTTAGTCCTGAAACACAAGAGATATTAAAAAAAGGGCAAAAGAGGACTATTGAAATAAGTGCATTAAATGGATTGTCGGTTGAGAATTTGAAAGAATTAGAAAAAAATAAAAATATTAAAATAAAAGTAACACATGATTCTCATGGAGAATATAGACCAGAGGAATTGATACCAATAATAGAGGTAATGGAACAAATAAAAAGTCAAATTCAATCAGATGCGAGTGAATATGAAAAATTCAAAATGGTATATAATATTATAGGAAAATCTGCTAATTATGATCATAGTGGTTGTCAAGGCAGTAGAGAATATGTAGAGGGAGCAGAAAATATTACTAGAAGTTTAAAAGGAGTACTACTTGAAGGAAGAGCTGTTTGTGTTGGATATGCATTAGCTTTAGAAAAATGTTTAAAATATATAGGAATAGATGCTAAACATGTTTCTGGATATGCTTATGGAAAAAAAGAAAATGCACATGCTTGGAATCAAGTGTGTATTGATGGAAAATGGTATAATGCTGATTTAACATGGGATAGTAAAAGGCTTCAAAGGGGAATGCCACTTGAATATTGTTTAGTAGGAGATGAAAAATTTAATCAAGAACATACAGCCTCTACTTATGAAGGGAATATAGCCCAAAAATGTACTGATGATTATTCTTTAAATGAAGTTGGGGTAATGGCAGATAAACCAACAAGAACAACCTTTGGAAAAGGAATACCAACATTATTTGGAATTGATGAGTTTAAAACTGTAGCTCATGAAACAGTTATAGAGCAATCAATGTTAGATGGAATAAGAAAAGAAATTAAAAAAAGTCAAGAACAATCAAAAATTAAAGAAGAAAATGAAAAATAACCCATTAATAAAAATGGGCTATTTTTATATAGTAGGAAAGTTCTCCTTGTAGGAGAACTTTCTGTACTAGATAAATATGGTGAGTCTTAGATTTTCTTAAAATTTTCATTTGATAGAAAAACTCAGAATCGCTTTTTTATTAAATCTGCTAGAAGCAACAATTTTTCTTTTTATTTGTTTTCTTACAGCAGAATAATGATATTAAAGAAATTATAAACAATATACCTAATGTTATTAATAAAACAATTACAGCTCCTAATCCTAATGTTTCAACAACACTAAGTAAACTTTCAACTAAAACACCAACAAAGAAAAATAAAGCTAAAGTTACTATTCCAGTGATTATCCATAAACATGAACAATCTTTCTTCTTAGGCTCTTTTTTACAAAAAATATCTACTTCTGGTTCCATAATTAGCACCTCCAGTCCTAATATATAGTATGCTACTTTTAAATATGTGGTTACATAATGTTGATGATTTTGATGTATATATATTGAATTATTTTAAATTTTATGATTTAATATAAATGGAAAAAGGGGGAATAAAATTGAAAAAAATAATTGTAAATCTATTATTAGTAGTAGCTATTATATTAATAAGTACAATAAAAGTTAATGCTACAGAAGTTATAACAAACATAAATGTTGGACAAGAAGAAAAAACATATGATTTAGAAGAGCTTTTAAAAGATGAGAAAGAGCAAGAAAAAATAAAAGAGCAAGCTGAAAAAAATGCACAAGAAGTCGAAGAAAAAAATAAATTAGAAAGTGAAAATATACAAAAGGCAGTATTAGCAACAAATGATGTTTCATATAAAAATCAATATGGTACATATATAAAAGGAATTACAAATCCTGGATATGACTATTATTTGGAAGAACAAACAAGTCAAAATACTACAACAAACAAAACAACATGTTATTTTAAAATAACAAAACATGATGTTATGAATAATACAGATAAAACTATATATGATGCAACAAATGATAATGCACATTATATAACATATAATGTAAGAGATAATATAATATATGTTTTATATATTACAAATTATGATATGAATAATGCATCAGGGACAGAATATTCAACATCATATGTAGTTGGAATTGATGTAAAAACAGAAAAAGTAGTAATGAAACAATCATTTGAATCACCACAAGATTGTGGGTATTTTCCAAGTTTTGCAGTTGATGGAGAAAAAAGAGTATATTTAGTATATAAAAAAAGAGGGGTTAGAATCTTTGATAAGAATGGTAAATTACTTTATGACCACAAACCATTTGAAGATTCAACAGATAAGAACTTTATTTATATAAAAGGAATAAGTCCAAATAATAAAATAATGTTTTTTGAAGCAATGTATATGATTAATGAATATGCATATGCTCAAAGTGTATATGAAGGAATGCAAAAACTAGATAATGGAGTATTTACATATAAAAAATCATATACAGTATATGGAAGAACATATCCTAATAATTATTCATATAACCCAATTTGGTATTTTTTTAATAATGATTATGCAGTAGATCAATATGGAAGAATAGCAAAGTTTAACTATAATGTTACAGATAAGGAAATGGGTGTTGATAGAGAAATTGTATTAGATTTAAATTCAGGATTAGTAGATTATACATATTCATCACCAGTATATCCAAATGTTTGCCAAAATGGAGATTATCTATATATAGTAGGAGCAAATCGTAATATTTACAAAGTTAATAAAAAAACATTAACATATACAGAATATATAAAAACAGATATTGAAGATTATGAAGATATAAAAAGTATAAATTACTATGAACAAAGTATATTTATGTTGACAAAAACAAGCTGGAATTATGAAATGAAACAAATACAATTAACAAGTTCTAATATAACAAAATTGAAAGATATTACAATTTCAAATCATAGTTCTACAAAACATTCTATGGATGATATAAAAAATAAATATCAAAAAACTTCTCCAACATTTAATTATACTAATTCAATATATGTCAAAAATCCAAGTTGGAAAAATCCATATTCTGCAGGAAGTTTGAAAAATGGCGTTATAACAGATACATTAAATAGATTAAATTATTATAGATGGTTAGTTGGAGTTAATGAGATAACTGTAAATACTGCAAAATTAGATAGAAATCAAAAAGGTGCTGTAATAAGTAAAGCTAATAACGAAATTAGTCATTATCCAAGTCAACCATCAGATATGAGTAATGAATTTTATAAAGAAGCATATGCAGGATGTAATGCAGGATATACACAAGGAGATATCTATTCTGGGAATGTTTCTTATGGTGAAAAAATACCATATCAAGCAATAGAAGGGTTTGTTGATGATTTAAATAATATAACAATAGGAAGTAAGACAGGTCATAGACAAAGTATGTTAGATCCAAAAGCAACATCTATAAGTTTTGGACAATGTGATATATATACAACAGCTTCTGTATATTATGACCCAAATAAAGATATTTCAAAAGAAAAATATTATGCATATCCGTCAGCAGGATATTTTCCTAAAAATGAAATGAAAGTAGGGCAATATTGGTCAATATATTTTGTAGGAAACGTGTCAGGAACAGTAACTATAACATTTACTTATAAAGGGAAAAAATATTCAGCAGTAGGTTTAACATTTGAAAGTGGAAGTAATGCTTTAAGTTTTGCTATGCCATCAGATTTACAAAATTTATTAGGTGGTTCAAATAAAAAAATGCCAGAATCTGAAATTTCAGTAGAAATAAACGGATTAAAAGATGAAAATCTAAATAAATTAACATATAAATATTCTGTTAGATTTTTTAATGTAAATACAGCATTACCATTTTCTGATGTTAATCAAAATGATTGGCACTATAGTGCAGTAAAATATGCATATAAAAATAAAATTGTTTCAGGAACAACAGATACAACATTTTCGCCAGATATGAAAATTACAAGAGGAATGTTAGTTACAATGTTATATAAGATGGAAGGAAGTCCTAAAATATCAGGAAATAGTAAATTCCCAGATGTACAAGATTCAACAATGTATTATTATAAGGCTGTTATATGGGCATCTACCAATAAAATTGTAAATGGATATTCTTCTGGAAGTAATAAAGGAAAATTTTTACCAGATAATAATATAACAAGAGAAGAATTGGCAGCAATGTTAAAGAACTATTGTATATATAAAAATAAATATAAGGCTACAAAAGCAGATTATTCAAAATTTTCTGATAAATCTAAAATATCTGCATGGGCTCTTTCTGCAATGGATTGGGCTGTTGGAAATTCAGTAATAAAAGGATCTAATGGAAAAATTAATCCATTAGGAACTGCAACAAGGGCAGAAGCAATTTCAATGATTTATAAATATAGACAAAGTATAAAATAGATAATTTTGGAAAAAGGCATCTTAAAAGAGATGTCTTTTACTTATATATTAAATATTGAAAAACGATAAAAAAGTATTGACAAAAAATAATAGTAGTAATATAATGCTCATATCAGAAGAAAAAATAAGTGTATTTGGAGGGAAAGAAAAGATGAAAATATTAATAGGAGCATTATTTCTAAGCTTATGGCAATCATTACTATTTTGGAAACAGGATTTAGGCATATCTGTATTATTGTTTACAATACCAATAATATGGATAACAACAAAATTGTTAAAAGGAAATATAAAAAACAAAAAAGCATTATTAATATCAATTCCGATTATAGTATTATCAAGTACATATTTTATGTTTGATAATCTAACATTCTATTTAATAAATATAGTATTAATACCAATATTATATTTAATAATGATAATATGGGCTATATCTGATTTTCAAATAAAATCTATAATTTATAAAATTATTTTAATGATATTTGAACCACTTAATTATATTGGAGATGTTATTAGAACAGTATTAAAAGAGTTTAACCCTAAAGAAAAAGATGAACAAATAGGAGAGAAAAAAGAAAAAAATAATATTTTTAAAGCAGTATGTTTTACAGGAATTATAGCATTAATTGTAATAGGACTATTATGTTCAGCTGATAATGAATTTGCAAAAATATTTTCAACAATGTTTAAAGATATAAACATATTTAATGTATCAGAATTGACAGGAAGAATAATAATTATTATAATTGCATTTTTCTATTTTTCAGGATTTTTCATGAATATGTTAGATAAAGAAAATGGATTAAAAGAATTTGAAAAAGATGAAAAGACAGAAAAAAAAGAAAGTTATACAATAAGAATGATGATAACTGTGTTAAATCTAGTATATTTAGTATTTTGTTTTACACAAATAAAAGTATTGTTTACAGAACAAAACATAAAATATTCAGAATTTGCAAGAAAAGGATTTTTTCAATTAATGATAGTATCATTAATTAATATTATAGTGATATTAAAAGCAAATAATAAGAATCTTAGAGAAACTGAAAAACAAGAAAAATATAAAAAAACAATGTGTATAGTAATGGTAATATTTACATTAGTAATAATTATTTCAGCATTTGCAAGAATGACATTATATCAACAAAATTATGGATATACAAGATTACGTGTATTAGTTGATTTGACATTAATTACAGAAATAATATTATTAATTCCAACAGTAATTTATATCTTAGAAAACAAGATAAATTTAATAAAAACATATTTTGTTATTATTATAACAATGTATTGTATTGTAAACTTTATAAATGTGGATAAATTTATAGTAAAAAATAATATTGATAGATATAAAGAAACTGGAAATATTGATTTAAATTATTTAATAGAAATGAATAATTCAGATATAGTTGACCAGCTATTAGAATTAGATAGTACAGAATTTAAGTATTCTGAAAAAATTTATTCTCAATCTAATATAGATAAACAATTAATTAAAGAAAAAATAGAAAGACAAAAGAAAATGTTAGATGAATATTTAACTAATTTAAAGAAAAATCTTAATGAAACATATACTGTAGCTGAATTTAATTTGCCTAAAATGAGAGCTAAGTCAATATTAAATAATAGAAAATAAAATTTAGGAGAGTAAGAAAATGAAGATTTTGGGAGAAAATGGAATAGGAAAATTTTTAAAAGTATTTTTACAAATTTGTTTTTGGGGAGGAATAGTGCTATTAATAGCACTTCCTCTTATAGCTCAAATAGCTAAAGTGCACTTAAATGCATCAATTTATGTGATATATCCAAACGGAATAGTTTTATTAGTAATTGTTAAACAATTTATAGGTCAATTTGATTCATTAGAAAATAAAAATCCATTTTGTATTGAAAATTCAAAAAGATTGAAAAATTGTTGTATAGCATCTTTAGTTGAAACAGTATTATTAATAATTGATTTATTATATATGATATTTTTAGCCAAAAGTGATGATATTTTTGTTTTATTAGTAATGATATTTATGATAATTTTATTTATAGGTGTTTCTATTGCATTTTATATTTTATCAGAATTAATAAAACAAGCAACAGAATATAAAAACGAAAATGATTTAACAATTTAATAAAGAGAGGACTGAATAAAATGATAGTTGTTAATTTAGATGTAATGATGGCTAAACGTAAAATATCATCAGGTGAACTTGCAGATAGAGTTGGAATAACACCTGCTAATTTGTCAATATTGAAAACTAATAAAGCAAAGGCAATTAGATTTTCTACATTAGAAAAAATTTGTCAAGTACTTGAGTGTAAGCCAGGGGATATATTGGATTATGAAAAAAAGACATCACTTTGATGTCTTTTTTTCTATAGTTAACACTTTGATAGATAAAATTAAATAAATGGAAAATATGCCCTTTTTTGGTAAAAAAATTTTTCAATAAAATACCACAAGTGTATTGATAAAACAAATATTCATTGATATAATAAAAGTGAAATTTTATATCATATCATAAAAAGTAAAACAATATTAAAAATAAATATTTAGAAAAGGAGTAATACAAATGAAAAAAACAAATTTTTTGATGGTGATTGTAATAATAGAATTATTAGTTGTAATAAGCATAATTACATTTGAAGGAACATATGCAAAATATATTACATCAGAAAAAGGTAGTGATTCAGCAAGAGTTGCACACTGGAATATTAATACAACAAATAATATAAAAGATTTATTTGCAGCATCTTATACAAATGTAATTGATGGTACAGAAGAACAAGGGGTTATTGCACCTGGAACATCAGGATCATATTCTTTTACAATAAATGGAGAGGTAGAAACATCATATACATTAAGTATAGTTGCATCTGGAACAGATAATGTAAATGGAGCTATTAGTGAATATAATCCTATAAAATATTCATTTACAAAACCTAATATTGGTAATGATAAAGATGTAAACCCAACAATAACAACAGATGGAATGACATTTGAAGAATTAAAAAAAGCAATAAATAATATTGATGATGGAAGTCAAATACATAAAGCAGGAAATTTAAACGGAGATATCTATACTATTGGATGGAAATGGGAATCAGATGGAGATAATGAAAAAGATACATTACTAGGAAAATTAGTTTCTAATGAAGATAAAACAATTAATTTATCAGTTGATATAGTTGTAACACAAGTAAACTAAAAATAATACTGAATATATTGACACAACAAACCAATATTTTAAAAGAGGAAACTTAAATGAAAAATAAAATGATTTTTTTGAAACAAATATTTGATATATTTTTTTCAATTGTTTTTGCAATAATAATTTTGGTTGTAACATCACTAATAATTCAAAAGTATATACTAAAAGAAGAAGTACCTAATATATTTGGATATAAAATATTGCAGGTAATGTCTGGTTCAATGTCTGGTGAATTTGAAACAGGGGATACAATTCTGATAAAAGAAATAAAAGAAGAAAGTGATTTGAAAATTGGTGATGTCATAACATACAGAATTGCAAAGAATACATTGGTAACTCATAGAATTGTGAATATAACAAAAATTGGAGAAAGTTTAAATTATACACTAAAAGGTGATGCAAACAATGTAGAAGACAGTGAAAAAATATTGTTTTCAAGTATAGAAGGTATCTATGTAAAAAAATTAATCTTGATAGGAAAGATAATTTCCTTTATGCAAAAACCATATGGAATGGTGATAATATTTGTGGTACCAATACTTTTGATTTTATATATTATAAATGCTGAAAGAACAAAAGAAATAAAAAGAAATAAAAGAAGAGAAAAAAGATTGATTTATGAAATGCAATATACTAAAGAACAATTAGGAGAAGTGCAAAATGAAAAAAAATAAAATGAAAATAATAGGAATAATATTAATTTTTATATTAGAATTAAGTTTATATTTAGTAGCTGGAACATATTCTAGATATGTAAGTACAGCAGAATCAGATACTTCAACTAGAATTGCCAAATGGACTGTAAAGCTAGGAAATGTTGATATAGCAGGTGGTGAAAAGGATTTTTCGTCAGAATTGATTTTGGAAACAACAAATACTGCAAAAGTAAAGACAGGAACAATTGCACCAAATACATCTGTTAAAGGCGATTTTACTATAGACCCAAATGGAACAGAAGTTGCAATAAAATATAAAATATCACTAGGAAAAATATATTATAAGAATTCAATAACAGGAGAAATTGTTACAGATAATATACCAAATATAGAAGTAAGTAATGTAACAGTAAATACAGGGACTTTAGAACAAAATATAGACAAAACATATCAAGGGAAAATTGGGTTAGGTGAAAGTCCTGTTACAATAACAATTACAGTTGAATGGACAAGCACAGATAATGATTTAGACACACTTAATGGGTATTCTCCATTAAATGTCATTATTCCTGTGACTGTAATAGTTGAACAAGATATATAAGAAGGAAATAGAAAATGGATAAAAAAAAGAAGAGAGGTTTTAAAATAATATTTTTATATTATCTTATTGCTATAATTTTATTGATATATGGAATTACATTTTCGCAATATAAAACAATTGCAAATGGAGAGGCAAAAATTAATACTTCAAAATTTTCTTTTAAAATAACTGATGAATTATCAAGTGTAAAATTAGACCTTTCAGATACTTTAACAGATAATCTGTATTCGAAAAATAAATTAGTACCTCGGAAGTAGAGGAGTAATACAATTAGAAATGAACTTTTCAGACATTGAAACAGCTACAAGATATTCAATTTCATTAGACACAGTAAATTCTCAAATTCCAGAAAATATAAAACTATATACTGATAGTACATATAATGTTGAATTTTCAGGATATACAGGAATAACAGAGCTTGGAACAGATAAAATTGTGAGAAATATTTATTGGAAATGGAATTATACTACTATTGACGAAACAAAATGGATGAAAAAAGATATAGTAATTGCTCTAAATGTTATAGCTCAACAAAGAACGAATTAGAGTAATAATTGAAAGGAAAGTACAAAAATGGAAAAAATTTATACTTCAAAAAAACATATAATTTTGTTTTTTATGATAGTAGTAACATTGATTTTTGCAAACATTGTATATGCATCATATGTAAATAATATTTCTGTAAAATATAGTACGATTTCAGGAGAAATGATTTGCAATATAGATGTAGACAAAAATGATTCATATGTAGTAAATGGTATTCCATATGTAATAGTTACAGTAAAAAATTATGATATGGATAATAATATAACATCAGTAGATATTGATTATAACTTAACAATAAAAAATAAAGATGGATATAATGGGACTTATATTTGGCAAAAAATAAATGATGTTGATAATACAAAATATGATGAAGGAACTAATTCATATTCAGAACAAGTAATTACAAAGACATACTCTTTAGGAAATAAGAACAAAGAGGAAGAAAAATTTAAAATATTTATAAAATCATCTTTAGAATCATATGAAGATTTGGGCTTTAATATTGAACTTAACTCTATTCAAAAGAATATGCAATAGGAGAAATAAAATGAAATTTAAAAATAAAATAAAATATATCGTTATTTTTAGTATTTTAATGATGTCAATTTTAACAGTATCTTATGCAAGATATGTATTAAACAAATCAGTTGATGTAAATATTTATGCACCACCATTAGATGCAGGATCTTTGGAATGTTTAATAGAAAATAAGGAGAATACATATAATGTTTCAACAAATGATGATAAAATTACTATATCAAGCAAAGTAACTATATCAAATAAATATAATATTAAAATAAAATCATATTATGCTTGGACAACATTAGATACAGCACCAAGTGATGATTATTATAATGAGTTTGATTTCGAAAATAATGAATATAATATAACTAGAGAAAATACTGAAATAGGAACTTATTATTTGTGGGTAAAAATTGAATATATTTCTGAAATAGGAGAAAAAAAGGATATTATTAAATGTTCAAAAATGATAACAGTAGCTCTAGGAGATATAAAAATTACAATTGATAATGATTCGGAATTTTTAACAGGAGATGTAACTGCTAAAATAAGTTATGTTGGAGAGTATAAATATAATACCAAAGCAGGTTATGGAAAGACAAAAGAAGAGGCTATATCAAATGCAAGCTCAAACACAGCTGATTGTATAACAATACAAAGAGAAGAAATTGATACAATATATTATATATATGCTATAGCCGAAAATTCAGAAGGAAATAAAATAACTAGTATATTTAAAATAGATAATATAGATAATATAAAACCAACAATAAATGAAATAACACCAAGCTTTGCAAGAGTAAAAATAAAATTATTTGATAATAAATCAGGAATAAAAGAATATTCTGTAACTACAGCAAATAATGAACCTAAAGTATATAATAATGTATTAAATGAAGCAATACAGAATTTAGAAACATATATTGATAATTTACAAGCTAATACAATGTATTATTTATGGGTAAAAGATAAAGTAGGAAATGTAATATCACAAGAATTTAAAACACTAAATTTATCTTATGAAACAACTCCAAATTTAAATGAGTGGACAAATATAAAAACAACAATAAATTTTTGTGATTTGGGTGATGCTACACTTACTTATGGGTTAGGAGAAGAAACAAATTATCCATATGACAAAAATAAAGGAATTGAAATCTATAAAAATAATGTTATAAACTATATATTGCAAGATGGGAGCAATCAAATTACTGGAAAAATTAATGTAAACAATATTGATAAAATTGCACCAACAGTAAGTGTAATATCAGATTATGAAAAAATAACAATTGCAGGAACTGATAATGAATCTGGAATAACTGGGTATTTTGTAACAGATACGGAAGTGGAAGATATTACAAAAGTTGATTTTACACCTGTTTCAAATACTAAGAATTTAAAGTGTGATGTAACTAAAGATTACTTAGGAAAAGATCTATTATATAATAAACAATATTATGTGTATGTAAAAGACAAAGTCGGAAATATATCTAGAGGAGATGTAATTTCTAAAATTGATGTGACAAAACCAATAATTAAGATAACAAAAGTAAGTAGTAATACTAATTCTATAACAGTTGAAATTATAGGAGAAGATGCAGAATCAGGTTTAACAGGAAATTATAAATATTATATAAGCACCAAAGAAGGAATATATGATGAAGAGCCAATAGAAACAATTAATACTAAGTATACTTTTTCTAATTTAGAACATAATAAAACATATTATATAAAAGTTGAAACGCAAGATATTGCAGGAAGAATAGGAACTGCTGAAACATTAATAAAAACAAATGAATTAGTAATTAATAATGATAATTCTGAAATTACTTTTGTAAATGCACTTTGGAGCCAAAATATCCAAACAGTAGATTTAAAAACAACTACAAATTATAAAATGAGATATCAAATTGTAAAAAAAGATGGAACATTAGAACTTTCAAATTCATATTGGAGTGAAGCAGTGGAAAGTGGAGCAACAGTAAAAGGATTAGAAAATGGAGATATATTATATGTTAGATTATATGATGGAACAAACAATTCAACTAACTGGGCAACATATAATGTTATAAATTCTATGATGGAAAATTATCCAATATTAACAGAAGATCAAATGCAAAAAATAACAATTGCTAATTTTAATATATTGACATATTCAGTAAATAAAGATGAAATACAAGTTGCAATATCAACATATAATTCTAATACATTAACATACAATTATTATATGAAAAATGTTAAAACAAATGAATATAATTTAGTTATGACATCAAGTACATATAACGAAAAAGTAACAATTGACCAACCACAAGAATATCAAATATATAGCACTATTTGTGTTCAATTGAGCAATAATGAACAAGGAACATTAACAAGAAGTAAAAACAAAACTATAACAATAGCAAATGAAACAATTGATATTGGTATAATATCAGATAAAAATAAAACATATATTGATAGTGAATATTTTACAGCAATAGTGCCAAAAGGGTTCCAAGTATCAAATAAGTCAGATGAAAATAATGTATCACATGGACTTGTATTACAAGATAATGAAAAAAATGAATTTGTGTGGATACCTGTTCAAAATGCAATTTATAATGAAACAGCTACTTCAATATCAACATCTATATATTATACACCTATGGTAAGACATCAAAAAGCAAACAATGATTACTTTGAGAAAATATATTATTCTTTTAGTGGTGTTATAGGAAATGGAAATATTACAGATACAGGCTACCGTTTAGGAGGAACAAAAAATATAGAACCAGCATTAATTACAGGAAATTCTTTAGATAAATATACATGGAATATTAATAAAAATCCATTTGGTTCGTCATTTGATGCTGATAAATTAAAATATAATAATATTTTAGGATTTGACTCTGCATATGAATTAGGCAGTTATTTAAATTCTGAATATACGAATATGATAAATTCAGTTGATAAATATGGAGGATTTTTAGTAGGAAGATATGAAACTACTAGAACTGATTCAGGAAAAGTTGGTTCTAAAGCAGGAGAAAATGTTATTAGTAATAAAAACTGGTATGAATTATATAAAGAACAAAATAACAGGCAAAATGACACAAATGTATATTATGGTTCAAAAATTGTAAAATCTTCTATGATAACAGGAAGTCAATATGATGCCATGTTAAACTTTGCATTACAGGGAAGTGATAAATCAAAAGTAACATCAACAGATTTATCATATGGAAATAAAACTGGAAATATTGCTAAGTCTGGTAGTTATGAAAATGATAAGATTAGTAATATATATGATTTAATTTCAAATGTTTATGAAGAAACGCTTGAATCAAGTAATACATCGAAAAGGCTAATTAGAGGTGGTGCATATTTTTCTAATGTTACAGGAAAATCAGCAACTACAAAAACAGAAAAGATTCCAACAGATACAGCAGAAGCATATGGTTCAAGAATGGCATTATATTTATTGGACTCAACAGATATGACTCCACCAACATTTGATATAAAATTTACAGCAGGTGTAAATAACATAAAAGTTAGTATAACAAATGTAAAAGACGAATCTAATGTTGGAAAATATTATTATTCAATCTCATCAGCAGGAAATGTAACAGAATGGGAAGATGAAATTATTACAACTACAAATACTTATACTTTTGAAAATTTACATCAATCAAGACAATATTATATAAGAGTCAAAGTTTCAGATGAGGTTGGAAATGAAAGTGATTATATTATAAAAAGTGTAAATACAAACTCTATGAATATTTCAAATGATGATTTATATATTAGAAGTTTTTATGGAACAAATCCTAATTGTGTTGCTATACTTGCAATGGGGAAAAATTATGAAAGTGCTGGATTTAAAATTAAATATAAAGTTATAGAAAGAGAAGAAAATTTAGCTGATACAACTAATTTTGACTCAACCACTTGGAATACAGGAAATATAATTAGTAATTTATCTGATACTAATATTATACTTGCTAAACTTGCTGATAGCAATGGAAATGAACAAGATGAGTATTCTGTCTTTTATTTAGATGGATATTCAGAAGAATTTTCAAACATATATTTAAAAACAAGCAAATATACAGACATAAATGGAGAAACTGCATTTATTCCAGCAGGTTTTAGTGTTGGAGTTTCTGGTTGGACAAATACCATAGAAAAAGGATTAGTGATACAAGATGAAAACGGAAATCAATTTGTATGGGTTCCAGTAGAAAATGCAATAAAAAATACATCTACAAGTATAACAGAAAAATATACACCAATGGCTATGAATCAAAGTGGAAATAATAGCAAATATTATGAGGGGATTTATTATGCAATATCAGATAAAGGCATATTTTCATATAATTTGAACTGCAAAATAGGTGCAAATGTTTATAGAGAACCATCTCTAGTAACGATTAATGTTAATGGATCTAATATTTATACTTGGGATATAGAAAATACAATAATTAAAACTGGAAATAGAGATACAAGTAAAATGTTCTATAAAGTAGCAGCAGGATATAATTCAGCAGAAGAATTTGGAAAATATATAAATGAAGAATATTATAATATGATAAGTTCAGTAGATAAATATGGTGGATTTTATATAGCAAGATATGAAGCAAGTATAACAGGTACAGATAAAACAGGAATAGTTGTTAATTCAGTTTCAGATAAAAAGCCATATTCAAATGTTACTTGGTATTATATGAATTATTATCTTGATGGTAATAGATATCAATCAAATCCATACTATAATTCAAAGAGCGTAGTATCTAATATGATATGGAATTCACAATATAGTGCAGTATTAAATTGGATAAATAGAGGAAAAAATAATAATTTATTAGTAGACACAAAATTTGGATATCATGCAGATATTGCTAATACTGGAAAAACAAAAAATGATATTATAAATAATATATTTGATTTAGCAGGGAATGTTGGAGAAACTTGTATGGGAGTTTATTCAAATACTTCTAAAATAGTTAGAGGAGGATATTTCGGTCAAAATACTAATGCAGTTAAATATACTAACCAAGATGCAGGAACTGCTAACATACGATATGGAACAAGAACTACTCTTTATATTGTTGATGAGGAAGATGATATTAATCCATATTTAGCCAAAAGAGAAGAAGGAATAGATAAAGAAGGAAATAAAACATATGCTAAGCCATATGCAAAATCTAATACTATTAGTGTAAAAGTTACAGCATATGATCCTGATAATACAAATGGTACATCAGGTTCTGGAATAGCAAAATATGTATATAGTATAAGTGGAACTACAGATGAAAATGGAAATTATATTAATTATAAAGATTATACAAATTTTGGAAATACTTATACTTATACAGAATTAAACCAAGGTACAACATATGATATGAAAGTCACGGTATATGATCATAGTGGAAAAACAGCACAAATTGATTTAGGAACAGCAACAACTACACAATATAAAATAGATAAATCAGAAGTTTTTATTGATGCAATATATGGAAAAGATGGGAATGGGACAATATATGTAGATTTTGATGAATCTTTTAAAGAAATAGATAATTATTATATAGAATATCAAATAGGAAAAAATGGAGCAAATTACAATGAAAATGGAAAATGGCTAAAGACTAATTTGAAAAATCCTCAAACTGGTGTGCAAGTAAATGGATTATCAGTTGGAGATATTGTATATGTAAGAGTAACAGATGGTACAAATGTCTTAAATATACAAGAAAAAACAATAGACACAGAAGGAAATGAAAATATAACAGATTTAGGAACATCAATATATAGTTTTAATATAATGAAATTAGAAGATTATTCTAAAGTTTATGAGACAAAAACAGAAATTAAGGATGCAAATGAAGAAAAGGCAACAATACCTGCTGGTTTTGCAGTGAACGACTTACATAATGAAGTTAAAGATGGATTAGTTATAAAAAGAATGAAAGATAATGAAGGAAATACTATAGAAGATGGAGATGAGTTTGTTTGGGTACCTGTAAAATATGCTAAATATGACGAAAATAAGGCTAATGAGTTAGCAAATAGTTCAACAAGTGATAATACATATAAACCAATGGCAAGAAAACAAGAAAATTATGCTACGACAGATTCGAATTGCTATGAAGGAATATTATACAATTATTCGATAAATTATAAAACAGGTTCTTATGTACAATCTACCAAAAGTGTATTAGGAATTTCTAAAAGTAATAGAGAAGTAAGTTTAATTACTAATAGTGAAACACAATTAGGATGGAAATATATAAATAGTGGAACATCATATGATGCTTCTGAAACTTACTATAATAAAATATTACATTTTAATTCTGCAAATAAATTTGGAGAATATATGAATGAAAGGTATAATGAACTGGTAAACTCAGTAGCTAATTATGGAGGATTTTGGGTAGCAAGATATGAAACATCATTAAGATCAACAACTAAAGGTATAATCCAATCTACTAGTGGAAAAAAAGTAATGACAGCAAACTGGTATAATATGTATTATAATCAAGAAAGTGTGATAAATAGTAACAATCCATATTATAATAGTAATGATGTTGTTTCAACAATGATTTTTGGTAGCCAATGGGATGCAATGCTTAACTGGATGCTTACAGGAAGTGACTCAAGTAAGATTTTTAAAGTAATTGGAAATCATGAAGATGTTGTAGCTACGACTGGAAAATATGGAAGTGATTATATAAATAATATATTTGATACAAGTTCAAATGTTAGAGATATGACACAAGAGGCAAGCAATACTTCATTTAGGGTATATAGAGGAGGAACTTATGGTATAAATGGTAATACTGTATCAAGTGATCGTAATATTGCTGGAACGACAAGTGCATCAGGAATTATAGGTACAAGATTTACACTTTATTTGAAATAAAAATATTGCTAATAGTGAGGTGGAAAAATTGAGTTTGAAAAGGCAAAATAATAAAAAACAACATAACTTAAAATTTATTATCTCTGGAATTATTATACTAATTTGTATAGTTCTAGTTTTGATAGTAAAAATTAATAAGAAAAAAGATGAATTAAATGATAATTCAAAAGAAAACGATGAAGGAATATCTCTATATGATACTTCTATAAGTGAATATGTTAAAGAAACTGAAGATGGGATAAAAATAAATACAAGTGCACTTATAAATTCAGATAAGATGCTTGACAATCTAACAATTACAAATATTCAATTGATATATAATTCTGGAATAACGAGTTTAACTGCAAATGTAACTAATAATTCTAATGTTGAAACACCAATTACAACAATAACAGCGATACTTAAAGATGAAAAAGAACAAGAAATTTGCAATGTAAAAGGAGTTATAAGAGCATTAAAGATTGGAGAAACAGGTAGATTAAATATTTCTATGTCAGGAAATTTTATAACTGCATATAATATAGAATTTTCTAAATAAAATCAGGTAAATAAGGAAGGAGGAATCTCCTTCCTTATTATAGTATAATACAAATCAATCCGCCAGAACCTTCATTAACAATACGTTCCAATGTCTCTTGAAGTTTAAATTGAGCTTCTTCAGGCATTTTTGCCAGTTTTGCCTGTAAGCCCTCATTAACAAGCTCGTGTAGGCTTTTGCCAAAAATATTAGATTCCCAAATACTAGTTGGATCATTTTCAAAACCAGAAAGCAGATAATTAACAAGTTCTTCAGACTGTTTTTCAGAACCAACAATAGGAGAAACTTCAGTCTCAATATTTGCACGAATCATATGAATTGATGGAGCAGTAGCACGAAGTTTAACACCAAAACGAGAACCTTGTTTAACCATTTCAGGTTCCTCAAGAACTAGTTCATCAATAGAAGGTGTAACAATACCATAACCTTTAGTTTTAACTTCTTCTAATGCATAAGCAATTTTATCATATTTTTTCTTAGTACAAGATAAATCACTCATAATAGAGAACAATTCACCTTCATTTGTAATTTGAATACCAGTAATTTCAGATAAAACATTATAAAATAATTCATCTTTAAGAGTGATGTTAATACAAACTTTACCACTACCTAGCATTATATTATTAACAAAGGTTTTTGAAATAATATCTGTTGAATCAATTGTAGAAACACAATTAGAAACATCTTTTAAAGCAGAAACATTTGTAAAAGCATTTTTTATTTGATCAAATAATTTAGCTTTAAGAGGATGAGAATATTCTAAGCTATCAATCCATTTTGGAAAACTAATTTTTATTTCATCAACAGGAAATTCATAAAGTAAACTAGCAAACATTGAATTAATATCATCAGCAGTTAAATCTTCACAACTAATTGGCATAACTTTTGTATTATATTTATCAGAAAGTTGAATAGCAAGTTCTCTTGTTTCAGGAGAAGATGGGTTTAGAGAGTTTAATAATATAATAAATGGCTTATGTAATGCACGAAGCTCGCTAACAACTCTTTCTTCAGCTTTAATATAATCATTACGAGGAATATCTGTTATAGAACCATCTGTTGTAATCAAAATTCCTATTGTAGAATGTTCTTCAATAACTTTTTTTGTTCCAATTTCAGCAGCAGTTTCAAAAGGAATTTCCTCATCAGACCAAGGAGTTTTTACCATTCTTGGCAGATCATCTTCTAAATAACCAATAGCATTATCAACTAAATAACCAACACAATCAACAAGACGAGTTTTCAATTTTAAATTTTTGTCAATTGTAATTTCAACAGCTTCATTAGGAACAAATTTAGGTTCAGTAGTCATAATAGTACGCCCACCAGCACTTTGTGGCAATTCATCTTTAGCTCTTTCTTTTTTATATTCATTATCAATATTTGGAATAACCAGTAAATCCATAAATTTTTTTATGAAGGTAGATTTACCAGTTCTTACAGGACCAACAACTCCAATATAAATATCTCCATCAGTTCGTTTAGCTATATCCTGATATAAGCTTACATTTTCCATTAAAATACCTCCTATACATTTCTAAAATCTTTTGTCTAAGACAAACTAAACTTTTATTAATATATATGGTAATTATTAAGAAATATGATAAATGTTGCAAAAAAAAAATAAATATGATAGAATTGAGCCATTGGATACATATAATATAACAAGAACATTAAGATAAACAAAAAGGAGAAAATGTTATGGATAAAAGACAAGAGGCAGAAAATTTATTAAAAGAATATAATCAAGAACATATAATAAAATATTTAAATAAAATGGATGATGAAAAAGCAGAGAAATTAATTGATCAAATACATACAATAGATTTTCATCAAATTACAGAATTATATAATAATACAAAGAAAAAGATAGAATTTAAGGAAAGCAAAATAGAAGCATTGAAATATTTAGATAAAGCCAAACTTACTTTTGAGCAAATTGAGAAATTTGATAAGTTAGGTAGTAATGTTGTAAAAAAAGGACAATATGCAGTTGTTACAATGGCAGGTGGCCAAGGAACAAGACTAGGACATAATGGACCAAAGGGAACATTCAAATTAGATGTATATGGAAAAGGAAAGTATTTATTTGAAATACTTGTTGACAATTTAAAAGAAGCAAATCAAAAATATGGAATAATAATAAATTGGTATATAATGACAAGTAAAGAAAATAATTCAGCAACAGTTGAATTTCTTGAAAAAAATAATTATTTTGGATATGATAAAAATTTTGTTAAAATATTTACTCAAAGTGAATTACCACTAATAGATACAGAAGGAAAATTATTAATAGGAAAAGACTACAAAATACGTGAAGCTTCTGATGGAAATGGTGGAACATATTCTTCATTAAGAAGAAGCGGATGTTTAGCAGATATGAAAGAAAAAGGTATAAAGTGGGTATTTATAGGATCTGTTGATAATGCATTATTAAAAATGGTAGATGTAACATTATTAGGAATGGCAATAGATAAAGGTGTACAGATTGCTTCAAAATCAGTAGTAAAAGCAAATCCACATGAAAGAGTTGGAGTATTTTGCAAAATGAATGGACACCCAAAAGTAATTGAATATACAGAACTTCCAGAAAAGATGGCAGAAGAAGTTGATTCTGATGGAGAATTAAAATATGGAGAATCACATATAATGTGTAATTTATATACAATAGATGCGATAGAAAAAATTAGTAAAGAAACATTAATATATCATAGTGCATTTAAGAAAAATGCATATATTGACGAAAATGGAAAAGAAGTTATTCCAACAGAGCCAAATTCATATAAATTTGAATCATTTATTTTTGATGCATTTGAATTTTTTGATGATATTGCAATATTAAGAGGAAAAAGAGAAGATGATTTTGCACCAGTAAAAAATAAAGATGGTGTTGATAGTCCAAAAACTGCAAAAGAATTATATGAAAAATATTGGAATAAAATGAAAAAATAATTTAGTTGAAAAATCGCCTAATAGGTGATTTTTCTGCTAGAAAAGGTTATTTTTAAAGGAGAGAATTTAAGAATGGAAGAATGTAAAATAAAAAATATGTATGATTTAAATCATACAATAGCAAAAGAATTATTAGAAAAACATGAATATCCATGGGAAGTGTTACCTGAAATTAGTGACTTTATAATAGAACTTGGAAAGAAATTAGACAAAGAAATTTATGAATTAAAAGGTGAAAATATATGGATTGCAAAATCTGCAACAATATATCCATCAGCATATATAAAAGGACCAGCAATTATTGGAGAAAATGCAGAAGTAAGACATTGTGCTTTTATTAGAGGAAAAGCTATAGTAGGAAATAATGCAGTTGTTGGAAATTCTACAGAACTAAAAAATGTTATATTATTTGATAATGTTCAAGTTCCACATTATAATTATGTTGGAGATTCAATTTTAGGCTATAAGTCACATATGGGAGCAGGTTCAATAACTTCAAATGTAAAATCTGATAAAAAACTTGTTGTTATAAAAAATAAAGAAGAAAAAATTGAAACAGGTTTGAAAAAAATTGGTGCAATGCTTGGAGATGAGGTTGAAGTTGGTTGTGGAAGCGTTTTAAATCCGGGAACAATTATTGGCTCACATACTAATATATATCCACTTTCATCTGTAAGAGGTGTAGTTAAAGCTAATTCAATTTATAAAAATCAGAATGAAATAGTTGATAAAAAATAAGTAGAGATTGTTCTCTACTTATTTTATTTTTAAAGTTACTATTGTAACACCCATTTCGCCTTCACCAAATGTTCCCATTCTGTAAGAATCAACATATTTATTTGTTTTTAAATATTTATGAATACCATTTCTTAATGCTCCAGTACCTTTTCCGTGAACGATACGAACAGGAGAAAGTTTTGCCATAAAACAATCATCTAAATATTTATCAACAAGAGGGACAGCTTCATCAACTGTTAAACCAAGTAAGTTAATCTCAGGACTTACAGATTGTGATTTTAAATTATTTCTACTAGTGTATGAATAATTATTTGTGTTTTTTGATGAAGAAACTTTTTCTTGTAAATATTTAATATCAACTTTAAGTTTCATTGCACCTATTTGAACTTGTACTTTATCATCTTTAGAAATGTTTGACATTACAATTCCATCAGAATTATAATTTGTAACATATACATTTAATCCAGGTTTTATTAAATCTCTTTGAATAGGATGTTTAACTTCAATTTCATTTTTATCAATTTTTGTATTAGAGATTTTTTCATTTAGTTCATTTCTTAATTTATTTGCTTGTGATGCAGATTTACTAGAGTTTATATCTTTTATAATAGAATCAGCAGTTTCTTTTGCATCTAATAATATTTGTTTTGCTTCTAGTTTTGCATTTGAAATTAATTCTTTTTCTTTATTAATAACATCAGTATTTTGATGTTTTAAAGATTCTTTTAATTCTTTAGCTTCTTGTAAGGCTTGAGAAGTAAGTTCTTTTTCTTTTTCAATTTCAGATTTTGAATCATAAATATTTTTTAGTAAATCTTCTAAATTAATAGTTTCTTTATCAATCATAGAAGAAGCTTTATTTATAATTTTTTCGTCTAAACCTAATTTTCTACTAATAGCAAAAGCATTACTTTTTCCAGGAATACCAACTAATAATTTATAAGTAGGACGAAGGTTTTCTATATCAAATTCAACACTTGCATTTTTGAAATTAGGTGTAACTAAAGCATATTTTTTTAATTCTTGGTAATGTGATGTTGAAACAACAATTGCACCTAATTCAGAAAAATATTGTAGAATACTTATTGCTAAATTTGCACCTTCTAAAGGGTCTGTACCAGAACCTAATTCATCAACCAAAATCAAGCTATTTTCTGTTGCTTGTGAGGTTATTTTTACTATATTACTCATGTGTGATGAGAAAGTACTTAAAGATTCACTAATACTTTGTTCATCTCCAATATCTGCAAATATTTGATCAAATACATAAATACTTGAATGTTCATCAGCTGGGATATTTAAGCCACTACAAGCCATTGCAGATAAAAGACCGATTGTTTTTAAAGTAACTGTTTTTCCACCAGTATTAGGACCTGTTATAATTAAAACATTAAAATCTTTTCCTAATTCTATTGAAGATGGAACAACTTTTTCTTGGTCAATCAATGGATGACGAGCATTTATTAAATTTATTTGTTTTTGCTTATTAATTTCAGGAGTAGAACAATTTAAATCAATAGAATAACGTGCTTTTCCAAAAATAAAATCTAGTTTACCAATAAGTTCTGCATTATTTTGTAATTCTTTCGTATATGGAAAAAGTAATCCACTTAGATTTTGTAAAATTCTTTCAATTTCTTGTTCTTCTTCAATGTGAAGATTTGAAAGTTCATTATTTAAATCAAATACAACAAGTGGTTCTATAAATACTGTTGAGCCACTACTTGATACATCATGAACAAATCCTTTTATAGAAGAACGATATTCCTCTTTTACAGGGATTACATATCTTCCACTACGAATTGTAACAAGATTTTCTCTCATATATTTTGAATATGTTGAAGAGTGTAGAATAACATTTAATTTTGCCCTAATATCTTGCTCAATTCTTCTTTCTTTTCTTCTGATGTCTTGTAGCTTTGCTGATGCTGTATCTGCTATATTGTCTTCATCTATAATTGATCTTGCAAATGTTGAAACTATACTTTGATTTACATATAAATCATTAAAATAAGGTTCTAATGCAGAAAAATCTGATGTAGCTAAGAAATCTTTTGAAAAATATTCTTTTAAATCTTCAGCCATTTGCAAAATATTTTGTAATTCAATTAATGCTTTAATGCTTAAAGAACCACAACCATCTAATGTTTTTAAATAAATAGTGATATCAGCTATTTCACCAATTGGAGGAGTACTGTTTCTTTGAATTAATACAACACCTTGACTTGTTTCGTTTAAGCTTTTTTGCACTTCTTGTATATCTTGTGATGGACATAAATTAAAAGCATATTTTTTTCCTAAATATGTTTTGCAAAAATGTGCTATTTTTTCTAATATTTTATCATATTCTAGTTTCTTTAAATTGTTGTTCATTTCTACCTAAATCCTCTTTTCAAATTCAATATATTTATTATGCCACAAATGGTAAGAAAATTCAAGGAATATTGTGATTTTATTTATCATAAAATCAATTGAGGTGATTGCAATAAAAACATATTATATAGAAAAAATGGATAAGCACAAAATAATAGGCAGAAAAATACAATTTGAAAATGATAACATTAAAATATACATGGATTTAGAAAAAGGAAAAAATACACAAAAATTAGTAAAAAGATTATTATTAAATGAAGCAAATAATGTTGTGATTGATAAAGAACTTATAACATGTGAAAAATTGATAAATTTATTAAGAGCAAATGATATAAAAATATTTGATGGAAAATGGCTTGAAAAATATTTGATTTTAGATATTTTAGAATATATTATAAATAAAAAACAGATAATAAAAGCTGAAACAGAAATTGCAATAACTGCAAATGAAATTACAGATTTATTAATTGAAATGATAAAAATATTATCAAAACAATATAAAAAAATAACTATTGTTACAAATCATATAGAAAAATTAAGAAAAATAGAAAAAGAAATCAAAGAAAAAGAAGGTATACTAATAATTTTATCAAATAATAAAAATAAAAGCCTTTTGAAATCACAAATTATTATAAATATGGATTTTAATCAAGAATTAATTAATCAATATAAAATATATGAAGAATCAATTATAATAAATACAGAAGAGAACATAAAAATAGAAACAATTCGTTTTAATGGTATTGTTATAAATGATTATGAAATTGAAATTGGAAGAAAAGAATTTATATGGAGAGATGGAATCGAAAAATATAGGCAAAGAGATTTATTAGAGGCAGAGTTATATGTTAGGGATACATTTAAAAATATAAGAAAAAAGATACAAAAAAATAATATTAAAATAAAAGAATTATATGGAATAAATGGTGTTATAAATATATAATTACATAAAAAGTAACATTCATAGTATAATTCTAATTAAATATATAAGAAATTGACAAAAAATAGCACTTATGATATGATATGACCGAAAAATAGCCTTAAAGAAAGGTATAGAAATGGAAATAAAAGAACAATCTTATGAAGAAATAATAAAAGATGTAATAGAAGAAATAGATTCAAGAGAAGAAAACTTAAAAATCTATTATCCTTATTTTGCAATAAACAAGAAATTACAAGATGAAAAAACTGAAATTGACTTGAATTCAGTTTTTATAGCAATATTATCATATTTACTTTATACAGGAAAATTAAATAATAGAAAAATCGAATATCAAGATATAGTAGATTTTACAGAATATTTTATTTATAAAATATATAATAAAAAGCAAGAAAATGTAAAAGAAATAGTAAATAAGATATTAGATGTAGCACAAAATAATGGAAACAATTTTACATATGAATATTACAGTTTAAAAGAAAAAGAAAGTAAAGATAGATATATAAAATATATAGAAATAAAATTAGGAGAAAATGGAAAGCTAAATTATTATATAACACCACAAGGAATAGATTTTTACTTAAAAACAAAAGAATTTCCAGATTCTGCACAAATAACAATAAATTTATTACTATTCAGAAAACAAATAGAAAAAGGTTCATTTAATTATGCTTATGATACGATAAAAAGACTAAATATAGAAGTAAAGAAAAAAAGTGAACAAAAAGAATTAGTACTTGAAGCATTAATGTATGGTGGAAAAGAAGGAATAGAAGAATATAACAAATATCATGAATCTGTTGAAGGACAAATAAATGAGGAAGAAGAATTATTTGAAGAAGTACTAGAATTAGTAGATAATATTTACAATGAATATTTAGCTAAAAACGAATCAAATCAATTAAATGAAAAAGAAAAGCAAACAATTTCATTAATAAAAAAGATAGAAAAAGAATTAAACAAAACAATAAATAGTCATACAAAATTATTAAAAGAAGCAATAGAAATGACAAAAAAACATGATGAAATAATAGGTATGAGAGCAAGAAGTGCATTTTCAGAAAAATTCAAATTTGAACAAGAATTTGAAAAGGTTATATCAAAAACAAATAATCCAGAAAAATTATTTTATTTTATATCACCATTTTTATTACCAAAAAAATTAAAAAGTTTTAATCCAATGAAATCATTAGAATCACAAAAAATTAATCAAGATAAAAAAGAAGAAGAACAAAAAGAAAAATCACAAACACATCAAATAGATACAATTGATGATATTACTAAAAAAAGAGTAGTACATAATTTTAAATTTTATTTTGAAAATATGTTACTTTTATTAAAAACGAGAAAAAGCTTTGATTTAAAAGAATATTCAGAATTCATAAGATCAAATTATGGAGAAAAATCATTATATAATGGTGATTTTATATCTTTTGTAATATTTTTAAATGGTAAAAAAGAATTGACTCCAGAATCTGATGAAATGTTTAAAGATTATCTATTTAATCAAATTAGGATAATAACACAAAATGATGACATTGATTTTGGAAATGGATTGAAAATGACTAATATTATTATTTCAGCAAATTAATAGAAAGGAGCAAAAATTGGAAGAAATAAAAGATAGTTTAAATATAGCATTAGAAATAATAAATACATTATTACAAAATAAAGAAATAAAAAAATCTGAAAATGCAGAATTATATCAACAATATGTTGGAAATGATGAAGTAGAAAGTTTATGTGATATGATTGCTGAAAAGATGGGATTTAATATTTATAGACTAGATAATACATTAAACTTATGTGTAATGCTTGATAATAAAGTGTTTGGGTATTCAAATGAGTATTTGAAGAAAAAAATTAAAATATTAAATAAAAATGAAGATATATATTTAATGTATTTTATAATATTAACAATAATAACATGTTTTTATAGAGAATCAGGGCTAAATTCACCAAGAAGCTATTTAGGTCTTGACGAATTAATAGAAACAATAAATATAAAATTTCAAAGTCTTGTAAAAGAAGATATTGAAAAAATAAGTGAAGAAAATGAATATAATTTTAGAGATATAAAAAAGGTATGGGAAAGGTTGCCAGATGCTAGAGAAGATATTAACTCTGGAAAAAATGATAAAATATCTTTTGTAAAATTAGTATTAAATTTTATGCAAGAAGAAAATTTAATTTTCTTTGATGAAGAAAGAAGAATAATATCAATTACAACAAGATTCAAATCAATAGTTTATTTTTACTTTGAATATAGTAAAGAAAATAAAAATAGATTGCTTGAATATGTATATGAATTAGGAGGTAATGAAAATGCCACATATTAATAGAATTCGATTAGTAAATGTAAACTATAATGATGCAAAAAGTATATATGATGATTTTAATATGAGATTAGATGGAAAATCTATGACATATGACTTAATAAATACTGGCGGAAAATCAATGCTAATATTAATGCTTTTACAAACAGTACTTCCAAATACATATTTGAAAAAAGAAAAGCCTATAAAAAATATATTTATAGGTGGAAACACAAAAAGAACATCACATTGTCTTGTAGAATGGGAACTTGATGAAGGATATGAATACAAATATATGCTTACAGGATTTTGTGCAAGAAAAAAACAAGAATCAGATAATGATGAAGAAGATGACAATAAACTAGAAATAGATTATTACAATTATTGTTATTTTTATAATGATTATGCACAAACAGATATAAAAAGTTTACCACTTGTAACAAGAGATGGAAATGATAAAATTTATATGTCTTATGATAAATTAAGACAATATCTTATTGGAATGAAAAAAGATGGACTATCTGTAGAAATATTTGATAATAAAAAAGACTATATGAAAAGAATAGAATACTATGGACTTATATCAGCAGAATGGAAGCTTATATCAGAAATAAATGTATCTGAAAATTATATAGAAAAATATTTTAAAGAAAATAAAACATCAAGAAAATTAATAGAAAATTTTTTAATAAAAATAATTGATAATATCAATTTACAAAATAGTGATGAGGCAGAAGATACATTAGTAGATACATTGATAGAATTAAAAGATAATTTAATGTTATTTAGAAAGCAAAATGATAATAAAAAAGAATATGAACAAGCAAAAGAAATGTATGAAAATCTTCAAAAAGAAAATGAAAAATTTATTGATGAATTTAACAGAATTGATAAAATAAATAAAAAAGCAAATGAAGCATATCAATATAAGCAACATAAAATGAATGAGTTGAAAGACAAAATTCAACATGAAACAGATGAAATTGCTAGATTGCAAGATGAAAATACAAAATTAAATATTGAAAACGAAAAATATAAGATAGATAAATTACATAATGACAAAGCAGAAATTGAAAATGACAAACAAAATATAGATGTTGAAATACAAAAAATACAAGCTAAAAAAGATGATGCAGAAAAGAAATTAGCATTGTCAAAAGCTCAAAATGAATATGTTGAATATTTAGAAAATAAGCAAGAAAGAGATAAAACACAAATACAAATAAATAGTATGCAAATTGCTGATAAAGATTTGGCTAAAAAATATAATATTTGTGGATATAATTATAAATTAAAATTACAAGAATTAATAGAAAAGATTAGTAAACAATATTCTGATAGTTTAAAAGAAAAAGATGAAAAAGCTAGTGCCAGAAAGATTGCGAAAGATCAAGAAAATTTTGCAAGAACAGATTTTACAAAATGTTGTTTAAATATAGAAAATTATCAAAAACAAATTGATGAAGAAAATAAAAACAAAAATATAATCACAAATGAGTTCACAGAAAAAGGAAAACTTGATTTAATTTTAAATATTGATGAAGGAATAGAAAAAGAAGAAAAATTACAAAATGAGTGTAAAGAAAAAGCAGAAAAAAATAATGCAGAAATAGAAAGATTAGATAATGAAAATATAAAAATAAATCAAGAACTTGCTCAAAATAGAGCAAATCAAATACTTCAAAATAAAGTATTTAAAGATGCAGAAGCAGATGTTCAAAAATATGAAAAAGACAAAAATAGTATAGAAAAACTAGCTAAATTATTTGATGTGGATTTTACAAATGTAAAACAAACAATAGAGGCAAGTATAGATGAAAAAGAAAAGCAAAGAAATTCATATCAAATAGAAAAACCAATAAAAGCAAGAAAGCTTGAACTAATTAATAAATATAATACAATAATTCCAAATGAAGATATATTACATTTGAAAGAAAAGCTTGAAAATAAGTGTAATTATGTAATTGCAGGATTTGAAAAGTTAGCAGAATACGATGAAGAAAAACGTAATGAAATAATAAAAAATAATCCATTAATAATGTATTCAGTATTTGTTGATAATAATAGTTTTGAAAAATTAAAAGTAAAACAAATAGAAACAGAATTACAAAATTTAGTACCAATTGCAAATATTGAAATGTTAAGACAAGAAGCGGTAATAAAAAGCAAAGATTACATATTTCCTATTTCTGTTGACGTATTGCAAAATTCAAATCCAGAAAAACTTGAAGAATGTAAAACAAAACTAGAAAAAAATATTGAAGGATTAAATTCTAAAATATTAGATGTAAAATCAAAAATTGACAGAGAACAAGAATATTTGAATGAAGTTAAAGGATTTGAGCAAAAATATTCAAGCAAAAACATAATAGATTCTTTATATGAAAATGTAGATAGTGCAAAATCTCAAATAGAAAAATTAGAAAAAGAACAAAAAGACTTAAGCAATAATATTCAAAATAATAATGAGAAAAAAGAAGAACTTTCTAAAGAAAATAGTTTATTAGAAAAAGAGCAAAAAAGCATTTTGGAAGAAATTGAAGTTTTAAATGAATTAAAAAATATAAATAATGAATTACAAAAACTTCAAGATCAAATCAGTAATGAGAAATCAAATGAACAAATATTAAAAGAAAGTTTAGAAGAAAAAATTGAAATAGTTCAAGAAATTGAAGATGAAATAAGCTTATTAGAAAAACAAATAAATAATCTAGAAAATCAAAAAAATAGATATTTGATTAAATTATCAGAACTTACAGAATTTGAAGAAACAGAAATTATTGAGGAAAGCTTTGAAGAAATAGAAACAACATATAAAGCATTAACAGAAAAATTTAGTACATCTGAATCAACATATAATCAATTAGTAAAAATATTAAATATGTGTAATCAAAATATGAATAATTGTCAAAATAGAATTGAAGAAAATGGATATTATGTACATAATTTTGAAGAAAAAAATCAAATATTTGAAAGAATTAATGAGAGTGATTTGAAATCATATAAGACAAATATTGATATTTTAGAAAAAAATATTAAATCATTAAAAGACAGGCTAACAGAAAAAGATAAAGCAGAAAGTGAAATAATAGGACAAATAAAATTATCAATTGGACAATTACAAAAATCAGGATTTGAATATGAAATTGAAGATAAAATTTCAAATAATGAAATAATCAAAACATATATGAATGAAAACAAAAATAAAATTACATCTAATAAAACAAATATAAGAAATATTACTAATAAAATCCAAGATGTTGAAAATGAAGTTGAAGAGTTTAAGAAAGAATGTATAGGTTTAGAAAATTTCATAACAGATAGAAAAATAGAGCAAACAGAAATTGATATTGAAAATATATTAGAAGCAGAATTATATACATATAATAAAATCAAACAAGAAAGTATTAGTTTAGATAAAGAATTATCAAAACAAAAACAAAACTTTGATAGTTATATAAAACATATTAAAGAATGTGTTGAAAATTATTATATAAAACAAGATGTGTTAGAATCAATAGAAGGAATAAAAAATCCTGTATGTTTAAGTGAAGCGGAAAATAATAATCAAGGAATATTAACTATTATAGAGTTAATTAATGAGAGAATCAGACATATTGATGAGGCAATTGAAAAACTAGAAAAATATCAAGAAAACTTTATTACAAAATGTTTTGAAAAAGCAGAAACAATAGTAAGAGATTTGGAAAAATTGCCAGGATTATCTAAAATTAAATTTGGCGGAAAAGATATAAATATAATAAAACTTGAATTATTTGAATATGAAAAATATGAAAAAATAAGAAGAATGAAAGAATATATTTATAAAATTGTACAAGACATGGAAGAAAAGCCAGAAGAAATGACTAAAGAAGTTTTAAATGAAAAACTTTCTTCAAAAATGTTAGTGGGACAAATTATAAATATAGATAAAGCTTATGTAAAATTATATAAGATTGAAGATGTGCAAGAACATTCAACATATAAGAGATGGGAAGAAGATTTAGGCTCAGACGGGCAAGTTAATGCAATTTACTTTATGTTTGCTGTTTGTATAATTTCTTATATCAGTATGCTTACAAGAAAAGATGGTTCAAGCAAATGTAAAAAAGTTATAATTGTTGATAATCCTTTTGGTGCAACAAGTGCTGTATTTTTATGGAAAGTTATGTTTGAAATATTAAAAGAAAATAATGTTCAATTAATTGCACCAGGTCATAATATAAGTAAAGAGATCATATCAATGTTTGAGGTAAATTATGTATTAAAACATGAGTTTAAAGATGGTAATAAGAAAACAGTTGTTGTTGAACAAGAGTTTAGAACAGAGGATTCTTTGAATAATATGAATTTTGATATAATTGATGGAAATCAGCAAAAGTTGTTTTTATGTGAATGATATTCTATTTAGTTATCACAAACTGACATTTATGTATTAAAGAAAATACTTAGTGTTTTTTGACAATATTATGTAAATATGGTATAATAAATACATATGTACTCAAGAAAATGGAGGGGATAATATGTATGAATTGAAATATAATTTCCAACAATATAATCAAGTTATAAGTGTATATTTAGAAAGTTTAATAAATAAAAGTATGATTTATTTTCAAAATCAAATGAGAAATGGTCAAATAATAAATAGTGAAAATGATTCTGGAGCATTAGCAGGAGCAATAGAAAATATTGAAGAATATTTATATTATTATTTTACAAAGTATCCGAATAATTTTAATAATATTCTTAATTCAACAATGAATAATTTAAGAACTATTGCTTGTCTTCCAAGCAATCAAAGAGGAATATATGGAGAAACACAAGCACAAAACAAAATTATTTATATAAATCCAGAATTAAAGCCAAGTAGAACATTAACTGGTGAAGAAAGAACAAGATTATATATGGCACATGAATTAGGCCATATAGTTAATAATGAATGGATGAAAAAAGTTATTGATTATGCTAATATGCAAATAAGAGCAGGGGCATTGAACCAAGAACATGCCCAATTAATTTATGATGGTTTTTCTATGTTAGACGAAGCTACAACCCAAGATAGAGCAGAGGAGTTTACTTATTTATTTTCTGGTAAAGTAAGACCACAGCAAATAAATGTAAGAAATCAAATATTGTTTAACGGAAATGCATATAAATCTAATTTCGATTATTATGGAGAGTTACAAGCACCAGCAACAATGTTTGCAAGAACATTGAGAGGAATTGGAAAAGAAGATAATGATGCAAAAGCGTTGAAATTGTTATCAACTAGAGCTCTTTCTCCAGATTTCTTTAATACGATATTAAGTGAATATTCCAGAGATGGACAAATGTCAGCATTTATAAAAGAGGTGCAATATATGGGATTATTAAAGAGAGCATCATATGCAAATTTTGGACAAGAGGATATTTCATATTGTATAAATTCTTCAAGATATTTATCAGAGTTGACTAATGTAACATCTCAAATGAGAGATTGGAGAGAACCATTTACTAATATAGATTATGAAAGATAAGAATAATGCAATGCTAGTCAATTAATTTTTTCTCTTTATAGTATAATAAAGAATTATAGATAAAGTAACATATTTCATGGTATTATGAATATAATATTAATGACAGCATAGTTTTTAATAAATGTGTTTGTCGTCGCCTCTTTGAGCGACTAACAAATTAAAGAGTGAATAAATTTATTAAGTGCTTACCAGAAATGGTAAGCACTTAATGGTATAAGGAAGATTAAAGATGCAGATAGATGTTGGATATTTTTATTTTATAAAAGATTCATTTATTGATAAGATTTTGAATAAATTGTTGAATTTTACTTACAAATCTTGATTTTTTAGAGTAAAAGATATATTATAGATAAAGTAATATTTATTATGTAAGAATGCTTAATGTTTAAATAAAAGTACATAATAATATTAGAAATTTAGGAGGTAAAATTATGGAATTAAAAGGATCAAAAACAGAACAAAACTTGATGACTGCATTTGCAGGAGAATCACAAGCAAGAAATAAATATACATTTTTTGCAAGTCAAGCAAAAAAAGATGGATATGAGCAAATAGCTGCTATATTCCAAGAAACAGCTGATAATGAAAAAGAACATGCAAAATTATGGTTTAAATTATTAAATGGTGGAACTATTGGATCAACAGAAGAAAATTTAAAAGCAGCAGCTGCAGGAGAAAACTATGAATGGACAGATATGTATGCTGAATTTGCTAAAACAGCTAAAGAAGAAGGATTTACAAGAATTGCATATTTATTTGAAGAAGTTGGTAAAATAGAAAAAGAACATGAAGAAAGATATTTAAAATTATTAGAAAATGTAAAAGAAGGAAAAGTATTTGAAGCTGGAGAAGTTAAGATTTGGAAATGTAGAAATTGTGGACATATAGTTGTTGGAACATCAGCTCCAGAAGTTTGCCCTGTTTGTAATCATCCAAAAGCATTTTTTGAAATAAAAGCTGAAAATTATTAAAAGAACAAATTTAGGAAGTTTTTTGAAATTTTCTAATATATAAAAAGAATTTCTAAGCAATTTATATTGCATAGAAATTCTTTTTTAATATTTCCATTTCATACTAATTTTAGCCTGAGACTTTTTACGTTTTGGAGACAAAAAGCTATCTCTAAACTCTTGTTTCCAAACAGGAGGAATGAAATATCCATTATTATCAGAAGAACTTGGAGTAATAGGAGATGTATATGGAACACCAAAAGATTTTAAACTACATAATAATGTCAAATATATAAATAACCCCATTCCAATGCCAAGAAAACCAGCAGTAAAGCCAAGAGCAATAAATATAAATCTAAAAACTCTCAAATGAAATCCAAAAGAAAAATCAGGGATAGCAAATGAGGCAATACCTGTAATAGCAACAACAATTATAAGAATAGGGCTAACAATACCAGCATTAACAGCAGCATCACCTAAAATTAAAGCACCAACAATTCCAATAGTAGAACCAATAGGAGAAGGAACTCTTAAACCAGCTTCTCTTATAAGTTCAAAAGAAAACTCCATAAGCAAAAGCTCAAAAATCATAGGGAAAGGTACATTTTCTCTAGCTGATAAGATTGAGAAAAGCAATTCAGTAGGCAAAATTTCTTGATGAAAACAAGTTACAGCAATATAAAGACCAGGTAATAATAAAGTAATAATAGCGGCTACTAAACGAATAGATCTTAGAAAATTAGCAAACATTGGCTTTAAATTTGTATCTTCTGGAGAAAATAAGAAATCTTCAATAGTTGCAGGAGCAATTAATGCATATGGATTTCCATTAACTAAAATTATTACTCTACCTTGAAACAAATATTTACAACACTTATCAGGTCTTTCTGTTGAAATGAGTTGAGGAACGCCAAAGGTTTCTTCTTCCTCCAACAATTGTTCCAATTGACCAGTAGAAAGTAAAGAATCAATAGATAAATTGCTAAGTCTAAATTTTACTTCACCAACTAAATCTGAATTTGCAATATTTTTCATGTAACAAACTCCACATTTTGTTTTACTAATATTTCCAACAGGTATATTCTCAATTACTAAATTTTCGTTATTTACAATTTTTCTTAAAAGAGATGTATTTGTTCTTATGTTTTCAATAAAACTTTCTTGAGGTCCTTTTATAATTACTTCATTTTCAGGTTTATCAACACCACGAGAATTATATTTTTTTACATCTATATCAAAAGCAATATTTAAAGTATCAATAAAAAGTAAGCAATTTCCCATATTAATTCCAGAACATACAGCTTCAAAATCTTCAACTTTATTAACACTATTTTGAGGTAATAGTCTATTATTAATATAATTTAATAAATTGGCAGGATTAGGATTTTGAACTCGTTTTGGAAACATTAATGGTTCTAAAACAAAATCATTTATTGAAATAGAATTGACTAGACCATCAATATAAATTATAAAACTTTTATATAATTGATTTTGAGCAAGTGTTTCAAATTCTCTAATTACAATATCACTATTAATTAAAGTATTATATTTGCTTTGTATAAATTCAAGATTTCTATTTATTTCAGGATAAATTGAGGTATGATTATTATTTGTTGGTTTTATTTTATTATCTTTATTGTTTACAATTGAAAAGTTGTAATTTTGTTCAAATAAGTTATTTATAAAATTCTTAATATTCATATTTCTAATATTGACAATATTTTGAAAAATATTCTAATTAACTGAAATAAACAATTGAAAAAATATATTTTATAATATATAATAGAAATATACAAAAGAGATTGAAAGGAATATGGATGTATGAAAAATGAAAAAGGTTTTATAAAGGTTATATTAATGCTTATAATTATTGCATTAATAGGAATATTGGTTTTCTTTGGGTATGCGATGTATAGTGAATTTACAGGAGAAGGAACAATTATACTTGGAAATTTAGAAGTAACATTTCCGAGTAATGAAAATAGAGAGCAAATTAACAATTCAAATTTAAAAATTGATAATACAATAGTAGATTATACTGACAATACTTTAACAGGAATAAAAGAATATGAAAACAGATATTTATATAAGCAATTATCAAGCTCTGAAAAACTAATTTATTCTAAGTTATATGATAATATAGAAAAACTTAAGACAGGAACATATAAAATAGAGTTTGGAAATGCATTTAAAGATATTTTAGAACAAGAAAATGGAACAAATAAGTTGCAAGAATATTATCAAACTGCAATAGAAGCATTTACATATGATAATCCTGACATATTTTTCTTAGATGTAACCAAAATGTATATAAATATAGAAACAATAACTAAATTATTTTCAACAAAATATAATGTATATATAACAAATGCTCAAGATCCAACTTATTTAGCAGATTATTTTAAATCAAAAGAACAAATTGATAAATGTCAAAAAGAAATAGAAAATATAAAAGAACAGATATTAGCAAATATTGAAAATGAAAGTGATTTTGAAAAAGTAAAATATATTCATGATTATTTAATTGATAATATAGAATATGAACAAACATTTATAGAACCTAATATATATAATATATATGGTGCATTAGTTTCAAAAACATGTGTATGTGAAGGATATGCAAAAGCTTTACAATATTTACTAAATGAAGTTGAATTAGAAAATGTTATAGTCACTGGTACAGCTACTAATAATGATGGAAAAACAGAAAGTCATGCATGGAATTATGTAAAAATTGATGATGAATGGTATGCAATAGATACAACATGGGATGATCCAATTATAGTAGGTGGAGGTAAATTAACGGATAAGATTAAGTATAGATATTTTTTAAAGGGAAGCAGTACAATGAGTAAAAATCATTTTATATCAGCAAAGTTTACTGCAGATGGGCAGGATTTTGAAGTTCCAAAATTATCTATAACAGATTATAATATGGAGGGAGTTGAATAAATTGATAGAATTAGAAGAAAATATAAATAAATTACAACAATTAAAAAATAAAATAGAAAGCTTAGGTGAATCTCTTTGACATAAAAGCAAAGAAAGAAGAACTGAAAAAGTTAGAAGAACAAACACAACAAGAAAGCTTTTGGCAACAAGATACATTAATAAGTAGTAAAGTATTAGTAAAAATAAAGGAATTGAAACATAAAATTGATGGATTTGAATTAGCACAAAATGAAGCAAATAATTTAATTGAATTAACAGAACTTGCAAATTTAGAATTAGATGAAGATGTTGCTAAAGATATTTTAAAATCTACGAAAAAATTAGAAGATGATGTAGAAAAGATTCAATTAGAAACATTATTATCTGGAAAATATGATAGAAATAATGCAATATTAACATTGCATCCAGGTGCGGGTGGTACAGAATCACAAGATTGGGCAGAAATGCTGTATAGAATGTATACAAGATGGGCTACAAAAAAAGGATATGAAGTAAAAGAATTAGATTATCTTGAAGGTGATGAAGCTGGAATAAAAAGTGTCATATTTGAAATAATTGGAGAAAATGCATATGGATATATGAAAGGTGAAATGGGAGTACATAGATTAGTGAGAATTTCACCTTTTGATGCAGGAGGAAGAAGACATACTTCATTTGCATCATTAGAAGTCCTACCAGAAATAACAGAAGACATTGAAATAGATATTAATCCAGATGATTTAAGGGTAGATACTTATAGAGCTTCAGGAGCAGGTGGACAACATATTAATAAAACATCATCTGCTGTAAGAATTACACATATTCCAACAAATATTGTTGTTGCATGTCAATCAGAACGCTCACAAATTCAAAATAGAGAAACAGCAATGAAGATGTTAAAATCAAAATTATTTGATTTAAAAGAAAAAGAACAAAAAGAAACAATAAATGATTTAAAAGGTGAGCAAAAAGATATTGCATGGGGAAGTCAAATTCGTTCATATGTATTTTGCCCATATACACTTGTAAAAGATCATAGAACAAATTATGAAGTTGGAAATGTCCAAACAGTTATGGATGGAAATTTAGATGGATTTATAGAATGTTATTTAAAATATATAAATAGCCCTAAATAGTGAAAATTAAATAAAAAATTGATGATAAATAATTGACATTTATATTCAAAAAGAATATAATAAGAACTAATTTAATAAACAATTACAATGAAAAAGAAAAATTATAACAAAATATTTATAGAGAGCTAATGAAGGTGGAAAATTAGTAATAAATGTTATAAGGGGAGCTTTGGAGTAATATAAATTGAGGTGCTTAAAACTAAATAAAAAGTTTTAGGAATTAGGGTGGAAACGCGGAAATAGAACTTTCGTCCCTAGCAATATTTTTAGTATTGCTAGGAATGAAAGTTTTTTACATATAAAAACAAAAACTAGCAAAAAATGAGGAGGAATAAAAATGGTAAAATCAATGGACACAATAGTAAATTTGTGTAAAGCAAGAGGATATATATATCCTGGATCAGAAATTTATGGAGGACTATCAAATACATGGGATTATGGACCTCTAGGAGTAGAATTAAAAAATAATGTAAAAGCATTATGGAGAAAAAAATTCATACAAGAAAGCAAATATAATGTTGGATTGGATGCAGCAATATTAATGAATCCTTTAGTCTGGGTTGCATCAGGACATGTTGGAGGATTTTCAGATCCACTTATAGACTGTAAAGAATGTAAAACAAGACATAGAGCAGATAAATTGATAGAAGAATGGGCTCATGAACAAGGAAAAGACATGATTGCAGATGGAATGACAGATGAAGAAATGGTAAAATTTTTAGATGAGAATAATATATGTTGCCCAAATTGTGGAAAACACAATTTTACATCAATTCGTAAATTTAACTTAATGTTTAAAACATTTCAAGGTGTAACAGAAGATGCAAAATCAGAAATCTATTTAAGACCAGAAACAGCACAAGGAATATTTGTAAATTTCAAAAATGTAATGAGAACAACAAGAAGAAAACTACCAATGGGAATTGCACAAATTGGTAAAGCATTTAGAAATGAAATAACACCAGGAAACTTCACATTTAGAACAAGAGAATTTGAACAAATGGAACTTGAATTTTTCTGTAAACCAGGAACAGACTTAGAATGGCATGAATATTGGAAAAAATTCTGTGAAAATTGGTTAATCTCATTAGGAATGAAAGAAGAAAATATCCGTTTAAGAGATCATAGTCCAGAAGAATTAGTATTTTATAGTAAAGCAACAACAGATATAGAATATGCATTTCCATTTGGATGGGGAGAATTATGGGGAATTGCAGATAGAACAGATTATGATTTATCAAATCATGCAAGACAATCAAATCAAGATTTCACATATTTGGATCCTGAAACAAATGAAAGATATATACCATATTGTATTGAACCATCACTTGGAGCAGACAGAGTAGCATTAGCATTTTTATGTAATGCTTATGAAGAAGAAGAAATTTCTGAAGGAGATACAAGAGTTGTGTTACACTTACATCCTGCATTAGCACCATATAAAGTAGCAGTATTACCATTATCAAAGAAATTATCAGACAAAGCTCAAGAAGTTTATGAACAATTATCAAAGAAATTTATGTGTGAATATGATGAAGCAGGTTCAATAGGAAAAAGATATAGAAGAGAAGATGAAATAGGAACACCATATTGTGTAACTGTTGACTTTGATACATTAAATGATAATTCAGTAACAATCAGAGACAGAGATACAATGGAACAAGTAAGAGTAAATATAGATGAATTAGAAAATTGGATAAGTGAAAAAGTTGAATTTTAATATATGGTGAAAGGAGAAATTTATATAATAGTTTATTAATATTATATGAGAGAAAAAATGAAGAATAAAAAATCTATAATTATAATGATAATAATAATTGTATTAATATTGGCATTAATTACAGCAATATTTCTATATAATAAATTTCAACAAGATGAAGTGAAAAAATTAACAGAAGAAGCTAATAAAATACTACAACAAGATTTCATAAATGATGAAATAGATAATGAAATTAAAACAAAGCAAAATTATGCTGTTGTAGAAAAAACAATAAAAGAATATATAGCTAATTTAAAGAATATATATTTAGAAATAGAAGAACTAAATTCAAAGGTTTCTGCTGATGAAATATTTTCAGCAGAAAATCTTAGTGATGATAAATTAGAAATGGTAGTAGATGAATATAAACAAAAGAGCAAAGAAAATTTTGAAGAAATTAAAAAGTTAGAAAAAGAAGAAAATATATTAGAAGCAATAAATTCAACAGATATTTCTTCAAAAAGAAGTTATTATGTAGAATTGTATAAAACAATTATGCTTTCAGATTCAATGAAAAGCAAATATCAAAAAATTGAGGAAAAAGCAGAAAAAAGTAAGGATAAATTATATGATAATTTAACAATTGTATTAAATGCTAAAAAGTATTTGGATAATCATGCTAAAAATTGGGAAATAAAGGATGAAAAAATAGTTTTTAAAAATCCAAATACAATGATAGAATATTATAATATAATAAATCAAATAAAAAGCTAGATTCATGTACTAGAAAGGAAGTTTTTATTATGAGAAAATATTTTGGAACAGATGGAATTCGTAGGATTGCTAATACAGAACTTTCTCCTGAATTAGTATATAAAGTTGCCAAAGCTGGAGCATATGTTTTATCGAAACATACAGATAAAGCACCTACAATATTAATAGGAAGAGATACTCGATTGTCTGGAACATTAATAGAAAGTGCTATGGTTGCAGGATTTTTAAGCTATGGTGCAAATGTAAAATTATTAGGGGTAATGCCAACACCAGCAGTTGCATATTTAACAAGGAAATTGAAAGCAGACGCAAGTGTTGTAATTTCAGCCTCACACAATACATTTGAATTTAATGGAATTAAATATTTCAGTAATAAAGGAATGAAAATTCCAGATGAATTAGAAGAAGAAATAGAAGAAGTAATGGAATCAGGAAAACTTGATGAATTAACTGCAGTAAAAGATAAAATAGGAGTTTCAGAAGTTAGAACAGATTTATTAGATGAATATGTATATTTCTTTAGAAAACATTTTGATGATAATATAGAAAAATATAATAGACCAGATTTTAAAGTTGTTATAGATACAGCTAATGGAGCAACATATCAAGTTGCAGATAAAGTATTTAAAACACTTGGAATAAATCATGTTATTATAAATAATCATCCAGATGGAATTAATATTAATGATAAATGTGGTTCAACACATTTGGAAATGTTAAAAGAATATGTAGTAAAAAATAAGATGAGTTTAGGAATTGCTTATGATGGTGATGGTGATAGATGTTTAGCTGTTGATGAAAATGGTGAAGAATTAGATGGAGATAAAATTTTAGCTATAATAGCAAATTATTTAAAGCCTCAAGGAAAACTTGCAAAAGATACTATAGTAGCAACAGTAATGAGTAATTTAGGTTTAAATAAATATGCAGAAGCTAATAAATTAAATTTTGTTCAAACAAAAGTTGGGGATAGATATGTATTAGAAGAAATGCTAAAAAATGGATATAACTTAGGTGGAGAACAATCAGGTCATGTTATATTATTAGATTATAATCCAACAGGTGATGGAATATTAACATCTTTGATGTTAATACAAGCATTATTAGAAAATGGGAAAAAATCATCTGAATTAGGTGATTTAGTACAAAAATATCCACAAGTATTAATAAATGCCAAAGTAGATTCAGACAAAAAATATGATTATGAAAAAAATTCAGAAATAAAATCAGCAATAGAAAAAGTTGAAAAAGAATTTTCTGGTAATGGTAGAGTATTAATTCGTCCATCAGGAACAGAGCCATTAGTTAGAGTTATGATTGAAGGTAAAGATATAAAAGTAATTGAAAAAAGAGCAAGAGAAATTGCAGATTTGATTGAAGAAAAATGTAAATAATATTCGGATAGAAATAGTATTCATACTATTTCTATTTTTAAATTGATTTTACATAAAATGTATGATATAATAATTGACAAAAGGTTCAAGAAACCTTGTAAGAACAAACATAAATATTCAAGAAAGGAAATCAATTATGCTGAAGAACATTGAATTGTCTGTTGGTGAAAAAATGGTAGTCTATGAAAAGGCTATTGTTGTTTTCGGTAAAGCAGAAAAACGGATTTACAATTTAAACGGAAAATTGATTGGAAAAAGCCAGGGCAAAGGAGATGAAATAAATTTAAAAGATTTCTGTATATTTTTTGACAAATGTTTGGTAATAAGAGAAGACACATATTGGAAAATTTTTGATTATGAAGGAAATGTGATTTATGATCAAAAAACATTGAAAATTGAAAAATGTTTTCATAATGAAAAATGGCTTAGATTTATAGAAAGAAAAGAAATGGGGCAAGATTTTATTGGAGCAATTTATTCAGAAAATGGTGAATGTATTCTTCCTTATGGAGAACATAAAAATGTTGTGATTTTTAGAGAAACAGTTTTTGCAAATAAAAGAATTTATGATGCCAAAAGCAAGAAATACATTGGTGACAAGTGGGATTCTATATACCATTTTGGAGGATATTCTATTGCTAAGAGTAATGGTAAATACTATGTGTATAATCATTATACACGAGCATTAGAAATGAGCATTGATGCATATACATATGGTAGTGATTTGTCATTATTAAAAGTATACAAAAATAACTTTTGTGGTTTGATGCAGGTCAGAAATACAAGCTATTATTCTGAATCTGAAATTAAATACAAAAGTAAAGAATATCTTGTATTGCCAATAGTGTATAAAAAAATTGTATTTTATGGAGACGATATTTTTGCATATTCTCAAGAAGGAATAAAAGAAAAATATGAAAGAAAACAGTTAATTGGCAGAAAGGATGAAAATAAAAAAAATATAGTTGAAAAGAAAAAATCTGAAAAATTAACTGAAGTAGAGGTATTTGAAGGCGTTTCTTTAAAAGAAAGAGATACAATTGAAAGATATGAAAAATTCTTTTTAGTTCAAAAAATTACTGATAAGGATTATGATAAAAAAATTACTGAATATTTTTATTATGATCTTAATGGAAAATTCATTGGAAAGTCTGGCTGGCTTGAACTCAGTGGAGACTATGAAGGAATGCTGGTTCCAAATTTCTTGGCAACCAGTAAGTGGTTAGCTCTTGGAGGAAATGAAGTAGAATCTTATTTTGGAAGAACTTATTTTGCTGAATTTGGCTGGACATTTTATAAATATGATGGCTCTAAAGTTTTTGACTTTATAATTGAAAGATTGGAAAAAAGAGAAGGTTATTATGTTCTTAAAATTAAAGACAAATCAGAGAGTATAATATGTGATCAAGATGGAAATATTTTGTTTTCTATTAAAGGAGAATATAAATTAATAGAATTGAGTGAAAGTAAACGGTATTTCATCGCACATATAAAAGAAAGTTCTAACAACCAAAGAAAATTTGTAATCTATAATCTTGAAGGAAAGAGAATATTTGAAAGAAAATTTGAATATTCTCGTAGAAAAAAATTTGTAGAGGATATTATTTTCTATGAAGATGAAGAATCTGGAAAGTTTATAGAATATGATGTAAAAACAGGAAGAATAGTTCATACAGAAATTGATGAGGTTGATGAAATTGAATTAATAAATTCTGACAAAAAAATGTATTTGTTTGAGAGTAATGAAAAATTAGGTCTTTATGAGTATACATCTGAAAGGTGTGATAGAGATAAATTTGTAGGTTTTAGAGAAATCATTCCTATGCAATATGATGATATAATTGATGGAATAGAATGTATCTGTGCTGAATCTGGTGATGGAGAGGATATTTATGGCTATAGTGGTGACTTGATTTGTACCACTAGAAGTTAAGCAAAAAGTCTGTGAGATTTTTTTCTCACAGACTTTTTTATATAGTAGGAAAGTTTTCCTTGTAGGAGAACTTTCTGTACTAGATAAATATGGTGAGTCTTAGATTTTCTTAAAATTTTCATTTGATAGAAAATCTTAGACTTGCTTTTTTATGAAATATTGTAGTAAAATAATATTTATGATATAATAACAAGGTTTGTGGCAAGTGACCATATTTAGAATTAATATACCTATGAAGTTCAGGAGGTAAAAGTTATGTGCAAAGAGCAAAATGTTTTGAATTATTATGTTGTATGTAATAAGCTAAAAAATGTAATTAGAACTGGATGGAAAGATTGGAAAGTAAAAAGAGAAAGGATTGAAAGTGTAGCAGAACATATTTATGGTGTTCAAATGCTTGCAATTGCAATGAAATCAGAATATCAGTATGATATTGATATGCAAAAAGTAATTTTTATGTTGGCAATTCATGAGTTGGGAGAAACAGTTATTGGAGATTTAACCCAATTCCAAATTTCAAGAGAAGAAAAAGAAAGAATTGAGCATGAAGCTGTTCGCAAAATTTTGAGTGGATTAATTGATGGAGAACAGATTGAAAGAATTTTTCTTGAATTTGATGCACATAAAACAGCAGAAGCAAAATTTGCGTATATGTGTGATAAGTTAGAATGTGATTTACAATGCAAATTGTATGACGAAGAAGGTTGTGTTGACTTGAACAATCAAGAGGATAATGAGACAGCAGCTAATTCTCATGTAAAAGCATTATTGGAGTCTGAAAAAACATGGTCTGGTATGTGGCTTAAATTTGGTCAGGAAAAGTATCCGTATGACGAAAACTTTATGGCAGTTTCGGAATATGCTATGAAAAATACTTTAAGTAGATGCATAAAAAGTACAACAGTTATATAAAGAACTGATGCAAGAATAACTTAAAAGACCAAAATAATATTCATATTGAATATCATTTTGGTCTTTTTATTGTATTTATAAAAAATATATGTTAAAATAAAAAAATCAGGATAAAGAGGAGAATTTGAGATGACTGACAAAGAGATTGTATATAATAGCTTAATTCCAGAATTAAGTGTGTCAAATATAGATATAAGTAAGAAATTCTATTTGGATTTAGGATTTAAAATAAGATATGAAAGAAAAGAAAACAAATTTTGCTTTTTACAATTAGAAGGAAATCAGATAATGATAGAAGAAAATAATGATAATTGGAATACTGGAAAATTGGAACATCCATATGGAAGAGGAATTAATTTAAGTATGACAGTTTCAAATATAGAAAAAATGTATGAAATATTAAAAGAAAAAAATATTAAGTTCTTTTTAGATTTAGAAATTCATGAATATAGAATTGATGATAAAATTTCTTATGACAAAGAGTTTTTAATTCAAGATCCAGATGGATATTTATTAAGATTTAATAATTAAAAAGTTATATAATTATATTGAATTTAGGAGGCAGAAAAATGAAAGTATTATTTGCAACAACAAATCCTGCAAAAATAAAAAAATATGCGGACAAACTAAAGGAAAAAGATATAGAAATATTAACAATTAAAGATTTAGGAATAAATTTGAAACCAGAAGAAACAGGAAAAAATGCAATAGAAAATGCTTATATAAAAGCCAAAACATATTATGATAAAACTAAAATTATAAGTATAGGAATGGACAACAATTTATATATTGAAGGATTACCAGAAGAAAAACAACCTGGAACACATGTAAGAAGAATAAATGGAAAAGAATTAAATGATGAAGAAATGATTGAATATTATAGCAAACTAGTAAACGAATATGGTGGAAAATTAACTGCTAAATGGGTATATGGAATGGTAATATATGATGGAAAAGAAACAAATGAATATAGTTGGAGTAAAGGCCATTTTTATTTTATAGATAAACCTTGTGAAAAAAGAAATCCAGGATATCCATTAGATTCAATATCAATAATGCCAGGGTGTAATAAGTATTTTGTAGATTTAACAGAAGAAGATAAAAATAAAAATCAAAAAGATTATAATGAAGATGAGGTTATTGAGTTTATAGTGAAAAATTTAAAAAAGTTGTAGAAAGCAAAAATGCTTTTTACGACTTTATTTTTTTGAGAAAAGAGTCATACTTTTTTCAAATTTTGTAACTTTAAATAATTTATCAACATAAAATACACAAGGAGGGTTAATATGAAAAATATATTAGAAGTAAAAAATATATGTAAAACCTATCAAGCGAAGAATGGAGAAATAGAGGCACTAAAAGATATAAATTTTAAAATAGAAGAAGGAGAATATGTAAGTATAATTGGACCAAGTGGATGTGGAAAATCAACATTGCTATCAATAATAGCAGGACTAGAAAATAAAACATCTGGAACTACATATATAAATGGGAAAATAGGATATATGCTTCAAAAAGACAATTTGTTAGAATGGAGAACTGTATTAAATAATGTATTTTTAGGATTAGAAATTCAAAGAAGTAATACGCCAGAAAATAAAAAATATGTAATTGAGTTACTAAAAAAATATGGATTATATGAGTTCAAAGATAAATATCCAAACCAATTATCAGGTGGAATGAGGCAAAGAGTAGCATTAATAAGAACCCTTGCAATTAAACCAAAGATTCTATTGTTAGATGAAGCATTTTCAGCATTAGATTATCAAACAAGATTGATGGTTACAGAAGATATTTATAAAATATTGAAAAATGAAGGGATTACAGCATTGATGGTAACACATGATATTTCAGAAGCTATTGCTATGTCTGACAAAATAATAGTATTAACACATAGACCAGCAAAAATAAAAGCAGTACATGAAATAGATTTTGAAATAAAAAATAGAACACCATTGAATTGCAGGCAAAGCCCAAAATTCAGCAAATATTTTGATATGATGTGGAGCGAATTAAATGAGAAAGAAACAAAAGAAAAAAATAACAAAATATAAAGAGGTGAGCAAAAGATATGAAACAGAAAAATAACAATGAAAACATTTCTAAAGATAGAAAGAAATACATAAGAAAAATTAAAATAAGAAAATTAGAAATTTTATTCACACAAATAACTATAATAATTGCTTTTATAACACTTTGGGAAATTCTTGCAGATAGAGGGAAAATAGATAGTTTCATAATGAGTCAGCCATCAAGAATATTAAAAACATTTTTAAATTTAACATCAAATAATTTATTAGAACACTTGAAAATAACAATAATAGAAACATTGCTAGGATTTTCAATAGGAGTAGTATTAGGGTTTATTATTGCAATAATATTATGGTGGTCACCATTTATATCAAAAGTATCAGAACCATTCTTAGTTGTATTAAATAGTTTACCTAAAATTGCATTAGGTCCTGTAATTATAATTTGGGTAGGTGCGGGAATGTCGGCAATAATAACAGTTCGGAGTATCAATTTCATTAATTGTAACAGTCTTGGAATTATTGAATGGATTTATTGCAACAGATAAAGAAAAAATTAAAATGGCCCAAACATTTAATGCTAATAAATTACAGATATTAACTAAGATAGTTATACCATCCAATATTCCAACATTTTTTAATACTTTAAAAGTAAATATAGGTCTAACACTTGTTGGAGTAATTTCAGGAGAATTTTTAGTCTCAAAAGGTGGTCTTGGATATTTGATTGTATATGGAGGGCAAGTATTTCAATTGGATTTAGTTATGACAAGTGTAATTATTCTTGCTTTTCTTGCAGCATTGATGTATGAAAGTATAGTTATTATAGAAAAATTGGTAATTAAGTATAATTAGGAAAGGAATTAGATTAAGCATGAAAAGAACAATTATGTATATTTTTATAGCTATTATAATTGTAGCATTAGTGTTTTCAATAGGACTATTAAAAGAAAAAGATGATAGTAAATCTAATTTGAAAACAATACAATTGAATGAAGTAACAAGGTCAGTATTTTATGCTCCTCAATATGTTGCAATAGCAAATGGATATTTTGAAGAACAAGGATTAAAGTTAGAAATAACAACAGGTCAAGGTGCAGATAAAGTAATGACAGCAATTTTAGCTGGTCAAAGTGATATTGGATTATGTGGACCAGAAGCGGCAATATATGTTTATAATGAGGGAAAAGAAGATTATGTAGAAGTTTTTGCACAATTAACTCAAAAAGATGGATCATTATTAGTAAGTAAAGAAAAAACAGATAATTTCAAATGGACAGATTTAATAGGAAAAACGATAATACCAGGGCGTAAGGGTGGAGTTCCATATATGACATTTGAATATGTTTTAAAGAAAAATGGAATAAATCCACAAACAGATGTAAATTTAGATGATAGTATAAAATTTGACTTAATGGCAGGAGCATTTACAGGTGGAAATGCAGAATATGTAACATTATTTGAACCAACAGCCTCAATGACACAAGATGCAGGAAAAGGATACATTGTTGCATCTGTTGGAGAAGCGGCTGGCGAAGTACCATATACAGCATATTGTGCTAAAAAAAGTTATATTGCTCAAAATTCAGATATAATAGAAGGATTTACAAAAGCTATTTATAAAGGGGAACAATATGTTAAAGAACATTCAGCACAAGAAATTGCAGAAAAGATACAAAATTATTTTCCAGATACAACATTAGAATCTTTAACAAAATCTGTTCAAACATATAAAGATATTGAAGCTTGGAAAGAAAATCCTATTCTAAAAGAAGAAGCATTTGATAAATTACAAGAAATTATGACAATGGCAGGAGAATTAACTCAAAAAGCTCCTTATGAAAAAATTGTAAATAATAGTTATGCAGAGAAAATAATAAAATAATTTGACAAGTTATGTAAATTGTAGTATAATTAATTATGTTATGTTAATATAAAATTATTTTAGGAGGAATAAAATGAGTATATATGGATTTATTCATAATAATCATATTTTAGATTTACAAGAAAAGTTTCAACAAAATAAACTTGATTTATCAACATTAACAGAAAATGAAATGAGTGGATTAATAGATTTATATCAAAAGCAAATTAATGAAAAATTGAGCAAAATAGATAGAATACAAAAAAAGATTAATAACTAAAAAAAGACTTATAATCTAGTTATATTAGATTATAAGTCTTTTAAATTTTTATATAATAATGCTCAGAGAAGTTTGGTATATGATGTGTTGACATATTGTTAGTGTGATGATATAATACCATAGAAAATTCTTTGCAAGTATTTGCAGAGGCAATAATAGGAGGTTTTGACATGAAAAGAAAAACAGCAGCTATGCAACAAAAGGTAGAAACATTAGAATTGCCCTTGGAAAATACTGAGCGCCTCAATAGCCTTGCTAAGGCTTTAATTAAAGAGGCAATTGTCAACAATAAAGCTAGAAAGGATATGTATGAATTAATTGATGAGTTATGGAATGAAACATTCTTAGAGGTGTATCCTCTTGAAGAAGAAAGTGATGAGGAAAAAACATTTAGAGAAAAAGCCAAAAGTTTTCTTAAGAAAAATGAAGATCAATTTAAGACATATTTTAACAATATGCCTAGCATAGACTTGCAAAATGCAAAGCTCCCAGCACAGTTAAAAAGATCATTATATAAAAAAGGATCATTTGTAAATAGATATGATTGTTGGGATGGTGTGCAAGCAATTAAACCATCAATTGAAATTGAAACATCAATTGTCCTAGAAGTTATTTGTGCTATCAATAAAGCATTTTCTAAATATGATCATATTAGTGAAAAACATATTGTAGAAATTGCAGTAAAGAGGATGAATTCCATTTATGTGGAACAAAGAAGATCTCAGGCTGTGTATGTAAGGTTAGTACTTAACTGGTTGGTTATTTATTTCAGAGGTAATAGATCAAGTAAGGAATGTAAGGAATTCATTAGTCAATTTGATTGTGAAAGTAAGTTCGAAGAAATATTGTGTAAATTGATATTCGAAATTAGTAATTGTTGATTATAAAGTGACCCAATTTTCTGAAATTAGAAGATTGGGCCATTTTTATTAAAAAACTATGGAAAAATATATAATTTTATGTTAAAATAGAAATGTTAAAAATGAGAAATAATAAAGGAGAATAAAATAAATATGAAAGAAATCGAATTAAGAAATGTAAAAGGAACTACAGATTATTCACCAAGAGAACAATATATAAGAAACTATATATCAGATACACTAAAATGTGTATTTGAAAAATATGGATTTAAGCCATTACAAACACCACTATTATGTTACTATGATTTATTAGCATTAAAATATGATGAAGAAAATGATATATTAAAAGAAGTATATAAAGTATCTGATCAGGGAAACAGAAATTTAGCATTAAGATATGATTTAACAGTACCATTTGCAAAATATATAGCAATAAATCAGAATACAAAACTTCCATTCAAAAGATATGAAATAGGAGAAGTATTTAGAAATGGACCTGTAAAGTTAGGTAGAGATAGAGAATTTATACAATGTGATGTAGATAGTGTTGGAATAGAAGGACAATTAGTAGAAGCAGAATTTATTGCATTATATGTAGAAGCATATAGCAAACTTGGAATAGATGTTGTAATAAAATATAATAATAGAAAATTCTTATCAGGGATAATAATTGAAGCAGGTATATCTGAAGAATTAATTACAGATACAATAACAATAATTGATAAATTTGAAAAATTAACAAAAGAAGAACTACAAAAGGAATTCTTAAAAATTGGATTAAATGAAGAACAAATTGAAAAATTATATTCATATCTACAAATGAATATTGAAGAACTAATAAAATTAGAAAACAAAAATGATGTTTTAGCACAAGGAATTCAAGAATTAGAAACATTGAAACAATATATAAAGGAACTTGAATTAACAAAATATGTACAATTTTCACCATCATTAGCAAGAGGACAAGAATATTATACAGGAACAGTATTTGAAGTATATGTAACAGATGGAAGTATAAAATCAAGTATTGGTGGAGGAGGCCGTTATGATAAGATGATAACAGACTTCATAAATGATGGAAAAGAATATCCAGCAGTTGGAATAAGTTTTGGACTAAATGTTATATATGAAATATTAAAAAATAGAGAAGAATTTACTGAAAAAGCCTTAACAGATATATTTATAATACCAATGGGAACACAAATTCAATGTTTAAAAATAGCAGAAATAATGAGAAAAGCAGGGTATAGAGTTGAAGTTGAAATGAAAAAAAGAAAAATGAAAAAATCATTAGAATATGCTAATGAAGAAAATATACCATATGTATTCATTTTAGGCGAAGATGAATTAGCTCAAAATAATATATCTGTAAAAAATATGAAGGAAAAGAAACAAGATATTATTGACATTGATAATATAGTAGAAAACTTTGAAAAAATAAAGTAAAATATTTACATTTATGTTAATCAGTGATATAATATTTAAAGTTTTATTACATAAGGAGGAAGGCTTAATGTTAATTTTCGCCAAGAGTTTATATCCTGCACCACTTTTGGATATTGAAATTGTAGCAAACGAAGAGCTAGAAAAAATTCATGCAATTTTAACAATTGTAAAACTTATTGATTTGGCACAAGAAAAGTATAAAGCAATTCCAAATGAACAATATTGTCCGAGAATGAATAAAAATATTTCAAGAGAAATAATAAGTGTTAAAGGAGAATTGATATTTCCTAAAGCTGAAGATTCAAAGGAATTTGCATTTGGTTTGACAAAAATTTTTTAATTAAGCTAACTTGAAAGACACTCTCAAACTAGAGGGTGTTTTTTCTATAATAAAATATTTAATTTTTTATTAAAACTATAGACAATACATATAATATATAATATAATATCATCTAGTATTAAATACTAGATAACTAAGGAGGATTATATTATGAAAAGAACAAAATTGAAAGATAGAGTATTACCAACATACACAAAAGGAGAAGAAATATTTAATATGGTTTCACATATTGTTGGAGGAGCATTAGGAGTAATAACAACAATACTTGCTATTGTAATTGGAGCAATTCGCCACAATGGATATGGGATTGTAAGTGGTATCATTTTTGGAGTATCAATGATATTTTTATATACAATGTCAAGCATATATCATGGACTTAGTCCTAAAAAATTGTCAAAAAAAGTAATGCAAATAATGGACCATTGTGCGATATTTGTACTTATAGCAGGCTCATATACACCATTTGCATTATGTACATTAAGAGAATATTCACCTGCTCTTGGTTGGACTATATTTGCTATAATTTGGATTTTTGCAGCATTAGGAATAACATTAAATGCAATTGATTTAAAAAAGTATAAAATATTTTCAATGATTTGTTATTTAGTAATGGGATGGTGTATCATAATAAAAGCAAATTTATTGCCTGAATTACTTACAATGCCTGGATTTATATTATTATTGATAGGAGGAATTATTTATACAATTGGTGCAGTATTATATGGATTAGGAAAAAAGCATAAATATATCCATTCAATATTTCACTTAAGTGTATTTTTCGGAAATTTATTACATGTAATATGTATATTAATGTATGTAATTTAATGGAGAATGTTGTCGATGAAAAGTCTATAAATCTTCAAGTAATATCTTGAAAAACAAATATAATTATGTTAAGATTTAAACATACTAAGATTTTTAGTATGTTTTTTTCTATATAGAAAGTTTAATTCAAAACAATTTATTTCAAGAAAGGAAATTCAAAATGAAATTCAAGAAAATATTAAATATAATTTTAGTAGTATTTATTTTTATAAATACTTTTCAAAGTTATGCAAATGCAAATATAATACCCATGGAAGAAGTTTATATAGAAGATTTTGGAGAATGTGAAAGACATATACAATATCATAGAGAAAGTGATGGGGTATGGAGTTATATAATAACAAATATGGTAGGATATAAAATAGATGGTAAATTACATTATGCATATTGTATGCAACGTGATAGAAAAGGTGCAGGAGGAGAGGCAGATGGATATAATGTAAAAATAAGTGATATGTTAAAAAATTCGGAAGTTTGGAGAGCAATAATAAATGGTTTTCCATATAAAACAGCAGAAGAACTAGATGTAAAAAATGATCAAGATGCATTTGTTGCAACAAAACAAGCAATATATTGTGTTATGTATGGATGGAATGTTGACTTAAGATATGTAGGTGTTGATGATGAGGGATGGAGAATTGTTGATGCAATAAGAAGAATAGTAAATTCAGCAAGAAATGGAACAGATACACCAGGCAAAACAAACTTATTTACAATAAATAAAATAGGTGAATTAAAAAAGGAATCAGACCAATACTATTCTCAAGAATTTGAAGTACATAATGGTGCTGAAATGGAAAGTTATGAGATAACAAATATAAAAAATTTTCCTACAGGAAGTTTCTCTGTTGATATGAATAATAATAAAAGAACTATATTTACTAGTGGCAAAAACTTTAAAATATTAATACCCACAGATAAAATTATTGAAAATTTTGATGGAATTGTAACAATAAGTGGTAAATTAAAAACATATCCAATTTTTTATGGAGAAAGCTATGACAAAGAACGTCAAGACTATGCATTAACATATGATGCATTTGAAAATATAAGTGCAGAAGCAATATTGAAAATAAATGCATATAAATCTAAATTAAAAATTTACAAAATAGATTCAGAAACAAATAAACCAATTGAAGGTGTTGAATTTAATTTTAAGTATAATAATGGAAAAAATATAGGAAATTATAAAACAGATAAAAATGGAATAATTGAGATTAATAATTTAAGACAAGGAAAAATTGTAATAACAGAAATAAAAACTCAGAATCAGTATATATTAGATGAAAATAAAAGAGAAATTATATTAGAATATGAAGGTGAAAAAGAAGTAAAAATAGAAAATAGTAGAAAAAAAGGAAATATCAATATATTAAAAGTTGACAAAGATGATAATAAAGCAACAATAGAAGGAGTTGAATTTGATCTACTTGACTCAACTGGCAAAAATATAATAAAACATGTAAAAACAGATAAAAATGGTAAAGCAGAAATAAAAAATCTTGATATAGGAAAATATATATTAAGAGAAACCAAAACAAGAAAAGAATATAAAATTGCACTTGAACAAAATATAACAATAGAATGGGGTAAAACATTAAATTTAACAATTGAAAATGAAAAAATGAAAGGAAAAGTAAAAATTACAAAAATAAGTGAAGATGATAATTTGATAACAGGAGAAGTTGCTGGAACACCAATTGCAAATGTAAAATTTGAAATATATGATGATTCTGAAAAACTAGTAGATACACTTATTACAAAAGCAGATGGAATTGCAATTTCAAAAGATTTAGTTGTAGGGAAATATATAGTTAAAGAAAAAGAAACAGGAAAATATTATGAAATAAATGAAAAAAATTTTGAAATTGAAATAACCAAAAATGGAGAAGTAGTAGATTTAACAATAAGTAATAAATCTAAAACTCCACCACCAGAAAAACCAAAAGAAGAAACTCCAAAAATAGAAGTTCCTCCAATTGAACCAATTAAAAAATTACCTGTTACAGGGTATTAATCTGTAATCTTTAAACTACTATCTAAAGCAAGTTTAATCATATTAGTTAAACCTGTTTGTCTTTCTTCAGGTGTTGCAACTTCTTTGATATATTTTGAATCAACAACACTCATAATACAAGCTGCTTTTTTGTTAAGAACTTTTGCTACATAGAATAATGCAAAAGCTTCCATTTCAGCTGAAACAGGATTAAAATCTTTTGGTACTCTATCTAAAAATTTATTTACATCAGTCATGTATAAATCAAAACAATCTGTACAAACAGTATTTCCTTTACATAAACTTATATTATTCTCTTTTGCTGTTTCTTCAAGAATCTTATTTAATTCATAATTTCCAGAAACTATATGACAATCTTCATTATTTAATGTTAAAGCAAAATTTCCCTCGCTAAATACATTTTCAGCAAGTATAATATCAAATAATTTTAATTCTGGCTTATAAGAGCCACAAGAACCAATTCTTATAATATTTTCAACTCCATAGTATTTATATAATTCATATGAATATATTCCCATACTTGGCATTCCCATTCCAGAAGCCATAATAGTTAATTCTTTTCCTTTATATTTTCCTGTATAAGCAAATATTCCTCTTACAGAATTTACTAATTTGTAATTATCTAAAAAATTTTCAGCAATATATTTAGCTCTTAAAGGATCTCCTGGCATAATAACAGTTTTTGCAATATCTCCTAAGTTTGCTTCATTATGTGGTGTAGACATAAAATACCTCCTCTATATAAAATATTTCAAAAAAATTATAACAATAAAAATATAAAATAGCAATAAAACTTGTAACATTTTCCATATAAGTACATATAATTATTATGAAATAATTTATGAAAGGAAAGTGATTTTATGGCAAATAGTGAAGAAAATATAAATAAGGATAAAAATGAAAACAGAAATATTAACATAGAACAAAATTCACCTGAAATTTTAACAAATCCAATATATACACCTGCATTTTTAAGAGAACAAATAGGAAGATTAATGAGAGTAGAATTTCTAATTGGAACCAATAATATGGTTGATAGAATAGGAATTCTAGAAGATGTAGGAGCAAGTTACATATTATTGAGGTCTTTTGAAAATGATAGTTTGGTGTATTGTGATATCTATTCAATAAAATTTATTACAATTTCAACAACAGGATTTTATGGAAGTATAAATAATATGAATAGTATGAACAATATTGGAACACCAAACAGATTTAATTATTTTTAATTGACATTTATGTAAATAAATAGTATAATTTGAAACGATATAGTTAAATACTATGTCGTTTACTTTTTTCTACTAATTAGTAGGAGGAAAATCCTCTAGCTTTTTAGTTTTACATATATTTTTATACATCAATAAAAGCAGTAAAGGAGGAAAAATATGTTAAGCATTATTATTGGAGCCGTAATTATAGTTGTTTTGATTTTTGTTGGTATTGAGTTTGGAATTAATGACACAATATTTTCAGTGATTTTTGTAGTTGTAGTTATAGGGGCTGGTGGAATTGGACTGTTTTATCCTGCAAAAGGTTTTACTGATTGGCAACTTGTAAAAGAAACAGAATTAGTAACATTATCAAATTCTGTTGCATCCCAAGGAAGTGGCAGAATGTTTTATGTTTCTATTTCTGCAGATAATGTATATTCTTACAGATATGAAATTGAATCAGAGTTTAAAACAGAAGGTTCTAAATCATATAAAGTTGATACTGTTAGTGGAGATAATGTCGAAGAAATTGAAGAGCCTAATTCTTCTAAAGCAATACTTCAAGAATATCATCGTAAAGGAAAAATGTCAATTTGGTCTTTTGCATTTTTGAGTGATGAAACTAGATATGTGTTTAGAGTTCCTAAAGGCACGATTTCAAGAGAAATTGCTTTGAAATAATACAATATAAAGCCAGAGAATTTGTAATTTTTATTAATTATAAATTTCTCTGGCTTTTTTTATATAATAGGAAAGTTTTACTTTCCTATTATATAAAAGCTACAATTGCTAGCCATTTGAGATTTTCTCCTTTTAGTCGAAAACTCAAATCGGGCGAGAGCAAATCAAAGAAAAATTGAAAATTTTTCTTATTTGTTCTGTTATAAACTTATTGTAAACAAAAAAACAATATGATATACTAAAAATGTAAGGAGAAAAAAGATATGGAAGAAATAATAATAGCAACATCAAACAAAGGAAAAGTAAGAGAAGCACAAGAAATTTTAAAAAAATTTAAAGTAATTCCAATGAGTGAAATTGGTGTTAATATAGATGTTGAAGAAGATGGAAAAACATTTAAAGAAAATGCCATAAAAAAAGCAAAAATAATAGCACAAGAAATTAATAAAAGATGTTTAGCAGATGATTCAGGCATTGAAATTGAATATTTGAATGGATTTCCAGGAGTAATTACAAAGAGGTGGCATAGTGGAACAGATAGAGAAAGAAATATGGCACTATTGGAAAAATTAATAGGAATACCAAAAGAAAAAAGAAAAATAAAATTTATAACAGCAATTGCTTTATCAGATGGAAATACAACAATTTGTAAAGAAGGAATAATAGAAGGATATGTAGCAAAAGAGCCAAGAGGAAACAATGGATTTGGATTTGATGAGATATTTGAATTAGAAAACGGAAAGACTTTAGCAGAATTAACTCAAGTTGAAAAGAATGAGATTAGTGCAAGAAAAATTGCATTAGAGCAAATAGAAAAATTAATATAAGAATAGGAGAAAACATATGAAGAAAATAAGAGGAAAATTAATAATATTTATAATAATATTAATATGTTGTATTTATAAAAATTATAATATATCAGAAGCTAAAGCTACAGATATTGAAGATACAAATTTTGCAAATGTAGTTTTATTTGCGCATTTTACTGGAGATACAGCAGATGAAGACAAAAAATATTTTGAGGATAATAGAAATGAAATTATAAAATTATATGATGGTTCACATGGAAGATCTGCTACTAATTATTTAAATACTATATCTTATGGAAAATTTCATTTGAAAAATATATTTCCACAAGATGATGGAAAAAAGATAACATCTTATGAACTTAATATAGATAAAAAGTTAGCATATACAATGAATGTAGATTCTTTAATAATAGATGAACTCATAAAAAATGTTCCAGAAATATCAGATAAGATTATAGATTATGATGGTGATGGATACATTGATAATCTAACAGTAGTATTAAAAGGAGGAAATGAGCAAGAAGTAAAAGATCAGTCAACATTTGTACTACATAAATCAGATTATGGAGCAGAAGTATATTGGTCAGGAAAAAAGATAAGTTCATATAATATCTTAAATACATATTCATTAATTGATTCTATTGTATCAAGCCAATCAGGAGTGATAGCACATGAATTTTTACATACATTAGGATATCCTGATCTATATAGAAGTAGAGGAAATGATAAGCCTGTATATAGTTGGGACATCATGGGAGCAGCAAGTAGATATATGCCATATCCATTAGCATATTTAAGAATGTATTTTTCTAATTGGTTAAATATAGAAACAATTACAGAAACTCAAACAGTAACATTGGATGAACAAAGTAATAAAGATGGAAATCAAGCATATATAATAAAATCACCTTTAAGTGATGATGAGTTGTTTGTTATAGAATTTAGAAAAAAAGCAGAAATCAACTATACAGATGAAGATTCATTAGATAGAGGAATTGGTGGCTCAGGAATAATAGTATATAGAATAAACACAACAGTAGAAGGACTAAGTAATAATTTTAATGAGACAGGTGTATATGTCTTTAGACCAAGTATTCCTGGAAGTGGATTTTCACAAAATACAGAAGAAGCTCGTGTGTTAAGTGCATATTTATCGAAAGAGAGTGGAAGAACTTCGATTGGAAGTACAGATTTTAGTAAAACATTAGAAGATGGAGCACTAACATTTTCAGATGGAACAAATTCAGGGATTGTAATAAGTGATGTATCTAGTAGTTCAGGAAAAAGTATGACATGTAAAATTACTATTCCAAAAATATCAGAAGAAAATTTATGGAAAAATACTGATTTTAAAGATTATACAGGGACAGATACAATTAAAGAAATAGGAATATTAAATTATAATAATTATATATATACAGTTACATGTTCAAATAATAAAATATATACTCAAGTTTATGATGAAAAAAATTGGAATGAAAAATATAATATTTTGAATGTTGAAGAATCAAATCCTATTGTACAGTTAGAAATAATTCAAAATGGCAATGATATATATCTGTTTTATTCAGGATATGGATATTTGAAAATAGAAAAGATGAATTTTAAGACTCAACAATGGGAAGATGTTGCAAAGATAAATGATATATTAGGAGAATTTTGCGTTACTAATAATTCAGGACAATTTTATATTTCTTGTATAAGGGAAGATAGTTCAACTGCAAGATTAATAAATATTAATGGAAATGAAATAACAGAACTTGGTAATTATTTTTCTAAAAAATATTGTGGACAAGCTAAAGTTGCTCAATTAAATGGAAATATATATGTTTCAGTTAGGTGGTCAAATGGAAATAAAATAAAAGTTTATAAATATAATTCTAAAAGTAATTTTTCGGAAATAGAAAATTCCATGGTTTCAGGAAATTATGATATGAAGTCAATAGATAATAAAATATATTTTGCATTAGGAAAGAACACTGAGAAAAATGCATCAATGTATGTATTTGATGGTGATAACTGGAAAGAAAATGTTGCAAATACAAAATATAGTTTTCCAGAAATATTTAAAATAAATAATGAAATATATGTTATTTTAAAAGCGGAAGATGATAGTGGAAAAGCTCAGATGTATAAATTTAATAAAGAAAACAATATTTTTGAGGATGATATTATAGATGTAGATACAGCAGTTCAAAATATAAAAATTACATCAACAAGTGACTATATATATAGCATTATAAATAAAAAGTCAGATGGTAAAATCGTTGTAAAGAAAAGACAGTATAAGTCAAAAGAAATAGTAAATCCAATACCTGGATCTGATCAAACAAGAAAATTTCAATTTAAAGATGTTCAGATAACAGATTGGCATTATTCAGCAATAAAATATATGTTTGATAGAAAATATATATCAGGATATAATGAAACAATATTTGCACCTAATGATAAAATAACAAGAGGAATGATTGTAACGATATTACATAATATGGAAGGAAAGCCAATAGCAACTAATATAAATAACTTTCCAGATGTGCAAGATAGTAAGGTTTATTATTATAAAGCAATAAATTGGGCAGTAGAAAACAAAATAATAAGTGGATATGATACAGGAAAATTTGGACCAGATGATTTAATAACAAGAGAACAGTTAGCAGTAATCTTATGGAAATATAGCAAATATAAAGGAAAAAATGTTAATGTTGAAACAGATTATAGTAAATTTCCAGATAAAAATCAAATATCTAATTTTGCTCAAAAAGGAATGAATTGGGCTGTAGGAACAGGAGTAATAACAGGTTCACAAGGAAAATTATTACCATTAGGAAATGCAACTAGAGCTGAAGCTGCATCAATGATTTATAAATATTGTACAAAAGTTAAATAATATTAAACAAGAAAAACACAACAGATTTTTTAAAAATGTTGTGTTTTTTTTGTATCTATGATATATTATGTTTGAAAAAAGACTCTAGAAAGGAAAAGATAGAAATGTCATTTATAGAAGAAATAAAAAACAGAGCAAAACAACAAATAAAGACAATTATATTACCAGAAGCAACAGATATTCGTATATTAAAAGCAGCACAAATAGTAAACAAAGAAAAATATGCAAAAGTTGCGTTAATAGGTAATAAAGAAGAAATCGAAAGACTAATAAAAGAAAATAATTTAGAATTAGGAGATACACAAATAATAGATCCAGCAAAATCAGATGAGACATCTAAATATGCAAAAGAATTATATGAATTAAGAAAAGCAAAAGGTATGACAGAAGAACAAGCACAAAAATTAATATTAGAACCAATATATTATGGAATGATGATGGTAAAACTAAATCATGCAGACGGACTTGTATCAGGTGCAGCACATTCAACTGCAGATACATTAAGACCAGCATTACAAATATTAAAAACAGCACCAGGAACAAAATTAGTATCAGCATTTTTCGTAATGGTAGTACCAAATTGTGAATATGGAGCTAATGGAACATTTATATTTGCAGATAGTGGTTTAAATGAAGAGCCAGATGCAGACAAACTTTCAGAAATAGCTATATCATCAAGCAAAAGTTTTAAACAATTAGTAGGAGAAGAACCAAAAGTTGCGATGTTATCATATTCAACTTATGGAAGTGCACATTCTGCATCAACAGAAAAGGTAGTTGAAGCAACAAAACTAGCAAAAGAAAAAGCCCCAGAACTATTAATTGATGGAGAATTACAATTAGATGCTGCAATAATACCAGAAGTTGCAGAATTTAAAGCAAAAGGAAGTCCTTTAAAAGGTGAAGCAAATGTATTAGTATTCCCAGATTTAGGAGCTGGAAATATTGGATATAAATTAACACAAAGATTAGCAAAAGCAGAAGCTTATGGACCTCTTTGCCAAGGTATTGCAAGACCTGTAAATGATTTATCAAGAGGATGTAGTAGTGAAGATGTTGCAGGTGTAGTAGCAATAACAGCTGTACAAGCACAATCACAAGGTTAATTAAATATATAATAATGAGTACGTACAAAAAGAAAGGTATATAATTTATGAAAATTCTAGTTTTAAATTCAGGAAGTTCATCATTAAAATATCAAGTAATTGATACAGAAACTGGTGAAATGCTTGTAAAAGGTTATTATGAAAGAATTGGGCAAGTTGGAGCATTTTTAACACATAAAGTAAATGGAGAAAAACATCATTTTGAACATCCAGCCAAAAATCATGAAAAAGCAATTCAATTTGTAATGAAAAGACTAACAAGTGACCATTATGGAGTATTTAAAAGTTTAGATGAATTAGATGCAATAGGCCATAGAGTTGTACATGGTGGAGAACAATTTAAAGATGCAGTTCTTATTACAGATGAAGTAATTCAAAAAATAAAAGAAAATGCAATGTTAGCACCATTACATAATCCAGCAGCAATATTAGGAATAGAAGCTTGTCAAAAGGTTGTACCTAATAAGCCAATGGTAGCAGTATTTGATACTGCATTTCATCAAACAATTTCAAAAGAAAAGTATATATATCCAATTCCTTATGAATACTATGAAAAATATCATGTAAGAAAATATGGATTTCACGGAACATCACATCAATATGTTGCAAATAGAGTTGCAGAAATATTAGGAAAAGATATAAAAGAATTAAAAATAGTAAATTGCCACTTAGGTCAAGGAGCAAGTATATGTGCAATAAAAAATGGAGAATCAGTTGAAACAAGTATGGGATTAACACCACTTGGAGGAATTCCAATGGGAACACGTTCAGGAGATTTAGATCCATCTGTTGTAACATATTTAATGAAAAAAGAAGAATTAGAAGCAGATGATGTTGAAGAAGTATTAAATAGAGAATCTGGAGTATATGGAATATCAATGGTATCTGTAGATTTTAGAGATATAGAAGCAGAAGCACTAGCTGGTGGAAAACATGCAAAACTTGCATTAGATGCATATCATTATTCAATTGCAGGATATATAGCAAAATGTGCAGTTGCAATGGGTGGAATAGATGTTTTAACATTCACGGCAGGTGTTGGTGAAAAATCACCTTATTCTAGAAGTGAAATTTGTAAACAATTGGGAATATTTGGAGTAGAAATATCAGGAAAAGCTAATTTAGTAAAAGGAGAAGAAGCAGAAATATCTTCACCAAATTCAAAAGTAAAAGTTTTTGTTATTCCAACAAATGAGGAATTAATGATTGCTCAAGAAACAGCAAAATTAGTGAAATAAGGTTTATAGGCAAAACCATAATAAAAACCTAAATATAAAATATAAAAAGGAAAAATAAAAATGAAAATATTAGTATTAAATTGTGGTAGTTCATCACTAAAATATCAATTAATAAATATGGAAACAGAAGAAGTTTTAGCTTCAGGAAAATATGAAAGAATAGGAGAAGATGAAGCTTTTATAACACATAAAGTAAATGGACAAAAAATAGAAATCAAACATCCTGCAAAAACACATGAAGAGGCTGTTGATTTTACATTAAAACAATTAATAAATCCAGAATATAAAGTAATAGATAGCTTAGATGAAATATCAGCAATAGGACATAGATTAGTACATGGTGGAGAAAAAATTAATAAATCTGTAATTATAACAGATGAAGTTGTAGAAGTATTAAAAGAATGTATAGACTTAGCACCATTACACAATCCAGCAGGAATAATAGGAATTGAAGCATGTAAAAAAGTAATGCCAGGAAAACCAATGGTAGGTGTATTTGATACAGCATTCCATCAAACAATGCCAAAAGAAAGATATATTTATCCAATTCCATATGAATATTACAAAAAATATGGAATAAGAAAATATGGATTCCATGGAACATCACATATGTATGTATCACAAAGATTAGCTGAAATTGTTGGAAAAGATATAAGTGAATTAAAAATAGTTACATGCCATTTAGGTCAAGGATCAAGTATATGTGCAGTAGAAGGTGGAAAATCAGTTGATACAAGTATGGGATTAACGCCACTTGCAGGAATTCCAATGGTAACGCGTTCAGGAGATCTAGATCCATCTGTAGTAACATTTTTAATGAAAAAAGAAGGATGGACAGCAGAAGAAGCAGAAAATATGTTAAATAAAAAATCAGGAGTTCAAGGAATATCAGGATTAGCACCAGACTTTAGAGAAATTGAAGCAGCATCTTATGGTGATAATGAAAGAGCTGAAATTGCAATTGAAAAATTCAAATATGAAATTTCATCATATATAGCAAAATATGCAGTAGCAATGAATGGAGTAGATTATATAGTATTTACAGGTGGTGTTGGAGAAAACCAAATAAATATAAGAAGAGGAATTTGCGAAAAACTTGAATTTATGGGAGTAAAAATAGATGTTGAAGCAAATAATGTAAGAGGAGAAGAAAAAGAAATATCTGCTCCAGATTCAAAAGTAAAAGTTTATTTAGTTCCAACAAACGAAGAACTTATGATAGCAAAAGAAACAGCAAGATTAATAAAATAATTTTGAAATAGAAGAGGTACAAATGGAAGAAACACAAAAAATACAAGATAAAAAAACAAATACAAAACTATTTCCAATATATAAAATGTTCTCTTGGGATTTGCTATTTTACTATTCAATAATATACTTATTCTTAACACAAGCAAAAAACTTTTCTGCATCAGAAGTATTATTAGCAGAATCATTTTTTACAGCATCATGTTTATTGTTACAGATTCCAATAGGTTTATTGGTAGATAAATTCGGTAAAAAAAATAGTTTAATTTTTGCTAATATATGTATGTGTGTATTTATTACTATTTTATTATTTATAAATAATTATAAAATGTTATTATTAGCTAATTTTATTGATGCAATAGGTTATGTTATAAAGGGTGTTTGTGAAACAAACATTCTTTATGACTCACTTCCAAAAGGTGAAAAAAGAGGAACATTATATTCTAGTATAGATGGTGTTGGAGCAGCAAGATATTATGTAATTGATGCAATAACATCAATTATAGCAGGTATCACATTTGCGATTGATCCATATATACCAGTAGTTTTATGCTTAATAGTTAATATTATTGCATTAATATTATCAACAAGATTCAAACACATTCAAAGTCAAAGAGAAGAATATTCAAAAGAAACTGCAAGACAATATTTCAAAGAATTAAGAGAAGCAATTAAATTTACATTTAATTCAAAAAGGATGTTGTGTTTAATGTTATTTTTTGGACTGATGTCAGGTTTAACATATAATTTATCAACATATAGAAGTAATATTTTAAATAGCATAAATATACCAGCACAATATTTTGGAGTAATCTTTGCAATTATTCAAATAATGGCCGGGATATGTTCTAAAGGACAGGGTGGGTTACATAAAAGATTTAAAAATAATACATTATCAGTCTTAGGAATTCCATATGTTGCATCATGTTTTATTATTGGATGTTTAGTGGATAGTTTTGGAGAAAGTGTATCAAATATTGTAGTAATACTATTTATACTTCAAGGAGCTATAAAAGGAGCATATAATGTTTTAATTTATAGATATTTAAATAATTTCACAAATAGAAGAATAAGAGTAAAACTTGCAACAATAAGAAATATGTTTTTTAATATGATATCAATTTTAATAAGTTTATTAGGCTCATTCTTATTAAAAGTAACAACATCTGGAAACACATTTTTAATTGTTGGAGGTATATGTACTGTATGTATGGTACTTTTATTAGATTATATGAGAGGAAAAGTTGGTTTAAAACCAGAGAAATACAATAAAGAAGACTTGAAATATAGTTCATTAAACGAAGGAGGAAATTTAAAATGATAAGAAAAGTTGCTATATTAGCAAATGGTGGAGATGTATCAGGATTTAATGCAGTTATAAGAGCAATTGTAAAAACTGCTGAAAACAATGGTATAGATTGTTATGGATTTATAGATGGATATAATGGCTTATTAAAAAATAATTATGAAAAATTAAGTACAGCAAATGATGAACATGCATCAGGAATATTACAAAAAGGTGGTTCAATAATTGGATCATCAACAAATGCAAATGTATTTCATTACAAAGTTGAAGAAAACGGAGAAACTGTTTATAAAGATTTATCAGATGTATGTGTAGAAAATATCAAAAAAGATGGATTTGATTGTTTATTTACACTTGGAGGAGATGGAACACAAAAATCAGCAAGAGATTTTTCTACAAAAGGAATAAATGTAATTGGAGTTCCAAAAACAATAGATAATGATGTTGCTTGTACAGAAATAACATTTGGATATAATACGGCAGTTTCAGTTGCTGCAGAAGCATTAGATAGACTTCATACAACAGGTGAAACACATCATAGAATAATGGTATTAGAAGTTATGGGAAGATATGCTGGTTGGATAGCATTAGAATCAGCAATTGCTGGTGGTGCAGATGTTGCATTAATACCAGAAATTCCATATGATATAAACAAAGCAGTTGAAAAAATAAATGAAAGAAGAGAAGAAGGAAAGAATTTTAGTATTGTTGTTGTTGCAGAAGGTGCAATACCACAAGGTGGAACAATAACAGTTCAAAATGTAAGAAATAATGGTGCAGGAGTTGATAACAATAAATTAGGTGGTGTTGGACAAGTTGTTGCAAAACAATTAGAAGAATTAACAGGTTTAGAAGCAAGAACAACAACATTAGGATATGTACAAAGAGGTGGTACTCCAACAGCATTTGATAGAGTTCTTTCAACAAAATATGGTGCAAAAGCAATGGAACTTGCTCTTGAAGGAAAATTTGGTGTATTAACAGTTATAAAAAATGGAAAATTGGATTCTGTTTCATTAGAAGATGTAGTTGGAAATAATACAAAAATTGGTGCAGTTTCTGGTAATACTGCAGAAAGTAATATTAGAAAAGTTACTATGGATCATGATTTGGTTAAAACTGCAAGAGATATTGGAATCTGCTTAGGAGATTAATGATAAAATAAAGAGTTGTTACAAAAGTAACAGCTCTTTTATAAATACTTCTTTAATGTCTCAACACTATCTTCTTGCATAACAACAAAATCATCTAAAATTTGTCTAACATTTTTATCAACACTAGGATTATTATTTAACAATCTACGACCTTCAATAATTCCCATATTAGTACCTTGTAACAATAATTCAGAAATATTAGAATTACTTTTATCAGTCATTGTATTCATTTGAATTCCATACCAAGTCATAGCTTTATTCATAATATTTGTTTCTTGAGGATCATCTGTTAAATCATAATTATGATAAATATTCCCAACACGATTAAAAATTTCTTTATATTTAAGATATTCAACATTTAAAACTTTTTGAAATCTACTATCAGAAACTTTATCAGAAACAAATTTTATCGCATCCATTCCCATTTTTGCACCTTTACTAACTTCATTTAAAACTTTTTTATTAATATCCATTATAAAACCTCCCATTAATAGCTATTTGTATTATTGTTAGCAAAGAAATGGAATATTATACAAATTATTCTTTAATTTCTTTAGAAAGTTTACTAATAGCCTTAGTTTCAATTCTTGATACATAAGAACGAGAAATTCCCATTTCTTTAGCAATTTCAATTTGTGTTTTAGGTTTATGACCATCAAGACCAAAACGAAGTTCCAAAATTGTACGTTCTCTTCCTTTTAAAATAGATTTCATTTTTTCATATAAAAGTTTAACTTTCATTTTTAAATCAACAGATTCTTCAACACTTCTGTCATCGTTTTCTAAAATTTCTTGTAATGTAATAACATTATCATCTTTATCTTTTCCGATTGGTTCATCAAGAAATACTTCAGCATTTTGCTTTTTAGTTGCCCTAAAATGCATAAGAATTTCATTATCTATACATCTAGAAACATATGTAGAAAGTCTAGCGCCTTTTTCAGGTTTAAAACTATTAATTCCTTTGATAAGACCAATTGTACCAATTGAAATTAAGTCATCTTGGTCTACATTTGAATTACTATATTTTTTACAAACATGTGCAACAAGTCTTAAATTCCTTTCAATTAAAATATTACGTGCATCTTCATCTCCTGTACTTAATTTTTCAAGATAAATTCGCTCTTCTTCAGAACTTAGAGGTTCTGGAAAAAGGGAAGTTCCTGAAATGTATCCAACTGCAAAAACTGCAGTCTGTAAAAAGTGAAAAAAACCACTTATACACAATGCGGAAAACATAAAAACCTCCATATAATTTTATTAAGAACTCATATAACAAATTATATGTTAGAAAAAAATAAAAGTGCATGGACTAAAAAATATATAAATAACAATAAAATACTTGACAAATGTTTTAAAATATACACAATCATAAAAGGATGTGAATTTATGGAAAATGAAAACTTAATCATTAAAGATGATATATCTAATAAAGAAATAAAAAATTTCTAATACAAAATGGACAAATATTTGAAAGATTAACTAACATATAATACAAATTATTAGAACATGATAAAAAATTTAATGAAATCTTTAATCAACTTCAAGTAGAAGAAAATATAAAACAAAAAATATTTTTTGAAGGACAAATATATGATGCATATAGTTTGATAAGCGACATCATAAAAAAAGCAAATAAAAAGATTTTAATAATAGATAATTATATAGATGACAGTGTTTTAAAAATGCTTACTAAGAAAAAACAATAATGTAGAAGTTGTAATACTGACTTCAGATAAAAGTAATATACAACAAATTGATATTCAAAAATTTAATAAAGAATACCCAATATTAAAGGTTGCAAAGACTAATAAATTTCATGATAGATTTATAATTATAGATAATGAAGAAATGTATCATTTAGGAGCATCAATAAAAGATTTAGGGAAAAAGTGTTTTGGAATAAATAAAATTGAAGACGTAGAAATTATGGGAAAAATTTTAAACTATAAATAAAGAATTATAAGAGAAGAAAAATATAAATAATTTTCAAATAATACTTGAAAAGTATTATCATTTGTTATAGAATAAAAATGCCTAAAAAGGTAAATAATAGATAAAAATGAAATTAGAAGAAACTAATTTCAAAAAGGAGGAAATTTTATGTCAGTAAAAGTAGGAATTAACGGATTTGGAAGAATAGGAAAACTAGCATTCCAAGCAGCATTAGGTAAAGAGGAGGTTGAAGTTGTAGCAGTAAACGATCCATTTGTAGCAGCTGATTACATGGCATATATGACAAAATTTGACACTGTACATGGAAGATTTAACGGAACAGTTGAAGAAAAAGATGGAAACTTAGTAGTAAATGGAAGAGTAATAAAAGTATATAATGAAATGGACCCAAAAAATATTCCTTGGGGAGAACTTGGAGTTGAATATGTATTAGAATGTTCTGGTGTATTCACAACAATGGAAAAAGCACAAGCACACTTAGATGCAGGAGCTAAAAAAGTTCTTATAAGTGCACCATCAAAAGATGCTCCAATGTTTGTAATGGGAGTAAATAATGAAACATATAGTTCTGACATGAACATTGTATCAAATGCATCTTGTACAACAAACTGTTTAGCACCTTTAGCAAAAATAATAAATGATAATTTTGGAATTAAAGAAGGATTAATGACAACAGTTCACTCAACAACAGCAACACAAAAAACAGTTGATGGAGCTTCAAAGAAAGATTGGAGAGGTGGACGTGCTGCATCTGCAAACATTATTCCATCATCAACAGGAGCTGCAAAAGCAGTAGGAAAAGTTATACCATCATTAAATGGAAAATTAACAGGTATGGCATTCAGAGTACCAACAGTTGATGTTTCAGTTGTTGACTTAACATGTAATCTAGAAAGACCAACAACATATGAAGAAATATGTGCAGCTGTAAAAAGAGCATCTGAAAACGAATTAAAAGGAATTGTTGAATATACAGACGAACCAGTTGTATCTTCAGATTTCTTAAGTGATATGCATACATCAATATTTGATGCAACAGCAGGAATCATGTTAACAGATACATTCGTTAAATTAGTTGCATGGTATGATAATGAATGGGGATATTCAAACAAGTTAGTTGATTTAGCTTGCTATATGTCAACAGTAGATCATAAATAATAATTCAACTTGGGTTAGGGTGTTAGAGCTTGTCTAACCTCTAACCTTTTTGAAGTGATATAATTAAAAAATATATTTTAATTATTTTTATATAAGAAAGGAAAAACTTATTATGAGTAAAAAAACAATAAAAGATATTGATTTAAAAGGAAAAAGAGTATTTGTTAGATGTGATTTTAATGTTCCTATGGACGAAAATCAAAATATAACAGATAATAGAAGAATTGTAGCAGCATTACCAACAATAAAATATTTAATAGAACAAGGATGTAAAATAGTATTATCTTCACATTTAGGAAGACCAAAGGGAGAATTCAAAAAAGAATTTTCACTTGCACCAGTTGCAAAAGAACTTTCAAAACAATTAGGACAAGAAGTATTAATGGCTGAAGATGTTGTTGGAGAAAGTGCACAAAAATTAGCTGAAAATTTACAACCAGGACAAGTAATGTTACTTGAAAATGTTAGATTTCATAAAGAAGAAACAGACAATGATCCAGAATTTGCAAAAAAATTGGCAAGCTTCGGAGATGTATTTGTAAATGATGCATTTGGAACAGCACATAGAGCACATGCTTCAACAGAAGGCGTAGCACATTATTTACCAGCTGTTTCAGGATTTTTAATAGAAAAAGAATTAAAATTCTTAGGAGAAGCATTACAAAATCCAGAAAGACCATTTGTATCAATATTAGGAGGATCTAAAGTATCTGATAAAATAGGTGTAATAGATAGTTTATTAGAAAAAGTAGATGTATTATTAATTGGTGGAGGAATGGCTTATACATTCTATAAAGCATTAGGATATAAAATAGGAAATTCAATTTGCGAAGATGATAAATTAGATTTAGCAAAAGAATTAATGAAAAAAGCTGAAGAAAAAGGTGTAAAAATGTTACTACCAATAGACAACAAATTAGGAAAAGAATTTTCAGCAAATACTGAAACAATGTATGCAGATAGAGAATCAATACCAGATGGATGGGAAGGATTAGACATTGGACCAAAAACAATTGAATTATATGCTGAAGAATTAAGAAAAGCCAAAACAGTAATATGGAATGGAACAGTAGGTGTAGCAGAATTTGCAGCATTTGCTGAAGGAACAAACAAATTAGCACAAGTATTAGCAGAATTAGATGCGACAACAATAATTGGTGGTGGTGATACAGCTGCAGCAATTCAAAAAGCAGGTGTTGCAGATAAAATGACACATGTTTCAACAGGTGGAGGAGCATCATTAGAATTTATAGAAGGTAAAAAATTACCAGGAATAGAATGTTTATTAGACAAATAGGAAATAAATAGTTTGAGGAGAGAAAGGCAGTATAGGCAAAATGGAAAATCTAAGGAATCCTAGAGCATTAGGAACACAATATAGAGTATATGACAAAGACGGAAAATATAAAAGAACAATAGATAAAACAGATGAAAAAAACTTAGATGAAAGTGATTGGCTAAAAGGAGTTACATGTTTTGTTATAAATGAAAAAGGAGAAGTTCTTATAGAAGTAAGAGCTAATAAAGGACTTACACCTGGAAAAAATGATTTATGCTCAGGACATTTAGATAATGATGAAACAGAAACTCAAGCTATGGTAAGAGAATTAAAAGAAGAACTTGGAATAAACCTAGAGGAATCAATGAATGTTGTAAAAGTTACACAACAAGGTGTTCCTCTTGGCTTTGAGAGTTCTAAAAAAATAAAAAATTTCTTTATAACATTTTATTGCTTAAAAAGAAATTCATCAAAAATTGAAATTCAAAAAGAAGAAATAGACAAATATGTTTGGTTACCATTAGAAGAAACATTTCAATTATTAAAATGTGGAAGAACAAAATTTCCTAAAAATTTTGATTATAGTGATATATTTGAGAAAATTAGAAATATTTATTATAGCCAAAGCAAAGGAAATACTCAAAGAGAGGAATAATTATGATAGTAACATTATCAGGAATAACAGGAACTGGCAAATCTTTTTTTAAAGATGCGATATCAAAAGAACTTAATTTTAAAAATTTAGCAATTGTTACAACAAGAAATAAAAGAAAAAATGAAGTTAATGGTATTGATAAAGAATTTGTAAGTGAAGAAGAATTCGAAAAACTAGTGAAAAATAAAGAAGTTGTAGTTGATTTTGAATTTCTTGGAGCAAAATATGGATATAGAAAAGAAAAACTAGAATCAAGTGAAAATCAAGTAACAGAAGTACATTATAGTACTATATATGAAATAAAAAAACATACACCAAATATATTTTCAATATATATAATACCAAAAGATATTGAAAGAGCAAAGATTGAATTGAAAAATAGGGAGCTTCCAAGTGAAGTTATAAAAAAAAGATTGCAAGAAATAGATGAACATATAAAAGAATATTCTGCAAATAAAGAATTACAAAAACAATTTGATTGTGAATTTGTAAATGACTACACTGATGAAGCAAAGAAGAACTTGATTAATATAATAAAAGAGAGACTAAAAAGTAATGATGATGATTATAATTCGAAAATTATAAATGTCTAGAAGTTCTCTAAATTATAGAAAGGAATTGGATTTTTTATGAGAAGAAAAGTAATTGCAGGAAATTGGAAAATGAATATGCTTCCAAATGAAGCTATTAATTTCATTGAAGAATTAACACCACTTGTAAGTGACACAAAAAATGAAGTTATTTTATGTGTGCCATATACAGATTTATTTTATTCATTACTAAATGTACAAGGAACAAATATAAAAATAGGTGCCCAAAATATGCATTGGGAAGAAAAAGGAGCATATACAGGAGAAGTATCTGCACAAATGTTAAAATCTATAGGAGTAGAATATGTAATAATAGGACATTCAGAAAGAAGACAATATTTTGCAGAAACAGATGAAACTGTAAATAAAAAAGTAAAATCAGCATTAGCAGTTGGATTAAAACCAATAATATGTGTTGGTGAAACTCTTGAACAAAGAGAATCAGGTCAAACAGAAGCAATAGTTACAAGTCAAATAGAAAAAGCATTAGAAGGTGTATCAACAGAAGATTTAGAAAAAATTATTGTAGCATATGAACCAATATGGGCAATAGGAACAGGAAAAACAGCAACAAAAGAAGATGCAAACAATACAATAATTGAAATAAGAAAAAAAATAGCAGAAATATATGGACAAAATGAGGCAAATGGAGTTATAATACAATATGGCGGAAGCGTAAAATCATCAAATGCCAAAGAATTATTTGAGATGTCAGATATAGACGGAGGCCTTGTAGGAGGAGCAAGTTTAAAATCTGAAGAATTCGCTAAAATTGTAAATTATGATAGATAATTGGTTCAAAACAATACAACTATTGTTATTTGAATTGGAAAGGGATGAAAATAATGGAAAAAGGACCAGTAATGCTAATGATATTAGATGGTTTTGGAATAAACGAAAAAACAGATGGTAATGCTGTAAAACTTGCAAAAACACCTAATATAGACAAACTAATGAAAAAATACCCAAATACAATAATGTATACAAGTGGATTAAAAGTAGGACTACCAGATGGACAAATGGGAAATTCTGAAGTAGGACACACAAATATTGGAGCAGGAAGAATTGTATATCAAGAACTAACAAAAATAACAAAATCAATAGAAGATGGAGACTTTTTTGCAATTCCTGAATTCATAGAAGCAATTGAAAATTGTAAAAAGCACAATTCAAAATTACACATATTAGGATTATTATCAGATGGTGGAGTTCATAGTCATATTAGACATTTATATGGACTACTTGAAATGGCAAAAAGAAGAGATTTTGAAGATGTATATGTACACTGCTTTTTAGATGGAAGAGATACACCACCAGCATCAGCAGAAGGATATATAACACAACTTGAAGAAAAAATGAAAGAAAAGAAAGTTGGAAAAATAGCAAGTATATCAGGAAGATATTATGCTATGGATAGAGATAAGAGATGGGATAGAGTAAAAAAATGTTATGATGCATTAGTAAGAGGAGAAGGAAATAAAGCAACATCTGCAACAATAGCAATAGAAGATTCTTATCAAAAAGAGGTCTTTGATGAATTTGTTGAACCAACAGTAATTTGTAATGGCGAAACACCTATAGCAACAATCGGAGAACATGATTCTGTAATATTCTTTAACTTTAGACCTGATAGAGCAAGAGAAATAACAAGAGCAATAGTTGACCCTAATTTTGATGGATTCGAGACAAAAAGAATTGCAACATATTTTGTATGTTTAAATTATGATGAAACAATGCCAAATGTAAAAATAGCATTCAAAAAAGAACCATTAGTAAACACATTTGGAGAAGTTGTAAGCAAAAATGGATTAAAACAATTAAGAATTGCAGAAACAGAAAAATATGCACATGTTACATTTTTCTTTAATGGAGGAGAAGAAAAACAATATCCTGGTGAAGATAGAATATTAGTACCATCACCAAAAGTAGCAACATATGATTTACAACCAGAAATGAGTGCACCAATAGTAACAGAAAAAGTTGTAGAAGCAATAAATGAAGATAAATATAATGCAATTATATTAAACTTTGCAAATCCAGATATGGTTGGACACACAGGAAGTTTACCAGCAGCAATAAAAGCTGTAGAAACAATAGATGAATGTGTTCAAAAAGTTGTAGATGCAATGTTAGCACATAATGGAACAATTTTAATAACTGCAGATCATGGAAACTGTGAGCAAATGATTGACTATAAAACAGGTGAACCACATACTGCACATACAACAAATCCAGTTCCATTAATACTTGTAACAAATGATGAAACATTAAAAGTAAAATCTGGAAAATTGGCAGATTTAGCACCAACAATGTTAGAAATATTAGGAATTGAAAAGCCAGAAGAAATGACTGGAGAAAGTATTTTAGAAAAATAAGAATTATAAACTATTAATAGCGAAAAAATTCAAAACCCGCTATAAATAAGGGTGGATAAAAGTGGTTAATAATACTAAAAAAATTAAAGAATTATATGAAAATATACAAAGAAAGCTTTTCAATATAGTACCTGGAAAATGGGATGAATTATACCTATATGCATCAATAATAGAGAGACTTGGAAAAGTTCAAGTTGGAGAAATGTATTTCTATTTTATGCCAAGAGGAATTTTAAAAAGAAAATTTATAAATGTATATGAAGTCCCAAACAAGTACAATATAGAAGAGGAAGAATATTTAAAACTAGTAGAACTTTTATATGATGAAATAAAAGAACTAAGAGAAGAATTTAGAAAAACAAATCAAAAAGTATGGTCAAATTTAACAATATCAATAAAAAATGATAGAATAACATACACATTTTGCTATGATAATTTGTTAGGTGGCCAAGATGAATATTATGATCACCATATATATTGGAGAAAAAAATATTTACATATAGAACCATGTGGAAAAAAAGAAGAAAAAGCATTTAATAAATATTTATCTACTAGAAATTTAGAAGTTCCGAAATCTGATGAATATATTACTGGAATTTACTTAAAAAGACAAGTGAATGTGGTAAAATATGATACAACAGATGTTGATGAAAATCAAAGAGTTGACTATCGTGTAGCAAAACAAGAAGAAAGTAAAATAAAAAATCAAATATTATGTAATAAATGAAAGGAGCAATAAAAATGATTTATTCAAAAGAATTAGAAAATATGTGCTGTGTTGCAAAAGGAGTAGACCATGGACCAGCACCAATTCCAGAAGAAGGAAAATGGGTAAAAGCAAAAGATATAAAAGATATATCAGGATTAACACATGGTATTGGATGGTGTGCACCACAACAAGGAGCATGTAAATTAACATTAAATGTAAAAGATGGAATAATCCAAGAAGCATTAATTGAAACAATAGGATGTTCAGGAATGACACATTCAGCTGCAATGGCAGGAGAAATTCTAACAGGTAAAACAATATTAGAAGCATTAAATACAGATTTAGTTTGTGATGCTATAAATACTGCTATGAGAGAATTATTCTTACAAATAGTATATGGTAGAACTCAAACAGCTTTCTCAGAAGGTGGACTTCCAGTAGGAGCTGGACTTGAAGATTTAGGAAAAGGACATACATCACAAGTAGGAACAATATATTCAAGTTCATTAAAAGGACCAAGATATTTACAATTAACAGAAGGATATATAGTAGAATTAGGATTAGATAAAGATGACCAAATAATTGGTTATAAATATGTTCATTTAGGAAAAATGATGGATAATATTAAAAAAGGAATTGATCCTAAAGAAGCAATTGAAAAAGCTTCTGGTACATATGGAAGATTTGACGAAGCTGTAAAGAAGATAGATCCAAGAGAAGCATAGAAATAGAATTTAAAAAAATAAATAAGATGTAAAAATGGGAAATGTCTTCCCTTACAATAAAAATAGGAGGAATAAAAGATGGCAGTAACATTTGAAAGTTATGAAAGAAGAATTGATCAAATAAAACCAGTTATGGAAAAATACGGAATAAAAGATTTTGAAGATTCATTAAAAATCTGTACAGATAAAGGATTTAATCCTTATGAAATAGTAAAAGGAGTTCAACCAATTTGTTTTGAAAATGCAGCTTGGGCTTACACATTAGGTGCAGCAATAGCAATCAAAAAAGGATGTAAAAAGGCATCAGATGCAGCAAAAGCAATTGGAGAAGGATTACAAGCATTTTGTATTCCAGGATCTGTTGCAGATGATAGAAAAGTAGGATTAGGACATGGAAATTTAGCATCAATGCTATTATCAGAAGATACAAAATGTTTTGCATTTTTAGCAGGACATGAAAGTTTTGCAGCAGCAGAAGGAGCTATTGGTATAGCAAAATCTGCAAACAAAGTTAGAAAAGAACCATTAAGAGTAATTTTAAATGGTTTAGGAAAAGATGCAGCACAAATAATATCAAGAATAAATGGATTTACATATGTAAAAACAGATTTTGATTATTTTACAGGAAAAGTAAAAGTAGTAGAAGAAATAAAATATTCTGATGGAGAAAGAAGCCAAGTAAAATGTTATGGTGCAAACGATGTTAGAGAAGGTGTAGCAATCATGTGGTTAGAAGATGTTGATGTATCTATTACAGGAAACTCAACAAACCCAACAAGATTCCAACATCCAGTTGCAGGAACATATAAGAAAGAAAGACTAGAAGCAGGAAAGAAATACTTCTCAGTTGCTTCTGGTGGTGGAACAGGTAGAACACTTCATCCAGATAATATGGCAGCAGGACCAGCTTCTTATGGTATGACAGATACAATGGGAAGAATGCATTCAGATGCACAATTTGCAGGATCATCTTCAGTACCAGCTCACGTAGAAATGATGGGATTAATTGGTATGGGTAACAACCCAATGGTTGGTGCTTCAGTAGCAGTAGCTGTTGCTGTTGAAGAAGCTATGAAATAGTTGTATTATTAATTTGATTACATTTATAATAATTGATTCATACTATATACATGATATGATAAGAAAGGAAAGAGAGTTTTATGAAAGATTATTTAGAAATTGAAAGTGTAGAAGCATTAGAGGTATTAGATTCAAGAGGAAATCCAACTGTACAAGTTGAAGTTACAACATTTGATGGAGCACATGGTGTAGCAATGGTTCCATCTGGAGCATCAACAGGAAGCTTTGAAGCTGTTGAATTAAGAGATGGTGATAAATCAAGATATTTAGGAAAAGGAGTTTTAAAAGCTGTAGAAAATGTTAACTCAGTTATAGCTCCAAAATTAGAAGGAATGAATGTTTATGACCAAGCTGGAATCGATAAAATGCTTATCGAATTAGATGGAACAGAAAACAAAGGTGTATTAGGAGCAAATGCTACATTAGGTGTATCATTAGCTTGTGCTAAAGCTGCTGCTGCATCATTAGGAATGGAATTATATAACTATATTGGTGGACCAAATGCAAAAGTTATGCCAGTTCCAATGATGAACATCATGAATGGTGGTAAACATGCTGATTCAACATTAAGTGTACAAGAATTTATGATTATGCCAGTTGGAGCAAAATCATTCTCTGAATGTTTACGTATGTGTGCTGAAATTTATCACAACTTAAAAGCTGTTTTAAAATCAAAAGGATTAGGAACAGGTGTTGGTGATGAAGGTGGATTTGCCCCAAATGTTAAAGATGAAGATGAAGCACTTCAATTAATAATGGAAGCTATTGAAAAAGCTGGGTATAAACCAGGTGAAGAAGTTGCTTTAGCATTAGATGTTGCTGCAACAGAATTATATGATGAAGCAAAGAAAATAGGAAAAGAAGGACAATATCATTTCTGGAAAATAGGTGTTACAAAAACAGAAGATGAAATGATAGACTTCTTAGAAGATTTAGTAAACAGATATCCAATTATCTCAATCGAAGATGGTTTAGCAGAAGAAGACTGGGCTGGATGGAAAAAACTAACAGACAGATTAGGATCAAAAATCCAATTAGTTGGTGATGACTTATTTGTAACAAATATGAAGAGATTACAAAAAGGTATTGATTTAGGTGTAACAAACAGTATATTAATCAAATTAAACCAAATCGGAACATTAACAGAAACATTAGATGCTATCGAATTAGCTAATAAACATGGAATGACAGCTGTTGTATCACACAGAAGTGGTGAAACAGAAGATACAACATTAGCAGATGTTGCAGTTGCAATGAATGCTGGACAAATCAAAACAGGTGCACCATGTAGAACAGATAGAGTTGCTAAATATAATAGATTATTAAATATCGAACATCAATTAGGTGATGTTGCTCAATATTTAGGAAGAAAAGCAATAATAAAATAATTTGACTTTATGTCAGAAATAAAGGCAGGAGACTAAAAAGTTTCTTGCTTTTTATTAATATTTATCTATTGAAAAAATAAACTTATTAATATATAATTATTTTAAGCAAAAGCAAAAAAAGAAAGGAACAAAAGAATATGAAAGAAAAAGGAATTTTACTTCCAATTTTTTCACTTCCAAGTAAATATGGAATAGGAGACTTTGGATATGAAGCATATCAGTTTATAGATATATTAAGTGAAAATAATATAAAATACTGGGAGATATTGCCAATAAACGAATGTGATAAACACCCATATTCTCCAGTAAGTTATTATGCATTGGAAGAAGATTATATTTCATTAGACAAATTAAAAGAAGAAAAATTAATACAAAATGCAGAAATAAGAGAAAACAAAGATAGAGTAATATATGATAATTTTAAAGAAAAATATTATAAAGAAGCATATAGAAATTTTAGACCTAATAATGAATATTATGAATTCATAATATTACAAGAAATAAATGAATATGCAGAATTTATGAGCCAAAAAACAGGAAATGAAAAAGACTATTATTTATTTTTGCAATATATATTATATAAGCAATGGATGGAATTGAAATATTATGCTAATTCTAAAAATGTTCAAATTATTGGAGATATGCCAGTATATCCAGTATTTGAATCAGTTGAAACTAAATACCATTCAGAATATTTTGAAATGGAAAATGGAAAGTTTACATTTGAAGCTGGAACTCCTCCAGACTATTTCAATGAAAACGGTCAAAAATGGAATAGCCCTGTATATAATGTAGAAAATATAAAAAAAGATAATTATCAATATTTAGTAAAAAGATTTAAGTATCATTTAAAATTATTCGATAAAGTAAGAATAGATTATTTTAGAGGATATGATTCATTTTTCAGAATACCATTTGGAAAAACAGGTAAAGAAGGAACATATGTAGATGGACTAAGTTATGGATTTTTTGATGAATTATTTAAAGAGAAAAATGTAAATATTGAAAACTTTATAATAGAAGATTTAGGGGAAATAAGAGAAGAAACAATAAAATTAAGAGAACATTATGGATTTACAAGGCAGAAAATATTACAATTTACTATAGATTTAGATAATTTGTATGATAGAGATAATGAAGCTGAAAATGTACTAGTTTTTCCTGGAAATCATGATTGTAATACAATATATGGTTGGTATAAAACTTTAGATGATGAACATAAATGGAAATTAAAAGAATTTTTAAGAAAGAATGAATGTTATGATATAAATATAAATATTGGCATTATGCAATATTTAGCAAAATGTAAGGCAAAAATGCCAATAATAATGGTTCAAGATATTTTAGGACTTGATGAAAATTCTAGAATTAATGTGCCAGGAGTTGAAAGTGATCAAAATTGGTCTTGGAAATTGATTAATTTTGATGATTTAAAAGAAAGAATAAAAGATTATTAAGCAAAACCTCTCAATAGTTAGTATAAACTAATTATGAGAGGATTTTTTATAAATTAAAATTAAAAACGGGTACAATGTTTATAAATATCCAAGTATATAATGCAGAAAGACAAGCTTGTAAAATCTTTCCTAAGATATATGGTGTAATAGATAAATCTGTTTTAGAAATACAACTCCAAACTTGAAGCAAGACAGAAATGCCACCGAGACCAAGAATGAAAGAAGCAATAATTATATTTATAGAAATATTTTTTTCAGGAATATTACAAATTATATTTAGTCCATTGGTTAATTCTATAATTCCAGATATAAAACCAGAATAAAATGTTTGAGGAATTCTAAAAAAGTTAAATATAGGTTTCATAAAATAACAAGAGATATTAAGTAAATTACTTCTTTTTAAAATAGAAAGTATAACAGAAAACAAAACAACAAAGCCGCCAATCATTAAAATAGTATTTATTGAACTTTTAATACTATTTCCAATAATTTCTCCCAAACTAGATAATTTTATAGTTCTGTTTTTAATGTTTGATGAACTACTAATAAAGTTTTTAGAATCATTTTTCTTCCAAAAACGAAATAAAAAGCCAACAGAAATAGATGCAAGTAAGTGAGTGAAAAGTAGTAAAAAACCAATAGTAGAATTTCCAAATAAACTTATTCCAACACTTCCAATTATAAATAAAGGACCAGAATTATTTGTAAAGCTAAGCAAACGCTCACATTCTACTTTAGAACAAATATTATTTTGTCTAAAATTAGCTGCAATTTTAGCTCCCATAGGGTAGCCACTTAAAATTCCCATAATAAAGGCAAAACTTCCTTCACCTCTAATGTTAAAAAGTGGTTTCATAAATTTATTTAATAATTTTCCTAAATAATATGTAAAATTTGTATAAGAAAGTAATTCAGTAGCAACAAAAAAAGGAAATAAAGAAGGAACAACAGAATTTGCCCATAAAACTAAACCATTTTTGGCAGCTTTTAAATTAGAATTAGAAAAAACAACAAGACATATAGTAAAAAAAACTAATATAAAAGGTAAAATAAAATTTTTTAATTTTACTATTTTGAATTTATACATAATAAAGACCTCCAACTTTTAGTACAAAAATATTCTGTTATAAAAATATTATGATTAAGAAACAGTAGAAATGCTGAAAAAATGATTAATTTAGTCACTACGAAAAAATGTTCGAAAAAAATTTAAAAATAGTATTGACAATTTATCAAATAAGATATAAAATAGCATCAGCAAAAAGCGAACAAGAGTTCAAAACAAGGAGGAATTTAAGATGAGTATATTTGGAAAAAGAAACAATGTAATAACATACACAGTAAATAAGGCAACAAATAGAGATATGTATATAACAATTCAAAATGGTGAAGTTATTGTAAATGCACCTTGGTATTTTACACAAAATAAAATCCAAGCAGTAGTTGAAGAAAAGAAAAATTGGATTCTAAGTAAAATAAATGAATATCAACAACAAAGTTCAAATATGCAATCTGTAAAAATATTTGGGAAAAATTATGATTTAAAAGTTGTATATTCAAATATTGATACTCCAGAATTAAATATAGAAGAAAATTATGAAATAAAAATAATATTACCAAATAAATATAGAAAAATAGGAAACAAACAAATTTTAAAAATGTCAATAAATAAAATGTATGAACAAATAGCAAAAAAAGAAATAGACAATATAATGGAAAAAATAAGACTAATACTAGGAATTGCACCAGAAGATTATTTTATAGAACAATTAGATGGTGAAATAGCAAAATGTACATCAAAAAAAGAAATCATAATTTCACCTGAAATTATACAATTCAAAAGAGAAACAATTGAATATGTGATAGCACATGAATTTTGTCATTTAAAATATAAAACACATTGTAAAAGTTTTAATGATATAATGGAAGAAAATTTCGAAAATTACATAAGAATTGAAAATGAATTAAGTGGATATAAATTTTAAAATTATATCCACTTTTTAGAACATTGATAATCGTATAAAAAATGTCTATTAGCTATTGCAAATTAAAATTAAGTGTGCTAATATAAGGATGAATTAATTCATATTGGGGCATCGCCAAGCGGTAAGGCATCGGACTCTGACTCCGACATTCCTGTGTTCGAATCACAGTGCCCCAGCCAAAATAAATTTTTAAAAATTTATTGGAGGTGAGAACATAATGAAAAAAAGGTATATAATTATAGGAATAATAATTGGAATTATAATAATAGGAGGAATTATTGCAATGATAATAAATAATTCAAAAAAAGAAAATATAAATCAAGATGAAGATAAATATTCAAAAGGAACACATCATGCACAAATAACAATAAAAGATTATGGAACAATAAATGTAGAATTATATGCAGATATTGCACCAATTACAGTTGCAAATTTTGCAAAATTGGTAAATGAAGGTTTTTATAATGGATTAACATTTCATAGAATCATATCAGGATTTATGATTCAAGGTGGAGATCCAAATGGTAATGGGACTGGTGGAAGTGATGAAAATATAAAAGGTGAATTTGCACAAAATGGTGTAAAGAATACACTTTCTCATACTAGAGGTGTAATTTCAATGGCAAGATCGATGGCTTATAATAGTGCTAGTTCACAATTTTTTATAATGCATAAAGATTATACTGGATTAGATGGAGCCTATGCTGCATTTGGAAAAGTAACAAGTGGAATCGAAATTGTAGACAAAATATGTGAAGATGTAAAAATAGAAGATGATAATGGTACAGTATTAAAAGAAAATCAACCAGTTATAGAAAAAATAGAAATGATAGATTAAAAAAACTCATAGATATATTCTAATAAAGAATTATACCTATGAGTTTTTTCTTCATTTATTATAAAATAACTTGTAAAAATAATATATTTAGTGTACAATAATCATGGAAAAAAATAAATATAAATAATATAAAATAAGTCAAAAAGAAAGGAGAAATTCGTATAACAAAATAAATTATACGAGTAAAACAAAATGAGAATAGTAACAGATGAGAAAGATAGACAATCATATAAAGAATTTTTAGAAAAACATGAAAGGTGTAATTTTCAACAATCACCAGAATGGGCAAAAGTAAAAGGAAATTGGATAAATGAAATAGTATTAGCAGAAGATGAAAGTGGAAAAATAATTGGAGCAGTAAGTATTTTAATAAGAAAAATACCTGTTTTTGGAAATATAATGTATTCATCAAGAGGGCCAACATGTGATATACATGATATATCTGTAATGAAACAACTAACAGATGGAATCAAAGAATTAGCAAAAAAATATAAAGCAATTGTATATAAAGCAGAACCAGATATTTTAAGTAGTGATGAAGAATATAGAAAGATAGTAACAAGTTTAGGATATAAAATAAAAGATGATGCCAAAAATTTTAGAGAAGAAATTCAACCAAGATATGTATTTAGACTAGATATAAAAAATAAAACAGAAGACGAAATTTTTGCAGGATTTCATTCAAAAACAAGATATAATGTGCGTTTGGCAATAAAAAAAGGTGTTGAAGTAAAAGAAGGAACAAGAGAGGATTTAAAAGATTTTCATAAAATAATGGTTGAAACAGGAGCAAGAGATGGATTTATAATAAGACCATTATCATATTTTGAGAAAATGTATGATGAAATGGCTCCAGAACATATGAAATTATTAATGGCATATCATGATGGAAAGCCAATATCAGGAGTAATACCAATTTTCTATGGTAATAAAACATGGTATTTATATGGTGCTAGTAGTAATGAACATAGAAATTTAATGCCAAATTATTTATTACAATGGGAAATGATAAAGATGGCAATAGCAAGAAAAGATGATGTGTATGACTTTAGAGGAGTTTCAGGAGTTGTAGACGAAAATCACCCACAATATGGATTATATAGATTTAAAAAAGGATTTGGAGCAACATTTACAGAATTTGTAGGAGAAGTTTATATTCCATTTAAACCATTTACTTATTCTTTATATAAATTTTCAGAAAAAACATTCAGAAATTTAAGAGGATTAAAGACGAAATTCAAAAAATAAATGTGCAATTAATAATCGAGAGGAAGAAAAATATTGAAAGAGCTATTAGTAGAAAAAAGTAAAATAAAAAATAATTTAAAAATAATTAATAATATAATAAATAAAAATGGAAAAAATGATAATGGAGAAAAAGTAAAATTAATAGCAGTTGTAAAAGGAAATGGATATGGATTAGATTTAGTTCAATATTCCAAATTTCTTGCTGATAATGGTGTTAAAATGTTTGCAGTTGCAACAGTTGAGGAAGCTTTAGAATTAAGAAAAGGTGGAATAAAAGATGATATATTAATGATGTCATCTACAGCCGTAAAAGAAGACATTCAAAAAATGTTGGATAAAAATATTATTTTAACAATAGGATCTAAAGAAGCAGGAGATGCAGTAAATAAATTAGCACAAAATAAAAAAGCAAGAGTTCATTTAAAAATAGATACTGGATTTGGAAGATATGGATTTATATATACTGAAAAAGAAAAAATGGTAGAAAATATTAAACAGTGGAATAACATACAAATAGAAGGAACATTTTCACACCTTTCATTAGCATTTTTTGGAAATGGAAAAGAAGCACAAGAACAATTTAGTAGATTTATAGATTGTGTAGAAGTATTGAAAAAAGAAAAAATTGATACAGGAATGCTACATATATGTAATTCATCTGCATTTCTTAGATTTACAAACATGTATTTAAATGCAGTAAGGATAGGGTCTGCTCTTTTAGGAAGATTATCAATTCCAAACACATGGGGATTTCAAAGAGTTGGAATATTAAAATCTAATGTTGCAGAAATAAAAACATTACCTAAAGGGTATAATATAGGATATTCAAATTCATATCAAACAAAAAAAGAAACAAAAGTTGCTGTAGTTCCATGTGGATATGCAGATGGATTCAATGTAATAGTTGATAAAGATATGTTTAGAAAAAGAGATAAGATAAGATATATAGTAAGAGATATAAAAAATGCATTTAAGCAGCAACAAATTTTTGTGAAAATAAATGGAGAAAAGTTCAAAGTTCTTGGAAGACTTGGAATGTTTCATGTAACAGTTGATATAACTGGAAAAAATATTAACATTGGAGATGAAGTAATGTTTGAAGTAAGTCCAATGTTGGTAGATAGTAAGATTGAAAGAAAATATATTTAAGTTATAAATATATTTGGCAAAAGGAGTTTATAAAAATGGAAGAAAAAGAAGATGAAAAATATCGAGTTGTTAATATTAACTTTTTCAAAAAAGTATGGTATTCAATAACAAAATTTGAAAAATATCCAGAAATGGCAACAGAAGGCCTTGGAAGAGCATTAAAATATTTGGCTATGATGTGTGCATTTATAACAGCATTCATGACAATCAGTTCATTTATTGAAATGAAAAAAGTTGTATTTGATTTATCAGAATATATAGAACAAAATATACCTGAGTTTTCTTATGAAGATGGTCAAATTCAAATGGATACAGAAGAACCAATAATAATTGATAATATCCAATATGATGGAATAAATAGAATTATTATAAATCCATTACTAGAGAGTGATGAAGAAAAAGAAAAATTTGAAGCAGAAAATGATGCAACAGGAGTTACAATATACTTCTTTAAAAATCAAATTGTAATGAGAACAAAAGTTGATAATATAGATACAAAAATAAGTCCATATACATATAAAGATTTTGTTCAAAATTATGCTGGAAATGATGTTAAATCATTTAGCAAAACACAATTAATAGAATATATGCGTAGTTCAAAAATGAATAATTTCTATGGAAAATATATGATATCATCATTTATTTCATTATTATTAGTTGAAATTATGATCACATTAATAGATGCATTAGAAATTGCAGCATTTGGTTGGTTAACGACTATTATAACAAGAATTAGAATAAGGTTTGTTGCAATTTACAATATGGCTATATATGCATTAACATTACCAATGATATTAAATATGTTATATATTATAGTAAATTATTTTACAACATTTACTATAAGTTATTTCCAGGTTGCATATATAACAATTGCATATATTTATTTAGCAGCAGTAATTTTCTTATTAAAAGATGATTTATTAAAGAAATTGGAAGAAGTAGAAAAAATAAAAAAAGAACAAGAAAAAGTAAGAGAAGAAATAAAAGAACAGGAAGAAAATAAAGAACCAGAATCTAAAGAAGAAAAAGAACCAAAAGATGAAGATAAAACAGATGATGAGAATAAGGATACTCCTAATGGTCAAGAACCAGATGGCTCTGAGGCATAATAAAAATATAGGAAATGTGACTAGTACGGAATTTTAGAAAGGGTTATGAAAATGAAAAAAGACAAAAAAAAGGAAGAAAACAAAAAATTAGATATAATAAAATTAGTAATATTAACAATTTTATTAATTGCGCTAATTGTTGTATCAATAGTAATAATTTTAAAACAACAAAAAAATGATGATGAACAAGATGACAAAGTTCTTGCATATACAGAATTATTAAAAGAAATTCAAAATAAAAATGTAGAAAAAATTGAAATGACAGTTGGAAGTACATCATTAAAAGTAAAACTAAAAAATGAAGAAGAAGAGAAAAAAACAATAATACCAAATACTCAAGTATTTATGGAATTAATTCAAAGCCAAACACTTGAAGGAAATGAAATAAAATTAGAACAAAAAACAAGAAGTATAATTTCACAAATTCCATCATATTTCTTTTCAATATTACCAACAGCAATAATGGTAGCATTATTTATAATGATTTATAAAATGCAAGGTTTAGGTGATAAAGGGCAAGTTTATGAAGAAACAGAAAGAAAAACAAAAATTACATTTGATGATATTGCGGGATTAGATGAAGAAAAAGCAGAATTAAAAGAAATTGTAGAATTTTTAAAAGAACCAAAAAGGTTTACTGAAATGGGAGCAAAAATTCCAAAAGGAGTTTTATTATATGGAAAACCTGGAACAGGAAAAACATTAATAGCGAAAGCAATTGCTGGAGAAGCAGATGTTCCATTTATATCTATGAGTGGATCAGAATTTATTGAAATGTTTGCAGGTCTAGGAGCGTCAAGAGTTAGAAAGTTATTTGAAAAGGCAAGAAAGATTTCACCATGTATAGTTTTTATTGATGAAATAGATGCAATAGGTTCAAGAAGAACAAGTAATAGTGGTGCAGAAACTGAAAACAATCAAACATTAAATCAATTATTAGTCGAAATGGATGGATTTTCATCAGAAGAAACAATTATAGTTTTAGCAGCAACAAATAGACCAGAAATGCTTGATAAAGCATTATTAAGACCAGGAAGATTTGACAGACAAATAACAATACCTGCACCAGATATAGCTGGAAGAGAAGAAATCTTAAAAATCCATTCAAAGGATAAAAAATTAGCTAATGATGTTTCATTACACAGTATTGCAGAAGATACAGCTGGATTTACAGGAGCTGAACTTGCTAATATTTTAAATGAAGCGGCAATAATTGCAACCAAAAATCAACATAATGCAATAACAAATGATGATTTAGATGAAGCAGTAAAAAAAGTTACAGTTGGGCTAGAAAAAACAAGTAGAAAAATTTCAGACAAAGACAAAAAATTAACTGCATATCATGAAGCTGGACATGCAATTGTAAGTCAATTTTTACCAACACAAACAGCAGTAAAAGAAATATCAATTGTTCCAAGAGGCGTAGCTGGTGGATATACAATGTATAAATCAGACGAAGATAAATCATTTATTTCCAAAACAGAAATGGAAGAAAAATTGATAGCATTACTTGGAGGAAGAGCTGCTGAAAAAATAGTTTTAGATGATATTTCAACAGGAGCAAGTAATGATATAGAAGTAGCAACAGAAATTGCTAAAAATATGGTTACAGTATATGGAATGAGTGATGTTGTTGGTCCTATATGTTTAAAGAGTAGTGATGGAAATTATGAATATCAATTATTAGGAAATAATATGGAAGATATAATAGGTCAAGAAGTAAAAAAACTTATAGATACAGCATATAAAAGTGCTCAACAAATTTTATTACAAAATATGGATCTATTACATGCAATAGCTGCAGAACTAATAGCAAAAGAAAAGATAAATGAAGAAGAATTTAATAAATTCTTTATGTAATAATTAATAAAAAGGAGAAACAAAGGATGGAAGAATTTGCAGAATATATTTTAAATGAGGAAGATTTAATAGCTAAGGAAGAAATAATATATTTTTTAGCACCAAAGTTAGGAATTAATTTTGATAAAGCCACAATATTTAAAACTGAAATAGCAAGAATGTTTTTAAAGTATACAAAAATAAGATTAGATCATAATTTAATATTAACTGCATGCCTACTATGTAATTGTAAAAAAGTTGACGATGCTCAAAAAATGGGAAAAGTTCAAATATATGCAATAGAAGGTGCGCAATTATTAAAAAAATTAGGATTTGATGCAAGATTCTGTAAAATATGTGAAGGTGTAAATAGATATAGTGAACAAGAGAAAAGAGAGCCTGAAAGTGATATTCTAGAATTAGTAGATCAATTTGGAGGAATGTTATTAGATAGACCAGAAAGAATAGGATTAAATCCAGATGAAGCATTAGTTTTACTAGAACATAGAAACTTAAAAAATGAATATAATAGATATTTAGAAAGTTTTAGAGAATTTGCACAAGCTTTTGATAAAATATATATTCAAGGTGTTGTAAATACAACTATTTTTGCGAGATTGCAAAAATTAGTTAGAGAATCAAAAGATGTTCCAGAATTTGTGAACAAACTTTCTGTAGATTATTCTGTTACTGTTGACCAAAAAATAGTAGAAGTATTGAAAAATACAACTGTTGAAACAGAAAATAAATCATTATTTACAAATGAAACAAAAGAAAAAATATTAAAACATATAGAATAAAGAAAAGGAGGATATGCTAGCTTTTTAGCTAGCATAAACTAGAAATGTACGAAGTATTTGCAGATTTACATGTTCACATAGGAAGAAGTGAAAATGGAAAACCAATAAAAATTACAGCAGCAAGAAGTTTAAATTTTGCTAATATTGCAAAAGAATGTGCTGAAAGAAAAGGAATAAATATAGTAGGAATAATAGACTGTGCATCACCATATGTAATAGAAGATATTGAAAAATTTCTTCAAACAGGAGAAGCATATGAATTAAAAGATGGTGGAATAATTTATAAAGACAAAGTTTGTATATTGTTAGGAAGTGAAGTAGAAACATCAGAAAAAGGAAGAAATGGAAAAAAAGGAGCAGCACATAATATATGTTTTTTTCCACATTTAAACGATATAAAAGCATTCTCACAAGAAATGAGTCATCATATAAAAAATATTACATTAAGTACGCAAAGATCTGATTTATCTGGATATGATTTAATAGATATAGTAGAAAAATATAATGGAATATTAATACCTGCACATATATTTACACCATTTAAAAGCTATTATGGAAATTGTACTGATAGAATAGAAAATATATTTAAAGAAAAATATAATAAGATATTTGCAGTAGAATTAGGCTTAAGTTCAGATACATACTTAGCAGATATGATTTCAGAATTAGAAGGAAAAACATTTGTTACAAATTCAGATGCACATTCTCTTCCTAAAATAGCAAGAGAATATAATAAAATGTTAGTAGATGATATAAGTTTTAAAGAAGTGGTAAAAGCATTAAAAAACGAAGATGGTCGAAAAGTTTTGGTAAACTATGGATTAGATCCAAAGCTTGGAAAATATCATAGAACACATTGTGATAATTGTGACTGTACAATTGAAACAAAGGAACCAGTAGATAAATGCCCAAATTGTGGAAGTGATAAAGTAACATTTGGAGTTTTTGATAGAATAGAATTAATAAAAGATAAAGAAGAATCAAAAAGTCCTGAAAATAGACCACAATATGTTTATCAAATACCATTAAATTTTATTCCTGGAGTAGGTGGAAAAACAATTGATAAATTGTTAGAGGTCTTTGATACAGAAATGAATATTTTACATAAATTATCAAATGATGATATAGAAGCTGTTGTTGGAGAAAAAATTGCAAAAAATATTATAAATGCACGAGAAGGAAAAATGAAAGTAGAAGCTGGTGGAGGCGGAATATACGGAAAAGTATCAGCAGAATAGATTTAAAGTGAAATAAAGTTCTAAAAAAAATCTTTATTGAATAAAAATTATGTATAAAGTTTGTTTAATAAGGAGATTAAAAGTGCGAAAGAAGAAAAGTGAAATCTTAAATATAATCAAAGAAGAAATTTCTAGTAATTACAAATCATATATACTTGTAATAATACTATTTTCAGTTGGATTATTTTTTGGAGTATTATTTATAAATCAAACAGAAAATCAAGAAAATATTGTAAAATATATAAATACATATATTGACGAAATAAAAATATTAGAAAATAATAATATGATAGTACAATTGAAAACAGATATAAAAAGTAATATATTTTTAGTATTTATATTATGGTTTGCCGGAACAACAATTGTAGGCATTCCAATAGTTTTTGGAATAATTATAGCAAGAGGATTTTGCTTAGGATATACAATATCTGCGTGTGTAATAACATTAGGAAAAATAAAAGGATTAATATTTGTGCTATTAACAATATTTTTACAAAATTTAATATTAATACCAGCATTATTATTTTTAGGAGTTAGTAGCATAAAATTATATAAATCAATAGTAAAAGATAGAAGAAAAGAAAATATAAAAATATCAATACTAAAACATAGTATAGTTTCTACATTTATATTAATAATTCTAATTATTTCATCTTTGATAAAGATAGAAATATCATACAGACTGATATCTCTATTTGCAAAATATTTTTAGATAAATAGATGAAAAACTATTTACAATTTAGAGAAAATTTGATATAACATAAACATGTATATTATTTATGTTAAATTTACAATTTGAATTAGGGTGGGGAAAGAAATGGAAGAAGAATTAAACTTATTTTTTGGATTTTTAGAAAATGACAAAAAAGTATCAAATAATACTCTTCAATCATATGAAAGAGATTTAAAACAATATGAAAAATATTTAAGTGAACAAGGAAAAGAATATAAAGAAGAAACAAATGAAGGAATTAAAGAGTACATAACATATATGCAAGAAATAGGTAAAAAATCATCAACAATTTCAAGAGGATTAGCATCAATCAGATCATTTTACCAATATGGAGTAAAAAATAAGGATGTAGAAAATGACCCAACAGAAGGAATTTCATCACCAAAAATAGAGAAAAGAGTTCCTAGTGTATTAACATCAAGCGAAGTAGCACTACTATTAGATCAACCAAAAAATGTTGATTTAAAAGGAACTAGAGATAAAGCAATGCTAGAATTTGCATATGCAACAGGAATGAGAGTTACAGAAATTATATCATTAAATGTTGAAGATGTAGATTTAGAAAAAGGTTTTGCAACATGTAGAAATGGAAAAAAAGAAAGAACAGTGCCATTAGGAGAAATGTCATTAAAAGCACTAAAAGATTATGTTGAAAATGCAAGAAATATAATGATAAAAGACGAAAATGAAAAAGCATTATTCGTAAATGTTAATGGTCAAAGATTAACAAGACAAGGATTTTGGAAAATTATAAAATATTACAAAGAACAAGCACATATTGAAAAAGACATAACACCACATGTATTAAGACATTCATTTGCAACACATTTATTACAAAATGGAGCAGATTTAAAATCAATTCAAACAATGCTTGGGCATTCAGATATATTATCAACACAAGTATATATGCAATTTCAAGATGAAAGTTTAAAAAACATTTATAAAAAAGCTCATCCAAGAGCATAGTATAAAATTAAAAAGAAGGAACTATCCTTAATGTCATTAACTTAATGACATTAGAAGTATCTTTCTTTTTTTTGGTTATATAAATGTTTTTTCATATTTTACAATAAAAACCCTTGACAGTTAACAATAATAATTATAAAATATAATAGGTTGAAAAAATATATAAAAAAATAATAGAAATCGTATATATATATTTATTCGAACATTGAAAATTTAATAAGAAAGAGGTGTATGATTATGGAAAATAATATAATCATTATCGCCGCTGTCTTAATCTCATTAGTAATAGGAATACTAGTTGGAGCCGTTATTAGAAAAAAAATTGCTGAATCAAAAATTAATGGAGCAGAAGAAGAAGCAAAAAAACTAGTAGAGTTAGCAAAAATAGAAGCAGATAATTTGAAAAAAGAAGAAATCTTTAAAGCTAAAGAAGAAATTATGAATGCTAGAAATGAACTAGACAAAGAGATTAAAGAAAGAAGAGGCGAAATTCAAAAACAAGAAAGCAGAATTATTCAAAAGGAAGAAAATTTAGAAAGACGTTCAGATAATTTTGAGAAAAAAGAAAAAGACTTAGAAAGAGAAGAGCAAAATCTAAATGAAAGAAAACAAGATGTTGAGAATTTGTATACAGAACAAATGAAAGTTCTTCAAGACATTGCAAAACTAACACAAGAAGAAGCCAAAGATCAATTATTAAAAAGTGTAGAACAAGATATAACATCTGAAAAAGCAGCATTAATAAGAGATTTAACTCAAAAGGCAAAAGACGAAGCCTTGAAAAATGGAAGAGAAATAGTTGCTTATGCTATTCAAAAATGTGCAGCAGATCATTCTGCTGAAACAACAGTATCAATAGTTCCACTTCCATCTGACGATGTAAAAGGAAGAATAATTGGTAGAGAAGGAAGAAATATAAGAGCTTTAGAAACATTAACAGGAATAGATTTAATAATAGATGATACACCTGAGGCAGTAATCTTATCAGGATTTGATCCATTAAGAAGAGAAGTTGCTAGAATTGCTCTTGAAAAATTAATAGATGATGGAAGAATTCATCCAGCTAAAATTGAAGAAATGGTAGAAAAAGCCAAACAAGAATTAGCAGAAACAATTCGTTCAGAAGGTGAAAGAGCAGCACTTGAAAGTGGAGTTATAGGTTTAAATCCAGAACTTATAAAATTATTAGGAAAACTAAAATATAGAACAAGTTATGGACAAAATGTATTAAACCATTCAATAGAAGTATCAAACTTAGCAAGAATAATGGCAGAAGAACTTGGATTAGATGCCAAGCTAGCTCGTAGAGCAGGATTATTACATGATATTGGAAAAGCACTAGATCATGATATGGAAGGAACACATGTTGAAATTGGTGTAGAAATCTTAAAGAAATTCAAAGAAAATCCACTTGTAATAAACGCTGTAGAAGCACATCATGGAGATGTTGAACCACAAACATTAGAAGCTGTGTTAGTACAAGCTGCTGATGCAATATCTGCATCAAGACCAGGAGCAAGAAGAGAAACACTAGAAGCATACATAAAGAGATTAGAAAATCTTGAATCAATTGCAGATTCATTTGATGGTGTTGAAAAATCATTTGCAATACAAGCTGGTAGAGAAGTTAGAATAATAGTAAAACCAGAGAAAATTACAGATGATCAAATGACATTATTAGCAAGAGATGTTTCTAAGAGAATTGAAGAAGAAATGGATTATCCAGGACAAATTAAAGTTAATATAATTAGAGAAACAAGAGTAGTAGATTATGCTAAATAATTTTTAGAGAATTTTCGAAAGAAAGTTCTCTTTTTTTTATTGACAATCAAGAACAAATGTTTTATAATAATAACGATATAAGAATAAGCAGGTGATATTATGGAAAGACAAATATTACATGTAGATGTAAATAATGCTTTTTTAAGTTGGACAGCAGTAGAAATGTTAAAACAAGGAAGTAAAATTGATATAAGAGAAATACCATCAGTAATAGGTGGAGATGAAACCAAAAGAGCAGGAATAGTATTAGCTAAAAGTCCTAAAGCAAAAATTTTTGGTATTATAACAGGAGAAACATTATATCAAGCAAGAATGAAATGTCCTCAACTGCAGGTATATCCAGGAAACTATAATATGTATAAAAAATATTCAAATAGCTTATATAAATTATTACTTCAATATACAGACAAAATAGAAAGATTTAGCATAGATGAATGTTTTTTAGATATGACAAACTATTTATGTGGAGATATGTTAATAAATAAAGCATATGAAATAAAAAAGAGAGTAAAAGAAGAATTAGGATTTACAGTAAATGTTGGAGTGGCACATAATAAATTATTAGCTAAAATGGCATCAGACTTTACAAAACCAGATAGAGTACATACATTATATGAAAATGAAATTCCAAGTAAAATGTGGACACTAAATGTTTCAGAATTATTAATGCTTGGAAGAAAAACAATTCCAAAACTTTCAAATATGAGAATAAGAACAATAGGAGACTTAGCCAAAATAGATAAAGAATTATTATCAAAAAAATTTGGAAAACATGGAATAATGATGTGGGAATATGCAAATGGCATAGACAATTCAGAAGTACAATATAAATTTGAAAATCCTAAAGGAATTGGTAATTCTACAACTTTACCAGTTGATATAACTGAAATATCAAAATTAGAAGAAGTATTATTAGCATTAACAGAACAAGTAACATATAGATTAAGAAAATATAATATGTTAGCAAATGTAGTAAATGTTCAATTAAGAACAAGCAATTTTGAAAATAAAACACATCAAAGAAAATTAAATGAAGCAACATCAAACACCAAAGATATATTTAGAATGGCAAAAGAGCTATTAGAAGAAATGTATACTAATGGAATAGCAATAAGACTTGTAGGAATGAGAGTAGATGGATTAATTGAAAAGAATGAAAAACAATTATCATTATTTAGTTCTAAAGACACAGAAAAACAAGAAAATTTAGATAAGGTAGTTGATGAATTAAAGCAAAAATTTGGATATAATTCTATTACTAGAGCAGGAAAATTACATTCTGAAAAAGAAATAAAATTAAAAGATATTTAAATTAATAAAGATTTAATTTAATAAAAATTTTATTTGTGATATAATATCGATGAAATAAATTTTAGAAAAGGAAAAAAGTATGAAGAAAAAGATTATTATTGTTATTGTTTTAATTATTGCAATATTAATTGGAGGAGGATTAGTAGCATATTATATTTCTAATAAAGAAAAGACAACTCCAGAAGATATTTGGAACAAATATATTTCATATATAAATGAAGAAAAATATGAAGAAATGTATGAAATGATTACAGATACAGCTAAATCTCAGATATCAAAAGAAGATTTTATAAAAAGAAATGAGAATATTTATAGTGGAATAGATATGGCAAATTTAGATATACAAATAACAAATGTTGAAGAAGAAGAGAAAAATATATCTAAAATAAATTATACAGAAACAATGGAAACAAGTGCAGGAAATGTAGAATTTCAAAATACAGTAAGAATAGTAAAAAATACTCAAAAAGAATATAAAGTTGAATGGAGCCATAAATTAATTTTGCCGGGGTTAAATAGTACTGACAAAGTAAGAGTAAAAACAATAAAAGCAAAAAGAGGAGAAATTGATGATAAGAATGGAATAATGCTAGCTGGGGAAGGAAAGGTATCTTCAATAGGAATTGTTCCTGGAAAATTACCAGAAAATAAAGAAGAAACAATTCAACAAATATCTGATATTTTAGGAATTTCTGTAGAAACAATAAATAAAACACTTTCAGCGTCATGGGTAAAAGATGATACATTTGTACCTATAAAAAAGGTAGAACAAAGTGATGCAGAAATAAAAGAAAAAGTTTTACAAATATCTGGAATAAAAATTACAAGTGAAACATCAAGAGTGTATCCATTAGGAGAAGCTTCAGCACAACTAGTTGGATATGTTCAAACAATAACAGCAGAGGAATTAGAAAAAAACAAAGGAAAAGGATATACAAGTACTAGTTTAATAGGAAAAGCAGGACTAGAAAAACAATATGAAGAACAATTAAAAGGAAATAATGGTCTTGAAATTTATATTGAAGATGAAAAAGGAAAAAGAAAATCAGAAATAGCAAAAATAGATGTAAAAAATGGAGAAAATATAAAATTAACAATAGATTCTAATATTCAGCAAAAACTTTATGAAGAATTAAAAAATGATGCAGGATTTTTTGTTGTAATGAAACCAAATACTGGAGAATTATTAGCACTAGTAAGTACACCATCATATAATCCTAACAAATTTGTTTTAGGAATGACATCAGATGAATGGAATAAAATTAATAATAATGAAAATAAACCAATGTTTGTAAGATATCAACAAAGCTATATACCAGGATCTACATTTAAACCAATTACAGGTGCAATAGGGCTTACAACAGGAACATTATCAGTTGATGACACATTTACATATAATGGACTTAGTTGGAAAAAAGATGGATGGGGAGAATTTGATATAACAACATTAACATCATATAGTGGTCCAAAGAACTTAAAAAATGCTCTAATACATTCAGATAATATATATTTTGCACAAGCAGCATTACAGATTGGAAAAAAGAATTTTACTGATGGATTAAATAATATTTTATTTAATCAAGATTTAAACCTTGAAATATCAACAGCCAAATCTCAATATTCAAATTCAAAAGATATTTCAAATGAAAAAGTACTTGCAGATAGTGGATATGGTCAAGGAGAAATTTTAGTAAATCCAATACTAATGGCATCTATATATTCAGCCTTTAACAATGATGGAAATATGGTAAAACCATATATTATAGAAAAAGATAATAAAAATGTAGAATATTTAGTAAAAAATGCTTTTAGTAAAGAAGCAGCAAATATAATAAAAGAAGATTTAATTCAAGTTGTAGAAGATTCAGAAGGAACAGCTAAAGATATGAAAGTAATAGGGAGAACAATAGCAGGAAAAACAGGAACTGCAGAATTAAAAGCATCAAAAGACGGAGATGCAGATGTTTTAGGATGGTTTGATTGTTTTACAACAGATTCAAATGATAATCAATTATTAATAATTAGTATGGTTGAAAATGGAAGAAGTTTAGGTGGAAGCCATTATTTAATAAAGAAAATAAAAACTTTATTTTAATATAAATGATTTGCTTGAAATTTAAAATTATATGTGCTAAAATACAACATGTCCTAACATTAGATATCCCTTTAAGACATGTCCGAAAACAAACACAACAAATAATTATTGGAGGGAATGATGAACATTAATCAGATTGAATGGTGTTCGTATACTGAAGGAAATCCTGATTATGTACAAGAAATTGAATTTTTGGAATGGCAAAGTGATCCTGAGGGAAAATTTTGCAAATCAGATGTATGTAAGCTATTTCAAAGTATTACATTTGCATATTCTAAGGTTTTGGAATATATTGCAAGTATTAGCTTTGAAGAAGCACATGAACGAATGCAATCTGAAAATTATACAAATTTTTTCGAAAAGCTTGAAGAAGTGTTTAAAGAAGTTCCTTTTAGGAATGGAATTACCTATTCGAAACTTGAAGAGATTATGAGTGTAATTAAAATTCCTAAAATTTGTGAATAACATAATTTAGAATTTTTGAGAGTCCTTGAAGAAAGTACAATACATTTTCTTCAGGGATATTTTTTGAAAAAAAAGCAATTTATATAATTGACAAATTATTTCAATAACGATATAATAGATAAGTTGGCAAAAAAGCCAGTAAGAGAAAAAGAAAGAGGGAGAAAAATGGAACAAGAAGAAAACATACTAGGAAAAGAAAAAATAGGAAAATTAATTAGAAAATTTTCAATACCTTGTATAATATCAATGTTGGTAAACTCATTATATAATATAGTTGACCAAATATTTATTGGACAAGGTGTTGGATATTTAGGAAATGGAGCAACAAATGTAGTATTCCCATTAGTAATGATAGGATTAGCATTTTCATTAATGTTTGGAGATGGAGCATCAGCATATTTAAGTTTAAAACTTGGAGAGAAAAAGAAAAAAGAAGCAGAAACAGGAATTGGTAATGGAATAATGTTATCAACAATAGTTTCAATATTATTTTGTGTAATAACATTAATATTTTTGCCTCAATTTTTAAAAATATTCGGATGTACAGAAAATCTAAAAAGTTATGCAATGGCTTATGGAAGTATAATAGCAATAGGATTTCCTTTTTCAATGATAGGAACAACATTAAACTCAATAATTAGAGCAGATGGAAGTCCAAAATATTCAATGTTTAGCATGGTGGCAGGTGCTATATTAAATACAATATTAGATCCAATATTTATATTTGTATTTCACAAAGGTGTTGAAGGAGCAGCAATAGCAACAGTAATTAGCCAAATATTAACATTTATATTAAATGTTGCTTATGTAAAAAAATTCAAATCAATAGAATTAACAAAACAATCTTTAAAATTAAAAGCAAATGTATGCAAGAAAATTGTAATGCTTGGAATCAGTAGTTTTATAACACAAATGAGTATAGTATGTGTTATGACAGCTGAAAATAATTTACTTGGAAAATATGGAGCAGACAGTAAATATGGTGCAGAAATTCCTATTACAGTATTAGGAATTGTAATGAAAATAAATCAAATATTAAATAGTATAATAATAGGAATTGCAGCAGGAAGTCAACCAATATTAGGATATAATTATGGTGCTAAGAAATATGATAGAGTAAAGAAAACTTTAAAAATTGTATTAGGTTCAAGTGTTGTTATAAGTGCAATAGCATTCATATTATTCCAAACAATACCAGATAAATTAATATTAATATTTGGTAGTGGTGATGAAAACTATATGGAATTTGCATGTTTGGCATTTAGAACATATTTATTACTTTGCATATTTAATGGTGTTCAAATACCATCAGGAATATTTTTCCAAGCAATTGGAAAGAGTACAAAGAGTGCAATATTATCACTTTCAAGACAAATTGTTATATTAATACCATCAATGATAATATTAAGCCATATATATGGAATAATGGGAGTATTAAGTGCAGGCCCAGTTGCTGATGGATTAGCATTTATATTAGCAGTTGTTTTGTTGGCAAAAGAAATAAGAAGCTTAAAAGAAGGAAAATCTGGTGAAGAAAAAATATCTAATATCAAAACAATTGAAGAAAAAAATCTAAGTACACCAGTTATAATCACAATTGCAAGAGAATATGGATCTGGTGGAAGATATATAGGAAAACTTGTTGCTGAAAAACTTGGAATAAAATTATATGATAAGAATTTTATAGAAAAGATGGCAGAAGATACAGGGTTATCTGAAGAATATATCGAAGAAAATGAGCAAAAAAGAAATGTACTAGATGTATTTAATAATGGATATTATTCAGGATTAAACAATGCAGATGAATTATTTATTAAAGAATCAGAATTTATAAAGAAAGTTGCTGGTGAAGAATCTTGTATAATAGTTGGAAGATGTGCAGACTTTATTTTGAAAGATAATAAAAATACAATAAAAATCTTTATAAACAATTCAATGGAAAATAAAGTTAAAAGAGCAACAGAATTTTATCATATGAATAAAGAAAAGGCAGAAAAAGAAATCTCTATAATAAATAAATTAAGAGCAAATCATTATAAATATTATACAGAAAAAGATTGGAAAGAACCATCAAATTATGATATTTGTATTAATAGTGATGCAATAGGAATTGATAATGCTGTTAATTTGATATGTGATATAGTAAATAAAAAAATAGTAAACATATAATATTTTAAGATAGTAAAAAATGTTTTACATTGATAGTTTGTTAATTGTAGCAATAAAAAATAAAATTAATATAATATAATAGTTATGTTTATAATTAAATATAACTATTATTTTTTTACTATTTAAGGAAGTTTATATATGGATATGGTAGTTTTAAAATTTGGAGGAAGTTCACTTGCAAATAATGAAAGATTAGTAATGGTAGCTAACAAAATAATAGAAAAAGCAACGAATTATAAAGTAGTAGTTGTAGTATCAGCACAAGGAAAAACAACAGATAATTTATTAAAACAAGCAAAAGAATTAGAAGAAATAACTAAATCTCAAAATATAAATAAAAGAGAATTAGATATGTTACTAAGTACAGGAGAACAAGTAAGTGCATCTAAATTAGCAATATTATTGAGTTTAATGGGATATAAATCAATATCTTTAAATGGATATCAAGCACAAATATATACAAATAATAATTATCAAAATGCATCAATTATAAAAATTAATACTGAAAGAATAAAAAAAGAATTAGAAGAAAAAATAGTAATAATCACAGGATTTCAAGGGATAGATGAAAATAATAATATAACAACATTAGGAAGAGGAGGATCTGATACAACAGCAGTAGCATTATCAGCAGAATTAAATGCATCAAGATGCTACATATATTCAGATGTTGATGGTATATATACAGCAGATCCAAAAAAAATACCTAATGCAGATAAATTAACAAAAATATCTTATGAAGAAATGTATTCATTGTCAAGTGAAGGAGCAAAAGTACTTCATGATAGGTGTGTAGAAATAGGAGAGAAATTTGATGTACCAATAATTACAGAATCAACATTTAATGATAAAAAAGGAACAGAAATAACACATAATCTTGAAAGTTCTGGAGTGAAAAGCATTGTAAAAAAAGAAATATCAAAAATTTCAGTTATAGGATATGGAATAAGTTCAAATGATGATATATTACAAAAAGTTCTAGAAATTGCAAATAAAAACAAACTAGAAATCTTTAATATAGAAATAACAAGAACAAAAATTTCTATCATTTTTAAAGAAATTGTAGATGACAATATATTAAAACAAATACATGATGTATTAATAAGTTAATAAAAAATCTCTTTTGAGGATATAATAACTCAAAGGAGATTTTTTATGTGGTATAAAGAAAAAGAAGATATATTAAAACAATTAGAAACAAGTTCTAAAGGTATAACAAATTCGGAAGCAAACAAAAGATTAAAAGAAGAAGGACTAAATAGAATTCCAACAGGTAAGAAAAATACCATTTTGAATATAATTATTGAACAATTGAAAAATCCGATAATATTTATATTATTTTTTGCAGCAATATTTTCAATAATAACACAAAGTAAAGCAGATGCAATATTTATATTTGTTGTAATAGGAATAAACACAGTCATAGGAACATATCAGGAATGGAGTTCAGAAAAAAGTGCTGAAAAGCTTCAAAATATGATAAAAATTAGGACTAAAGTATTAAGAGATGGAAAAATAGAAGAAATCGATTCTGAAAATATAGTTGTTGGAGATATTATAGAATTAGAATCTGGAAACAAAGTACCTGCTGATTTGAGATTAATAGATGTAAAAAATCTAAGTATAGATGAGTCTGTTTTGACAGGTGAATCAAAACCAAAAAATAAATTAGATATAATATTGCCTAAAGAAACAGAGTTAGCAGAAAGGGATAATATTGCATTTGCAGGAAGTATAGTTACAAAAGGAAGAGGAAGAGGTGTTGTAATATCAACAGGTCAATATACAGAATTTGGAAAAGTTGCAGAAAATGTATTACTTTCAGAAGATTCAAAAACACCATTAGTAATTAAAATAGAAAAATTTTCAAAACAAATAAGTTTTGCATTTTTGATTTTTGCAATAATTGTATCAATATTTTTGTTTTTTAAAGGATATAAATTAGCCGAAATATTATCAACAGTAATAGCATTAACAGTTTCTGCAATACCGGAAGGATTAACAATTGCTATGACGATAGTATTATCAGTATCTTCAAATAAAATGGCAAAAAGGCATGTAATAGTAAAAAAACTAAATGCAGTTGAAAGTTTGGGAAGTTGTAATGTTATAGCAACAGATAAAACGGGTACATTGACTGCAAATGAACAAACTGCAAAGAAAATAGTTCTCCCAGATGGTAGTGTGGCATCAATAAAAGGAATTGGATATAATGATATAGGGGAAATAAGGTGTGACAAGAAAGATAAAACACAAATAAAAGAAATAGTGAAAATGGGATATATAAATAATGAAGCCAGACTTGAATATGATGGAAAACAATGGAAACATTCAGGTGATGCAATAGATACAGCATTTTTGGCATTAGGGATGAAAGTACCAATAAAAGAACAATTTGATATAAAAAGTATGATAAATTATGAATCACAATTAAAATATTCAGCAGTAGTATTTGAAGAAAATGATGAATATATAGTAACTATAAAAGGAGCTCCAGAAAAAGTTTTAGAATTTTGTAAATATATGAATGGAAAAGATAAGATAAATAAAGATAAAATTTTTAATCAAAATATTCAATTAGCAGAAGAGGGATATAGAGTTATAGCAATTGCTCAAAGAAAAATTCATAAAAGAAATTTTGAGTCAAAAGAATTAGAAGAAAAAGATCTTAAAGATATGACATTTCTGGGATTAGTAGGATTTGTAGATCCAATTAGAGAAGGGGTAACAGAAGCGGTAGAAAGTTGTAAAAAAGCTGGAATTGAAACAATTATGATTACAGGAGACCAAAAAAATACAGCAGAAGCAATAGCTAAAAGAATAGGTATAACTAAAGTATATTCAAGAGCAACACCTATGGAAAAATTAGAAATAGTAAAAAAATTAAAAGAAGAAGGAAAAATGGTTGCTGTAACAGGTGATGGTGTAAATGATACACCAGCTCTAAAATCAGCCAATATAGGCGTTGCAATAGGAAGTGGAACAGATATTGCAAAAGAAACAGGGAATATGATAATAACAGATGATAATTTTTCATCAATTGTAAATGGAGTAGAAGAAGGAAGAAGAGCATATAATAATATAAGAAAAGTAATATATTTGCTCTTATCAACAGGATTATCTGAAATAATATTATTTGTATTAGCAATGATGTTTAATTTACCAATACCATTAGTCGCAATACAATTATTATGGTTAAATTTAATAAGTAATGGAATTCAAAGTAATGCTTTAGCATTTGAAAAAGATATTGAAGATGTAATGAATAGACCTGCAAATAATGAAAAAATATTTGATAAATTAATGATAAATGAAATTATTATATCAGCAATTGTAATGGGAATAATAGAATTCATATTTTATACTTATTTATATAATATAAAACATCTTGAAATAGAAGTTATTAGAAGTTATTTATTAACATTGATGGTCTTAATTGAAAATATTCATATCTTTAATTGTAGAAGTGAAAGAATTTCAGCATTTAAAATATCAGGACAAAATAATAAATTTTTGATATTTTCAATATTGATAACATGTTTAATACAAATAGTGGTTGTGAGAAGTGATATATTATCAAATATTTTACATTTAAAAACAATACCATTAGAGTTTGCAGGTGAATTAGTAGTACTTTCAATACCTTTAATAATTGTTATGGAAATGTATAAAAAATATTTAAAAAAAGTTTATAAAAATCATTGACAATTGAGTGATTGTTCAACTATAATATAGTAAAAGTTGAATGATTACTCAATTATTTTATATACTATGAAAGTTCTTTGAACTTCCTAGTATATAAAAACTATAATCGCTAGCCCTTTGAGATTTTCTCCCTTTAGTCGAAAACTCAAATCGGGCAAGAACAAATGGCGACTGTGTCGATTTGTTCTAAAATTACAAAAGAGTAAGGAAAGGAGATATGTATGGCAAGAAATGAATTTGCTTGTGATTGTAATGTAATTCATCAAGATTTAGTTGAATCAACACAAAAACAAATGGTAGATGAAGATATATTAAATAAAATGGCAGATTTTTTCAGTATATTAGGAGATACGACAAGAGTTAAAATATTAGATGCTTTAGATAAAAACGAGCTGTGTGTGTGTGACATAGCAAATGTACTTGGTATGAGTAAGTCGTCAATTTCACATCAATTAGGAACATTAAGAAGAAGTGGAATTGTAAAGTGTAGAAAAGTAGGAAAAGAGGTTTTTTATACACTTGATGATGAACATGTAAAAGAAGTGTTTGAAGTTGCAATAGAGCATATTGAACATAAAAGATAGGATTGGAAAATATTTATAAATTTGGCTGTGTTAAATTTCATTTAAAACGCGGTTACATACACTATGTATGCGCCCTTGCCTTTTAAATAAAATTTGCCTTGCCAAAATTCAACTATTTTCCAATCCAGGTATACAATTTTTGAAATAAATATAAAAAAGAATGGTAGGTAATTATTATGAAAATGAAATTTAAAATAAAAGGAATTGATTGTGCAAATTGTGCAGCAGAATTAGAAAGAGCTATACAAAAAATAGATGGTGTAACAGAGGCATCTTTGAGTTTTATGACAGAAAAATTGGTAATGGAAATTGAAGATGATAGAAAAGATGAAGTATTAAAAAATTTAAAAAAGGTTGTGAAAAAAGAAGAACCTGATTGTACTATAGAGGAAATTTAATTCTTTCTCAATTTTGGTTTTGTTTCAAGAAAGGAAAAAGATAAATGAAAAAAAGAGGAATTAAAATAATAATATCAGCAATATTATTTGTATTAGCATTAGTAATTCCATTTTCAAATGAATGGATAAATAATGGATTGTTTATTATAAGTTATTTAGTTGTAGGATTTGAAATATTAAAAAAAGCTGTAAGAAATATATTTAGAGGAAAAGTTTTTGATGAAAACTTTTTAATGGCTGTTGCAACAATAGGTGCATTTGCAATAGGAGAATTTCCAGAAGCTGTTGCTGTTATGCTATTTTACCAAGTTGGTGAATTATTTCAAAGTTATGCTGTTGATAAATCTAGAAAATCAATTGCAAGTTTAATGGATATAAGGCCAGATTATGCAAATATTGAGAAAGATGGAAAAATTGAAAAAGTTGATCCTGATGAAGTGAAAATTGGAGATATAATTATTGTAAAAACAGGAGAAAAAATACCATTAGATGGTGTTGTTGTTGAGGGTACATCAAGCTTAGATACAATGGCATTGACAGGAGAATCTGTTCCAAGAGTTGTAAAAACAGAAGATGAAGTATTAAGTGGATGTATCAATAAAGATGGTTTATTAAAAATAATGGTAACTAAAGAATTTGGAGAATCAACAGTAAGTAAAATTTTGGATTTAGTAGAAAATGCAAGTAGTAAAAAATCAAAATCTGAAAACTTTATTACAAAATTTGCAAAATATTATACTCCAACAGTAGTTATAATAGCTGTACTTTTAGCATTTATACCACCAATAATATTAAAAGATTTTAGCACATTTTCAGTATGGCTATATAGAGCATTGGCATTTTTAGTTGTATCATGTCCATGTGCATTAGTAATATCAATACCATTAAGTTTTTTTGGTGGAATTGGTGGAGCATCTAAAATGGGAATATTAATAAAAGGAAGTAACTATTTAGAGGCATTAGCAAACACAGAAACAGTAGTATTTGATAAAACAGGAACATTAACAGAAGGAATTTTTGAAGTTCAAGATATTTGTGCAGAAGGAATTGAAAAAGATGAGTTATTAAGAATTGTGGCACATGCAGAAAACTATTCAAACCATCCAATTGCTAAATCAGTAAAAAAAGCATATAACAAAGAAATTGATGAAAATATCATAAAAAATCCACAAGAATTAAGTGGAAAAGGAATCTTGGCTAAAATTGATGAAAAAGATATTTTAGTAGGAAATGAAAAGTTAATGTTAGAAGAAAAAATAGACTTTGAAAAATGTGATGAAGTGGGAACAATATTATATGTTGCAATTAATAAAAAATATGTAGGATATGTATTAATTGCGGATAAAATAAAACAAGATTCTCCAAAAACAATTAGAGAACTAAAAGCAATGAATATTAAAGAAACAGTAATGCTTACAGGTGACAAAAAAGAAGTTGGAGAATATGTTGCTAAAAAGTTAAATATTGATAAGGTTTATACTGAATTATTACCAGATGGAAAAGTTGAAAAAGTAGAAGAATTATTAAAACAAAAGAGTGAAAAAGGAAAGCTTGTATTTGTTGGTGACGGAATAAATGATGCACCTGTTTTAACAATTTCAGATATTGGTGTTGCAATGGGTGGGCTTGGATCTGATGCTGCAATAGAAGCAGCAGATATTGTTATAATGACAGATGAAACTTCAAAAATAAGTAAAGCAATTAACTTATCAAAAAAGACAATGAGAATTGTTCGTGAAAATATTATTTTTGCAATATTTGTAAAAATAGCAGTTCTTGTATTAACTGCATTTGGAGCCTCTACGATGTGGGAAGCTGTCTTTGCAGATGTAGGAGTTTCTGTTATTGCAATAATTAACGCTTTAAGAATGTTGAATATAAAGAAATTTGAATAATAGAAAAAACGCAATCTTAATTGATTGCGTTTTTTATGGAATGAATATGATTTTGAAATTATTTCTTGTTAAAATTCAAACATTCTACAACAAAATCGTTTGCAGAATTTCCATCTACCTCAACTTCTAAATATTGAGAAGGAATATATACAATAAAAATTCGTTTACATTTATCATTGAGAACCCAATGATGTTTAATTGATTTTGTGTAGGTGTTTGTAAGTATAATTTTACAAGAAGTATCTTTTCCTACATTTGCTTTTATGATAACAAGCCCTCTCAGACCAGTACCGGTAGAGAAAACGTAATGTCCTTTTTCAAAGAAGAAAAGTACTAATTTATTATCCATTAAAAAGCAAATGCTCCAAGTGATTGCTACAAAAACAATCACAGGTAAGATAATCAATAAATTCCGAGCCATATTTTTTCCCTCCATTACATAACTCAATTGAGTGATTACATTTGTAAGTAAAAACTTACAAAATCAAGGTACTTTACCTTAACAGGTAAAATAATACCATAAATTTACATAAAAGTCAATTTTTATATACTAGGAAGGTATAACTTTCCTAGTATATAAAGAGAAAAGAGCAAACTTAGAAGTTCTGTTCTAAGTTTGCTCTTTTTAAATAACCATTACAATGGTTTGTTTTTTCCTGTCAATTCTTCCTTTAGATGATTCATTGCCCAATCGTGCTGGTTGCAGATATAGTATCCCTTGCTTTGAAATTCATCAGTACCATCATCGAGTAAAAACAATTCGTATGCAATATTATAAGCGAAGTTTCCACAATGTATGGGCATAGGAATATTAGAATTCGACTTTGAAATTTTCAATAGGCATAGAGCATGTAGTAACGAAAAATAGTAAAAGGCAGAAGGAGAATCAATTATGTATGTAAGAGAACTTAACTCTTCTATAATACGGTCAGAAATCTCTTTTTGAATTTGTTTCATTTCCTTTTTGGTGAATTTTTTATTAAAAGGAAGATGAAGTTCACTATAGAATGGATTCTCATAATAAGCTCCTGCAAAAATTATTTCCCAGTACTTATTAGGAATAATTTTAGGGTAAGAAATAGCTTCGCCTATATATTCACAAAAATGAAATGTAGACGTTATCCACATAGGAGCCTCAAGATCTTTAATAAATTTTTCCAAATACTCTTTTTCAATCATCATGTTGTTTTCCTCCAATTGTAAATTTGTGACAGAAAAAAATCGACAAATGTCAAAGACATCATATATAGAGTATAGCACTAATTTACATAACTTGCAAGAGTGACAAAAAATATTTTGGGCAAAATATAGACATTTGAGGTTAAGTAGTGTAAAATAATTAAGTATAAAAAGGAGATTTTAAATATGATATTGAAAAACAAATTAGGAATAGAAAATCAAATTGAATTAGCAAAAAAAGAAGAAAAAATTACTAAATTAAAGGCAAAAAAATTATTTGAAACAGGAAAATTAAATTTTATTGAAGTAGGAACATTTAAAGGGTTATCAGAAATACATAAATATTTATTTGAAGATATTTATGACTTTGCAGGAAAAATAAGAACAGAAAATATATCAAAAAGTAATTTTAGATTTGCCTCAGCAATGTACTTAAAAGAAGCATTAAATAAAATAGATAAGATGCCACAATCAAATTTTGATGAGATTATAGAAAAATATATAGAAATGAATATTGCACATCCATTTAGGGAAGGAAATGGTAGAAGTACAAGAATTTGGCTAGATATGATTTTGAAAGAAGAAATTGGAAAAGTAATTGATTGGAGTAAAGTTAATAAAGAAGATTATTTACTTGCAATGGAAAGAAGTCCAATAAAAGATACGGAAATAAAAATATTATTAGGTAATGCATTAACAAATATGATTAATGATAGAGAAATTTACATGAAAGGAATTGATGCAAGTTATAATTATGAAGGATATTGCTTATATAATACAGAAGATATAGCAGAATAAAAATCTTAAATGGAGAAAAATAATGGTAAGAATAAAAGATATAAAAATAAGAGAAGATTTATTAGAAGAAAAAGTATTAGAGAAAACATTACAAAAAAATAGATTAAAAAAAGAAGAAGTCAAAGAATGGTATATTTATAAAAAATCAATAGATGCGAGAAAAAAAGAGGATATTTTCTATAATTATACAATAGACATTGAGTTAAAAGATAAAAATAAAGAAAAAAGATTTGAAAAAATTGAAGAATATAAAATGCCAGAAATAAAAGTAAAAAGGACAAGTAAAATTCAACCAGTAATAATAGGAGCTGGACCAGCAGGTTTATTTTCTGCATTAATCTTTGTTGAAAATGGAATAAAGCCAATTCTAATTGAAAGAGGAAAAAGAGTAGAAGATAGAGTAAAAGATGTCGAGGAATTTATAAATAATAGAAAATTTAACCCTAAATCTAATATTCAATTTGGAGAAGGTGGAGCAGGAACATTTTCAGATGGAAAATTAAATACAGGAAATTCAAGTATATATTCAAGAAAAGTACTTGAAGAATTCGTAAAATTTGGTGCGCCAAAAGAAATAATGTATGTTGCAAAACCACATTTAGGAACAGATAATTTGGTAAAGATAGTAAAAAATATTAGAGAATATATATTAGAAAAAGGTGGACAAATATTTTTTGAAGAAGAGGTTGTAGATTTTAAAATAGAAAAAGGGCAGATAAAATCTGTGATAACAGATCAAAAAAGAAAAATAGAAACAGATAGTGTTATATTAGCAATTGGACATAGTGCAAGAGATACATTTAAAAAATTAAATGAACTAGGAGTAAAAGTAGCCCCAAAAAACTTTGCTGTTGGAGTTAGAATAGAACACTTACAAAAAGATATAAATTTGGCTCAATATGGAAATAAAACAAAATTAAAATTAGGCTCAGCAGATTATAAATTAGTATATCATGCTTCAAATGGAAGAACTTGTTATACATTTTGTATGTGTCCTGGTGGAAAAGTAATGGCCTCAAATTCAGAAGAAAATTCAATTGTAACAAATGGAATGAGTAATTTTGCAAGGGATGGAGAAAATGCAAATAGTGCATTACTTGTAAATATATCTGTTGAAGATTTTTATAAAAAATCACCATTGGATGGAATGTATTTTCAAGAAGAACTAGAGAAAAAAGCATTTGAATTAGGTGGGAAAAATTATAATGCACCAATACAAAGAGTTGAAGATTTTTTTAAAAATAAAAAAACAACAAATTTAGGAAAAATAAAGCCAACATATATGCCAGGTGTAACATTTGCAAACTTAAATGAAATATTACCAGAATTTGTTTCAAATGCTTTAAAAGAAGGATTAACAGAATTAAACCGAAAATTATACGGATTTGCTGATAATGATGCAATAATGACAGGAGTAGAGACAAGAAGTTCGTCACCAGTACAAATAGCGAGAGATAAAGAAACAATGAATTCAATTAATGTCCAAGGATTATACCCATGTGGAGAAGGCGCAGGATATGCTGGAGGCATTATGACAGCGGCAATTGATGGAATAAAATGTGCAATAAAAATCCTTGAAAGTGAATAAAATTATAGTTATAAAAAAACACTTAATAAAATAAAAAAACAATTATGAAAAACAAAGAAAAAATTATTATAAGTGAGCATAAATTTAAAAAAAAGAGATATAATAAAATTAGCATATAAAATTAAAAAAAATTGAACGAAAAAAGTGTTGCAATAGAAAAAAATATATGCTAAAATAATTATAACAAATAAATAATTAGAACAAAGCAAAAACCCTGCGTAGTGCGTGTAGACAGAATTTTTAGAACCTACAAGTTTAAAGAGGGACCTTAAATCTTTGAGTATGGCGTGCAAGCTTACACTTTAGCATTTGTAAAATTACATTTCAAGTAGTAAGAAGCCCATGAGTATTCAAGAAGGAACCCACCTGTCGAAGACAGGTCCTTAAAAATTCAATCAACTTACGGCTAATGTGGGGATTGCTTTTTTTTGTGTGTAAAAGCTTTAAAATTATAAAGAATTTCTTAAAAAGCTTTTCTTTTTTTGAAAAATATAATATAATGTATTTACAAATTTGATATATTCAAAAAGGTTGATTCTTGCGAAAGGAAGGATATTTTAATGAAAGAAAAAAAGAAAAGAAATAAGCAACCAAAAAATGAAAAAGAAAGAAATACTGAAAAACATAAAAGCAAAAAAGAAAGTAAAGAAAATAAAAAAATAAAAAAAGATGCTAAAATGAAGTTTAAATATAAACATCCTAAATTAGCAATTATACTAAAAATATTATTAGTATTGATTATATTAATGATAGTTATAGGTGCAGGTGTTGCTATAGGACTTATATATGGTTTTTGGGGAGACGATTTTAAAATAGATTTATCAAAATTAACAATGATAGAAAACACTGTAATTGTTGATTCAAATGAAAATGTTTTAGCAGAACTAAATGGAAATGAAAGTAGAAAAATTATAACATTAGATGAAATGTCACCATATTTACCTAAAGCTTACATAGCAATAGAAGATGAAAGATTTTATCAACATCATGGTGTAGACTTTAAAAGAACTACAGCCGCAGTACTTTCATTTGTAACACACTTTGGAAAGTCAACAGCAGGTGGAGGAAGTACAATAACACAACAGTTAGTAAAAAATATAACACAAGATAAAGAAAGCAGTGGAATTGAGGGAGTATTAAGAAAAGTAAAAGAATGGGCAAAAGCATATCAAATAGAAAACGAATTGAGTAAAAATCAAATATTAGAATTATATTTAAATTTAATTCTTGTTGGTGGCAGAAATTATGGAGTTCAAACAGGAGCAGAATATTATTTTAATACAGATGCCTCAAATTTAAGTATAGCACAATGTGCATTTTTAGCAGGAATAAATAATTCACCTAATAGATATAATCCATATTCTGAAACAGACCACACAGAATTAATAAAAAAGAGAACCAAAACAGTATTAGGACAAATGAAAAAATTGCGGATCTATAAATCAAGAAGAATATGATTCAGCAGTAGCAGAAGTAGAAGCAGGATTCAAATTTGAAAATGGAGTAAAAGGAAATGTGTATTCATCACATACAGATGCATTAATATCTCAATTAATTGATCAAATAGCAGAAGAAAAAAATATTTCTAAACAAGCAGCAGAAACATATTTAAACACAAGTGGATTAAGAATATATTCTACACAAGTTGAATCAATTCAAAATACAATTGAAGCAGAAATGGAAGATCCTAAATATATATTACATGGAAAAGATAAGAAAGGAAATGATGTAACTGCTGAAGCAGCAGCAGTTGTAATTGAGCCATCAACTGGTTATGTTGTTGGAGCTGTTGGACAATTAGGAGAAAAAACAACTTCAAGAGGATTAAATAGAATTAATTCTCCAAGGCAAACAGGATCTTCAATAAAGCCGTTATCAGATGTATTGCCAGGAATCGAAGAAGGAATAATAACACCAGCAACAATATATGCAGACACAAGAACAACATTTGGAACAAATTGGACACCAAAGAATTATAATGGATATAGTAGTGGGGTATATAGAACAGTAAGATCAGCATTAACAACATCTCAAAATATACCATTTATAAAAATACAAGCAGAGTTAACTCCAAAAAAAGGAATGGAATATTTAAAGAAAATGGGAGTATCAACATTAGATGAACAAGGAGATAATAATTTACCGGCTGTTGCAATTGGAGGTTTTACGAACGGAATAAGCCCATTAGAAATGGCTGCAGCATATGCAATGGTTGCAAATGATGGTGTATATATAAAACCAACATTTTATACTAAAGCAGTGGATTCTTCAGGAAATGTGATATTACAACCAAATCAAACAACTGAAAGAGTATGTTCTGAACAAACAGCATATATAGTAAAAGATTTGATGAAATCAGTAGTTAATGATGCTGGTGGAACAGCTTCATATGCTAAAATTAGTGGAATAGATTTAGCAGCAAAAACAGGAACAACAAATGATACAAAGGAAAGATGGCTATGTGGCTTTACAAATTATTATTCATGTGCAGTATTTTATGGATTTGATGAACCACAAACAATTACTAAATCAAGTAGAACATCATCAGGTTCAATATTTTCATATATTATGAAAGAGATACATAAAGACTTAGAAAATTCATCATTTAATCAACCAAGTGGAATTGTTTCTGCAAAAGTATGTAGAACAAGTGGAAGATTGGCAACAGATAAATGTACAAATACTTACACTGAAATATTTGTAGAAGGAAAATTGCCTGAAACTTGTGATGCACATGATTCAAAATATACAATTTGTACAGAATCTGGATTATTAGCAAATAAATATTGTCCTGATTCTGATAAAAAAGTTATAGAAAATTATGTTGTTGAAAAAGAAAGACTTGGAATATGGGAAACTTCAGATGGGGTAAATACTCAAAAAGCTCCAACAGAATATTGCACTATACACAAGGCTCCAGAAGTAAAACCAACTCAAAGTACAAAACCAACTCAAAGTACAAAACCAACTCAAAATACCAAACCAACAGAAAGCACAAAGCTAACAGAAAGCACCAAACCAACAGAATCAACAAAACCAAATGAGAGTAATAAACCAACAGAACCAACAAAACCAACTGAAAGTACAAAACCTAATAATACTGAAAGTACAGAATAAGAAAACAATTAATATAATTTTGCCTCACAATATGTGGGGCAAAAAGCATAAAATAGAATAGAAAGGAAGGCATATATGGATATTTATTTTTACAACACATTAACAAAACAAAAAGATTTGTTTAAACCAATTGAAGAGGGAAAAGTTAAAATATATTCTTGTGGACCAACAGTATATAAAGATGCAACAATAGGAAATATGAGAACAAACTTATTAAATGATACATTAAGAAGAGTTTTAAAATACAACGGATATGAATTAAAACATGTAATGAATATTACAGATGTAGGACATTTAGTATCAGACGGAGATGAAGGAGAAGACAAAATGTTAAAATCTGCTAGAGAAGAACACAAAAGTCCTTTAGAGATAGCAGAACATTATACAAAATTATTTTTCAGAGATTTAGAAAGATTAAATATTGAAACTCCTGAAGTTGTATGTAAAGCAACAGATCATATAAAAGAAATGTTAGAAATGGTTCAAAAGATAATGAAAAATGGGTATGCATATGAAACTTCTACAGCTATATATTTTGATGTTTCAAAATTAGATAAATATGGTATTTTATCAGGAATAAACTTAAATGACCAAAAAGCAGGAGCAAGAGTTGATATAGATCCAGAAAAAAGAAATCCATATGATTTCGCATTATGGATAAAAGCGCCAGCAAATCATTTAATGAAATGGGATAGCCCATGGGGACCAAGTTATCCAGGATGGCATATTGAATGTTCAGCAATGAGCACAAAATATCTTGGTGAAGAATTTGATATACATACAGGTGGAATTGATTTAGTACCAACACACCATGAAAACGAAATTGCACAAAATAAAGGAGCTTGTGGTAAAAATCCAGCACATTATTGGATACATGGAGAATATCTATTAATAAATGGTGGAAAAATGTCAAAGAGTCTTGGAAACACATATTTAATAGATGATATAATTGCTAGAGGATATAGTCCACTTGCATATAGATTGTTTAATTATTCATGTCATTATAGAGGAAAATTAAACTTTACATGGGAAGGAATTGAATCAGCAAATACATCTCTTATTCGTTTAAGAGAAGGATATCAAAAACACTTAAATGGAAATTCAAATATATCTGATGAAATAATTGCAGATATGGAAAATAGATTTCATCAAGCAATAAATGATGATATGAATATGCCACTTGCATTAAGTGTTGTATGGGAGGCAGTTAAATATCCTGAAAAATCACATAAAATAGCACAATTACTTAAAAAGTTTGATACAGTACTAGGAATAAAAATTGATGAAGTACAAGAAACAAAAATACCACAAGAAATTTTAGATTTAGTAGAAGAAAGAAAACAAGCTAGAAGTGATAAAAATTGGAGTGAATCAGACAGATTAAGAGATTTAATAGCTGAAAAAGGATATATAGTAAAAGATACAAAAGATGGGACAGAAGTTCTTAAAAAATAAATGCAATATTGAAAGGAATATTAAGAATTATGATAGATTTTAAACAAATAATAGCAGAATCAATTGCACAAATAACAAATATAGAAGTTAACGAAATTAAAGGATTTATAGAAGTTCCAAAAGAACAAGGAAATGGAGATTATGCATTTCCTTGTTTCAAACTTGCAAAAACACTAAGAAAATCACCAAATGTAATTGCAGATGATATAAAAGCAAATATAAATATATCAGAAAAATATGTAAAAAAGATTGAAGTTGTTGGAGGATATCTTAACTTTTTTGTAAATAAAGAAACACTTGCAAAAGAAATACTTCAAGAAGTTGATGAAAATGAAGAATATGGCAAATCAAAAATTGGAAATGGTAAAAATATAGTAATAGATTATTCATCACCTAATATTGCAAAAACATTTCATATAGGACATTTAAGAACAACAGTAATAGGTGCAGCATTATATAATATTTATAAATATTTAGGATATAATGTTACAGGAATAAACCATTTAGGAGATTATGGAACACAGTTTGGAAAACTAATAGAAGGATATAAAAGATGGGGAACAGAATATAATCTTGATGAAAACCCTATTGAAAAATTAACAGAAATATATGTTAGAATTTCAAATTTATGCAAAGAAGATGAAACTGTTTTAGAAGCATGTAGAGACAATTTTAAAAAATTAGAAGATGGAGATCCAGAATGTGTTGAATTATGGACTAAATTTAAAGATTTAAGTTTAAGAGAATTTCAAAAAGTTTATGATATACTTGGAACAAAATTTGATTCTTGGAATGGAGAATCATTCTATACAGACAAAATGGGTGAAGTTATTGATTTATTAGAGAAAAGTGGAAAATTAGTAGAATCACAAGGAGCTAGAATAATCGATTTAGAAGAATATGGAATGGCACCATGTCTAATTGAAAAATCAAATGGTTCATCAACATATGCAACAAGAGATTTAGCTGCAATACTTTATAGAGCACGTACATATGATTATGATAAAGCATTATATGTAACATCATATGAACAAGTTTTACATTTTAGACAAATATTTGAAGTAGCTAAATTATTAGGACTTGATGAAAAATATATCAAAGGATTAGAACATGTATCTTATGGAATGGTATTACTTGAAACAGGAAAAATGTCAACAAGAGAAGGAAATGTAGTAAAACTTGAAGATTTATTAAATGAAGCAATAGAAAGAGCAAAGAAAGTTATAGAAGAAAAAAATCCTGATTTAGAAAATAAAGATGATATAGCAAAAAAAGTAGGAATTGGTGCAGTTGTATTTAATGACTTAGCAAATAGTAGAGTAAAAGATGAAATATTTAATTGGGACAAGGTATTAAATTTCCAAGGAGAAACAGGACCATATATTCAATATACTTATGTAAGAACAAAAAGTGTTATTGAAAAAGCAGGAGGAGTTCCAAAAATTGAAGATGTTGATGCAAAATATTTGTTAGATGAATATTCAAGTAAAATATTAAAATTAATATATAATTTTGAAAACATTTTAATACAAGTAACAGAAAAAAATGAACCATCAATATTATCAAGATATTTGATAGATGTTGCAAAAGCATATAGTAATTTTTATAATGAAAATAAAATTATTACAGATAATAAAGATATACAAAATACAAGAGTATTTTTAACATATGCAACTGGCAAAGTATTAAAAACTGGAGCAAATTTACTAGGAATACAAATGCCAGATAAAATGTAGAAGGGAAAAGTAAAATGGGAAAGAAGAAAAAAGCATTTGAAATGAATTTCGGAACATTACTTTTAATAATTATTGGAATATGTTGTATTATATTTGCTTTTAAAAACTTTTCTAAAGGAAAAACAAAAGCTGAAAATAATCAAAATGAAATTAGTAATTCAAATGAAAATATAGTGGAAAACCAAAAAGAAGAAAAAATATATTCGAATAATGTAATAAGCTTAGATATAGGAAAATTGTCAGATTCATGGAATGTTGTTGAAAAACAAAATGGTTCAATAATATTTTATATACAAGGACCTATAAAACAAAATGAAGATGGAACTGCAGATGATATTAGAATAAATGTTTATCTTGAAAAAAGTGATATGACAAATGAAGATTTAAAATCTCAAATGTTAGAACATTCAATTTATGCCAATATTGAGTATACAAAAATTCAGACGATATCTGATATTCAATGGAGACAATTCGATGCAACAAATAAAGAACAAAAAGCCAAAATTTTAGCTATAATGAAAGATGGATATATGTATGCGCTTGAAATTGTCGGAGAGAATAGTTTATATGATCAATATTATAATGAAGCAATGAAAACATTGATGACAGTACAAATATCAGAAAGAATTCCAGAAACTCTTGCACAAACAACAATTTATAATTATGATAGACTTGTTAATTTGAAAATAGGAGGAACTAAATATTTACTAAATAGTTTAAATATTAGTAAAACAGTAGAAGACACAGGAGAACAATTGCCAGATGAGTATACAGGATATGTATTTACAGGAATTAAATATGATGATTTTGAAAAAACGATGATGAAATATATGACAAAGGATATATTAAAAAGTGAATTTAGTGAGTTTATAGAATATAATGGTAATCTATATATGAAAGAAACTACTGGAAAACAACAAGATTATATGATTAATAAAATTGAGGTGGAAAGTATAAAAGGTAATGAGACAACATATGAAATTGAAAAGCAAAATATGAATAATTTTATAACATTAAAACAAAATATAACATTAAAATATGAAAATGGAACTTGTGTAGTTTCAAATATAAAATCATAAGGCTGAAAAGTTTAATTTTTAGCCTTTCTATATCTTTTAAGGAGGGTTTTTGATAATGGCAAATTTAGTTGACGAAACTAAAAATATAATGAAAAAGTATGGTATTAGAGCAAATAAAGATTTAGGACAAAACTTTTTAATAAATAGTGAAGTTGTTGAAAATATTGTTAATAGTAGTGAAATTTCTAAAGATGATATGGTAATAGAAATAGGACCAGGGCTTGGAACATTAACAAAGTATTTATTAGAAAAAGCAGGAAAAGTATTATGTATAGAATTAGATAAAAAAATGATAGAAATATTAGAAGATAGATTTGAAGAATATTCCAATTTTGAAATTATAAATGATGATGTCTTAAAAGTTGATCTTAATAAAATAATTAAAGAAAATAAAGAAAATGAAAAGATCAAAAATGTAAAGATAGTAGCTAATTTGCCATATTATATTACAACTCCAATTATAATGAAATTATTAGAAGAAAAACTAGATATAGAAAGTATAACAGTAATGATTCAAAAAGAAGTTGCAGATAGGTTAATAGAAGTTCCAAGTGGAAAAAATACAGGTGCAATAACATATACAATATATTATTATTGTGATTCAGAAAAAATTATGGAAGTTCCTAATAGTTCATTTATACCTGAACCAGAAGTGACCTCAGAAGTTATAAAAATGAAAATAAGAAAAGAACCTGTTGTTAAAGTAGAAAATCCAAAGGTAATGTTTATGATAATAAAAAGTGCTTTTATGCAAAGAAGAAAAACATTATTAAATGCTTTGACAAATGCACAAGTTTTTATAAGCAAACAAGAAGGAATAAAGATTTTGAATAAACTAGGTTTAAATGAAAATGTTAGGGCTGAAAATTTAACAATTGAAAATTATGCTGATTTAGCAAAAGAAATATCAAAATAATAGGAAGGAATGTGATAAAAATGAAAATAGTTTTTATGGGAACTCCAGACTTTGCAAGAGATTCATTAGAATCAATATATAATGCTGGACATAACATTTTAGCAGTTGTTACAAATGTAGATAAGCCAAAAGGAAGAGGAATGAAAATGATTGCAACACCTGTTAAAGAGTTTGCTATTGAAAAGAATTTACCAGTGTTTCAGCCAGAAAAAGTAAAGAAAAATGAAGAGTTTATAAATGAAATAAAATCTTTAAATCCTGATATAATATGTGTTGTTGCATATGGAAAAATATTGCCAAAAGAAATATTAGATATACCTCAATATGGTTGTATAAATGTTCATGCATCACTTCTTCCTAAATATAGAGGTGCAGCACCAATACAATGGTCAGTACTTAATGGTGATAAAGAAACAGGTGTTACTACAATGTACATGGATATTGGTATGGATACAGGTGATATGATATTGACAGAAAAAGTAAAGATTGGTGAAGATGAAACAACAGGAGAGTTATGGAATAGACTTTCAAAAATAGGAGCAAATTTATTAGTTGAAACATTAAAACAAATTGAAAATGGAACAGCTCCAAGAATTCCACAAGGTGATAATTTTACTCTTGCACCAATGCTTGATAAAGAAATGTCAAAAATCGATTGGCAAAATAAATCTGTATCAGAAATAAAAAATCTAGTTAGAGGATTAAATCCTATAATGGGAACATATTCATTTTTAGATGAGAAAAAATTTAAGTTTTGGAAGGTTGAAATATTACCAAGTCAGTCAGAATATGAGAATAAAGATAATGGAACAATTATAAAATCAGATAGTAAAGATGGATTATATATAAAAGCTAAAGATGGTATAATTAAAGTTATTGAAATTCAGGCTGAAAATGCAAAAAAAATGAATATTGGTGATTTTTTAAGAGGAAATTCTTTAGAAGTTGGAAAGAAATTTAAGTAAATTCATATTAAAAAAAGGTTGAAAATTGTCAAGATTTTTTCAATCTCTTTTCTTTTTTTATGGTTCTATTTCTTTTATGACTGCATATAATTTTAAAGTAAGTATTAAAAGAAAGGAAAACATAATGAATATAAAAATATTTTCTAAAATAATATTTAACTTTGTAATTATAATAATAACTTTATTTATAGCCACAACTATTGTAAATGCAGAAGATATAATTTCGACAAGTATAGATAAGCAAACAAATATAACTCAAAGTACAAAAACAGCAATTACAGAATCAACTAATCTAACTAAAAGTGTCAAGCCTCAATCAGAAGAAACAATAAATAATGATATAAAAACAACTACAAATGAAAACGAACAAGAAGATAGCATACAACAAAAACAAGAACAAACTACTATAACACAATCAACAAAAGAAAAAGCAATTAGTACTCAAGCTCAAAAAAAGAAAAACTATCAATATGTAAGATTTTTTATAAATTACAAATCAGAAGCGTTGGACGCAGGAGAAAATGTAGGAGGGCAAGACCCAGACAAATTTACACCAATGTTATGGGAATGTGATGTAAAAAATGCAACAGCAGACACAAACTATTATATAGTAGGAGAAACTAAAGATAATTCATATAAAGCAGATAAAGAAATAAGAAAATTAGTTGGAGACAAAAAAGATGGTTCAATATATATAGTATCATTTCCAACAGATGAATACATATTTAAAGAATTAAAGCAATATGTAAATACATTATCAATAGATGGAAAAAGCATAAAAGTAGATGAATTAAATACAGACCATTATGAAGTAAGATGGTATGTATTCAAATTGCATAGTAATTTCTGGCATATAGATGGAAAATTAGTAAGAAAAGAAGGTCAAATAATAGTAACAAAAACATTTAAAGGAAACAAAGATGTAATTGAAAAATTAACAGGATATTCATTTGAACAAAATAAATCAATATCAAAATCACCTTTTAATATTACATTAAAAGGTGGAACAGATATAAAAATATTAAATTTAGAAAATCATTATGATATAGAAAACAATTCAACAAATGATGAATATATATTAACATATAAATGGAAAGTGAAAACAAAATATGGGATAACATATACAATAAAAGAAGATAATTATAATTTACCATATTACACTACCTCATGTTCATATAATATACAAGATCCTAAAGTAACAATAGGTACATATAAAAATCAATCTAAAAAAGAAACTTTAGGAGATAAGGCAAGTATATTGGGATATAACAATTATGCTGATGATAATGAAGAACTATTGGAAGAAAAACAAATGTTAAAGCTAAATTTCACAAATAAGTTAACTCCAATAGATTCATATACAATTATGCCAGAAACAGGAGGTGATGGAAATTTTAAGATTTGTTTAATAGGTATCTTTTTAATTGGTACTTCACTTATTTTATTTATTAGAAAGGAACATTAGAAAATGAAAAAAATTATTTCAATTTTGACAATTGTTTTATTAGCCATTATTGCAGTATGTCCACTAAGTTTTGCTGCTAATAACTTAACATTAACTGTTACAGGTGATGTAGCAGGAAGAACATTATCAGTATATAAATTATTTAATTTAACAGTAGAAGACAATGATAATTACCATTATTCATGGGATGGTTTAGCATCAGAAGGATTCTTTACAAGTAAAGGATATGCAAATATATATCAAGTATTAGAGGAATTAAGAAATTATGAAAATGATTCTACAAGTTTAACAAATTTAGCATTAGAATATTATAATTTCTGTACAGATCCTGCTAATAGTGCAATATTAGCAAGCAAAACTTCAAGAATAGATGCAAAAACAGTTGGAGAAGATGAGAGATATGTTGAATTTACAGGATTAGATGAAGGATATTATTTAGTATATGATGAAACAGAAAATCCTAATAATACAGTATCAAAAGCTAGATCAGCAGCAATACTTTCAAGCTTAATTCAAAGTGAAGAAGTAAAAATTAAAACAGATGATATTCACATAGAAAAAGAGGCAGATGTGGCAACAGCAAATGTTGGTGAAAATGTAAACTTTACAATTACAACAGAAGTTCCAAGAATGATTGGATATGACAAATATGAATTCAATGTAGAAGATACAATGTCAAAAGGATTAGACTTTAATGATGATATAGAAATAACAATAGGTGGCAAAACATATACAAATGCAACAATTTCTACAACAAAAAATGCAAATGGAACAACAAGCTTAGAGATAAAATTCAATGATTTTATTTCACAAAAAGACAATGCTGGTGCAGAAATAAAAATTACATATTCTGCAAAATTAAATTCAGATGCAGCAATTAAAAAAGACAATACAAACCAAGTAAAATTAATATACTCAAATGACCCAAAAACAGATGGAAAAGGTGAATCAACACCAGATATTGTTCATGTATATTCATTTACATTTGATATAACAAAAAAGAATTCAAAAGCTGAAACATTGAATGGTGCAAAATTCATATTAAAACTTTCAAATGGAAAATATGCTACATTTGACGAAAATGGAAAATTCACAGGAGAAGTTGAAAACAAAGAAGATGCAACAGTATTAACTTCATCAGGAACAAAAGAAAAAGATGGTGCAGAAGTTGATGCAGGAAAAATTCAAATATCAGGATTAAAAGAAGGAACATATACATTAATTGAAACAAAAGCTCCAGAAGGATATAATACACCAAACTTTGAATTTGTATTTAAAATAACACCAAGATTTAATGATGATGGAATTCTTGAAGATGCAGATTTTGAATATTTACCAATGTCAAATTCAGCAAATGGATATGTTACAGGAGTACAAACAAAAGATGGTGTTGCAGAATTTAGTATTGACATATTAAATGCTCAAAAAGGACTTTTACCATCAACAGGTGGAATGGGAACAACACTCTTTACAACTGCAGGAATTGTTTTAATGATTAGTGCATTAGGTGTTTTAGTTATAAAAATGAAGAAAAATAAATCAGTATATTCAAAAGAAAATTAGTATGAAAGGGATATAATAATGTTAAAATTTTTTAAGAAATATTGGATAAACATTTTGTTTGTAATGATATTTGTTATAGGATTATTAATATTTTTATATCCTTTTATTAGTAATTTTATTAACGAAAGACTTCAAACAAAAGAAGTATCTGAATATGATGTTAAGATACAAAAATTAACAAATGATGAATATAATTTGATGATTAGAAAAGCTCAGGAATATAATAATTTATTACTTTCTGGAACATTAGAAGAAAATACAGAAAAGGCAGATGAAAGAGGATATTATGATTTATTATCATTAGATGATTCAGGAATAATGGGATATTTAACAATAGATAAAATAAATGTTAAAGCACCAATATTTCATGGAAGTGAAAGATCTGTTTTGCAAAATGGAATAGGTCATATGAAAGGTTCATCATTGCCTGTTGATAGTCCAAGTTCACATGTTATTTTAGCAGGGCATACAGGTTTACCTTCTGCTAAGTTATTAACAGATTTAAATAAGATGGAAATTGGAGATAAATTTGAAATATCTGTTTTAAAATATAAATTTGTTTATGAGGTAGATCAAATTCTTGTAGTAGAACCTAATAATACAGAAAATTTGGGAATTGAAGATGGGAAACAGTTTGCTACACTTATTACTTGCACTCCATATGGGGTTAATTCACATAGATTACTTGTGAGAGGAAAATTAATAAAATATTCATTGACTACAAATTAATAAAATTATATAATCAATATGGTAAGAAAAAAATTGCCATATTTTTTCTTATTTATTCTCTTACCAAAAAAATAAAAAGGGGAAATACATATGTTAAAATTAGAAAATGTATCAAAAATTTATTATACAAATGGAATTGTAGCAACAGGAATATCAAAAGTAAATTTAGAATTAAACATAGGTGAATTTGTAGTAATAACAGGAGAATCTGGAAGTGGGAAAAGTACACTTTTAAATGTAATATCAGGAATTGACAGTTATGAAGAAGGAGAAATGTATATAAATGGCAAAGAAACAAGCCACTATACTGAAAAAGACTTTGAAGAATATAGAAAAAAATATATAGCAAATATTTTTCAAAGTTTCAATTTAATTAATAGTTATACAGTATACCAAAATGTAGAACTAGTATTACTGTTAAATGGATATAAAAGAAAACAAATAAAGAAAAAAGTACTTGATATAATTGATAAAGTAGGACTCACAAAATTTAAAAACACAAAAGTATCAAAACTATCAGGAGGGCAAAAACAAAGAGTAGCAATAGCAAGAGCAATTGTAAAAGACACACCAATAATTGTTGCAGATGAGCCAACTGGAAATTTAGATACAAAGTCAGCATATGAAATTATAGAATTATTAAAAAATGTAGCCAAAGACAAATTAGTAGTTATTGTAACACATAATATAGAACAAGTTGAAAAATATGCAACAAGAATAATAAAAATGCATGATGGAAGAATGATACAAAATACTGAAATAAAAAATATAAATGAAGATTCAAAAATAACACAAGCAAGTGGGAAAAATATAACAATTCCAAATCAATATAGATTAGGAATCAGAAATACATTTAATATATTCTCAAAATTTATATTATTATTTATAGTATTTACATTTATGAGTGTTGCATTTTTATCTGAATATTCAGCATTTAAATTAGTAGAACATTCAACAGAAGAAAGTAGTGGATATAGTGCAAATTTAAGAGATATTTCAAAAGAAAGAATATTAATAAATAAACAAAATAGAGAACCATTTACAGAAGATGATTATAGTAAAATAAAACAATTATCAAATATAGACTATATAGTAGAAGATGATATTTCATTAGATACAGAATTTATATTAAGAAATGATACACTAAACACTTATGGATATATAAAAGATATAAATAATTTCAAAGGAAATCTAGATATAGGAAGAATGCCAGAAAATAATGATGAAATCATTTTAAAAGCAAATAAAGATGACTATACTATAATACAAATGTTAGATAAAACATTAAATGGTGAATTTTCGCTACAAAAATCATATAGAGAAGGAGATACAATAAAAACAGTAAAAATAGTTGGAATTCAATATAATGAAAACAATACTATATATGATAGAACTTTTTATGTATCAAATGAAGTTAAAAAAATAGTAAGATCTTATGTGCATAATCAATATAGTGATATGAAAACATTATTAAATGATAAATATGTACAATACACTATTGAAACAAGTGAAAATGTTGAACCAGGTACAGCAATTGTAAATGATGATTTAAAATATCAATTTAAAAATAATAAAATAATAAATCAAAATATAAATATAAGTGTAAGCAATATTTATTATGAAGATAATATTGATTTAACAATTACAAAAACATTTACAAAGTCAAATCTAAAGAAGTTAACAGGATATACAGATTATAGTTATTATCAAAATGCAATAATTATAAATCCTGATGATTACAACTCATTATATGACAAGCCATCATATCAATCAAGTGTATATGTAAAAAATTCAAACGTAATAGATCAAACAATGAGTGAACTGGAAAATTTAGGATTAAAGCCTAAAAAAGCTACAGATTTTAAAGTTGAATATGAAAATGAAAGTCAGATTGTAAAAATATTTAAAGTAGTAGTAACAATATTTGTAATAATAGTGGTATTTTTCATATCATATTTAATAATAAGTATTATTCTAAAATCAAGAAATATATATTATACAACTTTAAGAATGTTAGGCGCAACATCTAAGAGTACAAGAAAAATATTAAATATTGAATTATTTATAAATTCAACATTATCATATTTAATGGTATTAACCTTTGGATATCTGGTAAAACAAGATATTATAAAAATCGAATTTATTGCAAATCTAATAAAATATATAACATTAAATGAATGTATTTTAATGTATCTAATTCTATTTGTAGTAACACAATTAATAGCAAGAAAGTTTGCAAAGAAAATATTTAAAAGTTCTGCAATGAACAGATATAATGAGGAGGTGTAATATTATGATAAAATTAGTAAAAGTAAATAAATATTTTAATAGAAGAAAAAGAAATCAAATGCATATCATAAATAATACATCTCTTGAATTAGGTGATAATGGATTAGTTGCAATTTTAGGGAGTTCCGGAAGTGGAAAAACAACATTATTAAATGCAATAGGTGGACTTGATAAAGTTAATAGTGGAAAAATATACATAAATGGTAAAAAAATAACACATAAAAGAGCTTATACAGTTGATAAAATAAGAAATCTAAATATGGGATATATATTTCAAGATTATAAATTGTTAGAAAATATGTCTGTATATGATAATGTTGCACTATCATTAAAAATGATAGGAATAAAAAATAAAAAAGAAATACAAAAAAGAGTAAATTATGTTCTTGAAGAAGTAAAAATGTACAGATATAGAAATAGACCTGCTAAAATGTTATCAGGTGGAGAAAAACAAAGAGTCGCAATAGCAAGAGCACTTGTAAAAAATCCAAGTATAGTAATTGCAGATGAACCAACTGGTAACTTAGATAGTAAAAATTCTTTACAAGTAATGAATATAATAAAAGCAATTTCAAAAGAAAAATTAGTAATTCTTGTAACACATGAAGTAGATTTAGCAAATTTTTATGCTTCAAGAATTATAGAACTTCAAGATGGAAAAATTGTTAAAGATTATGAAAATGAGCCAAAAGAATCATTAGAATATAGATTAGATAACAAATTATATTTAAAAGATTTTGAAAATATTAATAATATCGATAAAGATGATATTAAGGTAAATATATATTCTGATAACAAGCAAGATGAGATTAATATAAAATTAGCAATAAAAGATGGAAATATCTATATCCAATCAGAAAACAAGGTAGAAGTTGTTGATGAAAATTCATCAATAGAATTAGTAGATGATCATTACAAAAAGATTGATAAAAGCATTTATGATGAAGAAAAATATAATTTGGAAAATATATCTGATAAAAAATATAAAGCAAAATATAAATCAATTTATGGAATAGCAAAATCAATAATTACAGGTTTTAAAAGAATTTCAAATTATACTATACTAAAAAAATTATTATTATTAGGATTTTTTGCATCAAGTATGTTTGTTGTATATGCAATATGTAGTATATATGGTGCATTAGATGTAAGAGATATAGATTTTATGCAAATAGATAGAAATTATTTACAGGTTGAAAACACTACAATAAGTGTTGATGATTTCCTAAAATATGAACAAGATCCTGGAATTGATTATATATTGCCTGGAAGCGGAGGAGTTATATTTACATTAAATAATAAGGATTATTATCAGACAGCAACACGTCCTGCAATGGTTAATGGATATTTAGTAGCTATAGATACAATAACAGCAGATAATTTAATAAAAGGTAGAATGCCAGAAAATGAGTATGAAATTGTAGTAGATAAAAGAGTAGTACAATCTGTCACATCAGATATGGGAATGGCAGGAAGTTTAGGAATAAAAACAGATGAAGATTTGCTAGGAAGAAGTTTAACTATCAAAAACTTAAAAGACTTTAAAATAGTTGGAATTGCAGACACAGAAGCAGAGTCTATATTTGTTAATAAATCAATGTTTGTAAATATAATCGCAAATGCCACAGGTGCAAATAATGTAAATGATTGGTTTTCTAGTGTTTATAAAGAAGAAACAACAGATAGTGAAGTAATGGATTATAATTTATTTTTAGATGATATTACATTAACAAAAGGAAGATTACCAGAAAATGATTATGAAGTTATAGTAAATCAAATTAATAAAGATACTATGAAATTAAATAAACCAATAAAAGCACAAATAAATGGAGAAGAACTTGTAGTTGTTGGATATTATGATAGTCAAACAGATTTACAGGCATATCTTGTAAATAATAATACAGTAAAATATAATGTAATTAATAAGCAAAATTCAATGACAATATATGCAAAAGATAGATCACAAGTTATAAATAAATTTAAAGATGAGTATAGGTTGAATATTATTGATAGATATGAAAAAGATAGAAGTGACTATCTAGAATATAAAAAAGATTCGGTAAAAAGTGCAATAATATTAGCCTCAATAATACTTGCAATATCACTAGTTGAAATATATTTGATGATGAGAGCATCATTCTTATCAAGGATAAAAGAAATTGGAGTATTTAGAGCAATTGGAGTAAAAAAATCAGATATATATAGAATGTTCTTGGGTGAAATTATTGCTATTACTGTATTTGGAAGTGTACCAGGAATTGCACTTATGACATATATATTGGCATCAATTATTAAAATTCAATCAGCATCAAGATTATTTATTGTTAATTTTCAAACAATAGGTCTAAGTGTTTTGATTATATTTGGAGTTAATATATTAGTTGGATTATTACCATTATTTAAAATTCTAAGAAAAAGGCCTGCTAGAATTTTAGCAAGACATGATGTAGAATAAAAAAAACCAATATTACATTTGTAATATTGGTTTTTTTAAACTTTTAATTTTTTTATTTTATCTATTTCTGTGAACAAATCCTTTACTGTTTGTTGTTTTAAATCATAAGCAGTTAAATATTCTTGGTGAATTTTATTAAAATTCTCAAAATTTTCATTGTTTTTAAATAAGCAAGGTATATATTCTTTATAAAAATCAATATCAATTTGTTTTTTAGAAGAATTCATTTTATTAATTAAATCAGAAATCTTTTTATGTCTATCAATTTCTTGTTTTAAATATTTAACATAATTCATTGTACAAGCAATTTCATATTCTGTATCATCAATAACAACTTTTATTAATTTTTTTACAACTAATTTATTGTTTTTGCCAGCAGTAGTATATCCTGTGCCAATAGGAGCATTAGGGGATGGTTGTGTATTACTTATAATTATTTTTAAAGCATCTGAAATATTTATATGTGATTTATATTGTCTTTTGCTAACAATAGCATCAAATTCATCTGCAACTCTTATTATTTGAGCTTCATATGGAATATCTTTTTTTGTTAGTCCTTGAGGATATCCTGTACCATCAAGAGCTTCGTGATGATAATATGGACCTGCATAATATGGTCTTAGAGCTTTATCTTTTAAACAAAGTTGATATCCTAAAGTAGTATGGGTTTTCATAATTTCAAATTCTTTATCAGTTAAAACAGATGGTTTTTGCAAGATCTCACTTGGAATAAACATTTTTCCTATGTCATGAATATATGCACATGTTACACAATATTCTGTAAAACCTTTTGTGCAATGTAATTTTTTGCATAAATTACAAGTTACAGTAGCAACATTTTCAGAATGTTTTCGAGTGAATAAATCTAATGAATCTAAAATATTTAATTGATATTGAATAGATTTATTTAAATTATATGTTTTTAGATATGTTTGATCATAGAAGTCAAATTTTTCATTTAATATTATTTCTTTATTATTTTCCATTGTAATATTCCTTTCATTATTTTTTATAATATCATTAAAAAAATAAATGTGCAATATTTTTGGAAAAGTAATAAAAGAGTTTTTAATAAAAAATTAATAAAACAGATATTCCGAAATAGCTCAAAACATGTTATAATAATGAAGAAAAAGTTATAAAGGAGAAAATTTTATGTATAACATACTAGTAGTAGACGATGACAAAGAAATAGTAAAAGCAATAGAAATATATTTAGAAAAAGAAAATTATTTAATTTATAAAGCTTATGATGGAGAAGAAGCTTTAAAACAAATAAATGAGAATCTAATTAATTTAATAATAATGGATATAATGATGCCCAAAAAAGATGGAATAGAAACATTAGAAGAAATAAGAAAAAATAAAGATATACCAGTCATATTATTATCAGCAAAATCAGAAGATATAGATAAAATAAATGGTTTAAATATAGGAGCAGATGATTATATAACAAAACCATTTAATCCAGAAGAATTGATTGCAAGAGTAAATGCAATTATAAGAAGATGTTCAAAAAATAATGTTTTATCAGAAAAAGCAGAACTAATAAAAGCAGGAAATTTAACAATTGATGATGAATTAAAAAAAGTTGTTGTAGATGGTAAAGAAGTAAAACTTACACCAACAGAATATAATATTTTGAAATTTTTAACACAAAACAAAGGGAAAGTATATTCAATAGACGAAATATATACAAATATATGGGAAGAAGAAAGTTTTGCGGCAGAAAACATTATTGCAGTCCACATTAGACATATAAGAGAAAAAATTGAAGTAAATCCAAAAGAACCTAAATATTTAAAAGTAATATGGGGAGTTGGATATAAAGTAGAAAACCTTTAATAAGGAGAAAAAAATAAAATGAGAAACAGTAGAATACTAAAATTATTTAGTTATATAATGTTACCAATTTTTGTTGGAATATTAATAATATCAATATTTTATATTCAAGTAAAAGATGCCACATATTATGATGAAGAAAAATATTTTGAATCAGAATCATTTATGTCATTATATATGACAAGATTATCAGACATAGCACGAAAATTGATATATAAAAATCCTGAATATAAAAACATTGAAGATGGAGATTCATATATTTTTTATTCAGCAAATGGTGAATTTAGTTATGATGCACCAAGAATGTATTTTTTGATAATATATAATAATAAAGCACTTACTAATGTTGAATTAACATCTGAGGTAAGTACAATTGAATCAATTAAAAATTATATAGCTAATGTAGATGGTAACAAAACTTTTAATATAGTAAATGGAAAAGTAGAAACAGATTCATCAATTCTAAGAAAAAGAGCAAAACAATATAAAGAATTATTTACATATAAATATTTTACAAGAAATAATGTAGAAGTTGGACCAACAGATGAACTTTTACAACTTGAAACTGGATCTGAAGATGGTGTTATTGTAGGAAAATCAACTACTAGTGATTTAGAATATATAACAGCACATATAGAAGATTTTCAAATTTATACATCATATACTCCAAAATTTGCAGAGAATTCTAATCAAGCATTGTCAAATGAATTTATTGAGATTTTAAAACCATATCAAACAGTTATTTATGTATTAGTTCCAATATCAACAATGATGACAATTTTAATTTTATTATATTTAAGTATATCAATAGGACATAAAAAAGGAGTAGAAGGAATTTTAACAACAGATTTTGATAAAATACCATTAGAGATCATATTGGGAATAGGTGTAGCAATTTTTACAATAATAATTCTTATGACATTTGGTGGAGTAACTCCTTCTGATATATCTTTAGAAGTTTCTTTAATAGTAACTATATATTTTTCAATATATATTGTAATTGCAATAATATTTGATACAATTGTAAGAAGATTAAAAGCAAAGATGTTTTGGAAAAGTACAATAATAGGAAAAATATTTAAACAGTTAGGAAAAATATTTTCAAAATTAGAAAAGTTTTTTAAAGAACTTAAAGGAACATCTAAATTTTTTGATAAGACAACTAAGAAATTTATATTAGATTGTGTAATAGCTATTGTTTTTGTAATTATAATTTTACTAATATTCCACGAAAATTTACTTTTTACAGCCGTATTGGAAACAGTAATAGTAGTAATATTTATTTTTAGATTATTAAAAGCAATTGCAGATTATGATAAAATAGAAGAAAAATTAAAAGAAATGTATGAAGGAAATAATAATGATGCATTAGAAAGAAAAGAATTTTTACCAGAATTTTACCAATCAGTTGATTATATAAATGATATATCAAATGGATTTGAAAGAGCAATACAAGATAGAATAAAAAGTGAGAGGCTAAAAACAGAATTAATAACAAATGTATCACATGATATAAAAACGCCGTTAACATCTATAATCAATTATGTTGATTTATTAAAAAAGGAAGATATAAGAAACGAAAAAGCTAATGAATATATAGAAATATTAGATTCAAAATCACAAAGATTAAAAAAATTAATTGAAGATTTAGTTGAAGCTTCAAAAGTTTCTACAGGAAATGTAAAACTACAAATAGAGAAGATTAATATTGTAGAATTATTAAATCAAGCAATTGGTGAATTTGAAGATAAGTTTGAGGCGAAAAAATTAGAAATATTATTAGAAGCAAAAGAAAGTGAAATATATATATTAGCAGATAGTAGATATATGTATAGAATTGTAGAAAATTTATTTAGTAATATTTCAAAATATGCTTTAGAAAATTCAAGAGTATATATTGATATAATAAAAAAATCAAATGAAGTATATATAGAAATGAAAAATATATCAAAAGAAAAACTTAATATATCTGCAGAAGAATTAATGCAAAGATTTGTTAGAGGTGATAAATCAAGAACAACTGAGGGAAGTGGACTTGGGATATCAATAGCACAGAATTTAACAGAGATTCAAAAAGGTGTATTTAATTTGAAACTAGATGGTGATTTATTTAGAGTTGAATTAATTTTTAATATTTTGTAAATGAAATAGTGACAATTGTAATCTATTGTGTTACAATAAAAAAAGATGTAATAAAAAGTAACAAGATAAATAGTATTATAAGAGGTGAATAAACTAACAAATGAAAAGCAATAAGATATATATTATACAGATGCATACACATACAATGCCATCAAGACTCATAAAACTTTTTACACATTATAAATATAGTCATATAGCAATATCATTAACTCCAGAATGTGATAAAATATATAGCTTTGGTAGAAAAGAATTAAATTCAATAATAAACAGTGGATTTGTTATTGAAAATAGAGATGGTGATTTTTTTAATAAATTTAATGAAACAACTTGTAGAATATTCGAAATAGAAGTTACCAAAAAACAATATAGAAATTTGAAAAAAATAATCAAGTATATGAAAATTCATTCTGATTTATATAAATATGATTTTATTGGTATTGTATTAAGATTTTTTAAAATCCCAGTTCGTTTCAAAAATAGATATGTTTGTAGTTTCTTTGTGGCAGATGTATTAGAAAAGGCACATATTTGTAAATTTAATAAAAAAAGCAGATTTGTAGAACCTAAAGATTTTGAAAAGATAGATGGTGTAAAACAAGTTTATGAGGGTAAATATTTGTTGATGAATGAAAATACATAGTTTTAAGAAGCAGTATTAAATACCGCTTCTTTTTACTTATAAAATAATAGGCTGAATTTGTTCATTATTCAAAGCATATTCAATAGTTTTTGATAAATAAGTTGGGTCAAAAACAAGAGAACGAGGTTTTGTAATAGGATTATCTTGCCTAAATGGAATAAAGTAGTAATGTTTTCTATTTAATAATTTGCCAATATTCTCACCAGCACCAGAAAGACCATTATTAGTAGAAATTCCTATTACAACAGGTCGTTCACGACGTAAGTGAGATTTAACAGCCATTGTTGCAGTACCATCAATTATATCATTTGCAAGCTTTGCCATTGTATTTCCACTTGCAGGAGCAACAACTAAAATATCAAGCATATCTTTTGGGCCTAATGGTTCTACATCTTGAATTGTATGTAGAATTTTTTCATTTGTAATATTTTCTATTTCATTTATAAAATCAATAGCATTTCCGAATTTTGTATCCATTGTATAACTATGTTCTGACATAATTGGAATTACTTTTGCTTTCGCTTTCACAATTTTTTTTAATTCTTCAATAGTTTTTCTAAATGTACAGAATGAGCCTGTAAATACAAAGCCAATTCTTTTTCCTTCTAATTGCACAATAAAAATCCTCCTTTCATATTATTTATATATAATATGAATAGAAGGAATATTTTGTCGAATATATTATTATTTTTCTTTACTATATTTAAACATACATTTTTTCTTTATGAATTCGGAAAAATCTTTAGGTGTTCCTATTTTAAAACCAGATTTGCTTACAAGAAAAGCAGTATCTTCATCAAGATATAAATAAAAATAATCTTGAGTTTCAAAAACTTTGTATAGTTTAAAATAATAAATTTTTGTATTTTCTATTTCAAAATAATATTTATAGAAATTATAAGTAAAATATGAAGATGTTTTTTCATATTTATCTTTAGTTTTTGTGTATTTTTTCATTGGAAGATATATTCTTATAATTATATAGCCAAAAAACATTAAAGTAAAAACAAATGAAAGTAGATAAGATTTTTGAATAAAACTATATACTATACAATATATTATTAACATAAGACTTATAATTGTATAGAAATTATAAGATAAGTTAAATTTATTTCCATGAAAATTAACAAATTGTTGATAACTTTTTTCAGTGTATTTTGTTGTATTTTTAAATAATGGGACCATTTTAATAATTCCTTTCGTATAAATAAATTATAATTAAAAATTGTTTAGAGGATTTTTTTCAATAGCTTCTCTAACTTGTTCATTACTTACATGAGTATAAATTTCAGTTGTAGCAATGCTTTCATGACCAAGGAGCTCTTGAAGTGCTCTAATATCAACATTTCCATATTGGTACATCAATGTTGCGGCCGTATGACGTAATTTATGAACAGATAATTTTTTTGTATCTAATCCAGCAGCAGCCAATTCTTTAGTAATAATAAGTTGGACTGTTCTATTACTAATTCTTTTTTTTTGTTCGCTAAGAAATAAAGCTTTTTCAGAATTTTTTGAATCATGCTTTACAAGAGATGGAGCAGGTCTAGAAGAAAGATAATCTTTAATTGCATTTATGCAAGATTTATTTAAATATATTGTACGTTCTTTATTGCCTTTTCCTATAACAGTCATTTTGTTTTCATCGAAGTCTATGTCTTTAATATTAATTCCTACCAATTCAGATAATCTCATTCCACAGTTTAGAAAAAGGGTTGTAATGGCAAAGTCTCTTTTATAATTACGATTTTTTGTATTGTCAGCTACTTTTAATAATTTTTGGCTTTGTTCCAAAGATAAGTATTTTGGCATTCTTCTTTCAAGTTTTGGAGTTTCAAGGTTCTGAGCAGGATTTGTATCAAGAATATGTTCTTTTACTGTAGCATATTTAAAAAATATTCTAATTGTTGAAATTTTCCTTGCTCTTGTTGCTGGTTTTGATCTTTTGTCAATTGCCAAATGTGAAACATATGAATGTATATCTTCTAAAGTTATTTTTTTTAAATCTTCATTTGTAAATTTTGTTATATCAATGTTTTCGGGGTTTTTGGCATTTGTCATATTAAAGCGAATCATTATAAATCTAAAAAAGTTAGTTAAATCATAATTATATTCTTTTACTGAATTTGGCGATTTATTTAATATTGTTATTGAATAGTCTAGAAAAGAGTTTAAATATGCTGGATTTTTTTCTCTTTGTATCATTATTGTTTTCTCCTTGTGTATAAAAAATAGTTAGTTAATTTGCTAACTTTGATTTTATAATATCACTTTTTAATAAAAAAATAAAGATATTTCAAAAAATAAAATAAGATTTTAGAAGTTCTAGTTATAGTTGAAAAAAATATGAATTTATGATATAAAATATGTGTTAATAGTGAGAGAAGAGGATGAAATATGAAGTTATTATTACATACATGTTGTGCACCTTGTAGTGTATATTGTATAAAAAGTTTAAGAAATGAAAAAATTGAACCTACAGTATATTGGTTTAATCCTAATATACATCCATATGTAGAATATAAAGCTAGAAGAGATACATTAAAGAATTATACTCAGAGTATAGGAGTAAATGCCATTTTTGATGAAAATTATGGTTTAAGAGAGTTTTGCAAAAATGTTGTTGACGATTTAGAGAATAGATGTATTAAATATTGTTATAGAGTTCGTCTTGAGCAAACAGCCCAATATGCAAAAGAAAATGGATATGATACTTTTTCAACAACTTTACTTATAAGCCCATATCAAAATCATGAAGCTTTAAAGAGAATAGGCGAAGAAATGGCAGATAAATATGGATTAACATTTTTATATAGAGATTTTAGACCTGGGTTTAAGGAGGGACAAGACGAAGCAAGAAAATTAGGACTTTATATGCAAAAATATTGTGGATGCGTTTTTTCAGAGGAGAATCGTAATTTCGACCACATAAAAAATGATAAAGTTGAAAGCGTGAAAAGTAACTGTATTATAGAAAAGAAAATTAGATTAGGTTGGGATGTTCCAAATTTAGAATTAAAACCATATAAAAATGGTAATCAAGAAGAAATTAAATTTATTTATAATTTAAGAAAGAAAGTTTGTCAGAAATATATAGAAAAAATCTATGGAGAATGGAATGAAGAAAACCAAAAGAAATTATTTAATAAATTTATGAAGGAAAATTTAAAAAATATAGAACTAATATATTTAGAAGATGAATTAGTAGGTTTTTATAATGGTAAAACGAAAGATAATAAATCTTTTGAAATAGGTAATATTTGTATAATGCCAGAACTCCAAAACAAAGGAATTGGAACAGCAGTATTAAAAGAGATAGTATTTGAGAATAAAGAAAAAGATATAGTTTTAAATTGCTTTAAAGAAGATTCTACAATAGGAGCATACGAAAAGATGGGATTTAAAAAGACACTAGAAACAAAAATTTATTATATTTTGAAGAAAACAATTAAATAAAAATTTGTTTAGATTGTTCTATAGTAATAAGTATGGTTACATAAAATTGACAAATATTCTTTTTTGCGTTATAATAAAAAAGTACGTATATTCACAATATTTATGGAGGGTTTCATTTATGAAACAGAACAAAGAACACATAGTTAATAGAATCTCTGGTAAATTCTCCGAAGATGTCCTTAGCACTGTACCTGTGAATGTTGCTAGTAACAGTCATGTGAGTGGTAACATTAAGGCTCCTGAAGTTATTGTGGGCAACCATGTTGTAATTGATGGTAATATTGAGGCCGATAATGATGTTACCATTGGTAACATGTGTGAGATTGGTGACATTTCTGCAGGTGAAAATGTTTCTGTTGGTCAGATGTCGATCATAGGAAAAATTTTTGCTGGAGATAAGGCCTATATTATGGGATATAGTTCAGCAGAATCTGTTTTTGGTGATGTTGAAGTAGTTGCCGAAAACGGTTGCGATCTTGGAGATGTTCAATCTTTTGGAACTGTTACTCTTGCAACTAGAACAATTGTTAATGTTTGCTGTGGTGCAGAAATGATTGATTGCTTTGAAGATGTTAAAGCAGATTACTTGATGTCTGAAGAGGCAATTTTTACTGGTGAACATTGTGCTATTAAGGAGATGCAGCTGAAGAGATTTAATTAAAAGTGTTCTAACTAACAAGTCAGTTAATCACGAATGTGGTAGCCGACTTGTTAGTTTTTTATAGAATGTGTGATTAAATTGACAAATATTGTATTTTGGAGTATACTATATTAGTTAAAAACAGGTTTTTTATAGGAGGTTTCATATATGAAATAAAAAAGAACTATTGTTTAAAATATCTTCTCTGGAAATGAGCTTAAAATTGATAAAAGATGCCAGATTGAAGACGGAATTCTTGTAAAACAAATTTAATTTAAAAAGAAAAGGAAAAAATACAATGAATAACGAAAAAAGATTTGAGTGTGATGTCGTAGTTATGCCTGGTGCAGAACTTGACACTGATATTTGTATTACCGGTAATGTGTATATGGCAAATGGCAGTAATTCAAATGGCTATGACATTGATGTTGATGAAAGCTTTTTTGCCAATCATGCAGATTTTTTTAATGTGCGGGCTGGTGAAGATTTTGTAATTACTCGTTCTATCGGGAATGATGTTAGAGCAGAAGGAGATGTGATTCTTAAAGATATTTGTGTTTTGGGAGATATTTTCGCTAACGGAAATGTTGTTATTTCTCCTAATTCCTCTGTTTGGGATGTTTCTGCTATGGGAACTGTTGAAGTCCAAATAGATGTTTATGCTCAAAATATTATGTCATTAGAGAAGATTTTTAAAGATGTCAAATCTGATGCCAAAAAGCTTCAGAGCAAACAGGTTGAGTTTTACCTGTCTGTTGGCTAAACAATATTAAACAAAAAACAGGTCAGCTAATCACAAATGTGATGACTGACTTGTTTTTTTATATAATAGGAAAGTATTACTTTCCTATTATATAAAAAGCTACAATCGCTAGCCCTTTGAGATTTTCTCCGTTTAGTCGAAAACTCAAATTGGATGAGAACAAATCAAAGAAAAATTGAAAATTTTTCTTATTTGTTCCTTTATAACAGAAAAAATGTAAAAAATAGATATTGACACATACCCCTATGGGGTGTATAATGATTTGCAGATAAAATCAAAAAATAAAGGAAGTGAATATATGAAGTGTGAAAAATGTAGCAAATGTGAAAGTTGTGAAAAGTCAACACACAGAACAGAAGAAGAAAAAAAAGCCTTAACTAAAAGACTAAACATAATAGAAGGTCAAATAAGAGGAATAAAACAAATGATTGAAGATGATAGATATTGTGCAGATATATTGATTCAATTATCAGCAATAAGTAAATCATTAGAAAGTGTAGAAAATTCAATATTAGAAAGTCATATAAAAAGTTGTGTATTAACAGAAATTCAATCTGGTAATACAGAGATCATTGATGAAGTAATGGAATTATTTAGGAGATTACGCTAATGAAAAAAATTTATATTAAAATTGATGGAATGATGTGTACACATTGTTATCAAACAGTAAATAAAATAATTCAAAGTGATTTTAATGTAAAAAAGGTAAAAATAAACAGAAATATAGCAACAGTTTGGTATGAAGATGAAATAAATCTAGAAAATATAATAGAAGAAATCAATAAAAATGGATATATAACCAAAAAAGAATATATATCAAAAGAGAAAAGTAAAATTGATGATAATGTTGAGCTTTTAGAATTTATATTAATAACATGTATTATTATTTTAATTATATTGTTTTTAAATGAAATATTTGGATTTAATATTTTTAACATGATTCCAACAATAGATACAAATATTCAATTAGGGATGTTATTTGTAACGGGATTATTTACAAGTATACATTGTATATCAATGTGTGGTGCAATAAATTTATATGCATCATCAAGTAAAGAAGAAGGAAAAATAAAAAAGTTTAAAAATCCATTATTATATAATATAGGTAGGCTTTTATCTTATACAATACTTGGAGGAATAATAGGTGGAATTGGAAAAGTATTTAGTATTAATTATATGATACAAAATATAATTATTTTAATAGCTTCAATATTTATGCTAATAATGAGTTTATCAATGCTTGGAGTAATTACGATAAGTGGAAAACTAAAAAATTGTAAATGTTTTAATAAAGTAAAAATTAAAAATCCTTTTATAATAGGAATATTAAATGGATTCATGCCATGTGGGCCACTGCAAGCAATGCAAATATATGCATTAAGCACAGCATCTGTATTTTATGGAGCTATGTCAATGTTCTTGTTTTGCCTAGGAACAATACCACTTATGATGTTCTTTGGTAGTTTTATAAATTTATGCAAAGGAAAAGCAAAAGTAATAATAAATAAAGTTGCATCTGTATTAATACTTATTTTATCAATATTAATGCTAAATAGAGCATTAGTTGGATTTGGAATAGATATAAATAGTATCTTTTCAAAAAAAGATGATACACAATATGTAAAAACAATTCAAGAAGATGGATATCAATATATTGAATTTGATTTGGATTATGGTAATTATAAAGATATAATAGTTCAAAAAGATATTCCTGTAAAAATTATAATAAATGTAGATAAAAAATATTTAACAGGATGTAATAATGAAATAATAATAAAAGACTTTAAAATTGATAAAAAATTAGATATTGGTACAAATGAAATAGAATTCACACCACAAGAAGAAGGAGAATATATTTATTCTTGTTGGATGAATATGATAAAAAATAAAATAAAGGTTATAGATAATAAAGATTATTTTAAGGAGGAAAATTAAATGAAAGAAGTAAAATTAAATATAGAAGGAATGCACTGTACAGGATGTTCTACAAGATTAGAAAAGGTATTAAATAATGTTGATGGAGTAGAAGATGCAAAAGTGAGCTTAGAAGAGAAAAAGGCAGATATAAAATATGATGAAACACAAGTAAGTGAAAAAGAGTTAATTGAGGTTGTTGAGGATGCAGGATTTAAAGCAAACTAAGAAAGGAAAAAAGTATGAAGAAAGTATTATTAAAAATAGATGGAATGACATGTTCAGCATGTTCATCAGGTTTAGAAAAATACTTAAATAAACAAGATGGAATAAAAACAGCAGTAGTAAATCTTGTTATGAATAATGCAAATATAGAATATGATGAAAAAAAATTAACATTAGAACAAGTAGAAAAATTTGTTGAAAAAGCAGGATTTACAAGTTTAGGAATAGATAATTTTGAAAAAGAAGAAAAGAAGAAATCAAATGAAAAATATAAATTAATAGGAATAAGTGTAATATCAATATTAATATTATATATTTCAATGTCTCACATGGTAGGTTTACCAGTTATTCCATTTTTGAATATGATTACACATCCAATTAATTATGCAATATCATTATTAATATTAACAACAATTGTAATATTATTTGGAAAAGACATAATAAAAAATGGATATAAAAATTTAATTCATAAAACACCAAATATGGATACTCTAGTTATGATAGGAGTATTAGCAAGCTATGTGTATAGTATATATGGAACAATACGAATTTTACAAGGACATACAATGTATGTTGAAAAATTGTATTATGAATCAGCTGCTATTGTAATATTTTTTATAAAAATAGGTAAATTTGTTGAAAGCAAAAATAAAGACAAAACAAAAGAAGCATTACAAGAATTAATGACAATAACTCCAAATAATGCAACAATAATAAGAGAAGAAAAAGAAGTTGTTGTTACATTAGATGAAATTCAAAAAGGAGATATTGTGATATGCAAACCAGGTGAAAAAATAGCTGTAGATGGTGAAATTATAGATGGTGTAACACACATTAATGAAGCATTTATAACTGGAGAAAGTAAACCTGCCAAAAAAGAGATAGGATCTAAAGTTATAGCAGGAAGTATAAATTATGAAGGAACAATAAAATATAAAGCAGAAAAAATTGGTAAAGAATCTACTGTTTCAGAAATAGTAAGATTAGTAGCAAATGCAACATCTACAAAAGCACCTATTGCTAAAGTAGCAGATAAAATAAGTGGATATTTTGTTCCAGTAGTATTAGTTATATCTGTAATTGCATTTGTGTTGTGGTTAATCATAGCAAAAGATATAGCACTTGCAATAAACATATTTGTAAGTATATTAGTAGTTGCTTGTCCATGTAGTCTAGGACTAGCTACACCACTTGCAATAGTAATAGCTTCTGGAAATGCGAGCAGAAAAGGAATCTTAGTAAAAACAAGTGAAGCATTAGAGAATTTTCATAAAGCAAAGACAATATGTTTTGACAAAACAGGAACATTAACAAAAGGAACATTAAGTATTTCTAAAATATATAATTATAGCAATTTAGAGGGAAAAGAACTTTTAAAGAATATAGCAAGTATTGAGAAAAAATCAGAACACCCAATAGCAAGAGCAATTGTTAATAAAGCAATAGAAGAAAAAATAGAATTTGAAGATTTAAAAGAATTTAAAGCAATTGCAGGTTTTGGTGTTGAAGCAATAATGCAAAATAATGATAAATATTTAATAGGGAATAGAAAATTAATGACTGAAAATGGAGTAATAATTCCAAATGAGCAAGATGAACAACAATTAGTTAATGATGGAAATAGCATATTATTTGTAAGTTTAAATAATAAATTAGTTGCATTAATAGGTGTAAAAGATATATTAAAAGATAATATTGAAAATGTAATAAAAGAATTAAAAGATAAAAATATTAATGTAGTAATGTTAACAGGTGATAATGAGAAAACAGCAGAAATTGTTGCAAAACAAATTGGAATAGAAAAAGTAATTTCAAATGTTACACCAAAAGAAAAAGCAGAAAAGATAAAAGAATTAAAAAAAGATGGAATTGTAATAATGTGTGGTGATGGAATAAATGATAGTATAAGTTTAGTAACAGCAGATATAGGTGTTTCAATTTCATCAGGTACAGATATTGCAATGGATTCTGCAAGTGTAATATTAATGAATGATAATATAGAAAAAATAAATGAATTAATAGAAATTAGTGCAAGAACAATTAAAAATATAAAGCAAAACTTATTCTGGGCATTTTTCTATAATATTTGTATGATTCCAATTGCATGTGGGATATTAGAACCTATTGGAATTGAAATGAATCCAATGGTTGCTGCTTTTGCTATGACAATTAGTAGTTTAACTGTTGTTTTAAATGCTTTAAGACTAAAGAAATAATTATAGAGTTGGAAAATTATTTTTTTCCAACTTAATCTATGTTATACGAAAGGAAGAAAATATATGAATAAGAAAAATATAATAATGATAATAGCAATTGTTATTGTAGTTGGAATTATAGGAATAATCTTATTTGGAAGAAATAATGATAATAAAACAAATTCAAATAATACTTTATCTACTCAAAAATCAAATACTAAGAGTACACAAAGTACAGAAAATAAAACTATAAATTTGGAAGCGGATGAATCAGGAAATATAGTAATAGATACAACTAATATTGGAAGTAAAGCAACATTTTATAATTATAATGCTGATGGAACTACAATAAGATTATTTGCAGTAAAAGCATCAGATGGAACAATAAGAATGGCATTTAATACTTGTCAAGTATGTAATCCATCACCAAAAGCATATTTTGTTCAAAACGGAAAAAACTTTATTTGTCAAAATTGTAAGAACTCATTTGCAACAGACAATATTGGAAAAGAAAGAGGAGGATGTAATCCTATTCCCATAACAACAGATGAAAGAATAGATGGAGAAAATACTATAATAATTACAAAACAATTTATAGAAAGTTATAAAGAAAATTTTTAAGCAAAAAGGTGAAATAAATGAGCTCATTAGAAAAATATGTTGAAAAGGTAAAAAAAGAAACAGAAGGATTTTCAAATATAGAAAAGTTAAGGTATATATATTGGGATTTAGGAAGTAAATTGGCATTTGATTTAGATTTTTCATTTGGAAATTCCAAAACAAGAAAACAGATATATGATCATAGTAGAAGTGAAGTTGATTTAAACAGATGTTTAAAAAATAATACTGCAATTTGTAAATCAATTGCATACATATTTTCTTATGTTATGAAAGAACTTGAAGTAAATATAGAATCAGTAATAGATGAAGAAGATTTTAGAAAATGTCCACATATTTATAATGTTTTAGTAACAGAAGATGGAAGAAAATATAGATTTGATTTACAAGAAGATATGAGAAATATAAAAGCACAATTGAGAACACAATATTTTGGAATTCCTATTGAAGATGAAGAACAAGAATTAATAAGTAGAGCTGAACTAGATCAAATTGATAAAAAGCAAGGACATATATCAGAAAAATCATATTATACAGATGAATATCTAGAACTAATAAAGATGCATTTACCAATGTTTGAAGATTTTGGACAAAAGGTTCAATTTGTTTTAGAAAATTCAGAAGCATATACAAATCCAGAGATGGGATATGCTGACAGAAAGTGGAGAATGGAAGATTTAATTGGAAATGAAAATAAAGATGGATTATTGTTTTCTAAAGAAGAAAAGTACAAAATTAATATGATTGATTGTTATAGAGAGATTGAAGGCAAGAAACATTATGAATTATGTATTGTTGTAAATGTAAAAGGTGGAAAAGATATCTATTTATTTTCAGATGAAACAAATTCTTTTAGAAAAATGACTTTAGAAGAATTTGCAGAACAAATAGAAAATGGATTGGTAAATCTTCAAGGAATACAAGGATTAAAACAAGTTTTAAAAAGTAGAAAACAACAGCCAGATGAAAGATAAGATTAAGTAAAGGAATTTAAAAATGGAAAAAGAATATATATATTTAGACTATGCTGCAAATACACCAGTAGATAAGCAAATAATTTAGCAATAAAAGGTATAGCACAAACATATAAAGAAAATGGAAAACATATTATTTCAACATTTTTAAAACATTCATCTGTAAGTAGTCCATTAATATATCTAAAAGAGAAGAAATGAAGAAACTCTTAAAACAATTGAGAGGTGCTTATGATAATTTATAATAGTACAAAAAATGTTAATTTAAATACTCTTATTTCTTATGTTAAAGATGGAGAAATACATCATTTTATGGATGATTATGATAAAAAGAATGAGAAAAATAGCCCAAGGGAATAAATATCCTTTGAGCTATTTTTGGTAAGTAATTGATATAGAAGGGGTGGATGTCGATGAATTGAATTTTATAAAAAAGTTTTAAATATTTACTTGTTTTTATTTTTTTATATTGTTATAATTTTTATGAATAGGAAAGTACAAAATTTAAGGGGGTAAAAATGATGGAAAATAATGATGAAGAAGTAAATGGAGTATTGAATCAAATAAAAAAAGATGATGAAATAAATTCAAAAAGTGGGAAAAAACCTTTTTTTAAGTCTAAAAAGATAAAATTAATAATAATATTAATATTAATAATTTTAGTAGTGATATTTATTTTTGTTCAAAGAAAGGTCTTAAAACGTTATTATTATTATTATTCAGTTGGAAATGATGATATGACAATTTTAGAAGATAAGGAATATAAATTAATAAAAAGTTATAAAGAGTATTCTGAATATGTAAAATGGTTGCAAAATGGATACAAACAAGAAGCTTTAGAAAAATATAAACAAGAAATTTCAGGTATAATTACTACTTATAGAAGCTCATATCTTGATCCAGATGAGTATTACGAGAAATTAGTAAAGGAAAGAGATGAAGAGCTTGATAAAAGAATAAAAACAACTACAGCAATTTTGAAATCTAAAATGTATGGAGTATTATATTTCCTTAATAATGATTTATTGATTGTAGAAAGTACTACATTAGGGCAAGTTTTACATGGAAATTATCTTAATGGCATTTATTATGATAATAATAAATTAAAAGTTTACATTGATAGAGAACAAGGCGGAAGTGTTGGTGGAGGAGAATCTATGGTATACTTTATAACACTTTCGAAAATAAAAATGAAAAATATAACAGAAATAGAAATAAAGACTAATACTACTAATACAACAGCTGGTAATGGAATAGCATATAAACCAATAATCTACTTATATCCAACAGAAGAAACGCAAGCAAATGTACAATTAGGAAACAAAGAACAAATAACATGTTCATATCCCAAATACTCAACAGGCTGGAATGTAATAGCACAACCAAATGGGGATTTAAAAGATATTGATACAAATAAAAACTTATATTCATTATATTATGAAAGTGATAATGTAGTTAAGTTTAAAGTAGAAAAAGATGGATTTATAGTAAAGGGTGAAGATTCAGCAGAATTCTTAGAAGAAAAACTAAAGATACTAGGACTTACAGATAGAGAAGCAGAAGAATTCATAATATATTGGTTACCAAAACTAGAGGCAAATAAATATAATTACATAAGATTTGCAACAAGAGAAGAAATAGATGCAAATATGCCATTAACAATAACACCAGAGCCAGATACAACAATAAGGGTGTTAATGCCAATAGAAGTAGAAGAACAAAAATTAGAAAAAATAGAAAGAAAAGGATTTATAGCAGTAGAATGGGGCGGAACAGAGATAAAATAAGAATTGTGAAAAAAAGAAATGTGGATAAAATTATGGAAGAAAAGTATGTTAGAAGAGGAATTATTAAAAGAAATCAATGTCAAAGAAATCAATGTAAAATATGCTATAAATGTAGTTCCATATAATAATGGAGCAGGTACTTATGGAATAGTTGATATAAATGGAAATATAATAACACAATAAAATAATATATAGAGAAACTTTCTAAAAAGACTGTTTCTCTATATATTTTTGTGGTATAATCAATATTGATAAATAAAAGATAAGGAGAAAAATGTGATAATAGATATAAAAGAAGCACAAAAAGCGTTTAAAGAATATGCAAAAAAATATAATCCAGAAGATGAAAAAATAAAGATTAAAATAGCACATATTCAAAGAGTAGCACGAAACTCAAAAAGAATAGCCCAAAATTTGAAATTAAGCCAAGAAGATATAGAATTGGCTGAATTAATAGGATTATTACATGATATTGGAAGATTTGAACAAGTAAGACTATATCATACATTTGTAGACAAAGATAGTATAAATCATGGAGAATATGGTGCGAAAATATTATTTGAAGATGGATTAATTAAAAAATTTATAAATGATGATAGATTTGACAAAATAATAAAATTAGCAATTACAAATCATAATAGAGCAGATATTGAAGAAGGATTAACAGAAAGAGAAATATTACATGCCCAAATAATTAGAGATGCTGATAAAACAGATATATTTTCAGTATTAGTATCAGGAGATAAAAAAGCAATTTGGGAAAAGGCAGATTTATCTGATGATAAGATTTCAGATGAAATATATAGAGAATTTGTAGAAGAAAAAAGAATAAATTATAAAGAAAGAAAAACAAGTGCAGATATTTTAGTGAGTCATTTTTGTTATGTATATGATTTGAATTTTCCTGAAACTAGAAAAATAATAAAGGAAAATAAATATATTGATAAATTATATAAGCGATTTATATTTAATGATATAGAAACAGCCAAAAGATTTGAGATAATTTATAAATTAGCAAAAGAATATATTGAAGAAAATAAAAACAAGTAATTTAGGAAAATTGCTTGTTTTTATTTTTATAGATTGATATACTTATATATGAAAGACAATAAGGAGGAAAAATTAAAGTGAATAACAATAAAAAGCTAAAAATGAAAGAAGTCGGAAATGAATATATGGAACAATATAACGACCTTTTAAGATATGTTTTTCAAGTAACTGATCAAGAATTAGATTCAATTGATTGGGAAGAAAAAGAAATAATTAGAGCAAAATTTCCTACATTTCAAAGAGCAGAAGTAATTGGCTGGTTTGACGGAGATACATTAGTATCACAAGTTGCAGTATATCCAATGAAAATAAGAATATTTAATAAAACATATAATATGGGAGGACTTACAGGAGTAGGAACATATCCTGAATATTCAAATCAAGGATTAATGCACAAATTATTAGAAACAGCATTGAAGAAAATGAAAGAAAATGGTCAATATATTTCATATTTATATCCATATTCTATACCATATTATAGAAGAAAAGGTTGGGAAATCGTATCAAATAAAATTACATATGAAATAAGTGATTACCAATTACCTAAAAATCATCAAGTGTCAGGAAATGTAAAAAGAGTAAAATATGATAGTGAAGAACTAAAAGAAACTTATGAAAAATTTGCAATGCACACAAATGGAGCTATTTTAAGAGATGATTTAGCATGGAATGAATACTGGTTATGGGATCCTGATGATATGATGGCAGCAATTTATTATAATAAAAATGGTGAACCAGATGGATATGTTATATATTGGATATCTGAAGAAATATTTCATATAAAAGATATGATATTTAATAATGAAGAAGCAAGAATAGGTTTGTGGAATTTCATTTCAGCACATTTTTCTATGATTGATAAAGTAGAAGGAAATACATACACAGATGAAAAATTATCGTTTTTATTAGAAGATTCAAGTATAAAAGAAACTATATCACCATATTTTATGGCAAGAATTGTTGATTTTGTTGGATTTATGAAAGAATACAGATTTAAAAAAAGTCATAATGAAAATAGAACTTGGAAATTTGTACTTACAGATCCAATGCTTGAAGAAAATCAAGGAACATTTTGTATTAATATAGATAAAGATGGAAAGGCAAAAGTTGAAAAAATTAACGAAACATGTAATGATGAGATTAGTATACAAACAATGACTACAATGCTTATGGGGTACAAAAGACCAGAATATTTATATAAGATAGGAAGAATTAAAACAGATAAGAAAATTGTAGAAATGCTTGAAAATTCTGTAAAACAAGATGTACCATATATATCAGATTATTTTTAAAATATAAAAAATATTGACTATATCCTAAATAAGGAGTATAATAATAAAGTTAACTTTTGGTAAGGCTCGCAAACATAAATATGTAGGAGGAAAAAATATGCGAGAAGTTGTTTTTATCACTAGCATAGTATTATCAATTCTGGAAATTTGGTTATCAATTAAATTAATTTTGCGGAAGAAAAATAATTATGCCCAAACAAGTGAAATTTTATTATCATTTGTAGTACAATCTCTTTATTTAGAAGCATTGCACGTGAATTGGTGGAAAATTATTGTTTGTATCCTAGTGCAGTATATTGGAGTAAAGTTTTTTCTGTTAATTTTTATGATAATTATAAGAGAAGGTAGTTTCTATATTATTAAAAGATTAGCAAAAGAAAAACGGAAAAGACAAAAAACTTGGTTTACAGAGATTTTTGGAAATTCTAAAAAATTAAAAAAAGTCAAAGAAATCAATCAAATTAATTATTTTCCTAGATTAAAACTTGGACTTCCTGGTATGGCAAATCAAATTCATGGAGTAACTAAAGTACATTTTGACAGTAAAGGTTTTCCAATCTTTAAATCGAAGTACAAAGTAAGACTAAAAATTACTGACTATCGGAAATCAAGAAGTTATCATTTTCTTATCTGCAATAAAAAACTGTATAAAGATGTTCGAACAAATACTCGACTGAGACAAAAACTCAATCTTTCAAAAAATGACATAAAAGCATTAGAAATTGGAGAAACTCCAAAAAATTATGTTTGGCATCATCATCAGAATCCTGGTGTTTTACAGTTAGTGGATAGAAAAACACACGAAAAAACATTCCACAAAGGTGGATTCTCAATTTGGGGAGGTAAGGACAACTGAATAGCAAAAACTCATGTTTTACAGAAATGTATTACATGAGTTTTTTTACTTTTTGCAGAAAAACTCAAATTGGTAGAGAACAAAGGGCAGCTATGTTATTTTGTTATAAACATTAATAAATTTTTAATTGTTTTACTTATAAATAAGAGATATAATTTAGACAAAAGGAGATGGTTGAATGAAAAAGAAAATATTAATTTTTATAATATTGGTAATTTTTATAATAATTTCTTTTGCATTCTTATATTTATTTAATTTTATACCACATAGAAAATATACTAATAAAGATTTTGGAATAGAAGATTATATAAGTAAAACAGATAAAGATGGAGATGGTATAGATGATCAAACAGATATATTAGAAAATGTAAGAAAATATATTGCAACAAAGCCTAAATATAAAAGCAAATATTATAATACAGGATACCCAAATGATGAATATGGAGTATGTACAGATGTAGTTGGTTTTGGATTATTGGGAGCTGGATATAATTTACAAGAACTTGTAAATGCAGATATTGTTGAACATCAATCACAATATAATATAGAAAAAATAGACAAAAACATTGATTTTAGGAGAGTTAGAAATTTGAAAGTATATTTTGATAATAATGCAATTTCATTAACAACAGACATAAAAGATTTTAAAGAATGGCAAGGTGGAGATATTATTGTATTTAAAAATCATATAGGAATTATATCTGATAAAAGAAATAAAAATGGAACACCATTTATTATACATCATGCTAGTCCAGTTCAAAGGGCATATGAGGAAGATATACTTGAAGTAAAAACAGATATTATTGGACATTATAGAATAAGTTAAGACAGAGTTAATTCTCTGTCTTATTTGTTCTTCAAAATATTAATAATAATATTAATAACCTCAGACTTCATAACATCATAATCAATTTGAGAATGTTTATGATAAACAACTTCGTGGCATAAATTATCAACAATACCAATAATAATATGTACTTTCTCTCTTAAATGAGAAGGAGGAATATTATTATTTTTTAATAAAGAAACAATCTTTTCAGACATTTCAAACTCATTATTTTTAAAAATTTCAGCAACATCTTCATCAAGATGAGATAAAGCAATAAGTTCTTCATGAGCCTTTTTAGACATAGTATGTTTATTGATAAAACTATCAATAACATTATTTAAAACATTCTTTAAATTTGATATTTCGATTTTTTCATTTTCTAAAATATTAATCATAGGGAACATAATACTATTAGAATATTGTTTAATACCTTCAATTAAAATATCTTTTTTATCTGAAAAATATTGATAAATAATACCAGTTGAAACTCCAGCAGATTCTGCAATTTCTGGAGTAGTAGTATTATAATAACCTTTTTCACAAATTAATTCAAAACCTTTTTCAATTATCTTGTTTCTTTTTTCAATAGACCTTTTTTGAGTTGGAATTCTTATTTCTGACATTAAAAATCACCTCTGTAAAATCAATTATATATTGAAAAAGATAAAAAGTCAATTATAAACATGAAAAACATTTCATATTATATTGACATTTATTCAATAAATTAATATAATGATGGCAAATGTGAAATAAGTTTCAGATTGGGTGTATAAAGAAATACTATAAGATAGTAAATATAAATTATACGCCTTAAAGAAAGTAAGGAGGATATATGAAAAAAATAGTAGAATTAAAAAATGTAAGTAAAACTTATAACACAGGAGATACAGAATTTAAAGCATTAGACAATATTGATTTGTCAATAAACAAAGGAGAATTTGTTGTTATATTAGGACCATCAGGAGCTGGTAAATCAACATTATTAAACTTAATTGGAGGAATGGATACACCAACAAGTGGAAGCATCAAAATAGATGGAGAAGAAATTTCAAAATATAATGAAAACCAATTAAGTGAATACAGAGCAGAAAATATAGGATTTATATTTCAATTTTATAACATTTTGCCAACATTAACAGTATTAGAAAATGTGGAATTAATAAAAGATGTTGTAAGAAATGGAAATGATAGTATAGAAGCGATAAAAGCAGTAGGACTTGAGAAACATATAAATAAATTTCCAAACCAATTATCAGGAGGAGAACAACAAAGAGTATCTATTGCAAGAGCCATTGCAAAAAATCCAAAATTATTATTATGTGATGAACCAACAGGAGCATTAGATTCAAAAACAGGTGTAGAAGTATTAAAATTATTAAAAAAACAATGTGATGGAAATAATGGAGAAAATACAGTGATAATAGTAACACATAATAGTTTATTTGCAGATATTGCAGACACAGTAATAAGAGTAAAGAACGGAAAAATAGAAAGTGTAACAGCCAACCAAAATCCAAAGAAAATAGAGGAGGTAAGTTGGTAATGAGCAAATTAAATAAAAAAGTATTAAGAGATATAAAGCAAAACAAAATGCAATTTTTTAATATTTTTATAATGGTATTTCTAGGAGTATTTGTATTTGCTGGAATACATGCATATATGGATGGAATGGATGTTAGTGCAAGCAAATACTATGAATCTAATAATTTTGAGGATTTATGGCTTACAGGAGAAAATTTCACAACTCAAGATTTAGAAGATGTAAAGAAAATAGAAAATGTAAAAAATGCTGAAAGACAATTAATAATCAATACAGAACTAGAAAATCATAAAGATGTAACATTAGAGACTATTTTTATAGAATCAAATGGAATTGCCAAATTATATGCGGTAGAAGGAGAAGAATTTCAAAAAGATAAAAAAGGTCTATGGCTTGATAGTTATTTAGCTAAAAATCTTAATTTAAAAGTTGGAGATGAAATAAGTTTAAAATATAAAGATTACACAATTACAGAAAAAATATTAGGATTGGTTACATCACCAGATCATGTTTATTTTGTAAAAGATGATTCAGCAATATTTCCAACACATAAAGATTATGGATTTGTATATTTATCATCAAATGAATTTCCAATAGAAGGATATGAGATATTTAATCAGATAATAGTAGATGTTGATAATACAGATAAATTAGAAGAAACAAAAACAAATATTGAAAATAATATAAAATCTGCAATGGCAGTAACAGATAGAGAATCATGTTTTTCTTATAAAGGATATAATTCAGAAATAGAAGAAGGATCAACATATTCAAGTGTATTTACACTATTATTCTTATTTATAGCAATATTATCTGTTGTAACAACAATGAATAGATTTGTAAAAAAGCAAAGAACACAAATAGGAACATTAAAAGCATTAGGGTTTAAAAATGGCAAAATTATAAAACATTATGTAAGTTATGGATTTTACATAAGCTTAATAGCAGCAATATTAGGGATTATTGCAGGAAGATTTATACTTGGAGGATTTTTCTTAAATATGGAAATGTCATATTTTGAAATACCAGTATATAGTACAATAATAATTCCGGAAGTTTACTATTTAGCAGTGATTGTAGTTGTTTTAATAACAGCTGTAACATATTTATCATGTAGAAGAATTTTAAAAGAGCCAGCAGTAGAATCATTAAGAGTTGAAGTGCCAAAAGTAAAAAGTACAAAATTTGATTTAACAACAAAAGGAATATTTAAAAAATCATCTATTTCAACAAGATGGAACTTAAGAGATATAGGCAGAAATAAAAGCAGAAGTCTAATGGCTATTGTTGGAATAATTGGTTGTACAATGCTTATAGTATGTGCATTTGGAATGTTAGACACAATGAATTCATATTTGAATTGGGAATTTGATATAATTAATAAATTTGAATATAAAATTTCATTAGAAAATAATTATACAGATGAGGAATTAAAAGCATTAGAAGAAAAATATGGAAATGCAACTAGTCAATCTTTAGGAATAGAATTAAAAATAGATGATAAAAAAGAAACAAACTCAATAGTAGTAAATGATGCAAAAGATTATTTAAAATATACAGATCATAATAAAAACTATATTGATTTAAAAGATGATGGTATATATATTACAGAAAAATTAGCTGAAAAATATAACTTTAAAATTGGTGATAGCATAACTTGGCATATATTTGGAGATGATACATGGTATACTAGTAAAATAGTAGGATTAAATCGTGACCCACAAAGTCAAATTTTAAATATGACAAAAACATATTATAAAAGTTTAGGGCTAAAATATAGAGCAGATTCAATTTATACAAATTCAGATTTAAGCGATGTAAAAACATTAGCAGGTGTAGATACAATACAAAATATATCAAATTTAAAATCTGGAATGGAAAGTATGATGCAAACAGTAAAAACTATGGTTATATTATTGATTGTTGTTTCAGCAATATTAGGATTTGTTATTATATATAATTTAGGAATATTGTCATTTACAGAGAAGCAATATCAATTTGCAACATTAAAGGTTTTAGGATTTAAAAATAAACAAATAAAGAAAATTTTCATAAAGCAAAATCTATGGCTTTCAATAATAGGAATAATTATAGGATTACCACTTGGATATTTTATGATAGATTACATATTCAAATCAGCACTTGGAGATAATTATGATTTTTCAGCAACAATTAAATGGATTTCATATTTATGTTCTACAATTGGAAGTTTAATAGTATCACTATTTGTAAATAAAATTCTATCAAGAAAAGTAAATACAATCGATATGGTATCAAGCTTAAAAGGAAATGAATAGAAAAGAGATGAAAAAATGGAACTTGTAGTAGGATTAGCAATACCTTTTTTAGGAACAACATTAGGTTCTGCAATGGTATTTTTCATGAAAAATAAAATGAGTCAAAAAGTAGAAAAAATATTACTTGGATTTGCTTCAGGTGTTATGATTGCAGCATCAATATGGTCTTTATTAATACCATCAATAGATATGGCAGAAAATCAAGGTGTGGTTCCATGGATTCCAGCAACAATAGGATTTTTAGCAGGAATGTTGTTTTTATTAATTTTAGATAGTGTTATTCCACACTTACATTTAGAAAGTGATAAGCCAGAAGGAATAAAATCTAAATTAAAGAAAACAACAATGATGGTATTAGCAGTAACATTGCATAATATTCCAGAAGGAATGGCTGTTGGTGTAACATTTGCTGGTGCATTAATCGGAAATACTGGAATTGCAATGACAAGTGCATTCGCATTAGCAATTGGAATAGCAATACAAAACTTTCCAGAAGGCGCAATTATATCAATGCCATTAAAAAGTGAAGGAGTAACAAAGCCAAAAGCATTTCTATATGGAATGTTTTCCGGAATTGTTGAACCAATTGGAGCAATTTTGACAATATTATTAACAAATATAATAGTTCCAATATTACCATATTTATTATCATTTGCGGCAGGTGCAATGATATATGTGGTTGTAGAAGAATTAATACCAGAATCACAAGCTGGAGAACATTCAAATATAGGAACTGTTGGTGTTGCAATCGGATTTGTAATTATGATGATTTTAGATGTTGCATTAGGATAATATTGACATTATTTTTATAAATAATTATAATATGATTGAAAAATGTAAGAAAGGAATGTGATTAAAAATGATTAAATTAGTATTAGTAAGACATGGTCAAAGTATGTGGAATTTAGAAAATAAATTCACAGGATGGACAGATGTTGAATTATCAGAAAAAGGAGTAGAAGAAGCGAAAGAGGCAGGAAAAGTATTAAAAGAACAAGGATTTCATTTTGATTTAGCATTTACATCTGTTTTAAAAAGAGCTGAAAATACACTTGACTACATTTTGAAGGAAATGGGAGAAGAGAATATAGAAATAAAAAGAAGTTGGAAATTAAATGAAAGACATTATGGTGCATTACAAGGATTAAATAAAGACGAAACAAAAGAAAAATATGGTGCAGAACAAGTTCTTTTATGGAGAAGAAGTACAAATGTAAGACCACCAGAATTAGAAGAAGCAGATCCAAGATATCCAGGAAATGATCCAAAATATAAAGATTTAACAAAAGACGAATTACCAAAAACAGAGAATTTAATAGATACAATTAAAAGAGTTGTTGAATATTGGGATTCAGACATTAAACCAGAATTAGAAAAAGGTAAAAAGGTTATTATAGCAGCACATGGAAATAGTTTAAGAGGACTTATAAAATATCTAGATAACATGAGTGATGAGGATGTTATAAAACTAGAATTACAAACAGGAAATCCAATTTGTTATGAATTAGATGACAATTTAAAACCAATTAGACATTATTATTTAAAAGAACAAAAATAATAAATTGTATATAAAATAAAATTTAGTGAGATAATAGTTGAAAAAGGATAATTTTTGTGATATAAAGTTTGTAGTACAAAATACTAAATTTTATTAAAAGGTAGGTAGTAAAGATGAATAATGAAATGTATGAAATTATGAAAGACAAAAGAGGATTTATTGCAGCATTAGACCAAAGTGGTGGAAGTAGCAGTAAAACATTAAAAGCTTATGGAATACCAGAAACAGCTTATAGTACTGAAGAAGAAATGTTTGATTTAATACATGAAATGAGAAAAAGAGTATTTACAAGTAAATCATTCACAAATGAACATATAATTGGAGCAATATTATTTGAAAAAACAATGCTTTCAAAAGTAAATGGAGAATTTACAGCAGATTACTTATGGAATGAAAAGAAAATAGTATCATTCTTAAAAGTTGATAAAGGATTAGCAGAACAAAACAATGGTGTTAAATTAATGAAACCAATTCCAGAACTTGAAACAGAATTAAAAGAAGCAGTAGAAAAACATGTATTTGGAACAAAAATGAGATCAGTAATTTATGAACCAAATGTAGAAGGAATAAAAGCAATAGTTGCACAACAATTTGAATTTGCAAAAATAATATGTGATGCTGGATTAGTTCCAATTATTGAACCAGAAGTAGATATAAATGCTCCTGAAAAAGAAAAATGTGAAGAAATATTAAAAGCAGAAATAATCGAAAGATTAAATACATGGAATAAAGAAGATAAAATTATGTTTAAATTCACAATTCCAACAGTTGCAAATCATTATATAGATTTATATGATTATGAATGTGTTGTAAGAATAGTAGCACTTTCAGGTGGATATGATATAGATAAAGCAGTTGAATTACTTGCTAAAAATAATAGAATGATTGCAAGTTTCTCAAGAGCATTATTACAAGATTTAAATGCAAATCAATCACAAGAAGAATTTGATCAAAAATTACATGATGTAATAGTTAAAATTTATGATGCTTCAATATCATAGAATATGAGTAAAAAAACATTATATTTATAATTTAGATATAATGTTTTTTTATGTCCATATAATTACATAAAGTATTTACAGAAGTTGACAAAAGCCTAAAAAAATGGTAAAATAAAAAAGATGTTTTATAAAAAGGAGATTATAAAGTTGGAAAATATAAGAAATAAAATTATAACAATATCTGGAGAACCTGCAAGTGGAAAGTCAACAGTAGTAAAAGAGATAAAAAGTAAATATGAAAAACAAGGATTTAATGTTTATATAATATCTGTTGGTGATGTATTTAGAGAAACTGTAAAAAAAGAATATTTAAAAAGATATCCAGACAGAACAAATGTAAGTTTAGCAGACATTCAAAATGATAAAGAGTTTATGGCAAAATTGCAATCAATAGATGGATTAATTGATGATGAAATTGCAAGAAAAGGAAAAGAGATTAACGAAAAAGAAAGACCAAATGATGTTTATATTATAGATTCACGACTTGCATGGAGTAATGTACCAGATTCATATGCAATAAGATTGACTGTTAATGAAGCAATTGCAGGAAAAAGAGTATTTTATGATACAACACGTGGTTCTGAAGATCAATATGAAACAGTAGATGAAGCAATTCAAAAAACAAGAAAAAGAAAACTTGGAGAAATAGAAAGATATAAAGAAAAATATGGTATTAATTTATTAGATGAAAACAATTATGATTTAGTAGTAGACACATCATATACTAATACACAAGAATTAGCTGATATTATTGTTAGTGGAGAAGAAGCTTATAGAACTGGAAAATCTTATCCAAAATATTGGGCAAATCCAACTTGTGCGGAACGTTAAAAAGATATTAATTTTTTAATATCTTTTTTGATATTGAAGTTGTCAAAGAAAATGATTGACTTTTTGAGTATAATTTGATATAATATGCGCATATTTTATAGAAATGGAGGTAGGTCATAAAATGTATGACTACGAAAATTCTCGCGAAGCAGCAGGCCTTGAAAACATTGGCTGGAAGATTAATCCGCATAAGCGGGTGATGCTCCAACTGAATGACGAGGACCTGGAGCTGAAGAAGAATGACATTTACAAAAAGCTTCTTAGCAACCTTGGCCATTATGAATGGGAAGAATGGACTTCTCGCATGTTGGCTGCTGCTATCCAAAATGCCAAGGCTATTGGAGCAAAACTGGTAGAGATTACTTCTCTCTTCCAATGTAGCCTGGTTGGCTGGGATAAGAAGTCTGAATATGTCAAGGATTCTTCGGACTTTGAGCGGCAGCTCAAAGAATGTCTTTTCGAGGTTATTTCTGAGGATGATAAGGAACTTCGAGTGAAGTTCAAAAACGCCTAACCTCAAAAAAGGCTTTCTGCACATTTTTGTGCAGGAGGTCTTTTTTTGTTCCATATAAAGAAAAAATTAAGTTGAAAAATCTCTATTTTTATGTTATATTAAAAAAGAAATAATATCGAATGAAAAAAGTAAGAGAGAAAGAAGAAATCATGAAAGAAAATGTAATAAAATTTATAAAAAACAATTGGAGATGGATGTTATTATTTATATGTTTAATAGGATTTTTAGCATTAGCTGAAGAGGTATTTCATCAAGAAATAATGAATGGAGATATAGTTGGATATGACATTGTATCAAAACTCTTCAAATTTAATGTATCAACACCTATTGCTAAATTCATAACAAATTTTGGAGGTGCAATTTTTGTTATATCATTAACAACAATATTATTTTTTGTAATAAAAGATAAAAAAATAGGAATCTCAATAATTACAAATCTAGGAATTGTAACAATATTAAATCAAATTATAAAATTCATAATGCAAAGACCACGTCCAACAGAATTTAGAATTATAGAAGAAACAGGATATAGTTTTCCATCAGGACATTCTATGGTTAGTTTAGCATTTTATGGATATTTAATATATTTAATTTATAAATATATTAATAATAAACATCTGAAAAGAACATTAATCATAATATTAAGTATTTTAATCTGTATTATAGGAGTGAGTAGAATCTATTTAGGAGTTCACTATACAAGTGATGTTTTAGGAGGATTCTTAATTTCATTTGCATATCTTATAATATATATAGAACTAGTAAATAAATTTGTATTGGAGAAAAATAAAGATGATAGAAAAGAGTAAAAATGTAATAACCAGTTTCAAATACGCATTTCAAGGAGTATTTTCAGCGATAAAAACTGAAAGAAATTTAAAAATACATATATCAATAATGATTTTAGTAATAATTGCAGGAATATTTTTAAAAATTAGTAAAATGGAATGGATAATATGTATAATATTGTTTGGATTAGTAATCGGAGGAGAAATGCTAAATAGTGCAATTGAGACTGTTGTAGATATAGCAATGCCAGAGATAAATCCTAAGGCAAAATTTGCTAAAGATGTTGCAGCAGGAGCAGTTTTAATTTTTGCAATATCATCAGCAATTATAGGGCTAATAATATTTATACCAAAAATAATAGCAATATTATAAATAAAATGAGGTAATTAAGAATGTCAAATGTATGTGATTATATTAAATGGAGAGGAGATTTAGAATTAAGTCAATCTGAATTTAACGAAATTGATAACTTAATTTTATCAAGATTTTCATACTTTCCATTTGATAAGATAATAAATTATAATGAAGTTATAACAATAAAAGAATTAGGAGAAAGATTTAGTAAGCAAGATATAAAAAAATTAACAATATTATGGAAAGATGATATAGAACTATTTCCAATAATGAGTAATTCAAAAAGATTTGGAACAATGAAAGCAACTAAATTCGTAAATAAAATAGAAGTTGAAAACGAAAAACAATTTTCAGCAATAACTATCATAATGCCTGACAATACTTTATATGTCTCATTTAGAGGAACAGATAATACAATAGTTGGTTGGAAAGAAGATTTTAATATGAGCTTTAAAAGTCATATTGCCTCACAAATATCTGCTAAAGAATATTTAAACATGATAGCAGAATTGTATCCAAACAAAAAAATAAGAGTAGGAGGACATTCAAAAGGTGGAAATATTGCAGTATATTCTGCAATATTTGCAACCCCTCAAATAAGAGATAGAATTATTAATGTGTATAATAATGATGGCCCTGGTTTTTGTGAAGATATATTAGAAACACAAGAATATCAGGAAATGATAAATAAAGTCCATACATATATTCCACAATCATCTATAATAGGAAGATTAATGAACCATAAGGAAAAATATACAATAATAGAAAGTACACAAAAAGGAATAATGCAACATGATTTATATAGTTGGCAGATATTAGGAAAAGAATTCATTACATTGCCTAATGTTACTAATGAAAGTGAATTTATAGACAAAACAATAAAAGAATGGTTAGAAAATGTTGAGCCAGCAAAAAGAGAACAAGTAATAAATGTAATATTTGAAATTTTAAATTCAACAGATGCACAAACCACAAAAGAATTACGAAAAAATTTATTCTCAAATATAAAAGTAATTTTAGAAAAATATAAAAATATTGATTCAGAAACAAAAGAAATGATAGTTCAAACAGCTAATGCATTAATTAAAATTGTAAAAAATAATTTAAAAAATACATAATAAGGAGCTTAGAAAATGCAAAATAAGAGTACACAAGAATTTGATGATATCATAAGAAACATCATAGAAAATCAAAAAGTTCAAGAAATGAAAAAATACAAACAGCATTATGAAACAAGTACATTTGACCATTGTTATATGGTTTCATATTATTGTTATAAAGTTTGTAAAAAATTAAAATTGGATTATAAATCTGCAGCCAGAGCAGGAATGTTACATGATTTTTTCTTATATGATTGGAGAATAAAAAATGGCAGAAAAGGTTTACATGCCTTTACACATGGAAAAACAGCATGTAAAAATGCCTCTGAATTATTTGAATTATCTGAAAAAGAAAAAGATATGATTATAAAACATATGTGGCCTGTAACACCACAATTTCCAAAATCCAAAGAAGGTTTTATATTAACATTTATAGATAAACACTGTGCATTAGCAGAAGCTATAAAAGTACTAAAGAAAAACATACATAAAAAGAAAGTTTGGAGATATGCTTATATATTTTTTGCAATGATTATTTTAAAAATAAATAAAGGAAACAATTAAAACAGAGGAGAATATATAAATGGAAAAAAATGTACTAAAAAGATATAGGTATGAAATAATAATATTCATTGCAGATGCAATATGTATGATTTTGGAATTAATTGCTTCAAGATTATTATCACCATACTTTGGAAGTTCAAATATCGTTTGGACAAGTGTAATAGGAATAATATTATTAAGTAGCAGTATTGGAAATTATTTAGGTGGAAAAATAGCTGATAAAAATAATATTGAGAAAAATTTAAAGTTCATTCTAATGGCTACATCAATATTTATTCTTATAATTCCATTTTTACAAAGTAATATTTTAACAATAATCTCAAAATATATAGAAAATATAAAAATTGGAGCAATTATATCAACTATATTTTTGTTTTTCATACCATCATTAGGAATGGGACTATTAACTCCAATAATTCTCCGTTTAAAACTAAATAATATGCAAACAGCAGGAAAAACAACAGGAACAATAAATGCAATTGCCACAATTGGTGGAATTACAGGAACATTTTTAGGAGGATTTTTATTAATCCCTAATTTAGGAAGTATAAATATATTACTTATTTTAGTAATATTATTAGTATGGTTAATCCCTTTAGTAAATTTTAAATTAAAAGAGAAAAGTACAATTATTGTTGTTATAATAACGATAATTTCACTTCTTTCATTATATATTAATACTATAAGTAATAATATAAATGGAGAACAAGTATTACAAGGAAAAAGAGGAACTGTAAGCTATGACACTCAATATGGAAGAGTATTGATATATAATACTGTATTAAATGGAAATAATGTAAGAATATTAAATATTGATAGTGGCTTTGAATCAGCAACATTTACAGATGAAGATAAAGTAAATGAACTTGTATTTGATTATACAAAATACTATGATTTAATGTTTAACGCAAAAATAGATATTAATAATGTATTATTAATAGGTGGAGCCGGATATTCATATCCAAAATATTATATAAGTCATTATCCAAATAAAAATATGGATGTAGTTGAAATTGATGAAGGAATAACAAATATTGCAAAAGAATATTTTTATCTTAATAAATTAATCAAAGACTATAATTTAGAAGAAAATCAAAGGTTAAAATTAATACATGATGATGGAAGAACATACTTAAATAATAATTCAAAAAAATATGATGCAATCTTAAATGATGCATTTTCAGGAAATACACCTGCAAAAACATTAACAACACTTGAACATAATAAAAATATAAAAAAATCATTAAATGAAAATGGTGTATATTTAACAAACATAATATCATCATTAGAAGGTAAAAACTCAAAATTTTTAAAGGCTGAAGTAAACACTTTAAAACAAGTTTTTAAAAATGTGTATATAGTTCCTTGTAATTATACTAATGATACAAAACAAGTACAAAATAATATGATTATAGCAACAGATTCAGATATAATTTATGAAAATACATATAATTATAATTTAGCAGAAGATGAAATAATCTTAACAGATGATTATTGTCCCATAGATACATTAATACCATCTGAAAATTAAAAGATTATATAGTATAAATAAGGAGTAATTTAATGAAGAAAATTTTTGGAAGATTAATAATTGTTGCACCAGCTGTAATTATTCAGATTTTATGGATGAATTTTTTATATAATAAATTAAACAATTCTGCATTAGTAACATTATTATTAACAATATTAGCATTTTTATTTGTAATATATATAATTAATAAAAGAGACGAAACATCTTATAAAATATTGTGGTTAATAACAATATTAACAGCCCCTGTTTTTGGGACTATTTTATATTTAATAATAGGAAATAAAAAAACAACAAAACCATTAGATAAAAAATTAAAAAGAGCTCAAAATACAATGAATTTTAATTTTGCTGATGAAAGAGATTATGAAACAGAATTAAAACAAGAAAATTTAAGATTATATCAAACCTTTAAAGCAATAAACAAATATACCAACTTTCCAATTTATAAGGCTGAAAATATAAAATATTATAAATTAGGAGATGAAATGTTTTCTGATATATTAGAAGAGCTAAAAAAAGCACAAAAATACATATTTTTAGAATATTTTATTATAGAACCAGGAATATTTTTAAATAGTATAATAGATATACTTGAACAAAAAGTAAAAGATGGAGTTGATGTAAGGCTAATATATGATGATTTTGGAAGTTTGCCTACATTTTCACAAAAAAATGTATATCAATTAAAGACAAGAGGAATAAAATGTATTTCATTTAATCCATTATTTTTCATAAAAGGAACATTAAATAATAGAGATCATAGAAAAATTTTAATTATAGATGGTAATGTGGCTTTTAGTGGTGGAATAAATTTAGCAGATGAGTATATCAACAAAAAGAAAAAATATGGACATTGGAAAGATATAGGTTTTAAACTTACGGGAACACCTGTAAAAAGTTATAATTATATGTTTATTGAATTTTGGAATGCATTTTCAAATGAAAAGATAGATTCAAATATAATAAACGAATGTTTATCAGAAAGAAAAAATGAAAATGGATATATTATATCATATTATGATTCACCAGCATATAAAGAACATATTTCAAATAATTTATATATAGATTTATTATCACAAGCTATAAATTATGCATGGTTTTACACACCTTATTTGATAATAGGAGACTTTTTAATGGATGCATTAATAAAAGCTGCAGAAAGAGGTGTAGATGTTAGAATATTTATTCCAGGAATACCAGATAAAAAAATAGTATATAGATTGTCAAAAAGTTATTATGCACCATTATTGAAAGCTGGTATAAAAATATTTGAATATACACCTGGATTTATACATGCAAAAGCTTGTTTAATAGATGACAATATTGGAACAATTGGAACTGTAAATTTAGATTATAGAAGTTTATTTCTACATTTTGAATGTAATTCATTATTTTATAAATCTTCAATATTAGATGAATTAAAAATTGATATGATAGAAACTCAAAAAAAGTGTAAAGAAGTAAAAGAAAAAGATATAAAAAAAGGACATTTCCATAGAGTATTTGATGCAATATTGAGAATATTTGCACCTTTATGTTAAAGCATAATATATGAAAGGAATAAAATTTAGAATGGAAAGAATAGATAAAATAATATCATCACAAGGAAAATACTCCAGAACTGAAATAAAAAAGCTAGCAAGTCAAGGTAGAATAAAAATTAATGATAATATAGTAAAAAAAGTAAATGAAAAAATAGATATAGAAACATCAACAATTTATATAGATAATGAAAAATTAGATTTTAAAAGAAATATATATTTAATATTAAATAAACCAAAAGGATATATATCAGCAAGTGAGGATAGAAGTCAGAAAACTGTATTGGATTTAATTCCGGAAAAGTATTTTAGAAAAGGACTATTTCCAGCAGGAAGATTAGACAAAGATACTACTGGAATGATGATTATTACTGATGATGGAGAATTTGCTCATAATATATTGTCTCCAAAGAAACATATTAAAAAGATTTATAGAGTAACAATAGATATTGATATAGATGAAAACATGATAAAACAATTTGAAAAAGGGATTGTCTTAAAAGATCATATATGTTGTCCTGCAATTATAGAAGTTCAAGATACTCATACAGCATTTGTAACAATAACTGAAGGAAAATATCATCAAATAAAGCGTATGTTTGGTTGTTTTGGTGCTAAAGTATTGGAATTGCATAGAATTACAATGGGAAACTTGAATTTGCCTGCTGATATTTCCGAAGGTTGTTGTAGAGAAATTACAGAACAAGAAATGAAACTATTAAAGGAGGTTTGAAAATGATCCAAAATGCTATATTATATGTTTTAAGAAAAAAGAAAAGAACTTGTATTCTTTTTATTATTTTAACAACAGTTTTATCTTTTTTATATTCAAGTCTAAACATAATGAAATTGAGTAACAATTTAGAAAATGATTTATATAAAATTTCAAATACATCTATATCAATAACACAAAAAGATAATCAAAATTTTGAAATAAATCAATTTAAAGAAATGGAAAATATACAAGAAATCAAAGAAATAATTTCTCAATATGATTGTTTAGCAAAAGCAACAAAAGTTGAAGTTGTTGATGGAATTCAAAAAGTTGAAAGAGAAAATTTACCGGAAATATTAAAAAAGACTTTTTCAATCGAATCTACAAATAGTACTAAAAATAATGTTTTATTTAATAGTGGGATTTTTACTATTATTGACGGAAGACATATTGAAAAAAATGATAGAGAAAAAATACTTATACATGAAGAACTTGCTAAAAAGAATAATTTGAAATTACATAGCAAAATTAATTTAGAACTAATAGATTTAGAACAATTAGATAATAATGAGGCAAAAAAAGAATATGAATTTGAGGTAATTGGCATTTTTACTGGAAAAAAGCAAGAAAAATATACAGGATTATCATCTGATTTTAGTGAAAATATGTTATTTATTGATTATGAATCAAGTCAAAAAGCATTAAATAAAACACAAAACAATAAAATCGCAAATAAGATTACTGTATATTCAGATAATTTTGAAGAATCCAATATATCTTTTAATAAAATCAAAGAATTAAAAATAGATTTAACAAAATATACAATTGAAAAAAATGATGGCATATTTCAAGAAGTATTAGAATCTGTAAATGGAATAAAATATATTATAAAAATTATGATATGTTCTATTATAATTAGTGGAGTAATAGTTCTTTCATTAATACTAATCTTGTGGTTAAGAGAAAGAATACATGAAATAGGAATATTATTATCAATTGGAACAAGTAAATTAAAAATTATATTTCAATTTATATTTGAGTTGATATTTATATCTTTGCCATCTATATTTGTATCATTTTTTTTAGGAAATATTATATCAGATCAGATTATAGGGACATTTATACATAATGATGATTCAACAATGATAATTCAAAATTTATTAAAAAATGATGATATAGTATCAAAATTAATTACATTTTTACAAAGTTATGGAATGTTATTAATAGTAATTTTTTTATCAGTTGCCATTTCATGTGCAATGATATTAATAAAAAAACCAAAGGAAATATTATCAAAAATAAGTTAGGAGAGTAGTATAATGAATATATTAGAAATAAAAGATGTAACATACAATTATTCAAATTCAAGAGAAAAAGTTTTATCATCTGTAAACCAAAAATTTGAACTTGGACAATTTTATGCAATAATTGGAAAATCAGGGGCAGGAAAATCAACATTACTTTCATTATTGGCAGGTTTAGATAAACCACAAAAAGGTAAAATTTTATTTAAAAATGAAGATATCGAAAAAACAGGATATACTAATCACAGAAAAAACAATATATCATTAGTATTTCAAAATTATAATTTAATTGATTATTTAACACCACTAGAGAATATTAGATTAGTAAACAAAAAAGCCTCAAAAGAAATTTTACTAGAATTAGGACTTAATGAAAATCAAATAAATAGAAATGTACTAAAATTATCAGGTGGACAACAACAAAGAGTAGCTATTGCAAGAGCATTAGTCTCAGAAGCACCAGTAATTTTAGCAGACGAGCCTACTGGAAACCTTGACAATGACACAGCTGGTGAAATAATAGAAATATTAAAAAAATTAGCTAAAGAAAGAAATAAATGTGTGATTGTTGTAACACATAGCAAAGAAGTTGCAAATTCTGCAGATATTATTTTAGAATTAAGTGGCAAAAAATTAAAGAAAATAAGTCAGATTAATTAGGAGGGTGGAGTTATGGTAAAAAATGCTTTTGCGTATGTGACTAGAAAAAGTTTAAAGTCAATAATAATATTATTAGTAGTTCTAGCTATGTCAACACTTTGCCTGATTAGTTTGGCAATAAAAGATGCTACAGATAGAGCTTCAGAAGAAACTTTTAAAAATATAACAAATAGTTTTTCTATGGAGATAAATAGAAGAGTGAATTTTGGTACTCCAAGAGGAGGAGGAAATATAAAAGGAAAAGATATAAAAAAAATAGCTGAGTCTAAAGATATTTACGATTATGTAAAAAGAATAAATAGTGTAGCCGATTTAGTTGATTATGATATTATAGAAACACAAGCCACAACTGTAAATCAATCATCTGAAAGAGCTCAAAATTTTAAAAGAACTGTTATGCTAACAGGGGTTAATAATTCGCTAAAAGAAAATAAATTTGTTTCAGGAGTCTATAAACTAGTTGAAGGTGAACATTTAATCAATCAAGATAAAAATAAAATTTTAATGCATAAAGATTTAGCAAAAAAGAATAATTTGAAAATTGGTGATAAGATAAAAATAAAATCTAATTTATTTGATGCAGATAACGAAAAAGGAGCAAATGAAACAATAGAAGTAGAAATAAAAGGATTATTTGATGGACATAATAATAGTAATGTAACATCTGCTCAAGAACTTTATGAAAATACATTGATAACAGATCTTGATACTGCAGCTAAAGTTTATGGAAATACAGAAGATACTGCAGTATATCAAGATGCAACATTTTTTGTAAAAGGTGATAAAAATTTAGAACAAGTGATAAAAAATGTTAAAAAGCTTGATATAAACTGGAAACAATACACATTAGTTAAAAGTTCATCAAATTATCCTGCATTACAGCAATCAATATCTGGAATATATTCAATTGCTAATAAATTATTTATTGGTTCATTAATATTTGCAGGAATCATAGTTTCATTATTATTAATTTTATGGATGAATGCTAGAAAAAGAGAAATTGCAATTTTTCTGTCATTAGGAATATCAAAATTAACAATTTTTGGACAATTTTTAATTGAATTATTGTTCATTTCTATTCCAGCATTTGCAGGCTCTTACTTTTTGGCTGTTTACACAGGAAATATGCTTGGAAATAGTATACTAAATAAAGTTACTGAAAGCATAACAAAACAATTAGCAAAGCAATCTGTATCAACTCAACTTGGAGGTGGAGCAGAAGTTGATGGTTTTAATAAAACTCTAACAAGTTTGGATATTAATATATCATCACAAATAATGATGTATGTAATTTTATTTATGTCTTTAGTACTTATAATATCTTTAATAATATCATCAATAAATATTTTAAGGAAGAGTCCAAAAGACTTGCTAAGTGATGACTAAGATAGAGTTAAAGAAAATAATTGAATATAAAGAATTTATAAATATAATAAAAAAATAGTAATTTGTAGGAAGGTAACTTATGAAAAAAAATTTAATAATTATAGGTATTCTAGTTTTAGTAATAATTGTATTATGGTTTGGAGGAGTTATTCCAAAACAAATAGGAAAAATATATGGAATAAAATATATGAAAAATAATTTTCCTGAAATGCAACTTGACTATGTAAATATAGAATGGAATAAATATTATGGCGATTATATAATAACCTTTAAAGATAAAGAAAATGGATCTTATAGTTGTGTAATTGGTCCGAAATATTTTCCAATTAGTATAGGTCAAGGATTAAATGTGATAATGGAAAACTATCAAGAAAAATATAGTTCAAATACAACTACACCATGTCCAGAAAATGTAACAATAACAGTTGTGGAAGATACAATATCAAGGAATGAACTTATTATAAAAATAGCAGATAATAATGAAGACAAATATGGTTGGGGCGTTGAATTTAGAGTTCAAGAAAAAGTTGATAACGAGTGGAAAGATTTGGATTATATTTCTGATGATTTAACTTGGATTGATATTGCTTATAAATTAAATGCAGATAACCAGTTAACACAAAAATTAAACATAGAAAAGTATTATGGAAAATTAAATAATGGAATATATAGAATAGTAAAACCAGTTTATGATAATGGTTATGTTGATATATATTCAAATGAGTTTGAAATCAAATAGATAAATACAAATTACAATTTAAATAAGTATAATATTAATAAAAGGAGGAATTTTAAATGAAAGAAAATGCAAAATTTTTAAAATGTCCAATATGTGACAATATAATAGAAATAATTGATGGAGATGTACGACATATAACTTGTTGTGGTAGAAAAATGGAAGAAATGAAAGCTAATACTACAGATGCAGCAACTGAAAAACATATACCAATATATAAAAAAGTAGAAGATGAAATAGTAGTAAGTGTTGGAGAAGTAGAACATCCAATGGAAAAGGAACATTATATAATGTGGATTGCACAAGTATCAGAAAATGCAACAAACATGGATTATGGAAAACAACAATAGAATAGTAAATAGCTATAAGTAAGAGATAAATTACAATAAGTAAATCAAAATACTTTAGCAAATATTACAAAAATTAAATAATAAAAAATTACGAGGTATTGAATCTAATCAATATCTCTTTTTGTTGATGGAAATAAAATAGAAAAAAATGAAAATGAAAAAGTATATACAATAGAGGGAAATTCAAATGATGATATGTGTAGACAAAAAGAATATGACATCAATAGCAATGTTATATGTGGCTATGGAACACCTATGTACTAATTTGAATTTTTATG
>MNRO01000013.1 GCA_001915995.1 Clostridium sp. 26_21
CAGAATAGAAATAACAGGGAGTATATTTGTAAAAAATTCAAAACAATTAAAAGAAAATATTGAATATATAAAACAGAATTACGGAGAAGAATATTTAACTCCTTTAATAGTATCTAAAAATTTAAAACATCTTCAAAAAACATTACCATATTTACAAAGCATAGGAGTATTAGAAATAATAAAAACAAGTGCATCAATTTTAATGTTGACAGTAGAAGAAATAAAAGAAAGACAAGCATTTATAGAAAGTATAGATGAATCAATAGTAAAAGGAGATAAATTTAATTCTATATTTGGACTATCAAGAAAAAATTATCAAAAAAAGGTAAAAGAATATGAAGAAAAGAAAAAATTAATAGGAGAAATAAAAGGAGCAATACAAGAAGGGCAAGAACTAGATAAACAAATAAATAAGCAAAAACAAGAACAAAAATAAAAGAAGGAGAATTAAACAATGGGGTTAAGATTAATATATGGAAGAGCTGGAACAGGAAAAAGCGAAAAATGTTATAAAGAAATATCAGAAAAAATAAAACAAAACAATAAAATATTAATAATAACACCAGAACAATTTTCATTCACAGCAGAAAAAAAGCTAATGGAAGCAATAGAAACAGAATCAGTATTTAATGCGGAAGTTGTAACATTTAGTAGAATGGCATATAGAGTAATACAAGAAATAGGAGGAAGAACAGAAACAAATTTAAGCAAATGTGGAAAAGCAATGTTAATATATTCAATATTAAATAATTGTAAAAAAGACCTAAAATTTCTTGGAAAGACAGACGAAAATGTTGATATGGCAGGAACAGCAATAACAGAATTCAAAAAACACGGAATAAGTGTAGAACAGTTAAAGCAAGAAACAGAAAAACAAAGTGATATATACTTAAAAAACAAATTAAACGATATAAATATGATATATGAAAAATTCCAAGAACAAATTGCTGGAAAATATATAGATGAAACAGACTTATTAACAATATTAGCACAAAATGTGGATAAAGTACCTGATTTTAAAGATAATTTGATATATATAGATGAATTTGCAGGATTCACAAGTCAAGAATATGATATCATTCAAAAACTTGTAAAGATTGCAAAACAAGTAACAATAACAATATGTACAGACACAATACATGAAATAAAAAATGCAGATACAGACATATTTTATTCAAATCAAATAACAATAAATAAATTATTACAAATAGCATCAGAAAATGATATTAAAATAGAAGAAGTAGAATTAGAGCAAACATATAGATTTAAAACACCAGAATTAAAACATTTAGAGAAAAATTTATATAATTCAAAAACAAACTATTTTGAACAAATACCACAAAATATAAAAATATTTCTTGCAAAAAATCAATATTCAGAAATAGAAGAAGTGACCAAAGAAATATATAAATTAGTAAGAGATGAAAACTACAGATATAGAGATATAGCAGTAATTACGAAAAATATAGACACATATTCAAGTTTAGCAAGAGCAATATTTGACAAATATAACATACCAATATTTATAGATGAAAATAGAGACTTAAGCCAAAACATTTTAGTACAATATGTACTCTCAATATTAGAAATATTTACAAAAAATTGGACAGAAGAAGCAGTACTAAATTATATAAAAATAGGATTTTCAGAAATAGATGAAGATGATTTATTTAGATTAGAAAAATATTGTTTAAAATGGGGAATTAAGCAAAACAAGTGGAAAAAAGAATTTACATATGGTAATTATGAAGAAAAAGATAAAGAAGAAATAGCAAGATTAGAAGAAATAAGAAAACAAATAATAGAACCATTAATAAGCTTAAAAAATAAATTAGACGAAAATAAAACAGCAGAAGGAATATCAAGGACAATATATAATTTTCTAATAGAGCAAAATATAGCAGAAAAAATAAAACAAAAACAAGAAAAATTAGAAGAGCAAGGATTAATAGATTTATCAAATGAATATCAAAACAGTATACAAACAATTATAGATATATTAGATGAGATTGTACTGGTTTTTAAAGATGACAAAATAACATTAGACAAATATGCTCAAATTTTAAAAGTAGGATTTAAAAATAGTAGTTTAACAAAAATACCAGGGACACAAGACCAAGTGATGATGGGAGATATAGACAGATCAAGAAGTCATAAAGTAAAAGCAATATTTATAATAGGATTAAATGATGGAGTATTTCCAAGTGTAAGAAAAGATGAAGGATTTTTGAATGATGCTGATAGAGAGATTTTAAAACAAGATGGAATAGAACTTGCAAAAGGAACAATAGACAAATTATATGAAGATAATTTCAATATATATAAAGCATTTACAACAGCAGAAGAAAGATTGTATTTATCATATCCATCATCAGATATGCAGGGAAAAGCATTAAGACCATCAATGTTAATAAATAAAATCAAAAAAATCTATAAAAATATAGAAGAACAAAGTGATGTAATAGAAGAAAAATCAGAAATATTAAATCAAAATACAACATTTGAACAATTAATAAAAAATATTAATAAATTAAAAGACACAGAAATTGAAAAAATGTGGTATTATGTATATGACTATTATAAAAAAGACGAAAATTGGAACAATAAATTACAACAAAGCTTAAAAGGATTAGACTATTCAAATTTACCAGAAAAAATAAAACAAGAAAATATAGATAAATTATATGGAAATAAATTAACAACAAGTATATCAAAACTAGAACAATATAGAAGATGTCCATTCTCATATTTTTTACAATATGGACTAAAAATAAAACCACAAGAAGAATTAAAAGTACAAAGTTTTGACACAGGAACATTTATGCATGAGACAATTGATGAATTTTTTTCAATTGTAAAAGAAAATGGATATCAATTATCAGAATTAACAGAAGAACAAATATCAGAAATAATAGACAAAATAATTGATGAAAAACTTTTACAAAATAAAAATTATATATTTACATCAACAGCAAAATATAGAGCATTAGTTGTAAGATTAAAAAGATTAGTAAAAAAAGCACTAAAATATATAGTAGAAACATTAACATTAAGTGAATTTAATGTATTAGGAACAGAAATAGAATTCGATGAAAAAGGAAAATATAAACCAATTAGAATAACATTAGATAATGGAAAAAATGTTGAAATAATAGGAAAAATAGACAGAATAGATACAGCACAAAATGAAGATGGAAAATACTTAAGAATAATTGACTATAAATCATCAATAAAAAACATAGACTTAAATGAAGTATATGCAGGATTACAGATACAATTATTAACATATTTAGATGCAGCATGTAAAGAAGAAGATTTATTACCAGCAGGAATTTTATATTTCAATTTAATAGAGCAAATGGTAAAAACAGAAAAAAATATTGGAATTGAAAAAATAGAAGAACAAATAAGAAAAGGTTTTAAAATGAAAGGACTAATATTAGCAGATGTAAAAGTAGTAAAATTACATGATAAAAATCTAGATAGTGGATATTCAAATTTAGTTCCAGCATATATTTCAAAAAAAACTGGAGATATAAGTGAAGGAAATTCTAGTTGTGTAAGTAAAGAAGAATTTAAAGATTTACAAGATTATATGTATAAAGTAATAAAACAAATTTCAAATGAAATTTTAAGCGGAAAAATAGATTTAAAACCATTTTATAAAAATAAAAAAACACCATGTAGTTATTGTGATTATAGAAGTATATGTAATTTCAATAATGGAGCTTGTCAAAATAAATATAATTTCATTGATGAAAAGAGTAAAAAAGAGATATTAGAAAAAATAAAACAGGAAAAGTCTAACTAGCTTAGAATAAGAAAAGGCTTGGCTTATAAGGCGTAAGAAATGACAGAAGCCAAAAAAAGTTAAGTTTCAGGAAAGGAATATCAAAATAATGAAAGACTTATCTAATGAAAATGTAATTCATATTGCTAAAGATGGAGTACAATATTTACAATTTAGAAGATTATTAGAATATAGTGATATTTTAGTACATGCATATAGTTTAGGAATAGATAAAAATTTTAGAACAGCAAGGGCGAAGAATGTAGAGCCATTAACTCAAGAAGAAGTAAAAAAAGCTAATAAAGACTATTCAGATTTATGTAATGCTATTGAAATGAACTATATAGATGCAGTAAAACCAAATCAAGCACATACTAAAAATGTAAAAAAAGTAGATGAACATGTAAACATTAACAAACCAGACTTTAACTTAAAAGAATATGATTTTACAGATGGTTTAATAACAAATAAATCTAATATTTTATTAGCAACAACAAATGCAGATTGTATATTATTGATGTTTTTTGATCCAATAAAAAAAGCAATAGCAAATGTACATTCAGGATGGAAAGGAACACTTCAAAGAATTTCTGTAGAAACAGTAGAAAAAATGCAAAAAGAATATGGAAGCAATTCAAAAGATATTATTTGTTGTATATGTCCAAGTATAAGAAAATGTCATTTTGAAGTTGAAAAAGATGTACAAACTTTATTTGAAAATGAGTTTAAAGATTTAAAATTAGATGAAATTATAGAAAGAAAATCAGAAAATAAATGGCTGATAGATACAGTAAAAATAAATGAAGAAATTTTGCAAAAAGCAGGACTAAGAAAAGAAAATATTATAGATTGTGGAATTTGCAGTGTTTGCAATTCAGATTTAATACATTCATATAGAGTAGAAAAAGAAAAATATGGACTATCAACTGCAATAATTGGATTAAAATAGTAGAAAAGGAAATGTTGTAAAATGGAAGAATTTAAAATTATAATGCAAATAATGTATGAAGAAGATAAATATTTGGTTTTATTAAATTCAAAACGCCAAAAATATTTCTTAAGAATATTAGATGATGAGAAATTTATGTATCCAACAATGGAAGAATTTACAAAATTATATAATATTTTTGCAAATGACAAAATAAAACAAAAATGTTATCAAAAAGATTTTCAAGAAAAATCATCAAATTTAAAATTTAAAAATAAAAAGTTAAGATTTAACCCTAAAATTATTTTAGGAAAGACACTTATTTCATTAGCAACAGCAATATCAATTTTGGGATGTGGGCAAAAAGTAAAAGCTGAATGGAATGAGCAAGAAATAATTTCAAAAGAGCAAATACGAAATCAAATTGATTTCGTAGAAAATGATGCAAAGATTAGTCAAGAAAATTCAAGTAATGAATTGATAACAATTGAAAAAATTGCACCAAATGAATATAAATTAGTAACAGGAAATTCTGGAAAAGACTTATATTTTGATTCTGCAGATAAATTTAGTCAATATTTAGGTGAAAAATCTCCAACATATGAAGAAATTGAAAAGAAAATTCAGCAAAATAATAAAATTTCAGAACAATATAAAAAGGTTTTCATAGAAGGATTAAAAAATCTGGAAGAAACTATGCCAAATTTAAATTTATCTATTTTAAATCAACATTTAGAAAGAGGATTAAATATTGTAGAAAAAACAGATAAAGAAATAGTAAAACAAGAAGGAAAAAATTCCATAGCATCATTTGATAAGTCAAGCAGTACAATGTTTATAAATCCTCAAAATATTAATGAAGAAACATTATTACATGAATTAGCACATGCAGTTACAGGGATCATAATGCAAAAAGACGGAAAAAATATATACATGGGAACTGAGGCAATAATTTACTTCAAAGATATAGAAAATTTAGAAATATATGGAAGTGGTTTTTCAGAAGGAATTGCAGATATAATTGCTAAAAACGCATTAGAAGATAAAGGAATTCAAAATGCTAGTTATCAACCAATAAGTGAACAATTAGAGGTTATGCTAAATGTAACCAAAATGAGTCCAGAAGATTTTGTAAATAAAGGAACAACAAGATTTATTCAAAAAGCAGAAAGAGTAGGAATAGAAAATGTTTATGATAATATATCTAGTTGTGATATGTTATGTACTGCATTACAGCAAGGAATAAGTATAAAACCAGAAATGAGTGTTAAACAAAATCTATATGATTTTTTAATAAAGTATGCATTAAAACAGTTAGATGAAGGAATAAATAGAGAAACAATTATAAAGAATATAGATAATGCAATATTTAACACAACATTTTCTAATGTGGTGGTATTTGAAAATAATAGAGCAGTAGAAGAGTTAGAAATGATAGATTTAAGAAATGAAATAGTAGATGAAATTCAAAAAAGAAATGTAAATATAAAAGAAGAAAGAGATTAGGAGAAGAAAATTGATAGTTCCAGAAAAATTAAAAAAAGGTGACTTAATAGGAGTTGTGGCTCCATCAAATCCGATAATTGACAATAATATAGAAGAAATTCAAGCTGCAAAAAAGATAATGGAAAATTTAGGATTTAAAGTAAGATTTGCTACAAATTTATTTGCTAATTCAAATAAGTATAGTGCTAGTGCAAGAGAGAAAGCACAAGATATAAATGAGATGTTTGAAGATAAAAATGTAAAAATGATATGGTGTGCAAAAGGTGGAGAAAATAGTAATTCAACATTTGAATATCTGGATTTTGATTTAATAAAACAAAATCCAAAAATAATTTGTGGATATAGTGATATAACAGCATTAACAAATATAATAACTCAAAAAACAGGATTAATTACATATAGTAGTACAAATTTTAAAACAATAGCAACAGATGAGACAGATTATAGTTTAAAACAAGTAATAAATAGATTTGTTGATGGAAATTTAAGATTAGGAGAAGAAACAGATTATAAAATAATCCAAAAAGGAAATGTCGAAGGGCAATTAATTGGTGGAAATTTGAGCTTGACAAGAGCTTTGACATCAGGAAAGTATAATATAGATTTCACAGATAAGATATTATTTCTAGAAGAATTAGGATTTGAAACATGTCCATCACTTGCAAATAATTATTTATATTATATGAAACAAAATGATGTATTTAAAAAAATAAAAGGAATATGGTTAGGAAATTATACACATGAAAGCAAAATTACATTAGAACAAATTTTGCTAGATGTAATAGGCAATGAATTTGATGGGCCAATAATAAAATCAGATAATTTCGGACATATTGAGAAAAAAATAGTAATTCCAATAGGAATAAATGCAAAAATAGATACATCTAAGAAAATACCAATTGAATTATTAGAAAAATGTGTGAAATAAACAAAAAATACTTGATTTTTTAAAAAAATGTGTTATAATAATGAGCGTAAAAAACACATAAAGAGTAGTTTGTTAGGAAGTGCCTATGAAAATAGGTCCGAATAGATGAAGATACTTTATGGAAGTTATAACAAAAAGGGAGGAATTAGAAATGGCAGTAGTTGCAATGAAACAATTACTAGAAGCAGGTGTTCACTTTGGACATCAAACAAGAAGATGGGATCCAAGAATGGCAGAATACATATTCCAAGCTAGAAATGGTATTCATATCATCGACTTACAAAAAGCTTCAAAGAAAATTGATGAAGCATATGAATTCATCAAAGAACAAGTAGAAGAAGGAAAAACAGTTCTATTTGTAGGAACAAAAAAACAAGCTCAAGATTGCATGAAAGATGCAGCAATAAAGAGTGGAATGTACTATGTAAATCAAAGATGGTTAGGTGGAATGTTAACAAACTTTGATACAATCCAAAAAAGAATTCAAAGATTAAAAGATCTTGAAAAAATGGAAGAAGATGGTACATTTGATGTATTACCAAAAAAAGAAGTAATTCTATTAAAGAAAGAAATGGAAAAACTAGAAAAAAATCTTGGTGGAATCAAAGAAATGGATAAATTACCAGGAGTTATCTTCTTAGTAGATCCTAAAAAAGAAAGAATAGCAATATTAGAAGCTAAAAAATTAAACATACCAGTAGTTGGAATTGTAGATACAAACTGCAATCCACAAGACTTAGACTATCCAATTCCAGGAAATGATGATGCAATAAGATCTGTAAGCTTAATAGCAGATGTTATGGCAAATGCAATCATTGAAGGAAAACAAGGTGAAAGCTTTGAAACAACAGAAGAACAAAATGTTGAAGAAGAAGCTACATCAATGGAACAAGTTGCAAGTGAAGCTGACGAAAAAGCTGAATAATAATTAAGAATAAAAGAGTGGGGCTCTACTGCTCTACTCTATTTTAATAAGTATGTATATAATAATTGGAATAAACAATTATTAAAATTTAAAAGGAGGAATAAATAATGGTTACAGCTGCATTAGTTAAAGAATTAAGAGAAAAAACAGGAGCAGGAATGATGGACTGCAAAAAAGTTTTAACAGAAACAGATGGAGACTTAGAAAAAGCTGCAGAACTTTTACGTGAAAAAGGAATCACAAAAGCTGCAAAAAAATCAGGAAGAGTTGCTGCTGAAGGTATGGTAGAAGCATATATTTCAGAAGACGAAAAAGTAGGTGCAATAGTTGAAGTTAACTCTGAAACAGACTTTGTTGCCAAAAATGAAGAATTCAGAACATTTGTAATGGATGTTGCAAAACAAATAGTAAAAAATAATCCAGAATCAGTAGAAGCATTATTAGCAGAACCAGCAATGTTTGAAGAAGGAAAAACAGTTAATGAAGCATTAATTGGAAAAATTGCAACAATTGGAGAAAATATCTCAATAAGAAGATTTGCAAGATTTGAAACAACAGATGGATTAATTGAAAAATATATTCATGGTGATGGAAAAATTGCAGTATTAGTAAACATGACATCTGGAACTAAAGAATTAGCAAAAGATGTATGTATGCAAATAGCTGCAGCAAGACCTGAATTTATTGATAGAAATCAAGTACCTGCTGAAAGAGTAGAAAAAGAAAAAGAAATTTTAAAAATTCAAACAATGAATGAAGGAAAACCAGAAGCAATTGCTGAAAAAATAGTTCTAGGAAGAATTAACAAATTTTATCAAGAAATTTGTTTAGTAGACCAAGAATTTGTTAAAGATCCAAGCAAAAAAGTTTCTGATATATTAAAAGATTCAAAAGTTCTTGAATTTGCAAGATTTGAAACAGGTGAAGGTATCGAAAAGAAAGAAGAAAACTTTGCAGAAGAAGTTATGAAACAATTAAAATAATTAGTTAGGAGAGTTAGAGATAAATCTAATTCTCTTTTTTAATAAGTGTAAAAAAATTAAACAAAGATTGAAAAATTATGTAAAGTGTGATATAATTAATTTGTTTTATGATTTTAAATATGTTCAACTTAGGAGGTTTTTTTATGATTAAAACAACATGCAATATTCGAGAAGCAAATTTTATTACACATGGAGGAGTCTTTCATGCTGATGATGTATTTGCAACTGTTATTTTTGAAAAAGTATTTGAAAATATAACAGTATGCCGGGTTCTAGAAGTTCCAGAAAAGTTAAAAAATAATGTTATTGTTTATGATATTGGAGGAGGAAAATGGGATCATCATCAAAAGGGAGGAAATGGAACTAGAAAAAATGGAGTACCTTATGCTGCTTCAGGATTGATTTGGAAGGCATATGGATTTGATGTAATAAAAAAATATACACAAAATACGGATTTTTTCGAAGTATGGAATTCAATAGATAAAATGTTAATTCAAGGGATTGATGCAATTGATAATGGTTTTGGAATTAATTCTAATAGTCAAACTATAGCAACAATGTCTATTTGCCAATTAATTTCGAATTATAATCCTTTGTGGGATGAAGATGAATCTTATAATGAAGCATTTGTAAAAGCATGTAAAATTGCTGAAGAAACACTTGATAATGTTATAAAAAAAGCAATTTCTACATGTAAAGCCAAAACAATTGTTAAAGTAGCAATTGAAAAGGCAGAAAATCATATTATGATTTTAGATAAATTCGTCCCATGGAAAAGACATTTGTATCTTTCCACTAGTCCTAAAGCATTGGATATTTGGTTTGTTATTTATCCATCACTTAGAGGTGGTTTTAACTGGCAAGTAGTAACAACTGATTTGAAAAATAATATCCCAATGAAAAAAGTTCCTAAAGAATGGTATGGAATGAAAGGAGAAGAATTGCAGAAAATAACGGGAATTAGAACAGCTCTGTTTTGTCATGATGCAGGTTTTGTTGGCAATGCTAGGACAAAAGAAGATGCAATTAAAATGGCAAAATTAGCAATAACCTCTTAAAAGAACAGGGTAAAAGGTTGAATTAAACTTTTTACCCTATTTTAGTTTAAAAAAAGTTTTATATAAAATCTGAAAAAATTTAGAAAAAGTATTGAATTTTTCAAAAAAATATGTTATTATTAATAAGCATTTGGAAATCGAGGCGTAGCGCAGTTGGTAGCGCGCGTGGTTTGGGACCATGAGGTCGCAGGTTCGATCCCTGTCGCCTCGACCATAAATAAAGACCATATTCTATTAAAGAATATGGTTTTATTTTTTAAATTCGTAATAGGGAGGGATATAATGAAATTAATATCATGGAATGTTAATGGAATAAGAGCATGCATAAATAAAGGATTTACAGAATTTTTTAAAGAATCAAATGCAGATATATTTTGTTTACAAGAAACCAAATGTCAGCCTGAACAAATTAATTTAGAATTTGAAGGGTATACAAGTTATTGGAATAGTGCAGAAAAAAAAGGATATTCAGGAACAGCAATATTTACTAAAAAACGACCAATAAATGTATCATATGGAATTGGAATAGAAGAACACGATAAAGAAGGAAGAATAATAACATTAGAATTTGAAAATTTTTATCTAGTAACTAATTATACACCTAATGCAAAAAGAGAACTAGAAAGATTAGATTATAGAATGATATGGGAAGATGAAATTAGAAAATATTTATTAGAGCTCAATACAAAAAAGTCAGTAATTATGTGTGGAGACTTAAATGTAGCACATGAAGAAATAGATTTGAAAAATCCCAAAACGAATAAAGGAAATGCAGGATTTACAGATGAAGAAAGAGAAAAAATGACAGAACTACTAAATGCAGGCTTTATAGATTCATATAGATATTTATATCCCGAAAAAATTGAATATAGTTGGTGGTCTTATATGGGACATGCGCGAGAAAAAAATGTAGGGTGGAGAATTGATTATTTTATTGTATCAAATGATTTTAAAGAAAAAATAAAAGATGCAATAATATATACAGATATATTAGGAAGTGATCATTGTCCTATAGGATTAGAAATTGGATAAAAGGAGAAAAAAGATGAATGAAGTAAAAAAGAATTTTTCAAAGTGGTTATATTGGTTTTTATTAGCAGTTGCAATAATTTTAGTTTATAAATTTTTAGATAATTTTACAACTATAGGAAATGCAATTGGAAAATTTATTGGAGTAATATCACCATTTTTAGCAGGAGCCTTAATGGCATATTTGCTATATATACCAGCATCGAGAATTGAAAAAAAATTATTAAAATCAAAAAAGAAGTTTTTTAAGAGAAGAGCAAGAGGATTAAGTGTTTTTATAACATTTACACTTACAATATTACTAATAATATTACTTGTAAATGTTATATTGCCAGTAGTCACAGAGAGTGTAATTGAGTTAGTAAATAATTTCCAGAATTATTGGAATACAACAATAAATAAATTGAACGAATTACCAGAAGATTCATTTCTTAAAAATGAAAAAGTAACAGAAGCAATAAAAGAAATAGGAGATAATATTAAAAATATAGACTTGAAAAAATATATTAATCCTGAAAAAATTACAGAATATGTAAAGGGTGTTTTAGGTGTTGCTAGTGGAATTTTTGATGTATTTGTAACAGTAATAGTATCTGTTTATATATTATTACAAAGAACTCAAATTGTTGAATTTTTCAAAAATTTAGCAATGGCAATATTTGGGAAGAAAGCTTGCAAAAAAATAAGTGAATATGTACATAATTCAAATTATATATTTTTCAAGTTTATAAGTGGACAATTAATAGATGCAGTTGTAGTTGGAATTTTAGTTACAATAGCAATGAGCATAATTGGAGTTAAATATTCTATATTATTAGGATTTATGATTGGCTTATTTAATATAATACCATATTTTGGAGCAATAGTAGCTGTAGGACTAAGTATATTAATAACAGTAATTACAGGAGGCTTATCAAAAGCGTTTTGGATGGCATTAATTGTTATAATATTACAACAAATAGATTCAAATATTATTAATCCGAAAATAATTGGTGATTCATTAGAAATAAGTCCATTATTAGTAATTATAGCAGTAACTATTGGAGGAGCTTATTTTGGAGTTTTAGGAATGTTTTTAGCAGTACCAGTAGCTGCAGTGTTTAAAATTATTATAAATGATTGGATAGAAACAAAAAAAGCAAAGGTTTCAGATGATTAATCTGAAACCTTTTTATAGTTATTAGAATATTTTTCTAATATAATGACAAAATTTTTATTTTTTATATAGTATAATATTTATTTGAAAAAATATATTATATTTGGAGGACATTATGACTATATATATTGATATAATATTTATTGAAAATATAATTATGAATACAATTATTTTATATGCAACATCAATAATATTAAAACAACAAATAAAAATTGTTAGATTGTTGATATCAGCAATAATTGGATCAATTTATTCAATAGTTATGTATATAACCCAATTACCAATATATTCATCTATAATAACAAAGTTTATATTATCGATTTTGATGGTTTACATAGCTTTAAAACCTAACAACTTTAAAAAAATAGTTAAACAAACTATAATTTTTTATTTTACATCATTTGTATTTGGAGGAGTAGCTTTAAATTTAATATACTTTTTAAGACCTGAAAATATAAGCATAAAAAATGGATTATTTACAGGAAAATATGCATTAAAAGTAATAATGTTAGGTGCTATTATGGCATTTATAATAATAAAAATATCAATTAAAATAATAAAAACGAAATTTAATACAAAAGATATGTATTGTGATATAAAGTTGAAAATAAATGGAAAACAAATAGAAACAAAAGCAATGATAGATACAGGAAATTTAGTAAAAGAGCCAATTACTAATACTCCAGTTGTAATTGTTGAAGGAACATTATTAGATGGAATAATTCCAAAAGAAATATTAAGAAACTTAGAAAATATTTTATGTGGAAACTTAGAAAATTTATCACCGAAAATACAAGATGAATATTTACCTAAATTAAGATGTATCCCATATGTATCATTAGGAAAGGAAAATGGGATGTTAGTAGGAATAAAAATATCTGAAATTATAGTAAAAAATGAAGATGAAGAGAAAAAAACTTCTAATATTATAATTGGGATATATGATAGAAGCTTGACGAAAAAAGGTGAATATAGAGCTTTAGTTGGTGTAGATTTATTATAGATAATAAAAATTTGAAGAAATAAAAATAAATTATAGAGAAATAATCGAACAATAGCGATTATTTCTTTTTTTCTACAATAAGAAAAGACAGCTTTTTTAGTATCAGAGTTGTACAATAAAAAAAGAAAAGAGGTGATGAATTAAAAAATAAAAGAAAGGAATATTAAATGAATGTTTTAGAAATTATTAAAAATAGTATAAATAATTTATGTGCAAAATATATTGAAAGAAATTTAAATGATGAAATATTACCAATATTTTATGTTGCGGGAAGTCAAACATTACCAGCACCATTAGACCCAAAAGAAGAAGAAGAAATGATAAAAAAACTAGAAACAGATGAAAGAGAATATGCTAGGAAAACACTAGTCGAAAGGAATTTAAGACTTGTTGTATATATAGCCAAAAAATTTGAAAATACAGGAATTGGTATTGAAGATTTAGTTTCAATTGGAACAATAGGATTAATGAAAAGTGTAAATACATTTAATTCAGAAAAAAAAATAAAATTAGCAACATATGCATCAAGATGTATTGAAAATGAAATATTAATGTATTTAAGAAGAAATAATAAAATAAAAACAGAAGTATCAATTGATGAACCATTAAATAAAGATAGTGATGGAAATGAACTTTTATTATCAGATATATTAGGAACAGATCCAGATATTACATATAGAAATTTGGAAGATGAAGTAGACATGAAACTTCTAAAAGAAGCAATTAGAAAATTAAATTCTAGAGAAAAAAATATAATGGAAATGAGATTTGGTTTTATTAGTGGTAGAGAAAAAACTCAAAAAGAGGTAGCAGACGAATTAGGAATTTCACAAAGTTATATATCTAGACTAGAAAAAAAGATAATAGGAAAGATGAGAAAAGATATAATGAGCAAAACTGGATAGATTACATAAATATATAATAAATAGTGGACTTATCAAAAAGAAAATGTTATAATAATATAGTTAAGATTAATACTTGAAATAGAAAGGATATTATTATATGTATCAAAAGTTTGGAATAAAAAAAGAGATTTTAAATTTATCAGAAGAAGTAGAAAAAGAAATACAACCAATATTTAAAAACATTGAGAAAATAGAAGAGATAAACAGTTTAAAAGTCTTATCAGCATTTCAAGAATGTGGACTATCAGAAATGCATTTACATTCATCAACAGGATATGGAATTGATGAAATTGGAAGAAATAAAATAGAAGAAATTTATGCAAAAATATTTAATACTGAAGATGCATTAGTAAGAGCACAACTAATATCTGGGACACATGCTTTAGCTGTAACATTATTTGGGATTTTACGTCCAGGAGATACAATGTTAAGTATTTCTGGAGCACCATATGATACATTACAAACAGCAATAGGAATAAGTAAGGAAGAAAGTAAGAGCTCACTAAAAGCATTTGGAGTAAAATATGAACAAATAGAATTAATTGATAATGATTTTGATATTAAAACAATAAAAGAAAGAGTATCTAAAAAAGATATAAAATTAATAGAAATTCAAAGATCAAAAGGATATTCAACAAGAAAGAGTTTAACAATTGACAAAATTGAAAAAGCAATAAAAGCAATAAGAGAAGTAAACCAAGAAGTTATAATAATGGTAGATAATTGCTATGGAGAATTTGTTGAAGAAAAAGAACCAACAGATGTTGGAGCAGATATTATAGTCGGATCATTAATGAAAAATTTGGGAGCAGGTATTGCAACAAGTGGTGCATATATTGTAGGAAAAAAAGATTTAATAGAATTATGTGCTGAAAGGCTTACTGCACCAGGAGTAGGAAAAGAAATAGGACCATCATTAAATCAAAATATACCATTTATAAAAGGATTATTTTTTGCACCAAATGTAGTAGCAAGTGCAGTAAAAACAGCGGTGTTTGCAAGTAGAATATTAGAAAAATTAGGATATAAAGTAGATCCTTTATACAATGAAAAAAGAGCAGATATAGTTCAAACAATAGAGTTAGGAGATGCAGACAAATTAATAAAATTCTGTCAAGGAATTCAGATGGGTTCTCCAATAGATTCAAATGTAATTCCAGAACCAAGTGCAATGGGAGGATATGATGATCAAGTAATAATGGCTGCTGGGACATTTACAGAAGGGTCAACAATAGAATTAAGTTGTGATGGACCAATTAGAGCTCCATATATTGCGTATATGCAAGGTGGACTTACATATCAATATGGTAAATTAGGAATAATGAAAGCATTATCAAATTTAAAATAGTAAAGAAAGCTATGCAAATTTTGTTGCATAGCTTTTATAGTGTTATTGTTCAAAATTTGGAATATAATAACCAATTCCTCTTTTAGTAATTAAATATTTAGGATTAGAAGTATCTTTCTCAATTCTTTCTCTAATTCTTCTAACAGTAACATCAACAGTTCTAATATCTCCATAATATTCATAACCCCAAACTTGCTCAAGAAGAGATTCTCTTGTAACAACTTGACCTTGTTGTTGAGCTAAATATTTTAGAACTTCAAATTCTCTTAAGGTAAGATTAACAATAGTTCCATTAACATTTACTTCATATTTTTCTAAATCTAAAGTTAGATTGCCAAGTTTTATTAAGTTTTGTTTTTTAGATTCTTTCTTTGATTCAATTTCGTGAGAAGAATTAAATGCTTCATAATGTGTTTCAGATTTTCTTAAATTAGCTTTTACTCTAGCTACAACTTCTCTTACACTAAATGGTTTTGTTATATAATCATCTGCACCAATTTCTAATCCAACGATTTTGTCTAGTTCGTCATCTTTAGCAGAAACCATTAGAATAGGAACATTATAATAATTTTTTATTTTTTTGCAAACAGTAAGACCATCAACACGAGGAATCATTACATCTAATAGAATTAAATCAGGATGTTGAGAAATTGCTAGATCTATTGCAGTTTGGCCATCATTTGCTTCAATTGTATTATAACCTTCTCTAGTTAAGTTATGAACAAGTAAATCTACAATTTTTTGCTCATCATCAACTATTAATATTGTTTTCTTTTCATCATCAAAATTATTGTTTTCCATATAAGACCTCCGATTAAATGATATATAATTTATATCACAATTTCTTCCAATATACAAGGCAAATTAGTAAATAATTGCAAAAAAATAAACTTTATGTTATAATTTACATAAATGCAAAATAGCATTCGTTATTTTGCGTAATAAAAATTTTTATACGCACCAAAGGAGGTTTACTATGGGTGCAAGAAAAACAACACAGACTCAACGGGTCATAAAATTTAAAGAAATTTTTATGACAAAGTATAATGAAGGATATGGTGTCGGAGAAATAGCCGAAATGTGTCATATTACTTCTAGATATGGCTATATGCTTTTGCAAGAGATTGCAGATGCTAATGGAGTAAGTAGAGATGAGTTGCTGAAAATAAAAAATAGAAAGCAACCTGAAGGCAATTTTGGAGGAAAACAATCAGCAAAAGTTATTGATGCAGATACTTTGAAAGGAGAATTTCAAGAAGTTATTGGAAAAGTAGACGGAATTATTAGCAAAATTGATGGTATGCTTAAATTGTAAAATAATTGGAGGAAATTATGGAAGGCAGACGGATTATTACAACAAAGGCAATTAATACACAATTAAAGTATCATTGGACTTTAGAAAAATTCTGTACTCATTATAATGTAAGTGAAGAAGAATTTTTTAATACTGTCGCAACTTTGTTTCCTAAAGGAGCAGATGAAGTAAGAAGAAAGTTACAAAAAAATGAAAATTTTAAACATGGAAAAAAACAATCTGATGCCCCAAAAGAGAATAAAGTAGTATCAGATATTCCTGAAAAAAGTGATGGAACATCTGATGAAAATGAAGAAAAAAAGGAAACTGCAGAAGAAGTGTCTAAAGAAAAAGAACTTCTCTTCCAAGAAGAAGCTAGAGCGGCAGCAAAGAGAGAACAGATAATTTCTCTTGAAATTCAACATGAAAAACTGATTTCTCGTAAAAGGGAGATTCAGACAGTAGAACTATTGGAACATAAAAAAATTTTGGAAAAGTATAGAAAAGCGATAAGTGAAGCTCAAGAAAGAGTAATAGATCTTACTAATGAGTTGGAGCGTATAATTGGCCAAATTTCAGAAGTTAATACTTCTCTTTCGGATAATCGAGAGGAATTAAAGAGCTTAGAAGATGAAATTAAGGCACTAAAAACGGTAAATATTCTTGTCTATAATTCTGGAGAGATTGAAATTGTTTCAAATTCCGAAATTAAGGTTCCAGCAGATTCGGATATTGAATGGATTAGCATTGTTACAAACAATCCTGAATACTGTAAGTCTTTAACTATGGGACAGATTCAAGGAGTTGCTAAAGTTTTGAAAATTGTAGGAGAGTTGAATCTATGGCAAGTTGAGTTTGACAATAAGCAAGCACAAGATCTGTTTGAAAAGTTGTTAAACGAATCCAAGTAAACTAATAGGAAAACTGGTTATTTTTTTAATAACCAGTTTTCTTAAGTTATTGACATTTTGCTAAAATTTAGGATTTTTATTTTTAAATTATATGAAAAAGTAAAAAAATATATATGAAAAATATAATGATAATATTTTATTTATAAAAATTAAGTTTTTATAAAAGAATTAACACAAAATAAAAAAATAATGTTAAATTATAATTGAACTTAAGAAAAGAGGAAAATAAAAGGAGTCCAATATATGATCGATAGATTTTGTACATACCTAACAAACAAAATTAGAAAAGAAATGCCAGAGGTAGATGATGAAAGAGCAGAAGTTATAATGTATGGTTTACAGAATATAGTTGGAGAATTACCTAAAGGAATTATAATATATACCATAGCATATTTTCTTGGAATTTTTAAACTGACTTTAATATCAACAATAGTAATAGCTCCATATAGATCTGTATCCGGAGGAGTTCACATGAAAACACATATTGGTTGTATTATTACATCATTCCTTTTATATAGTTTGCCTGCTTTATTTGGAAAATATATTGTTTTAACAAATATAACTAAATATGTATTGGCAATTTTAATATGGATATTTGGAATAATAATGATAAAACTATATGCTCCAGCAGATACGGAAAATTTTCCGATACTTCGAAAAAAAGAAAGAAAACAAAAACAAATGCTTTCTTATATTATTTTGACAGCTGAACTTTTAATATCAATAATAATAAAAAATTCGACAATTTCAGAAATAATATTATTAGGAGATTTTATACAAACAATAACAATAACAAGAGTTGCATATAATATCACTAAGAACAAATATGGACATGAAGTATATGCAAATAATTAATTAGATATAGTGTAAAAATGTATAGCTAGCAACATTTTTATATTATAAATTCTTACTAAAGAAGGGGGAATTTCTCATGATAAAATTTTTAGCAAGAGTGGCAGAAAAATATGCCAAATCAACAAACACAGCATGTGCAATAATATGGTGGTTACACCAACCAAAAATGCCTGCATCATTAATAAAAAAAGATTAATTTTATACAGTGTGTTTTTCTTAAACATTATAAATTCAATTCAAAAAATGAGCTTTGAAAAAAGCTCATTTTATATGTCATAAATTGTTAATTCTTGTGAAAAGAATTTATTATTTTTTGAAGTATATAAATCGGAATTTTTTCTGTTTTTAACATATTTCCTTACTTCCCACAAACCAATTCCAGAATGTTTTTCTTTTCCAGATACTCCTTTTTTAAATATTTCATCAATATTAACATCTTTATTAGTATATGTATTTTCTATTTTTATAACAGCTCTGTGATTTCTTTCTTCTCTTCTAAAAGAGACCTTGATTATTTTTTCATTACATTTTTCTGCTTCTTCAATTGCATTATCTAATAAAATTCCAATTATTCTGGAAAATTTATATTTATTAACTTTAACTGTATCTAAATCCAAGAAAAATTCAAGTTCAAATTTTATTCCATTATTTATTGCTTTAAAATATTTATTATTTAATAAACTATAAATACCAGGATCATTTATAATTCTAGGATTTAATATAGATAAATTATTTGTGATTTTGCAATCTTCTTTTACTTCATTAATATATTTTTTTAAGTCTTTAAGATTATTTGTATTAATATAACCATCAATTACAGAAATTATATTTTTAAAATCATGATTAAATCCTTTAACTTCATCATATAAAATTGTTAAAGATTTATTATATTCTTTAGCACTTTCAAGATTTTTCTTAGTTGTTTCAAGTGTAGTAACACGAGATAATGTAAATAAACTTAATATAAATATAGAAAAAACTAGGCAAAAATTAAAAGCAGTTACTATGATTGGCATTCTATCAACATATAAAGATGTAATAATTAATTCAATAACTAAACATATAAATGCAAAACTAATATAATGATAAAGTATTTTTAATGTTTGATGATCCAATGTATCAAGAGGTTCTAAAGAAAAATTTCTAGATGTTACATGCTTTACAAGAAAATTAGCACCTATTAATAATATATAAACAATAAATAGGTATCCAAGCCTATATATTGGAATTGTTGCAGTTTGATCATTTGTTATATTTAATATTAGTTGATATGGCTTTGTAACTAAAATATTTACTAAAGCAATTATAAAAAGTGAAGAAATAATTGCAAAAAGACCTTTAAGTAAACTAACATGTAATAATAACTTTAGTAAAATTAAAATTCCACAATAATATATAATTGTATTAAATGGTGCAGGTATAATTAAATATAATATTAAACCAATAAGTGAAAAGAATATAGTATATAAAAAGTTCTTTTTTCTTTCAAGTTTTACATTTAGTATATTTATAACAAAAATATATACAAATGCAGATTCAATAAAACATGAAGGTATTAAAATAAAATATAATAGTGTGGGATTTTCTGTAGATAATGCATGCCAAATAAAATTAAGAGATTGATTCATGATTAATCACCTCCATTAGAGCACTTTTATATTTGGGTCCAATATAACAATTTAAACCATTTCTCATATAAATTATATTATCTGCATAAGAGATATTTGATATATAATTAATATTTACTATAAAAGATTTATGACATCTTATAAAATTTTGTGGTAAAGACAATTTATTAAAAGAATTATAAGAAATATAATCAGCTTGTAAAGTATGATAAATAATTTTTACACCAGATTTTTCTATAAACAAAATTGTATTTAAATCAATTAAAGTATTTTTGTTATTAATCTTTAAAAATTTAGTACTAGAACTTGAAACATCATTAAATAATCTTTCTAAAGTTGATGATATTGTTTCAAAATCTATACTAGATTTAAAAATATAATCAAAAGTTTTATATTTATATGCAGTTGCAATATATTCGAAATGACTAGTTACAAAAATCAAATAACAATTATTATTTATTTCTCTTATTTTTTTAGCAATATCTAATCCATTTTTGCTACAACCTGAAAATTCAATATCTAAAAAAACAACATTAACAATATTCGAGGACATATAATTTAAGAGCTTATTATAGTCAGTTGTTTTGAACATTACTTTAGCATTATAATCGTTTTTTAGGATAACTTCTTCTAGTAATGTAGAAAGTGTATTTACTGTTTGAATATTATCATCACAAATGACAAAGTTTAGCATTTTACCTCCAATGTACATTCGATGGAATTTTCAATATTTCGACAAATCATAAATAAAAATATAAAATAAATTTTTTCAATTGTCAATACTCTATTTGTGTACATTAAAATGCTTGAAAATGTTTGAGTTACAGCAGAATACGGATTTTTTTATCCATTTTTTGTAAAAATAATATACAAAAAATGTAAAAGTAATATTTCGCCTTTTACAACATAAAATTTAATAATAAAAATAAAATTAAGGAGTTGTATAAAATGAAAATAAAAACTAACAAGAAAATAAAATTAACAACTATTGCAATAATTACAATAACAGCAATAAGTATAGTGTTTGTAAATAAAAAAATATCAATTGTTACTAATGGAAATATAGAAAAAACTATAGGATGGGGAATAAAAAGAAACAATAGTCATACTCAACCAGATGTTGGAAGTAAAAATAGACAGATATTAGAAGAAAATAATGGAATCTGCTTAGGAAATGATCAAAAAAAATTTATTTATTTAACATTTGATTCAGGATATGAAGCTGGATATATGGATAATATTTTAAGAATATTAAAAGAGAATGAAGTAAAAGCCACTTTTTTCATAACAGCACATTATTTAAATTCGGCAACAGATAAAGTAGAAAAGATGATAAATGATGGACATATTATTGGAAATCATACTGTAAATCATAAAAGCATGCCATCAATAAATGATGAGATAATTGAAAATGAAATAATGCAATTACATCAATCTGTCTATGAAAAATTTGGGTATGAAATGATATACATAAGACCACCAAAAGGAGAATTTAATGAAAGAACATTACAAAAGACAGCATCATTGGGATATAAAACTATTATGTGGAGTTTTGCATATTGTGATTGGGACGAAAAAAAACAACCATCTAAAGAACAGGCTATAAAAATTATAACAAGTAATCTTCATCCAGGAGAAATAATGTTATTACATTCAAATTCAAAAACAAATTCAGAAATATTGGATGATGTTATAAAAGAAGCAAAAAAAGAAGGATATGAATTTAAAAGTTTAAATGAATTTGAAAAATAATAAAAAAGAGAGGAATGATAGGAGATGAAGAAAAATAAAATAGACAAAATTTTAGAAATACCAGATGAAATATGTTCAAATATTCCAAAATTAACAATAACAGGTTTTGACGAATTAATACTCGAAAATTATAAAGGAATTTTAGAATATGAAGAATTTTTTGCAAGTATATCTACATATATAGGAATTGTTAATATAAATGGATTTAATTTAAATTTAGAAAAAATGACCAATGATGATATAAAAATTACAGGAAAAATAGAAAATATTGATATAGAAAGGATTGAAGGTTAAATATGTTTATTAGGATATTGCTAAAATATATGTTAGGATATGTGAGAATAACAGTAGAAGGATATTATATAGAAAGATTTATAAATATATGTACAAATAGCAAAATCTTAATATGGAATTTAAAAAGAGAAAATGAAGTTAAACTCTATTTAAATATAGGAATAAAAGATTTTTACGATGTAATAAAAATTGCAAAAAAATTGAAATGTAAAATAAAAATAAATAAAAAGAGAGGAATTCCTTTTATAATTCACAAATACAAGAAAAGAAAAATATTTTTCATAACATTAATAGTTATTACCATGTTGATAGGAGTAAGTACAAGATTTGTATGGAATATAGATATAATTGCAGAAGAAAAAATTGATAATATAGAACAAGATATTAAAGAAGTTGGGTTGAAAATTGGAGTTCCCAAAGATAGAGTAAATATCCAAGAAATTGCTAATAAAATAAGAATTAAGAGAGATGATATCTCATGGATTGGAATTGAATTAAAAGGAACTAATGCAATAGTAAAAATAGTAAAGGCAAAAAAAGCACCAGAAATAATTAATGAAAATGAAAATTCAAATATAGTAGCATATAAAGAAGGAATTATAACTAAGATAATAGCTCAAAATGGAACAGCATTAGTTAAGGTTGGAGATGAAGTAAAAGAAAATCAAATACTTATAGAAGGAAAGATAGATGGAAAATATACAGGAACTAGGTTTGTACATAGTTTAGGAGAAGTAGAAGCTTTAGTAAAATATAGTAGAACCGAAAAATTTCCTCTAAAAACAATAGAAAAAGTCGAAACAGGAAATAAAGAGACGAAGTATAAAATAAAAATTAGTAATTTTCAAATAAATTTTTATAAAACACTTTCAAAATTCAAAATTTATGATACAATAGAAATGGAAAAAAAGATAAAAATATTTTCAAATTTATATTTACCTATTTCAATAACAAAAATAATAAATAAAGAACAAGAAAATGTAGAAAAAGAATATTCAAAAGAATATGCAATAGAAACAGGAACTACAAAATTAGAAAAAATACTAGAAGATGAAATAGGAAAAGAAAAAGAAATAATAAATAAAGATGTAAACATAATAGAAACTGAAAAATATATAGAGGTAAATGTAACATATGAAGTAATTGAAAATATAGGAATACAAGAAAGGGAAGAGATACTATGGAAGAAAGAAGTTTGAGAGTAGTTGCAACAGATAAAACATTTTTTAATAAATTAACAAATACATTAACAAAATTATTAATTCCAACTCAGATTGGATTTAATAGTTTAAAAATATCAATGAAGAGAAATATATTAATTAAAACATATGATGCATTCACTGCAGAAAACATTCCAGCAGACAAAAAAGATGAATTAGAAAAAAAATATGATGATGCATATACATCATATTTAGAAGCATTAGATAAATATGTATTAGATACAATATATAAAAAAGTGAAAAATGAAACAGCAACTCAATTTGAAAGCACAGCATTATCACAATATTATGGAATAGTCCAATTAAAGGATAGAGAATATAATGAATATAAATATAGAAAACAAAAATATTTATTAGAATTAGATAAAGAAAGTGTAAAAAATACTGCCAAAGAAAAAGTAATTGAAAGATACAACAAATTTTATGTATCAAAACAAGATTCTTTGTATAAAGGAATATTAAAAAATTATTCAATAAAATTAGCAGATTCCACAAATGTATATGATTCTACCAAAGATTGGATTTATGTGAAAATATTTAATACATTAGAAGACTATATGAAAAATATTTTACCATTAAAAATATCAGATTTAAAAATGGAAGTAATATCAAAAGATTATGAAAAATATGAAAAGTTTTCTGTTGGAAAATTAGATACAAGAGATAATATTGAAAAAAATATGATTTTACTTGGAATAAGTAGAAATTTATTTACACATAGTTTACCACTTGTGGTTGCAGAACAATGCTATATGAAATTATTAAGAGATGCAAGATGTTTAGTACAAGATACAAAGATTGCAGCTAAAAGAGAGAAAGCATATACATTAATATTAAATTTAATAGAAGATTATAATATAAGATTATTAGCAACAAAAGTATATTGGGAGAATAGTAGAGAGAGAGAGGAATTCAAGAAATTTTATAATCAATATAAAAATGTTGAAAAGCTAAAAGAAGTAGACTTTATTGAATATGTTAAAGAAAAAGAAATATTATTTATAAAGACAGACTTAAAAAAGATATCAAAAGATAAAACAGATTATAGTAGACTTCAAAAATATTATAAAAGAAAACTTGTTGATTTTGGGGCAATGAAAGATATAAAATTAACAAGACAAAATACTAATAAATATTTTGGAAAATCAATAAAAAAATCAAAAATAGCATAATAGAAAAAGAGGTAAGTAGATGTATCAATTAGAATATCTTGATTTAGAAGAAAATAACGCATATGAAAAAATAATAAAAAAAGTAATAGAACAATGTTTTAAAGAAGAAAAAATAGAAGAGTCAAAATTATATATTAGTATAACATTGACTACTCCTCAAAATATACATAAAATAAATAAACAATACAGAAATGTTGATAATGAAACAGATGTATTATCATTTCCTATATTTGAAAAAAAAGAATTGGACGAAAAAATTAAAACAAAAAAATTTGAATATGAAGATATTCTTGGTGATATTGTAATATCAATAGATAGAGTAAAAGAACAGGCAAAAGAATATGGACATAGTTTTGAAAGAGAATTTGCATATATGTTAGTACATGGTTTTTATCATCTTATGGGATATGACCATATTAAAGAAGAAGACAAGGCTATAATGAGACCAAAAGAAGAGAAAGTTTTAAAAAGACTTGGAATAACAAGGGAGGAAATGAATGAAAAATAAAGGTACTATTATTTTGATTATAATTCTTTGCATCCTTGTAATAATTGCTGGAGGAATACTGGTTTATAAAATAAAAAATAATGTTCCTAAAATTCAGGAGACTATTTCAAAAGAAGAAAACTCAAAAGAAGAGGAACCATTAATAGTTAAACCAAAAGAAATAGAATGCTTTAAAGGAACTGAAAGACCGATAGCAGTTATGATTGATAACCATTCAGGAGCATGGCCACAAGCTAATCTTAATAAAGCATATTTAGTATATGAAATTGTTGTGGAAGGAGGAGAAACTAGATTAATGGCAGTATTCAAAGGCCAGAATCTAGAAAAAATAGGACCAATAAGAAGTTCTAGACATTACTTTTTAGATTATGCATTAGAAAATGATGCTATATATGTACATCATGGGTGGAGCCCACAGGCTCAAAATGATATAAAAGCATTAGCAGTTAATAATATAAATGGAATTCAAGAAAAATCCAGTGATTTTTGGAGAGTAAATGACAAGAAATCTCCTCATAATATGTTTACAAGTACAGAGAGCATACTAAAGATAGCAGAAAGAAAAGGATATTCAACAACATCAAATAAAAAAAGTATATTAAATTATGTTGGAGAAGAAGTTAATTTGCAAGAAAAATATGAAAGCCATAATGCTGATGATATAAAAAATCAACAAGAAATAAGTGAAAATGCGAATACAAATACACAAATATTAAATGCTTCAAAAGTTATTATACCACATTCAAATTTGCAAACTGTTGAATATGAATATGATGAAAATTCAAAAACATATATTAGATATGCAAGAGGTAAAGTACAGAAAGATTACATAACAGGAGAAAATATAACAACAAAAAATATAATTATAACAATGTGTGATAATTATACACTAGATGATGAGGAACAAAAAGGTAGACAAGGATTAAAAAATATTGGAACATTTGATGGATATTATATAACAAATGGATATGCTATACCAATAAAATGTATAAAACAATCAAGAACTTCACAAACAGAATATAAAGATGAAAAAGGAAATGAAATAGAAGTAAATGATGGAAATACATTTATAAATATATGCCCAACAAATGCAAAAGTTGAAATTGAATAAAAAAACCTCTCTTTGGAAATAATGTTAGTAACATTATTTAAAAAGGGAGGTTTATTATTTGATTAATAAAGTGGAAATATCATCAGTTAATACATCTCAATTACCTACATTAACAAATAAAGAAAAAGAAGAATTATTAAATCGAATAAGACAAGGTGATGAAGAAGCAAGAACAAAATTTATAAAAGGAAATTTAAGATTAGTATTAAGCGTAATACAAAGGTTTTATGGAAGAGGAGAATGTGCAGATGATTTATTTCAAATAGGATGCATAGGATTAATAAAATCAATAGATAATTTTGATTTATCACAAGGTGTTCAATTTAGCACATATGCTGTCCCAATGATAATTGGTGAAGTGAGAAGATATTTAAGAGACAATAATAGTATAAGAGTAAGCAGGTCTGTTAGAGACTTGGCATATAGAACGATTCAATTTAGAGAAAAATATAATAAGGAAAAAGGAAAAGATCCATCAATTGAAGAAATTGCAAAAGAATTTGGAGTTGAAATTGAAGAAATTGCGGCAAGTTTAGATGCAATTCAAGATCCTGTTTCTTTACAAGAACCAATATATAATGATGGAACGGAAAATATATTTGTTATGGATCAAGTGAAAGATAAAAAAAATAATGATGAAAATTGGGTTGAAACTATGACTATAAATGAGGTATTAAAAAAATTAAACGAAAAAGAAAAAAATATTATAGTAAGAAGATATTTTGATGGTAAAACTCAAATGGAAATTGCAGATGAAATTGGAATTTCTCAAGCACAGGTTTCTAGACTTGAAAAAAATGCACTTGAACATATGAAAAAATATTATAAGTAGTAACAATTTTTTTATTAAGAAACATATAATAATATAAATTTATAAATGTTTGAAAAAAATTTTTCAAACATTATTTACATATTGAAAGGATTATAGTAATGGAAGATAGAGGACTAGATTTTAAACATAAAGAGGTTGTTAATATAAATGATGGAAAAAGACTAGGTTTTGTTCAAGATGTTTGTGCTGACTTGGAATCTGGAAAGATAACATCTATAATAGTTCCTGGTAGAAATAATAAATTTTTAAGTTTGTTTTCAGATAATAATGATATTGTAATTCCGTGGGAACATATACATTGTATAGGTGAGGATTTGATTTTAGTAAAAATATAAAAAAATTTCAAAAAAGTATTGACTTTAAAATAGAATGATGTTAATATAATGCAAGACTTAATTGAGCACAACAAAAGCTCATAAAAATATTTTTAAAAATATAAAAAATATTTTAAAAAAGTATTGACAAAATACGACATCATGTGTTAATATAAAAAATGTACCAAGCAACAGACAAAAATAATTAAAATTATCACATAAGAATTAGTAAAAAGTAAGACG
>MNRO01000014.1 GCA_001915995.1 Clostridium sp. 26_21
AAATCTTTAAGTTCTATTTTTAAAGTTTTACATATTTTAAAGATAATTGTAGAACTTGGATTATCTACATTGTTTGCCAGTAATGCTCTTAATGTTGATTGCGCAATAGCAGATAATTCAGCAAGTTTATTTGGAGTGTAATTATATTTGTTACATAATTCAAGTATTCTTAAAGCAATTGTTTCTTTAAATAACATTTAAAAAACCTCCTTAACACTACAAAAATTCTAGCAGAAATCGGTTGAAATTATACGCTGATATCGGGACCTTTGGAGGCTATAATGCTATAATGTCAATGTAGTTAAATAAAAATATGAAATTTATAATTGATTAAGCAGTACGAAAGGATTATAAAAGTTTTTTTGTATTGCTTTTTTTATCAAAAAATGATGGAAATAAATGGATTTGGAGGGGGAGTAAGAAATGTTTGAAGAATTATTAATATCAGTTGTTTTAATTATTTTGTGCATAATTTCTAATTTGTATTCAAAAAAGGAAGAAGAAAAAGAAACAATAAAAAATAACGATACTGATTGGATGAATATATTTAAAAATAAAGAAAAAAATAAATGAACTAAATAGATTATTGATAGATGAGTTAATTGAAGATATAGTTATAGAAAAAGATAATAATGTAAAGATTATTTTTAAATGCGAAGATAAATATTTGAGGCTCTTGACTTTATAAATAAACAAAACTATGATATAATACTTTCAAGTTAAAAACGAAAAACAAATACTTTTAAGTATTTGTTTAAATGATAGAATAGAAAGAAGTGATTAAAATGGATATGTACCAAAAAAGAAAAATCAGAGCAGAAAAGAAAAATAATGATAGTCAAAAAAGTTTACCATCAACGAGTATCAACTGGTTTCCAGGACATATGGCGAAAACTAGAAAACAAATAACAGAAGATTTAAAGATGATAGATGTAGTAGTAGAAATACTTGATGCACGAATACCAAATTCAAGTCAAAATCCGGATATAAGACAAATAACACAAAATAAGAAGAAGGTAATAGTATTAAACAAATATGATTTATCAGATAAAGTAAAAGTAGAAAAATGGGTAGAATATTTTACTAAAAAAGGACAAAAAGTAGTATTAGCAGATTCATTAACAGGCAGAGGAATAAATGAAACAACAAGACAAATTCAAAAAATAATGGAAGAAGATATGCAAAAAATGGCTGATAAAGGACGTATCGGAAGAAAAATAAGAGTAATGATTGTTGGAATTCCAAATGTAGGAAAATCATCATTTATAAATAGAATATCAAAGAAAACATCAGCAGAAGTGGGAAATAAACCAGGTGTAACAAAGCAAAAACAATGGATACGAATAAATGATAAAATAGAATTATTAGACACACCAGGTGTATTATGGCCAAAATTTGAAAATGAAAAAGTTGCTATGAATTTGGCAATAACAGGAACAATAAAAGATGATATATTAGAACTAACAGAAGTGGCATATACATTAACCAAATTTATGCTAAAAAATTATAAGTTAAATTTATTGCAAAGATATTCTCTAAATGAAGAACAAATAGATGAAATTCTAAATCAAGAACAAGCTGAAAATGAGAATATATATGAAATTATGCAATTGATAGGTAAAAAAAGAGGAGCTATACTTGGTGGAAGAGTTGATGATGAAAGAACATCAAAACTTATATTGGACGATTTTAGAAGTGGTAAGTTAGGGAATATTACATTAGAAATACCAGAATAATTAAGGAGTACTAATATAATAATGTCAAATAAAAAAGTAATTATTGATAAACGAATGAGAAAAATAGAAAAAAAGAAAATTCAAGATATGGGATATGAAATCATAGAAATTCAAACTAATAGAAATATATATTCAGAAATATCATCACATGTAGATATTTCAGTATGTAAAATTGAAAATGAAATTATTGTAGAACCAACACAGAATATGAATAATATTTCTAATAAAATTTACGGAAAAGAAAGAATATCAGCAGAATATCCATATGATATAAGATATAATGTATGTATAATTGGAAAGAAAGCGATACATAACCTAAAGTACACAGATGAGATACTAAAAAAAGAATTGATTGACAAAGGTTTTGAATTAATAAATACAACACAAGGCTATACGAATTGTTCAATAGCTGTGATTGATGAAAATTCTGCGATTGTAACAGATAAAGGTTTGAATAAAATATTACAAAGGCATGGAATTGAAACATTGTATTTAAATAATGAATTAGATATAAAATTATTAAATGGAAACAAATATAGTAATAAAAAAGGTTTTATAGGAGGATGTATATCACGAATTGACAATAAAATAATGGTATTTGGAGAACTAAAAAAAATTGATTCAGAAAACAAAATAAGAAAATTTATTCAAGAAAAAAATTTAGAAATAATAGATTTTAATGGACTGGATATAATTGACTATGGTGGTTTAATAGAGGTAGAATGAAATGATACAAAAATATATAAAAATAAAAGATATAGAAATACCTATAAATATAAAAAATTATAAAAATTCAAAATCAATAAAAATGTATTTTAAAGCAAATGTTTTAAATATAACTAAACCAACTAGATTATCTAGTAAAAGAATGATGGAAATTTTAAAGTCAGAAGAAGATGAATTATATAATAAATATAAAAAGATAATGTCATCCGAAGTAAAATCTGTAAAACAATGGGAAACAGGAGAAAAATTTTTTTATAAAGGAAAAGAATTTAAAATTGTTAGAAAATATATAGATAAGTTAGAAATAAATGTGATTTTTGATGAAGAACATAATCAATTGATTATAGCTGTACCACAAAATATTGAACCCAATATCCTAAAAAAATCAGTTGATAAAGTTATAAAAAAAATATTGAAAAATAATACAGAAATTTTAATTTCTCAGAGGTTGCCATATTTGTGTAAGATAACAGGATTTGAGTATAATGAAGTAAAAGTAAGAGATGCAATTACAAGATATGGAAGTTGTATGCCAAATAAAAGAAACTTATATTTTTCATCAAGACTTATAATGTTGCCAATAGATAAAGTTGATGCAATAATAGTTCATGAATTATGTCATATGAAATATAAATATCATAATAATGATTTTTATAAGTTAGTTGAAAAATATATACCTAATTATAAAGAAATTGATAAATGGTTAAAAAACTATGGTGATAATATATTATTCTAAATTATGAGAGAAGCAAATTTAATGCTTCTCTTAATTTATTTATAAATATAAATTAAAACCTCAAGTATATCTTACGAACTACTTGAGGTTCTAATGGTGCAGATGGCCGGAATCGAACCGGCACGGTTTATTCAACCGCAGGATTTTAAGTCCTGTGCGTCTGCCAGTTCCGCCACATCTGTCTTACGACAATGATTATTATAAGACAATTATGAATATTTGTCAATAGAAAAAGAAAAAATTTTAAAAATTTTTTGCAGAAGAAAATAAAATTATTCTTAACTAGTTTACATTTTCAAAAAATAATGATATAATATGCAAAGATTAGAATTAAAAGCCATGGAAAAAGCAAAGTAGATATATTAAAAAATATTACAGAGAGAATGGTAAAGATGAGAGCCATTTATATTAAATATATTGAAATTTCACTTTTGAGGTCTTCTTTTTAAAGGTAAAATCAAGTAGAAAGAAGCGGTAGAACCGTTAAAACTATAAAGAGGTTAATTAGGCGAGCTTATAGAGAAAATATTATAAATAAGTAAGCTATTAATAAAATTAGGTGGTACCACGAAAGAGCCAATCGTCCTAAAAAATAGGAAGATTGGCTCTATTTACGTTTTGTATAAAAAGGAGGAAATAAAAATGCAAAGCAAAATTGACGAAATTAAAAAATTAGCAGAAGAAAAAATATCAGAAATAAAAAATTCACAAGATTTACAAGAATTAAAAATACAATTCTTAGGAAAGAAAAGTGAATTATCAAATTTATTAAAAGGATTAGGAGCATTAACAGCAGAAGAAAGACCAAAAGTAGGAGCATTAGTAAATGAAGCAAGAAAAGAAATAGAAGAAAAATTATCAATTGCTGAAGAACAAATAAAATCAAAAATGTTAGAAGAAAAAATAGAAAAAGAAACAATAGATATAACATTACCAGCAACAAAAATTCAAAGAGGAAGTAAACATCCAGTAAATAGAGTGATAGAAGAAATAGAAGATTTATTTGTATCAATGGGTTATGATGTAATTTCAGGACCAGAATTAGAAACAGATGAATTCTGTTTTGAGAGATTAAATTTACCAAAAGGACATCCTGCAAGAGATATGCAAGACAGTTTTTATATAACAAATGAATATTTATTAAGAACACAAACATCAGCTGTTCAGGCAAGAACAATGCTAGCAAATACAGAAAAAACACCAATAAGAATGATTTGTGCTGGAAAAACATATCGTAGAGAAGATGATGCAACACATTCACATCAATTTGGTCAAGTAGAAGGACTTGTAATAGATAAAAAGGAAAGACATGTATCACTTGCAGACTTAAAAGGAACACTTGAAATATTTGTAAAGAAATTAATAGGAAAAAATTGTGAATTAAGATTTAGACCAAGTTATTTCCCATTTACAGAACCATCTTATGAAGTAGATGTAAGTTGTTTCAAATGTGGTGGAAAAGGATGTAGTTTATGTAAGCAAACAGGCTGGATTGAAGTTTTAGGAGCTGGAATAGTACATCCAAATGTATTAAAAATGAATGGATATGATCCAGAAGAATATGGTGGATTTGCATTTGGAACAGGACTTGAAAGATTAGCAATGTTTAAATATGGAATACCAGATATGAGATATTTATATGCAAATGATATTAGATTCCTAAGCCAATTTGACAGAAAGGACGAAGAATAATTCGTAGATAAATAGAGATATAAAAGAACTTTAGTATTATGTGTGCTTTTGAAAAAAGCAAGAAAGGAATTGAATAAAAATGAAATTAAGTACAAACTTTTTAAAAGACTATATAGATATAGATGTAAATGTAAAACAATTAGCAGAAGATATGACAAGAGTTGGAAATGAATATGATTCAGCAAGTAACTTAATAAATGCAACAAAATTGGTTATAGGACAAATTACAGAATGTGAGCCACATCCAGACTCAGACCATTTACATTTATGCAAAGTAAATATTGGAACAGAAGTATTAGATATAGTATGTGGTGCTCCAAATGCAAGAACAGGATTAAAAGTAATAGTAGCTTTAGATGGTGCAATATTACCAGATAAAACAATAAAAAAAGGAATGATAAGAGGTCAAGAATCAAATGGAATGTTATGTTCAATAGCAGAATTAGGACTTGAACATAAATTTTTAAAACCAGAGGATTCAGAAGGAATAGCAGAATTAGGAGAAGATGCAAAAATTGGTGGAGATCCAATAAAATATCTTCAGATGGATGATGGAGTAATCGATTTTGAATTAACAGCAAATAGAGGAGATTTATTAAGTATTTTAGGAATGGCTTATGAAGTAGGAGCAATTTATGATAAAGAAGTAAAAGATGTTGATTTAAAACACAAAGAATCAGGAGAAGATATAAACAAAACATTTAAAACAGAAGTAGAAACAGAAAATTGTTCAAAATTATTAGTAAAGAAAGTAGAAAATGTAAAAATAGAAGAAAGCCCAATATTCATAAAAAATAGATTAATTGCATCTGGAATAAGACCAATAAACAATGTTGTAGATATTAGTAATTATGTAATGTTAGAATTAGGTCAACCACTACATTTCTATGATGCTGATAAATTAGGAAATAAACTAGTAGTAAGAATGGCAGAAGATGGAGAAAAATTAACAACATTAGATAATGTTGAAAGAACATTAACAAGTGAAGATATAGTAATTGCAGATGCTACACATGGTGTTGGTCTTGCAGGAGTTATGGGAGGACTTGAAACAGAAGTAGAACCAGATACAAAAAATATCATAATAGAATCAGCAATCTTTGATTCAGTAAAAGTAAGAAAAACATCAAAGAAAATAGTAAGAAGTGAAGCAAGCAACAGATTTGAAAAAGGATTAGACCCAGAAAGAACAAAAATGGCAATTGAAAGAGCTTGCAAACTATTAGAAGAATATGCTGGAGGAACAGTTGTAACAGGAACTGTAGAATATGACAAAACAAATAACAAAGAAAAAGAAATTGAAATAACATTTAAAAATATAAATGATGTATTAGGAACAATTATACCTAATGAAGAAATATTAAATGTATTTAGAAAATTAGGATTTACTTACAAAGTAAATGGAGAAAAAATTAAAGTAACAGTTCCAACAAGAAGATTAGATATATCAATAAAAGAAGACTTAATTGAAGAAGTAAGTCGTATATATGGAGTTGACAATATAGAAGGAAAATTACCAATTGTTCCAATGAGAAAAGGAAGCTATGATAAAACACAAAGAGAAATTAGAAATAAAATGATAGCATTAGGGTTAAAAGAAACATTAACATATGTTTTAATAAATAATAAAGAAGTAAATGGATATACATTAGATAAATTTGAACCATTAAAATTATTAGATCCAATAACAGAAGATAGAAATACATTAAGATATAGCATGATACCATCATTATATAAAGTATATGAATATAACAAAGCAAGGGAACAAAAAGATATATCAATATTTGAGATTGGAAAAGGATTCTATAAAAAAGGCGAAGTATATGGAGAAGATACAAAATTATGTGTATTAATGTCTGGAAAATATTCGACAGGATTAAACAATAATAAAACTGTAGATTTTTACGTAATAAAAGGAATTGCAGAAGAAGTACTTGATTATCTTGGATATGCAGGAAGATATAGTTTTATGAAACAAGAGATGCCAAAAGAAATGCATCCAGGTCAAAGTGCAATGATAAATGTAAATGGTTCAAATATAGGTATGATAGGAAAAATACATCCAAGTGTAACAAAAGATGATGTATATGTTCTTGAAATCAATTTAGATGAATTGTTTACAAAAAAAGTAGGAAAGATGAAATATAAAGAATTTTCAAAATTTCCAAGTATTAATAAAGATATAGCACTTGTAGTTGATAAAAAATCAGTATCAAAAGATATTGAAAAAGTAATAAAATCAGCAGGTGGAAGTTTACTTACAAATATTGAAGTATTTGATGTTTATACTGGTGTTGGAGTTGGAATTGGAATTGATAAAAAATCAATAGCATATTCTTTAACATTTTCAGATATGAAGAAAACATTAACAGATGAAGAAATTAATGGATTAATGGACAAAATAATTGATGCAGTATCTAAAAAATGTGGCGCAGAACTTAGAAAATAATATAAATTGGGCATGAACAAAGGAAAACTATGTTGCTTTGTTCAAATTCCTTAAATAGAATGGAGGAATAAATGGAAACAATAAAAACATTTATCGAAGGCATAAAAGCAAAAGATATAGCAGATATATTTATAGCAATAGCAATTTTGGCGATATTTTTCGTATTAAGCATATGGCTTCCAAAATTATTATTAAAAATTTGGAAGGTAAATGAAAAAGATAAAAAAGTATTAAAAGAAAATGATACATATAAAGGATTAAGAAGTATATTTTTATGTTTTGGAATATATTTAGCATTAATAATATTAGCATTACCAGCAACTGCGATGACATTTTGTATAAAATTAATAAGAGTTGCAGTTATATTAAGTATTGCTAAAATATTGGTTGGAATGATATCACCAACATCAAAATTAATGAAAAAAGTAAAAGGTAATGAAAGATTACAAGAAAATCAAAAATTAATACAAACAGGAACAAAACTTTTAAAAATATTAATTTATATTGTTGCTGGATTTATGATTATATCAGAATTTGGATATGATTTAAATGGTATAATCACAGGTCTTGGCTTAGGAAGTGTTGTAATTGCGTTAGCAGCTCAAGAACTAGTAAGTAATCTATTAAGTGGAATGGCAATTGCTTCAGAAAAACCATTTGAAATAGGAGACTGGGTAACTATTGGAGATATATCTGGTACGATTGTTGATATTAAATTTAGAAGTATAAAAATAAAAACAGTAGAAAATACAACAGTTACAATTCAAAATACAAAAATATTATCAGAAGCAATAATAAATAGTGCAACAATAAATGCAAGAAGAATAGAAATGACTCTAAGATTACCATTAGACACAAGTTCAGAAAAAACAGAAGAATTAATGAAATCAATAAGAAATATTTTAGAAAGTATGCAAGAAATAAATAAAAATACAATTCAAATAAATGTAACAGAAATAGGAGCAGAAGCAATAATAATAAAAGTATTTTTATATACAAGTATTGTTGATTATGATAAATTCTTAACATTTAGTACAAAGCTTAATTTAACAATTATGAAACTTCTTGAAGATAAGAAAATAAAACTAGCTAATCCAAGTGCAGATATTTATTTTTCAAGAAAATAATTTGCATTAATGGAAGGATTATAAATATGAAAGCAAAAGAATTATCATTAAAAGAAAAAATAGGGCAAATGGTTATGATTGGTATGGATACTAATTACATAACAGATCGAATTAAAAATATGATAATAAATTATAAAATTGGTGGAGTAATTTTATATAGAAAAAATTTTTCTACATATTCAGATATGTTAAAACTAATTAGAGAATTAAAAGAGTTAAATAAAAATAATCAAATACCATTATTTATAGCAATAGATCAAGAAGGTGGAAGAGTAAATAGAATGCCAAAGGAGTTGAAAAATTTACCTTCTGCCAATGTGATTGCAAATGTTGGTGGAGAAAAATTAGTAAAAGAAGCTTCTGAAATAACAGGAGAGTTATTATACAAATCTGGATTTAATTTGAATTTTGCACCAGTATTAGATTTAAGAAGATATGAAAAACAAAAAGTTATTGGAGATAGAAGTTTTGGCTATGATAAAGAAAAAGTATCTGAGTGTGGTATTGCCGTGATGAAAGCATTACAGAAAAATAATATTGTTTCTGTTGTAAAACATTTTCCAGGTCATGGTGCAACTAAACAAGATTCACATTATTTTTTACCAGTAATAAATATTCCAATGAAAAAAATTGAAGATGAAGATATGTACCCATTCTCACAAGCAATACAGAATGGAGCAGATGCAATATTAGTAGGACATTTATTAATTCCTAAAGTGACCGGAATATATCCAGCATCATTGTCAAGAAAATTTATTTGTAAATATATAAGAAAAAAATTTAGATATAATGGATTAATAATTACAGATGATCTAAAAATGAGAGCTATAAAATTATTTTATGGACCAGATTTAGCGGTAAGAAAAGCATTTGAAGCGGGAAATGATATTGTTGTATTTAGATTTAATAAAGATGAAGAACAACGTATGTTAAACAATATAGTTCAATTAGTTGAAACTGGAAAAATAAAAGAAAATAGAATTGATAGAAGTGTTAGTAGGATTATAGAAGTAAAGAAAAAATATAGTGTTTCTGATAATCAAGATTTTGAAGGGGTTAATGTAGATAAATTTAATGATAAAATAATTGAGATTAGAAAAAAATGTAGCATTGAAAGCACATAGATATAGATTCTATGCGCTTCTTTGTTTGATTATTATTTTTTAATATCAATTGACACCATTTAGATATAAGTGTATAATATTATAGCAATTCTGTTTTGGAATTGATATTCGACATTTACAATTAGAAAATTGGAGGAAAACAACTATGGTAGCTGCAGTAGTAATTGGATTAATTGTTTCGGTAATTGATGTATTAATTTTGTTAACTATTTATTTTTGGGTTAATTATTCAAGAATTAGTAATGAAGAAAAGAGAAGATTTAATAAAAAATTATTTGGGAGTGGAGTCAAAGAAAAAATAAGAAACATTGTAGTAATTGTATTTATTAATTTACTAATAGAGTACTTCATTTACAGTTTAGTATTTTTTCAAGGACCAAATTCTTGGAGAAAATATGAATATGAAAGTACAAAAATTTATTATTCTAATGAAAGAATTGAAATTTCACCAATGACAACATTTGTTTTTGAAGAAGAAAAAGAGGAAAAACAGTATATTGTTGTTGAATATGAAGAAAAAATAAAATTAACAGATAAAGCACCATTTAAAAAACTGTTTGATTTCTTAAATATAGAAGTGAAAACAGGAAAAGTTGAGTATCATATAACATCCGTATATTAAGGATAAGAAAAAATAAGAAAAGAATTTTTTTTGAATTCTTTTCTTATTTTTTGAATAATATATAATAGTAAAAAACTTTACATAATCGTTGCAAGATGAAAGAAAATATGATATAATTTTTTTTAATACTTTTTTATGAAAGGATTAGAATATGATTAATAAATTTTATTTAGATAAAGAAAAAGATATTATTGTTAATTTACAAAAAACGAATAATGATGAAATTACATATATATTAGAAACTCCAAATCATAATACAGGAAATTTAATAACAAATTTAGCAAAAATTTGTGGATTACAAATACAAAAAAATAATAAAGATATGAAAATAATAATAGGAAAGATACTTGCAAGTATAAATAGTAACAATGAAGAAGTATATATATTTAGATTAGGTGGAATAAAGATTGCAAATATATATGAAGACAGAATAGAAATAAAAGCAAAGATACCAGCAATAACCAAAACATTTATGTCACAAACAAAAAATTATAATTTGCCAATAGAAAAAACAATCGTAAAAACATATATATTAAAAAAATCAAAATTCAGAACAGATTTGCATACACATATGAATGCAAATTTATTTCCAGATTGTTTAATTGCATTAGGAATAGTACATCAAATAAGATATCCATTATATTATATAAAAAAATTAAATTTAAAACTTAGCAAAAATCAAGAAGAAAAGATTTATAAACAAAGAGAAGAAGTTGAAAAACAATTTATAAATAGCAAATTACAAGGAAAGTATAAAATAAGAAAAATAGATGACAATACATTTATAAATTTTGCTGATTTTATATTAAATAATTTAGAGAACGCAGAATATAATATTGAAAAAATAAGGAATAGTTTGGCAATTTTGAAAGATGGGCAAGCTGTATTTACTAATTTAGAGAAATGTTATATTTATAGATATATTTTTGCGAAGGGAATTGAGTCTCAGAAAAAAATAAATTTAAAAGAAGAATTAATAAACAAAATTCCAGAAATAGATATAAAAAAATATGTATGCGAAATGCTAAAAGATAAAAAGACAAATTGCATATATAAAAATAACACATTGAGACAAGATAAATTGTTATGGATAGCTAGAGAATATCAAAAACAAGGTATAAAATATGTAGAAATAACAGATACTGATTTAGCAAAAAATGGAGAACCAGCAATAAAAATGTTAGAAGAAATACATTCAATAATGCCTTTAATAGAAAAAGAAACAGGAGTACAAATTAGATTTTTAATAGGAATCAGAAGAATTCCATTAACAATTATTAAAGATCAAAAAACTAGTAATACCTATTTAAGAGAAAATATTAATGTACTGAGAGCTGTTGCAAAAAGTCCATATGTAGTTGGAAGTGATTTCATCGGAGAAGAAATAAATGATATATCAGATTTACAACCAGCAATAAAAGAAATTGTAAGATATATTAATGAAGAAGATAAAGATTTTACAATAAGAATACATGCAGGGGAAAATGATAGTTTAAGAAATAATGTTAGAAAATCTATAATGTGTGTGAAAGAATCATTAGAAAAAGAACAAGAAATGCCAAGATGCAGAATTGGTCATGGATTATACTCAGAAGATTTGAATACAGAATCTGGAAAAGAACTTTTAAAGTTAATGAAAGATACAGGAGTTGTAATAGAATTTCAATTAACATCAAATGTAAGACTTAATAATTTAAGTGATTTAAAAAATCATCCGATAAAAATATTTTTGAAAAGTGATGTAAAATGTGTTCAAGGAACAGATGGATGTGGAATGTATGGTTCAGACACATTTGATGAACAATTAGCACTTCAAAATTTATTAGAACTTTCAGATGATGAATTTGCTAAAATGAGAGAAGTTGAAGATGAAATAACAACTAAGAATAATATATATTTTATGCAAAAAAGTGAAAAATTTGATAAGTTTCTTTCTGGCAGAACAATAAAAGAAGCAATACTTGAAGAAGAAGATAAATATATGAAAGAAACAGAAAATCAAGATGAATTAAGAATTAATACAAAATTAGATTCTGAAAAAGAATTAGCAACAAAGATTAAGAATCTTCCAATAGATAAAGTACCTATTATAATTGCAGGAGGAAGTTTTAATACAAAAGGAAGAGAAACAAAGGCAACAGAAGAAGGAATTAAAACATTAAAGAAATTTATAGAAAATGTAAATAGTAATAATGTATATTTTGTTATTGGACATAAAATGCAGGGATATGAAAAAGCATTAGTAGATATATCAAAAGAATTAAATAAGGAGATAGAAATAAATGCAATAGTTCCAAAAAATGTAACAGAAAAAGTAAAAAATAGATTATTAGATGCAAATGTATCTGGAATATGTATTTCTCCTGAAACTGAAGAGCTTGGAATATATAAAAGCTTTAATTATGAAATTTTTGAAAGAAGAAAGTCAATAGTTATAGCATTTGACGGAAATTCGCCAGTATCAAATTTAGTGCAAGAAGCAAAAAATGGTAAGGGGAAAGCTAAAATATATGTTAATTCAGATGTTGATATTTTAAAACAAAAAGCAGAATCTTTACAAGGATATGTTACAATGTTTAATGATAAAAATGATATTGTTGATGATATATTTAAAGACAATCCTGAAATCAAGTAAGATAAATTATTATATAATAAACCTTTTGGGCTGATAAACTTGCATTAGCTTAAAAAGGTTTTTTTATATATAGTTCTAGACAAAATAATTTTAATAATATATAATAAACACATACCAAAGGAAAGGAAATGATAAAATGGTAGAAATATCAACATCAATATTGTCAGTAGAAAAAGGCAATGAAGCAGAAACATTTATGCTATTAGAAAAATCTAAAACAGATTATTTTCATATAGATGTAATGGACGGAAAATTTGTAAGTCAAGATACATATCATAAAATGATAGAATATAGTAATTATATAAAAAGAATATCAAATTTACCATTAGACATACACTTAATGGTAGAGGATGTAGAAACAGGAATAGAAGTATTTTCAGCAGATGAGCCTAATATTATAACATTTCATTTAGAAGCTTGTAAAAACAAAGAGGAAGTAATGAAAAATATTAATTTAATAAAAGGAAAAGGTTCAAGAGTTGGAATTGCAATAAAACCAGAAACACCAATAGAGAAGGTATATGAATATTTACCATATATACACATGTGTTTAATAATGACTGTTGAGCCAGGAAAAGGTGGACAAACATTAATAACAGATATGATTGCAAAAATAGATGAATTAAAAACATATGCAGAAAAGAATAGTCTAGAAATAGATATAGAAGCAGATGGAGGAATTAATCTAAAAACAGCAGAAAGAGTAAAAAATGCAGGAGCAAATATATTAGTTGCAGGAACAGCAATATTAAAAGCTGCAGATTATAAAGTAATCATAGATGAATTAAAACAAGAATAATTTACTAATGAAATAAATAAAAATCAAAAGAAGGAAGGAATAGATATGTTGAATTTAAAACTAAATTTAAAATATTCAGGAATAGAACAAAAGTCTATAATGCAGTATAAAGAAAAAGTAGAACAAATACATCAAGACTTACATTCAAGGTCAAATGATCAAAAAGACTTTGTAGGTTGGTTAAATTTGCCAACAAATTATGATAAAGAAGAATTTGAAAGAATAAAAAAATCAGCACAAAAGATTCAAAAAGATTCAGAAGTTTTAATTGTAATAGGAATAGGTGGTTCTTATTTAGGGGCAAGAGCAGTTATTGAAAGTTTAACAAATACATTTTATAATATGTTACCAGAAAAACAAAGAAAATTTCCACAAATATTATATGTTGGAAATAATTTGAGTCCAAACTATGTAAATGACTTAATTGAAGTATTAGGAACAAAAGATTTTTCAATAAATGTAATTTCAAAATCTGGAACAACAACAGAACCTGCTATTGCATTTAGAATTTTTAGAGAAATTCTTGAAAACAGATATGGAATAGATGAAGCAAGAAGTAGAATATATGTAACAACAGATAAAGAAAGAGGAGCATTAAAAACATTAGCTGATGAAGAAGGATATGAAAAGTTTGTAATTCCAGATAATGTTGGAGGAAGATATTCTGTATTAACAGCAGTAGGATTATTACCAATAGCTGTTGCAGGAATAGATATAGACAGATTAATGGACGGAGCACGTACAGCACAATTAAAATATGAAGATTCAAATTTAAAATATAATGCATGCTATCAATATGCTGTTGTTAGAAATATTTTATATAAATTATATAAAAATACAGAAATATTGGTAAATTATGAACCTAAAATGCACTATTTTACAGAATGGTGGAAACAATTATTTGGAGAAAGTGAAGGAAAAGACCAATTAGGAATATTCCCTGCGGGTGTTGACTTTACAACAGATTTGCACTCTATGGGACAATATATTCAAGAAGGTAGAAGAAATCTATTTGAAACAGTAATAAGAATTGAAAAGTCAGAATCAGATATAGACTTAAAAGAAGAAGAAGATAATTTAGATGGATTAAATTATTTAGCGGGAAAAACATTAGACTATGTAAATAAAAAAGCAATGGAAGGAACGATAGAAGCACATACAGCAGGCGATGTTCCAAATATAGTATTAGAGTTGCCAAAATTATCAGAAGAAACAATAGGGCATTTGATATACTTTTTTGAAAAAGCATGTGCAATGTCTGGAATGTTATTAGGGGTAAACCCATTTAATCAACCAGGTGTTGAAAAATACAAGAAAAATATGTTTAGACTTTTAGAAAAGCCAGGATATTAAAAAAAGACTATGTATAAAAGGTGCTTAAATAGCACCTTTTTATAAGAAAGAAGGAGCAAGATGATAGTAGAAAGAGAATATTACGTTAAATTGTCAGAAATAGGAAAAGAAAATAAAATAACAAATAAAGCATTATTAGGCATTTTAGAGGATATTGGAGGAGTACATTCTAATATTGCTGGATATGGAATTCCAACAATGGATAAAACACATTTAACTTGGATTTTGTTAGATTGGAAAGTACAAGTTATAAGAAGACCTAATTATGCAGAAAAAATATTGGCAAGAACATGGTCAAAAGAGGGACTAAAATATTATGCATATCGTGACTTTGAAGTTGTTGATGAACAGGGAAATGTAATAGTAAAGGCAATCTCAAGGTGGGTTTTAGTTAATATTGAAACAGGAAAAATGGAGAGAATTACTGATGAAATATTGTCAAAATATCAACCAGAGTCTAATAAATGTGTATTTGAAGATGAAACATTTGATAAAATTAAAGAATTAGATAATTATGAACGAGAATCAAAATATACTGTAAAAAGAGGAGATATTGATGTAAATCATCATATGCACAATATAAACTATCTAGACTTGGCAAATGAAGCTTTACCAGATGAGGTATATGATAATGAAAAAGAGTTTAATAATTTTAAAATTTCTTATAAGAAAGAAATTAAATTAGGTGAAACAGTAAAATGTAAATATTCTTTTGCAAATAATACACATGTTATTTGTGTAAAAAGTGAAGATGACACAAAATTACATTCTGTTATAGAATTTTTAGAAGGCTAGTTTTTGCTAGCCTTTTTTAATATATGTAATAATTTAAGTCCACTAAGAGTAAAATCAATAACTTCACTAATAAAAATAGAAATAATATATCCACTAAAACCAAGTATTGGAACAAAAAAATAAATAAAACCAATGCTAATAATACAATCAATAACATTAATAGCCATAACACTAATTTGAGCATCTAATCCTTTTAAAATACCATCAATAACAATATCAAGATACATTATGATAATTAAAGGTGAAAGAATACGTAAATATTTAGCAATTTCGCCTTTTTTATAAATAGCAGTACTTAAAAAATTAGAACAGGTAAATATAAAAATAGTAATAAATACTGCAAAAATAAGAGTAAAACTTAAAATAATAATAGAAATATTCTTAATTTTTGCATTATTTTTTTCAACATATAATCTTGAAAATTCAGGTACTAATAAACTACTAATACTTGTAACAAGTATTACGGGAAACATTATAATAGGCATAGCCATACCATTTACAATTCCATAAGAGATCAAACTATTTGATGAATTCATGCCGCTTTGTTGCAGACTAGAGGGAATTATTAGTTGTTTAAAAGTAGAGAGCCCAGAACGTAAATAAGATGTAAGGGCAACGGGAATAGTAATTCTCAAAATTCTTTTAGTATATGAATCAATATCTTTATATCTAGATTCAAGTAAATTTTTTCTTTTATCATATTTATAAAAAATATATAAAGCGAAAAATGAAAGTATTTCAGAAATTACATCTGCTAAAATTAAAGAATAACAAGCATAATCAATACCTTTAGGCATAATTAAACTAAGCAAAAATGCAGTGCAAACAATTTTAACGAATTCTTCAAAAAACTTGGAAAGAGCATTTTTATAAACTCTTCTTACAGCTGTAAAATATCCATTTATGGCAGAAGACATAGCAATAAAAGGTAAAGCAATACAAATTAAATAAATAACATTTTTACTAACTCTGTTATGTAGACATTTTAAGGTAATAAAATCAGCAAAAATAAAAAAAATCAGGCTAGCACAGCAACCAAAAATAAGACTAAGAAATATACATCTACTAGCAGCTTTTTTACTACTTAATTCATTATTTGCGGCTAATTCTTCAGAGACTATTCGAGTTGAAGCAATATTAATACCAGCAGAAGCAAGAGTTATACCAAATAGATAAACAGACATTACTAATGAAAAAACTCCAACAGCCTCTTCACCAATTGTATTTGAAATATATACACTAAAAAATGTAGCAATAACTTGTAGGATAACAGAACTAAATAATAAAATTAAAGTGTTAAAAATAAAAATTTTAAGTTTTTTCATACATAATAACCTTTCGATTTAATAATATTATAATATGTTTAATAATATGAATTGAAATTACATAATAAATCACAAAATTAAATAAGATTAATATAATATATAAATAGGTTGGAGGAAATCATAATGAAAATCTTAAAAAAGACATTTGGAGTATGTTTAGTAGGTTTAGGAATAGGAATCTTACTAGTATTATTCCTTCCAATTACAGGATGGTTATTTTTGATAGGAGTGATAGTAATATTAGTGGGAATATTATGGTTACTCTGCTAAAAGCTTAAGAAGGAGGTACATATGACTATTGTAGTAAAAAAAGTCCCAAAATGCTTAAGAGGAATTGTAAAATTCTTATTTGGAATAAAAGAATAATTGAATAAAAAATGAAAAACGGCACATACCTTATATAAAGGTAGTGTCTTTTTTATATACTAAGAAAGTTCTTTGAACTTTTTAGTATATAAAAACTACAATCACTAGCCATTTGAGATTTTCTACTTTTAGTCGAAAACTCAAATCGGATCAAAACAAAGAGCAACCATGTTGTTTTAGGAGGAAAGTTTATGGATAAGAAACATATAGATGAAAATGAAGATGTAGATAAATATGGAGAATTTGTATGTTCATATTTTGCATGGTTACAGCCAAGTAGCCAAAAAGAAAAAGCAAAAGAATTATCAAATATGACAAAAAAGAAGGAGGACAAAAGATGATATATAAATTTACAAATAGAGCAAAAAAAGTTATAGAAATAGCAGATGATATATCAATAGAATTAGGACATAATTACATAGGAACAGAACATATATTATATGGATTAGCAAAAGAAGGAGAAGGGATTGCATCAAAAGTATTACAAAATAAAGGCGTAACTTCTGAAAAAGTTTTAAAAGAGACAAAAGAAATGTTAGGATATGGAAAAGAAATAAAACAATCTTTAGGATTTACTCCAAGAAGTAAAAGAGTATTAGAAAATGCCTTTCTTGAAGCTAAAAGAATAGGATATAATTATATAGGAACAGAACATTTATTATTAGCACTTATGAAAGAAGGAGACTCTATTGCAATAAAAATAATTCTAGAATTAAATGTAGAAATATCTCAAATTTATAATGAAGTGGCAAAAGTTATAAATGAAGAAGAAATTGATAATGAGATAAATAAAGATATTTCGAAGAGTAAATTAAAGAGTCAACAAACAACAACATTAAATCAATTTGGGGAAGATATAACAGAAAAAGCAGAAGATGGAAAATTTGATAATATAATTGGTAGAGAAAAAGAAGTAGAAAGAATGATTGAAATATTGTCTAGAAGAACAAAAAATAATCCATGTTTAATAGGAGAACCTGGTGTTGGAAAAACTGCAATTGTAGAAGGACTTGCAGAAAAAATTACAAGTGGTGATGTACCACAAAATTTAAAAGAAAAAAGAATTATAAGTATTGATATTTCAGGAATGGTAGCTGGAACAAAATATAGAGGAGATTTTGAAGAGAGAATAAAAAAGGCATTAGCAGAAGTAAGAAAAGCAGGAGATATAATATTATTTATTGATGAAATACATACAATAGTTGGAGCAGGAGCTGCAGAAGGTGCAATAGATGCAGCAAATATTTTAAAACCATTACTTGCAAGAGGTGAAATTCAACTAATAGGAGCAACAACAGTAGAAGAATATAGAAAATATATAGAAAAAGATTCAGCATTAGAAAGAAGATTTAGCCCAATTCAAGTTGATGAGCCAACAGAAGCGGAAACAATTGAAATTTTAAAAGGAATAAGAGATAAGTATGAAGCACATCACAATGTAAAGATTACAGATGATGCAATAAAATCAGCTGTAATTCTTTCTAAAAGATATATAACAGATAGGTTTTTACCAGATAAAGCAATTGATTTGATTGATGAAGCATCATCAAAAATAAGAATAAAAAAATATATAGAACCAGATGAAATAAAGAAATTACAAGAAGAGTTAGAAAAAATAGAAAAAGATAAGGAAGATGCAATTTATAATCAAGAATTTGAAAATGCAGCCAAATTAAGAGATAAAGAAAGAGAAGTGAAAATAAAACTTAGTCAAAGTTCAAGTGAATGGGAAAAATATAAGATAAGAGATATTGTTGAAGTAAAAGAAGAAAATATAGCAGAAGTAATATCAAAATGGACAGGAATACCTGTGCAAAGATTAAATGAAGATGATAATGAAAAAATAAAAAATTTGGAGAGAAATTTGCATAAAAGAGTAATTGGACAAAATGAAGCTGTAGAAGCAGTAGCAAAAGCAATAAGGAGAGGAAGAATAGGTTTAAAAGATCCCCAAAGACCAATAGGTTCATTTTTATTTTTAGGACCTACAGGAGTTGGAAAAACAGAACTATGTAAAGCATTAGCAGAAAATTTGTTTGACAATGAAGACAATATGATAAGATTAGATATGTCTGAATATATGGAACCACATTCTGTATCTAAAATAATAGGAGCACCTCCTGGATATGTTGGCTTTGATGATGGAGGACAATTAACTGAAAAAGTTAAAAGAAAGCCATATTCATTAATATTATTTGATGAAATAGAAAAAGCACACTCAGATGTAATGAATTTATTATTACAGATATTAGAAGATGGTATACTTACAGATGCACAAGGAAGAAAAGTTAATTTTAAAAATACAATTATTATAATGACATCTAATATTGGGGCAAGATATATTACAGATAGAAAAAATCTAGGGTTTGGAAGTGGAGAAAAAAGAGAATATGATGAAAGTAAAAATGAAATAATTAAAGAATTAAAAAAAGAGTTTAGACCAGAATTAATTAATAGAATTGATGAGATAATTGTATTTCATAAATTAGAAAATAGTGAAATTATTGATATAGCAAAAATTATGTTAAAACAAATTGAAAAAAGATTAGAAGAAAAAAAATATTTTGTCAAAATAGATGATTCAGTGGCTGAAATTATTGCGAATAGTGAAATTGATAAAAATTATGGTGCAAGACCTTTAAGAAGAAAAATTCAGGAATTAGTAGAAGATAGACTCTCAGAAGAAATTTTACAAGGAAATATTGTTAGAGATAAAAAATTTGTATTTAAATTATAAAATAAAAGATGGTTATCTTAATTTGATACCCATCTTTCCATTTTTATTTCTTTATATTTTTTTAGGACTTCATCATATTTTTTAAATTCATCTTCCCAAATGATATCTGGAATTTTATCAAATGCAGTAAAAACTTTTTCTGCTTCCATTAAATAAACAACTTGTTGTTGTTTATTTAGAGTTTTATATTTTTGCGAAAATTCATATAATTTATCTAAAATTTGGTTTGCTTCAATAAAGCTCCAAAAATCTTTAACATTCATTCCAGCTAATTTTATTTGCATTACTGCATATCCACATAATGCAAATATTGCAAAAACTAATATATATATTATTATAACTAATGTCATATTTAACACCTCTTTTAATGTCTTGTTATTAGAGAAATTTTCTAAAAGTACAAATACATTACAATTATAACATATATTACTAAAAAATGCAAATAGGACATAAGTAAAAGCTAAATGCAAGTATATTTGTTTTTTTATGAATATTAAAAAATGAAATTAATATATTAATAAAAAGGAGTGATCAAATGACAACATCAATTTCAAATATTATAAAAGGAATAATAATATCATTTATAACAACGATAATATTTTTATTAATATTCTCAGTAATTTTAACATATACAAACATAAGTGAAAATTTTATAACACCAACAATAATAGTAATAACAACAATTAGCATATTTATTGGTAGCACAATAGCAAACTCGAAAATTCAAAGAAACGGATTATTAAATGGAGCTATAGTAGGAGGAATATATTTAATAAGTATATATTTACTTTCGAGCATAATAAATCAAAAATTTGCATTATCAATGCAATCAATTGTAATGATTATATCTGGGATAGTTTGTGGAATGTTTGGAGGAATATTAGGTGTAAATAAATCTAGATAAACCTATTGCAAAATTTAAAGTAAAAATATATAATAACCAAATACACTTATAAAAAAGAGGTGAAACATTATGAAAGAAGCTGAAAATAGATTTGAAATAACTAAAAGAGTAGGATTATTTGGAATAATAGGAAATATATTTTTACTTTCAATAAAGGCAATTGTTGGATTTTCAACAAAAAGCCAAGCTATGATAGCAGATAGTATAAATAGTGCAGGAGATATATTTGCATCAATAATGGCATCAATAGGAAATAAAATTGCAAGTGTACCACGTGATGATGACCATAATTTTGGACATGGAAAAGCAGAATATATATTTTCACTTTTTATATCAATATCAATGATATTTGTATCTATAAAAACGATAATAGATGCATTCAAAAGTTTAATAAATGGAAGCGAATTAACATTTTCGTGGTGGCTTGTAGTAGTATGTATTGTAACAATTATAACTAAAATGTGTTTATATATTTATGTAAAAATGTCTTACAAAAAATGTAAAAATATTTTATTACAAGCAAGTATGGAAGATCATAGAAATGATTGTATAATAACAACATTTACATTAATTTCTGTATTATTATCTTTAAAAGGTATACAATGGTTTGATGGAGTAGTAGGAATAGGAATATCTGCTTGGATATGTAAAACAGGTGTAGAAATATTTATAGAAAGTTATAATATATTAATGGATAGATCAATTGATGAAAAGACAAAAGATACTATATTAAATGTTTTACATACATATAAAGAAATAAAATCTATAAATGATATTTCATCAGCACCTGTTGGATATCAATATGTGTTATTTTTAACAATAGCTGTTGATGGAAATATGACGACATTCCAAAGTCATAAATTAGCAGATAAACTTGAGAAAGATATGACAAAATTAGATAATGTGTATAAAGCTATTATTCATATAGAACCATATTTAAAAGAAACAAAATAAAAGGCCTCATTTTAATATTGAGGTCTTTTACTAATTTATTATTTTTTATCATCTTTTAAAATTTCTTTTACAGCGCCTAAACTACTTAAAGCACTTGTTGCTTCAAAAGGAATAAATACTTTATTTGCATCACCTTTAGCAATTTCTTCAAGAGCCTCAAGAGATTTAATTTGAACAAGTTTTTCATCTGGATCGGCAGATTTTATTGCATCATAAACCATAGCAATTTCTTTAGCTTTAGCTTCTGCAACTTCTTTAATAGCTTGTGCTTCACCGGCAGCTCTACGAATTCTAGATTCTCTATCGGCTTCAGCTTCAAGAATAGCAGCTTGTTTTTTACCTTCTGCAATAGTAACAGCAGATTGTTTTTGAGCTTCAGCTTCAAGAATTAATGCTCTTTTATTTCTTTCTGCATTCATTTGTTTTTCCATTGCATCTCTAATATCAGCTGGTGGAGTAATATCTTTTATTTCAACTCTATCAATTTTACATCCCCATCTATCTGTTGCATCATCAAGTATTGTTCTTAATTGAGAGTTTATTCCATCTCTTGAACTAAATGTTTCATCTAAGTCCATTTTACCAACAATATCACGTATTGTAGTAATTGCAAGATATTCAATACCTTTCTTTAAACTTTGAATTTCATAAACAGCTTTTGCTGGATCTGTTATTTGATAAAATACAACAGTATCTATTGTTATTGTAACATTATCTTTAGTAATAACTCCTTGAGGTGGAACATCCATTGTTTGTTGTTTTAAACTAACAACACTTCTAACATGATCAAAAAATGGAATGATTATTGTAAGACCAGCATCAGCAACTTTGTGAAACTTTCCTAATCTTTCAATAATATAGACCTCAGATTGTCTAACAACTTTAATTGATTTGAATGCTATAACTAGTATTATAACAAGTAGTACAATTAAAAACCACATAATTTCCTCCTTTTGGCAATCATAATATTGCCTATATAATATATAATTCTTCTATACTTTTTTCTTAGGTAATATATATAATAATATTAAAAACAATATAAATATTAAGCTTTTAAATTAGAATTTGTTTTTAATGGTTTTACAAATGCTTTTACACCTTCTATTGAAACAATTTCAACTTCACTTCCTGCTGGAATATTTATTTGTTCTTTACTTTTTGCTGACCAAATTTCACCTTCAAATTTAATTTGACCTTTCCCAGTTACCCAATCTATATCTTCAGTTACAACTGCTTTTTTTCCAATCAGAGAATAAACATTAGTTGGAACAACATCTTTTTTACTTATTTTATTAACAAGTGGTCTTGTTGCAAAAATTAATAATCCAGAAGATATTACAAATACAGACATTTGAATAATAATATTTGAAGTAAAAAAACTAACAAGCATTGCAATTAAAGCTCCTACTCCTAACCAAAAAACTAAGAAACCAACAGTAATTATTTCACAGATAAAAAATATTCCTGATGCAATTAACCATATTTGCCACATAAAGACCTCCATTCTAGCTGAAAAGCTCTTATAAATATTGATTTTCTTTTGAATAAAACACTACATTTTTATTATACTACATATTTACGAAAAAACAAATAGATTTATTAAAAAAACTTGTAAAAATAGGAAAAAAATGATAATATAACTTCAAAGAATTATGGAGGGAAAAATATGCAAATGAAAAAAAATGAAAATGGTGTAACATTAATAGCATTAGCAACTATGATAATAGTAATAATAATAATAGCAGCAGTTACAGTTTATTCTGGAACAAGTAGTATACAAGATGCAAAACAAAGGAGATTAATAACTGAGTTAGAGATGGTGCAACATGCTGTTCTTGAAAATTATACTCAATATAAAATTTTTAATGATACCAAATATTTAGTAGGAACACCATTAACAAATATAAGTCAAATAGAATTTAGCAGATATAAAGATTTATTATTAAATGCTGACAAAGCATTTAAATCAGGTGCAGCAGCAGAAGATAAATATTATAAGCTTGATACAACAACAATGGAAAAAATGGGATTAGAAACACCTACATTTAAATATATAGTTTGTTATAAAACAGGGGAAGTAATGAACTCAGAGGTTTTTGTAACAGCTGAAGATGATCCATTATATGTGTCAAAATAAATATGAAAGGAATTAATTTATGAATATAGAAGAAATAGAAAAAATAATTCCAAAAGAGAAAATTTTGCAAAATGTACAAATGAAAAAATATACATCATTTAAAATTGGAGGAGAAGCAGAAGTTTTAATAAAAATTTCAACACTAGAAGAATTAACAAAAATAATAAAATATATAAAGCAAAAAAATATTCAAACTTTTATTTTGGGAAATGGAAGTAATTTACTAGTTAGTGATGAAGGAATAAAAGGAATAGTATTAAAAATAGAAATAAAAAAATTAGAAATAGAAGAAATAAATAATAAATTTAAAATAACAGTAGGAGCTGGTGTAAAACTAGGCGAATTAGCACAAAAACTAGCCAATAAAGAGATTTCAGGATTTGAGTTTGCAAGTGGAATACCAGGAACAATTGGTGGAGCTATTAGAATGAATGCTGGAGCATATGGCTCTGAGATGAAAGATATAGTAAAAACAGTAACATATATTGATAGAAATGGTGAGATACATAAGATAAATAATGAACAAGCAAAATTTGAATATAGAAATAGTATGTTTGCTAACAATGAATATATTATAGTTGAAACTGAATTAGAATTAAACAAAGGAAATAAAGAAGAGATACAAGCAAAAATGCAAGAATATGCGAACTTTAGAAAAGAAAAGCAACCTATAGAATATCCAAGCGCAGGAAGTACATTTAAGAGAGGAACAGATTTTATAACAGCAAAGTTAATAGATGAATGTGGATTAAAAGGATATCAAATAGGAGGAGCAAAAGTATCTGAAAAACATGCAGGATTCATAATAAACAAAGGAAATGCAACATCTAAAGATGTTGAAGAATTGATTAAATATATAAAGCAAGAAGTTTATAAGAAATTTGGAAAAGAAATTGAAACAGAGGTAGAAATAATACATTAAAAGGAAGGTATAAAAATGAAGGGAATAATGCATTGGTTAAAATCAAGTTCGAAAATGAAGAGATGGATGTTTTTAATATTAATAGGAATAATACTTACATGTTATGGAATATCTGATATACTAGTTCAAAAAGAAATGCAATTTTCAGAAGCTGGAAAAGTAGTTGTAATATTTGCAATTGGATTTGTTTGTATAGTTATAGGACTTATAATGTTAAACAAAAGAAATATGGAATTATTTATAGAAGCAACAGATGACAGAATGAAAAATAAAAAAAATGTAAATGTAAATTCATTAATTTTTGATAGAACAATATATGAAAAAGGGCCTAAAGTAGTAGTAATTGGTGGAGGAGCAGGACTAAATACAGTGCTTACAGGAATGAAAAGATATACAAATAATATAACGGCAATTGTAGCAGTATCAGAATATGGAAAAGAACAAACACTTTCAAGAAGAAGATTACAAACAGCATTACCTTTAGAAGATATAAAAGACAGTATAGTAGCACTGGCACCAGAAAAAAAAGAAGATATTGGAAGATTAATGAACCATGAAATGATAAATCCAGAATTAAGAGGATTAAAATTTTCTGATATTTATTTTACAGCAATGAAAGAAGTTTTTAGAAATGATGTAAGAGCAATAGAAAAAAGTGATTCAATATTTAATATTACAGGAAAGATTCTTCCAGTAACAAATACAGAAATGAATATATGTGCAGAGTTAGAAAATGGATATGTTGTTGAAAATAAAGATATGATACCACAAGTCGTATCTGATAATATGACAAGAATAAATAGAGTATATATACAACCATCAAATTGTAAACCAGCAGAAGGAGTATTAGAAGCAATAAGAGAAGCAGATAGTATAATAATAGGACCTGGAAGTTTATATACAAATATAATACCAAACTTGCTAGTAAATGGTGTTGCAAAGGCAATAAAAGAAAGTAAAGCAATAAAAATATATATAAATAATATTATGACAGAATTTGGTCAAACAGATAATTATTCTGTTGCAGACCATATAAAAGCAATAATAGAACATTGTGGAGAAGGATTAATAGATTATTGTATTTATGATACAGGAGAAGTTATTCCAGAATACATAAAAAAATATAACAAAGAAGGAGCAGATTTAGTTGAACAAAATCTAAATGATCCTAAAATTAAAAAGATTAAATTTATTAAGAAAAATATTTCTACAATAATTGATGGAAAAGTTAGACATGATCCATATATGGTGGCAGAATCTGCAATAAAATTAATATGTAATGATTTAAAATATGAAGATAGAGAAGATGATCCAGAATATGTAATGTTAAATGCAAAATTAAAATCAGATAAACGTATTAATAAAATAAAGAAAATGCAGGCTAAAATGGAGAAAAAAGAACAAAAGAAACCACAAGACAAAAATAAAAAACCTGTTAGAAAAAGTAAATTTAATTCAAAATATAGTGATAGAATACAATCAATTAGAGAATCTGATGAAAAATTCAGAAGAAATCATCAAAAATAGAGGAGGAAAGTGACTAAAGTTTGTAGACTATGCAAACTTTAGTCACAAATAATAAAATGAAATTTGCAAAAGAAAACTTAAATTTAGAAAAAGGTTTAAATAAAGAATGGGTAATAACAAATGGACTTGGAGGATTTGCATCATCAACAATAATAGGAGCAAATACAAGAAGATATCATGGTCTATTAATAGCCCCACTTATGCCACCAGCAAGAAGAACATTAATATTATCAAAATTAGATGAAAGTATAGAAATAAATGGAAACAAAATAGATTTATATACAAATATAGGCAAAAATTTTATAACACATGGATATAAATATCAAGAATGCTTTATAAAAGAATATATACCTATATTTGCATATAAAGTTGGTGATGTGGAAATAACTAAAGCAATTTGTATGCAACATTTTAAAAATACAGTTGCTATTTTTTATAAAGTAAAAAATGGAAGCGAAAAAGCAAAATTAATATTAACACCTGTAATGGATTTTAGAAATGCACATGGAATGAATAAAGACCATGTTTTTGATTTGAAACAAAAAATTAATAAAACAAAACTTGAAGTTAAAATAGATAGTGGTGTTCCAATATATATGATGCTGTCAGAAGGAAATTATATAGAACATTATAATGATACATTCAAAAATATGTTTTATATAGAAGAAGAAAAAAGAGGATTTGAAGCAGAAGAAAATCATGTAATTCCTGGAAGATTTGAAATAGAGATAGAACCAAATGAAGAAAAAGAGATTTCAGTAATTTGTTCATTAGAAGAAAATATTGAAGAATTAGATGCTAGAGCAATTATAACAAATGAAATTGTAAGACAAAATCAAGAATTTGCAAAATCAAAATTAATTGATATTTCAAAAGAAGATAAAACAGAAAAAGAGGAACAAAAAGATAAATTAATAAAACAATTTTTAATAGCAATAGATAATTTTATTATAATAAGACCATTTTTTAATACATATTCAATGATTGCAGGATATCCATGGTTTTTAGACTGGATGAGAGATACATTGATTTCATTTGAAGGCTGTTTGTTAGTTACAAAAAAATATGAAGTTGCTAAAAAAGTTTTAAGGAGTTGTGTTAGAGATATAAAATATGGTTTAGTACCAAATTCATATAGTGAAGATGATTATAGACCATTATATAATAGTGTTGATGCATCATTATTATTATTTGAACAAACAAAGAAATATATAGAATATACCAAAGATTATGATTTTATTATGAATGAAATATATCCAAGTTTGGAACATATTATAAAAAATTACTCAATAGGAATAGATATAGATGATAATAATATTTATTTAGACACAGATGGACTTATTGTTTCAGGAACACCATATACACAAAATACATGGATGGATGTGAAATATAATGGAATTCCTGCAACACCCAGAAATGGTAAGCCTGTTGAAATAAATGCAATGTGGTATAATGCTCTAAAAGTTATGGTAGAATTAGCTGAATACCAAAAAGATAAGAACAAACAAGAAAAATATGAAAGAATGGCAAATAAGTGTAAAAAATCTTTTAGAGAAAAATTTTATAATAAATCAAAAAAATGTTTATATGATGTACTTGAAGATGGAAAAGTTAGACCAAATCAATTATTTGCATTAAGCTTGTCATATCCAGTGTTAGATGTAAATTCAAAAGAAGCAAAAGAAATGTTTGAAACAGTAACAAAGAAATTGTTAAATAAATATGGTCTAAAAACATTGGCAAAAGGAGAAGAAAACTATATAGATATATATGAAGGAGATAGTTTTAAAAGAGATTTCAGCTATCATCAAGGGATTACATGGACATGGTTGTTAGGACTATATTATAATTGTTTAAAAAGATTTGCAGCAGAGAGTAGGACTGGTAAGAAAAAATATAATGAACAATTAGAAGAATTTGTACAAAGTGTTACAGAAACATTTTCAAAAGAAATTAATGAAAGAGGTTGTATTGGAAGTATTGCTGAAATATATGATTCCAAAAGACCATTTGAGCCAAAAGGTGCTGTCGCACAAGCTTGGAGTGTTGCAGAGGTTTTTAGAATTATTACTAGAAGTTAAAAATATTAAAATAGGAACATATATAAAATATGTTCTTATTTTTTGTGTATAAAGTTGCAAAAATCCTATATAAATTGTATAATTTAAGTAATTTATATAAACATATTGCACAGAAAATTTATGTGAAAAATTTTGTGCACGAACAAATCAAAGAAAACTTTTCTTATTTGTTCTATAGAGATAAGGAGAATAGAGATGCTAAAAGTAGAAGAACTTGAAAAGCAAGTAAATAGTGGAGTTGCAGAAGGAATATATTTATTTTATGGTGCAGAAACTTTTTTATTAGAACAACAAACAAAGAAAATGAAAAAAGTTTTTGGTGAACTAGTAAAAGGAATAAATTATATAATAATTGATGAAAATAGTATCCAGGAGTTAATTGCAGACATAGAAACTCCTGCTTTTGGCTATCCTAAAAAATTAATAATTGCTAAAAATACAGGGATATTTAAAAGAGAAGGAAAAGGTAAAACAGGTGGAGCAAGTAAAGAATTAAAAGATAGAATAAATGAATATTTAAAAGACAATGTAGAAATGATAAAAGAGTCTGTTTTACTAATATTTATTGAAGATGAAGCGGAAAAAAATTCTATTTTTAATACAATTGAAAAAATAGGAACAATATGTGAATTTGAAGAACAAAAACCTTCACAAATAATAAAAAGATTAAAAGCAATATGTAATGCGTATAAAGTCCAATTTGATGAGAAAGATCTACAATATTTAATAGAATGTTGTGGAACAAATATGCAAGATTTAATAAATGAAACTAGAAAATTAATTGAATATGCAGGTGAAGGTGGAAAAGTTCAAAAATCAGATATAGAAGCATTATGTACAAAAAAAGTAGAAAGTGTAATATTTGATTTAACAGACAATTTAGGACAAAAAAAGGCAAAAGAGGCAATTGATGTATTACATAATTTAATTGCATCAAAAGAGCCAATTCAAAAGATTTTAATAACATTATATAATCATTTGAAAAAATTATATTTTGTAAAAATAGCTATTGCAAATAATAAAGATGTTGCTACAAGTTTAAATTTAAAGCCAAATCAGATGTTTTTAGTAAATAAATATAAAATGCAAACTCAAAAATTTAGTGAACAAGAGTTAAGAAAAATAATTCAACAATTGGAAGATTTAGACTATCAATATAAAATTGGATTAATTGATTTGAATATTGGATTAGATGCAATAATTTGTGCGATTTAGATGAGGGAGTAATATGGTAAATAGAGAACAATTTGAAGAAATATGTAATAAATATGGATTAGATAGTAAGAAATTAATAAAAAATAATGAAAATGTATTGGAAAAAGCAGATTATAATAGCATTTGTTATGTACTTGATTTTTTAAGAGAGAAAAATGTCCAAGTATATTATATTTAAAAATTGAAGCAATAAAAGAAAATTGGAATTTTTTAAATGAAAAGAAAATAAATACAAGAGATGTAGAAACATGTTTACATATTTTAAGTACAGAATCAGAGCAATTGAAGAAAACATATGAATATGTATCAGATAAAAATAGATATGGGAAAAAATACATAGAACAAATAACTTCAATTTTAAGAGTACCAGTGGAAAGAATACAAGAGATAGAAGAAAAATGCCAAGAATTAACAAAAGAAAATATATTAAGTGCAGCAATTTCTAGAAAAGATGTTGATGAAATAAAGAAAATAGAGCAAGAATGTAAAGAAAACGGAATAGAAGTAATAGGAAGTATATTTAAGAGAACAGCAGCCGAAATAAAAGAAATAGTGGAAGTGTGCAGAGAAAACGAAATAGAAGTAACAGGAAGTGTATTTTTAAGAACAGCAACTGAAATAAAAGAAATAGTGGAAGTGTGCAAAGAAAACGGAATAGAAGTAACAGGAAGTGTATTTTTAAGAACAGCAGCCGAAATAAAAGAAATAGTAGAAAAAAGAAATAGTAGAAGTATGTAAAGAAAACGGAATAGAAGTAACAGGAACTATGTTTAAGAGAGCAGCTGCCGGAATAAAAGAAATAGTGGAAGTATGTAAAGAAAACGGAATAAAAGTAACTGGAAGTATATTTTTAAGAACAGCAGCTGAAATAAAAGAAATAGTGGAAGTATGTAAAGAAAACGGAATAGAAATAACAGGAACTATGTTTAAGAGAGCAGCTGCCGAAATAAAAGCCATAGTGGAAGTATGTAAAGAAAACGGAATAGAAATAACAGGAAGTGTATTTTTAAGAACAGCAGCCGAAATAAAAGAAATAGTGGAAGTGTGCAAAGAAAACGGAATAGAAGTAACAGGAAGTGTATTTTTAAGAACAGCAGCCGAAATAAAAGAAATAGTAGAA
>MNRO01000020.1 GCA_001915995.1 Clostridium sp. 26_21
CAACACCAGGAAATTTATTACCAGGAGGAACAAATGCAAAAGAAGATGATGAAGATTCAGTAAGAACAACAATAACACCACCAACAGGAACAGTAATAGGAAAATGGTTATATGTAACAACGGCAGTAGCAGGATTAATCTTAGTAGGAGCAACAATAATCTTTATAAAGAAAAGAATATTGGTAAAATAAACTTAAGATAAAGAAAAATAGCAAGTTAAAAGCTTGCTATTTTTTTCAATATAGATTAAAATTAAAAAGAAAAGATATTGATATTAAAAAGGAACTAGATATGAAAATAAGAACAGGAACAGATATTATAGAAATAAGTAGAGTAAAAGAAAGTATAGAAAGTACAAATGAAAGATTTTGTGAAAGAGTATATACAGAAAAAGAAAGAGAATATTGTGAAAACAAAAAAATGCAAAAATATCAACATTATGCAGTTAGATTTTCAGCAAAAGAAGCAATATTTAAAGCAATATCTGATGAATTAGATAATAAATTTGAAATAAATTGGAAAGATATAGAAATATTAAATGATGAAAAAGGAAGACCATATGTTAATATTTTAAATAAAAAAATTCAAAATATAGAAGATATAGATATTAGTTTATCACATTGCAAACAATATGCAATTGCTAATGTAGTTGTAATATTTAAATAAGTTATAGTAAAGGAAGAATAAGATGGAGTTTTTTGATTCACATTCACATTATAATGATGAAAAGTTTGATGAAGATAGAGATAAAATAATAGAACAAACATATAAAAGTGGAATAACAAAATTTGTATGTGCAGGATATAATATTTCATCATCAAAATTTTCACTAGAATTAGCTAATAAATACAATTATATATATTCAATAGTTGGAATTTCACCAAATGATATTCCACAAACTGAAGAAGAATTGTGGAAAAATATAGAGGAAATTTCAAATATTGCAGTTGAAAATAGAAGTAAAAAAATAGTTGCAATAGGCGAAATTGGATTAGATTATTATTGGAATACTGAAAATAAAGAATTACAAAAACAAGCTTTTATAAAACAAATAGAATTAGCTAATAAATTGAAATTGCCAATAGTAATTCATTCAAGAGATGCATTTATAGATACAATTGATATTATAAAAAATCATAAAGTAAATAAAGCTGGAGTATTTCATTGTTGCCAACAAAATCAAGAATTAGTAAAACAGGCATTACAACTTGGATATTATATATCATTTGCAGGACCAATCACATTTAAAAATTCAAAGAATGCTCCAGCAATAATTGATATGGTTCCTCTTGATAAGATGTTAATAGAAACAGATAGCCCATATTTATCACCAGAACCAAATAGAGGGCAGAGAAATGATTGCAGAAATGTTAAATATGTTGCTCAAAAAATTGCAGATTTAAAAGGAATTTCGCTAGAAGAAGTTGCAAAAAAAACTTATGAAAATGCTATGAAAATTTTTGAAATAGAGAAATAAGGTTTATAGGCAAATCCAGAAAAACCTAAATACTATAATATAGGAAAAAATATGTATAACAATTGGGAAGAATTAGAAGAAGTAGTAAAAAAATGTAGAAAATGTAGGCTATGTGAAACTAGAAAAAATGTAGTATTTGGAGTAGGAAATAGAGAAGCAGATATAATGCTTATAGGTGAGGGGCCTGGAGCAGATGAAGATGTACAAGGCGAACCTTTTGTGGGAAAAGCAGGAAAACTTATGAATATGGCATTTGATATGTTAGGAATAAAAAGAAAAGAAGTGTATATTGCTAATATAGTAAAATGTAGGCCACCCAATAATAGAAATCCACAAGATGACGAGGCAGAAAAATGTTTAGATTATTTAAGAAATCAAGTAATTTTAGTAAAACCAAAAATAATTGTCTTATTAGGTAGTGTTGCATTAAAAAACATATTAGGAAAAGAATATGGAATAACAGCTAGTAGAGGAAAATGGATAGAAAAAAAAGGAATTCTTTATATGCCAACATGGCATCCTGCTGCATTATTGAGAGATGAAAATAAAAAAATAGATTTTATTAAAGATTTAAAACAAGTTATAAAAAGATATAATGAAATATGCCAATAGATTGAATAAAAGGTCAGGTATATTGACTGAAAGAGTATGAAAATATAAAATATCTATACAAAATTAGTTGAATGGAGTTACTTATAATGGAAGAAATAAAATCAAAAGCAAATTATTGTTTAAATTGTGTGACAAAACCTTGTTCTAATAAAGGCTGCCCATTGAATAATAATATACCAGGATTTATAAAAGCAATAAAAGAAGAAAACTATAAAAAAGCATATGAAATATTGTCAGAGACAACAGTGTTAGAATCTGTATGTGGAAGAATATGCCCACATACTAAACAGTGTCAAGGCTCATGTGTAAGAGGAATAAAAGGACAGCCTGTTAGTATTGGGGAATTAGAAGCATTTATAGGAGATATTGCAATAAGAAAAGAATATAAATTTGCAGAAATAAATAATGAAAATAAGGATAAAAAAATTGCAATCGTAGGAGGAGGCCCAGCTGGTTTAACAGCATCAGCATTCTTATTAAAAAAAGGATATTCTGTTACTATATTTGAAAAATATAATTATCTTGGCGGATTACTTGTTCACGGAATTCCAGAATTTAGACTTCCAAAGGAAATAGTAAAAAATACAGTTCAGAAAATATTAGATTTAGGATTACAAGTTGAATACAATAAAGAACTTGGAAAAAATTTAACATTGCAAGAACTTGATGAAAAATTTGATGCAATATTTTTAGCTTATGGTGCTAATATAACTACTAAGATGGGAGTAGATGGAGAAGATTTACAAGGTGTATATGGAGGAAATCAACTTTTAGAAAAAAATTCACATCCAAATTACAAAGGAAAGAAAGTTGCTGTAATAGGTGGCGGAAATGTAGCAATGGATTGTGCTAGAGCAATAAAAAGATTAGGTGCAGAGGAAGTAGATGTTATATATAGAAGAGCAGAAGAACAAATGCCAGCAGAAGCAAAAGAAATAGAAGAGGCTAAACAAGAAGGAATAAAATTTTTATTCCAAAATAATATTGTGAAAATTATAGGAAATCAAAAAGTAGAAAAATTAGAATTAATTAAAACAGAATTAGTGCAAAAAGAAGGAGAAAAAAGAAAAGTTCCTATTAATATAGAAAAATCAAATTATTTAATTGATATAGATTATGTAATAATGGCATTAGGATCAATGCCTGAACAGTTTACAAACAATTTAGAACTTGATTTAGACAAGTATGGTTATATTATAGTAGACGAAAAAAATAGAACCTCAAAAGCTAAAATTTTCGCTGGAGGAGATATTGCAGGATGTAAAGGAACTGTTGCATGGGCTGCTAGGTCTGGAAGGGATGCAGCAAATTCAATTGATGAATATTTGCAAAATATAGAAGAAATATAGAAATAAAAAACAAAGGACTAGAATATTCTAGTCCTTTTCAAAAAAGATAGGGATATCTTTTTTGTGTAGAAAATTGATTATCTTTTGTATAATATCATATGTAAAACTTCATCTTTTGTGAAGTCATATGTAACCTAAAAATCATATGTACTTAAATAATACTTTTGTAAATTAATATTCTTTTGTACTTTTATCTTTGGTATTTTTTAAATCTTTAGTAAAAGTTAAAAAATTTATCTTTGGTTTTTTCAAAATTTCTTTTGTGTATTAAAATCTTTTGTTAATTATGTATTTTATCTCCTGTTACGAAGTTAATAAATGCTCTAAACCAAGAACTAGCTTTTGAAGTTTTTTTAATTATTAGAGCAGTTTCAATGCCACCATTTTCGAGGATGTTTGATTTATGTTCTAATTGTGACATCTTTTCGGTATAATAGTCATCAAAGAAAGTATAATCATCAGTTCTTCCGATTAAATTTCCAAAATGATCTAATTTTTTTCTATAATTATCAAGTTCTTCTAAATTAGAAATATTTTTAAAAGCATTATCAAAATATCCTTTAATAATAGAATTTTGAGCTTTTAAAAAAGTTTCTGTAATTTTTTGTTTTTGAACTTCTTGTTTTTCTATAATTTTATTAGTTTTATTACATCTTTCATCAAATTCGGATAATTTGTTGTTTAATGTTAAAATCTCTTCTTCAAGTTCTAAAATTTGGTCACAACAAAGTTCAACTTCATTAAAAGTTTTATTTGAAGTAAGACTTATAAAATAATTTTTAAATTTATCATTACTTGTAAATGTACTATCAAATAATATTTCTTCACCAGTAAAATAAGTTAATTGTTCAATTAAGTTACATTCTAGTGGATAATATGATGGACTAACAGTTTCAAATGAAATGTTAAAATATTTTACAGCTTCTTTTTGAATGCCTATGACCTTGGCAGTTGAAAACTGTACTGCTGCTTCATTTAGCCCCATTCCTGTAATTTTTAATGCATCAAAATTACATAATCCCATACGAATTAAATTATTTCGTTTATCTTTAATTTCTTGAATATAATGTATACATTCATGAATTGCAAATTCTTCTAAATCTTCAATAGCAACTCTTTCGTTAAAATATATAGATGCATTTTTGTAAAAGTAATTTGCTTCTGCCATTCCCTCAGGCATCTCTGCTCGATACATTGTTAATTTAGCTAACTTGGCAAACAAATCTGATTCATTAAAACAAAGTTCTGGAAATGTTTCACAAAGCTTTGTTGCAATATTGTGAGCTATTCGATTAACTGTCATTGTATCTAATATATCGACTACTTTTATTCCATCTTTTCTTAAGTCAGATTCAATGCTCATTGTATCCTCCAGTTCTTTATTTTGACATTTGTATAATAAATTCGTCAAATTAATTATACAATATTTTATAGCAAAAGTGTATTACAATAATATTAAATTTATATTACAAAAATATTACAAAAAGCTAAGCATTATTGCTTAGCTTTTTTAATCTTGCTCCACTTCTTTAAAAACATCATCCTCAAAAAATTCTGTAATCGTAATTTCGAATCCTTCACATATATGAAGTAATGTATCTAATTTTATTAATTCAGTTCTTTTACTCATAAATGCTGCTAATGTTGACATTGGAACACCAGAAGCCTTAAATAATGCCCATAAACTCATTCCTTTTTTCTTTTGATAAAATTTAATTCTGTTTCTTACAGCATCTGATAATAACATTTATAACCACCTCTGTTAATTTAATATATTTGAGTATAGCAATAAATTCGACAAAATTAGTCTGCTCAAATAGAGCAAAAAAATGTATTTTTGGTTTTAATTTTTTTTATTATTGACTTTAAATGATTAATGTTATATTATATAAGTAGTTTTAACAAAAGTTAAGGAGAATACTATGGAAAAGAATTCAAGAAAAAATCAAATAAAACATAAAAGAGTTGGACTTTTTAAAGGAATGTATGACAGAGAAATCAAAAAATTTGAGATGAAGAATGGCGTAAAGCCTAATAAAGAACAAAGAAAAAAAATTCAAAATAAAGTTTTGAAAAATGTTGGAATTAGATTTGCTGCTGGAATTGGAGCTGTTTTTATGATTGGAAATGGAGTAAAGTTGCTTACAACTGGAAAGACCATTGAAGAACCAAAAAATGGAACAACAATAAATACAGAAAATACAGGAAAAGACTTTAGAGAAAGTTTAGTTGTTGAGGAAAGCGAAATAGCAAATGACAAAACCTTAAGTGAAAGAGATAAATTATTGCAACAGGTGCAAGAAGAAATTGGAAAGCTTAATAGTTCTGATGATATTTTAAATTATATGAAGAAAATATATGGAACAGAATATAGAAAAGCAACAGGTACTACTCTTGGCAAATTTGAACTTATTTGTATGAGAGATGGAACAATAAAAGCAATTGATAGTGAAACAGAAAAAAATATTGAATGTGTTGGATACCAAAATGGAAAATATACAAGCATTTATTCAAAAGATTCAGCATGGTATTTAGCAAAGGAAGGTAGTACTGTTTTAGAGGATCTACAAGGGTTTATCTTAACTTCTGAAAGAATAAGAGAAGAAGAAGTAAGAAAAGATAATGGAATTACAAAACAAGAATATATTGATAAAAATATGAAACCAAATATGGTTGATTCATTGATGAAATATTATGATACTCAAGCTGAAAAAGAAAATCAACAATCAGGTTTAGAACCAGGAGAATAAAAAAATAAGACTTCATTTGAAGTCTTATTTTTGTGATAATAAAATTAATCCTTTTTTTATTAAATCTTCAATAGATAAATTATCAATATCAAGATGTTCAAAAGCTTTTTCGATATCTTTTTTAGAATAGCCTAAAACCATTAAACCAGAAATAGCTTCATTAATATTTTCACTATTATCTTTAGTCTTTTTAGAAGAATCTTTAAGTTTTTCTTCAAGTTGTTCTTCTTTTAGTTTATCTTTTAATTCAAGAATAATTCTTTGAGCAGATTTATTTCCTATTCCAGGAACTTTTGTAAGGACTTTTATATCATTAGATATTACTGCAATTGCAAAATCAGAAGGTTCTATACAAGAAAGCATTACTAATGCACTTTTTGCTCCAACGCCACTAACAGAAATAAGTAATTCAAACATTTTTAATTCTTCTTGAGTTTTAAAACCATATATGCTTATATCGTCTTCTCTAACTTTTACATATGTAAATACTTTTATAATATTATGTAACTCTCCAATTGTGTCAATATTGTTTTGAGACATAAAAATTTTGTAGCCTAAACCATTAATATCTATAACAATATATCCATTTGATTTCATTTCAAGTGATCCTTTTATATATGCAAACATAATTATATTTTCCTTTCATGTTAATTTATAGTAGAATTATATATCAAAATAAAAATAAAAGCAACAAGTCTACCTAATTCAGGTAGACTTGTTACTTCAGGTTAGAAAGTGCTGGTCCAAATGTCTTTCATTCCGAGCATGGTTCCCTTAATAAGAATCTGGCGATCATGAGACCAATTAGGTGTCAAAATAGCCTCTTCATTTACAGGAAAGCCAGCAGTCCGAAGAATTTTGAGCATATCATGAGGCCCGGTACCGCCATATCCTGCAGTTGTACAGAAAATGCGGAGTTCGAAAGGAAAGCCATCATATTTTCCGCTGATAATAAGAGGATAGTCATCTTCCTTCATATCGTCAGGGTTGGGGAGTCCTTTGCCTAAATCATATTTAATGATAAAGGACTCGGTGGTAAAATGACCAGAGCGAAGAACATTGATTGCGATGTCACGAGCCATGTAGCTAGTAGCGGTAATAATGTTCATACCATCACACTTCATAAATAATAACCCTCCAAAAGTTTTTGCGAAACATTACAATGTTTCTGAATGAAATTGCGTACATTTATATTATATCACAATTAACATAATCTGTAAAGGAAACATACAAAAAAATGTTCGAAAAAGAGATTGACTTTTTTAGTTTGTAGTTTTATAATTTACAAAGATTATATGAGAAAAGGAAAATAAAAAATGAATGAAAAAGAACCATTAGCATTTAGAATGAGACCAAAAACATTAGAAGAATATGTTGGTCAAGAACATGTAATAGGTCCAGGAAAATTGTTATATAGAACAATAAAAGCAGATAGATTATCAAGTATCATATTATTTGGACCTCCAGGGTGTGGAAAAACATCATTAGCAAAAGTAATAAGTGAAACAACTAAATATAAGTTTTATAAAATAAATGCAGTAACAGCAGGAGTGGCAGATATAAAAAGAGTTGTAGAAGAAACAAGAAATTATATGATGAATCCAACTGGAAAGAGTATTCTGTTTATAGATGAAATTCATAGATTTAATAAATTGCAACAAGATGCACTTTTGCCATATGTAGAAAATGGAACAATAATATTAATAGGAGCAACAACGGAAAATCCATATTTTGAAGTAAATAAAGCTTTAATTTCAAGATCTATGGTAATAAAACTTAATCCATTAACAGAAGAAGATATTTACAAAATTTTAAAAAATGCACTTGAAAGAAAAGATGGACTTGGGGAATATTCTATAAAAATTGAAGATAGTACATTACGAAAAATAGCAGATATATCAAATGGAGATGTAAGAACAGCTTTGAATGGTTTAGAAATAGCAGTATTAACAACAAGTATGAGCTCAGACGGATATATACATATAACAGATGAAGTTATAAAAAATAGTATTCAAAACAGAAAAGCAATTTTTGATAAAAATGGGGATACACATTATGATAATATAAGTGCATTTATAAAATCAATGAGAGGATCTGACCCAGATGCAACATTATTATATTTAGCAAGAGCATTAAATGGAGGAGAAGATCCAGTATTTTTAGCAAGAAGAATAGTAATTTGTGCATCAGAAGATGTTGGATTAGCCGACCCACAAGCACTTGTTATTGCAACATCTGCAATGCAAGCAGTTAATATGATAGGAATGCCAGAAGCTAGAATAATACTTGCAGAAGCAGCTGTATATGTTGCAAATTGTAAAAAATCAAATGCAACATATTTAGGAATTAACAAAGCACTAGAAGATGTTGCAAATTCAGATACTGGTGAAATACCAATGCACATTAGAAATGCACCAATAGAAAAAATGAGAGAATTAGGATATAATGAAGGATATTTATATCCACATGATTTTCCAGGCCATTGGGTTGAACAACAATATTTACCAGATAAAATGGTTGGAACAAAATATTATATTAAAGATGAAAATATTAAATAAAATAATAAAATTTGGAAAAGATAGAAAAAAAGAAATTTCTATCTTTTTTTTATATAATAGGAAAGTTATACTTTCCTATTATATAAAAAGCTACAATCGATAGCCCTTTGAGATTTCATCGCTTCGCTCAGAAACTAAAATCGGGCGAGAACAAATCAAAGAAAAATTGAAAATTTTTCTTATTTGTTCTAATTTAATTTTTAAGGATAAAAATATGAATGAAAAAATAAAAAAACAATCTTTAAATATAAAAATTGCTATTATTGGATGTTTAGCAGGTATTATATGTGGCTTATTTGGAACTGGTGGTGGAATGATACTTGTTCCAGCATTTATTTATATGTTAGACATTGAACCAAAAAAAGCAAGAGCAACATCATTATGTTGTATGTTAGCAATGGTGATTGCAAGTAGTTTTTTCTACTATAAAAATAATTATATAAATTGGAATTCAGGATTATTATGTGCAATAGGAGGAATATTTGGAGGATATATAGGTGCAATAATATTAAAAAAAGTACCAGATTATATTTTAAAAATTTTATTTATAATTTTTATTTTATATTATGCATATAGAATGTTATTTGTTTTGTAAATTTGGAGGAAAGATATGTTACAAATTTTAATTGGTGGATTATCTGGAATATTTAGTGGAATAGGAATGGGTGGAGGGACAATATTAATATTTTTACTTACAACATTTGCAGAATTAGAACAGCATATTGCTCAAGCAACAAATCTTATATATTTTATTCCAACAGCAATTTCAGCAATTATAGTAAATTATAGAAATAAAAATATTGATTTGAAATTAGCTATTTATATTTCAGCCTGTGGAATTATAGGTGCTATAATTGGTTCAATTATTTCAGTGAATATTGAAGTTGGAATATTGAGAAAATTATTTGGAATATTTTTGATTGTAATTGCAATTCATGAAATTTATACAGTATTTAAAGAAAAAATAAAATATAATAAATAGTTCAATTAATTGAATTATTTTAGTTAACCTTCAATTAGCCAAACTAGATTTTGATTATAGTTTTATATAATCATAGTTAATTGAAAGGGATGAGAATAATGACATTGTCTGAAGCAATAAGAACAAGAATAAGATTTTATCAAAAACAAAAAGGAATGAGCATGTGGGCTATATTTAAGATGTCAGGAGTTCCAATGTCAACACTATCAACATTTATGTCTGGAAGAACAGATTTAATAAGGTTAGATACTTTACTACATATATGTGAAGGATTTAATATTTCAATAACAGAATTTTTTGATGATGAAATATTTAAAAATGTAGAACAAGATTAGTGGTTTATAAAACATAAGAAAGGAGAACAATAGAATGAAACTACTAATAACAGAAAAGCCATCTGTAGCAATGGAATTTGCCAAAGCATTAAAAATAAATATGAACAGAAAAGATGGATACATAGAATCAGATAGTTGGATAATAACATGGTGTGTAGGTCATTTAGTAACAATGAGTTATCCAGAAGTATATGATGAAAAACTAAAATTTTGGAGACTAGATACATTACCATTTATTCCAACAGAATGGAAATATGAAATAATACCAAATGTGCAAAAACAATTTAATATAGTACAAAGATTACTACAAAGAGAAGATGTAGAAGAAATATATAATGCAGGAGACTCTGGAAGAGAAGGAGAATATATACAAAGATTAGTATATATGATGGCAAAACCAAATCCAAAGGCACAAATCAAAAGGGTATGGATAGATTCACAAACAGAAGAAGAAATAAAAAGAGGAATAAGAGAAGCAAAAGACCAAAGTGAATATGATAGTTTAGCAGACTCTGCATATTTAAGAGCAAAAGAAGACTATCTAATAGGAATAAATTTTTCAAGACTATTAACAATAATATATGGAAGAAGAGTAGCATCAAAGATAAATGAAGAAAAAATATCAATTTCAGTAGGAAGAGTAATGACATGTGTATTAGGAATGATAGTGTCAAGAGAAAGAGAAATAAGAAATTTTATTAAAACAAAATATTATAAAATAATAGGTGAATTTGGAAATACAGATGGATCATTTAAAGCAGAATGGAAAGTAAATGAAAAATCAAAGCTATTTGAATCTCCAAAATTATACAATGATAGTGGATTTAAAAAAGAAAATGAAGCAAAAGAATTTATTACAAGTTTAGCAGGAAAAAAAGCAATAATATCAGAACTAAAGAAATCAAAACAAAAAGAAAATGCACCACTATTATTTAATTTAGCAGAAATTCAAAATGAATGTACAAAAAGATTCAAAATAAAACCAGATGAAACATTAGATGTAATTCAAAATTTATATGAGAAGAAATTAGTTACATATCCAAGAACAGATGCCAGAGTTTTATCAACAGCAGTTGCAAAAGAAATATCAAAAAATTTGAATGGATTAATGAGAGGATATAAAGACGAAGAAGTACAAAATTTATTAAAAAAGATGGTAGATGAAAAATATTCGACAAATTTAGTAAAAACAAAATATGTAAATGATAGTAAAATAACAGACCATTATGCAATAATTCCAACAGGACAGGGATATGAAAATTATGAAAAGTTGCCAGAATTGCATAAAAAGGTGTATAATACTATTGTAAAAAGATTTATTGCAATATTTTATCCACCAGCAGAATATAATAAAGTAAATGTTGTAGTTGATGTAGAAAATGAAACATTTATAGCAAGTGGAAAAGTTTGTATAGCACAAGGATATTTAGAAGTTTTAAAACCTCAAAATAAGGCAAAGAAATCCACATCAAATGCACAAAATGTGGAAAACAATAGTGAAAGTTCAAAAGAAAACGAAGATGGAATTGAAAATAATTTAGAAGTATTTAAAAGTTTAAAAAAAGGACAAGAAATACTTGTAAATAATTATGAAATAAAAGAAGCAGAAACAACACCACCTTCAAGATATAATTCAGGTTCATTAATTTTAGCAATGGAAAATGCAGGAAAGTTAATTGAAGATGAAGAATTAAGAGAACAAATAAAAGGTGCAGGAATTGGAACTTCTGCAACAAGGGGAGAAATAATAAAAAAACTAGAAAAGATAAAATATATTGATATAAATTCCAAAACACAAATAGTAACACCAACACAAAAAGGTGAAGCAATATATGATGTTGTAAATTTCTCTATGCCAGATATGTTAAATGCAAAACTTACAGCAAGTTGGGAAAAAGGTTTAGATTTAGTGGCTAAAAAAGAAATAAAACCAGATGAATTTATGATAAAACTAGTAAATTATATTAATTCAAAATTTAATAAGTTAATTGTAAAAACATAGGAGATAATGAATGGTAGATGAATTTTACGGTATTTTAAATAAAGCAATGAGACTGGAACAAAATAGTAATTTTATTGCAAATGCAGATGAATTTTATAAAAATTCTATAACTACTAGAAATCTTTTAAGAAAAATATATGAAGTAAATCCGGAAGCAAGCTTAAAAGAGGCTAGATCAGTTATAAAAAATAATATTATGAGAGATGCAAGAGATAAAATTGCTCAACTTCACAATGTAAAAGCTTATGCTTTAAGAAGAAATATATTGAATACATTTATTAGAGACGAAAAATTATTTGAAGAGATATATAGAGAAATAATTGAAGAAGAAAGAAAAAGTGGTAAAAAACTAAAAGCAGTTGAAAGAGTAACATATACTGATGATACCAAATTAGACCAAAGACAATTGGTTATAGAACTTATTATTGCATTGAGAGATTATATGAAAAAATTCAGTGAAGAAGACTTAAAATGGATAAGAAGTACTTTTAAAAAAAGAGATTATGAGAAAAAAATGAAATTATTGTCAAATGATACAACCAAAAGTATAAGAGGAGACATTGAATTTGATGCAGATCTAATATATGCACAAACAGAATTAGAACAAATGAAAATTTGTTTAAAAGATAAAAGTCAAGATTTTGATGAATTATTGAAAAAAGAATATATAAAATCATTAATAATTATAGGAGAATATTTGGATAGTTATGGTGTACTAGAAACATATGCTCAAAGACAAAATAAACAAAATGAAAAAATGAAATTAGAGACATTGCCACAAATTCCTGAAAATGATACATTTTTTTATCTATTTGATGAGAAAAAACTAAAAGCATTAAGTTTGACAAAATTATCAGCATTATGTGCATTTTGGTCAAATAGATTTGTAAAAGTAACATTAGATATGTATAAATCTTACATTATAATGTATGAACTTGGACTAGATGCAAAAGATAAAATTGATGATGACAATAATTTTAGAAACATATCAAAAGAAAAAATTAAAGTATTAGGATTAAAGTTTGGCTTTATTCATCAGTTAGATCTTGGTAAAGTATATACATTTAATGAAACTGAAACTTTAGAAAGCGGATTAGAGCTTTATACTATAGAAAAATTAAGTGAATATGGTAAAACAATTAGTGAAAATTATAAAAAATATTTTTCAAACATTGGTGGATTAAATGATACAGAGAATGATATGAATGAAGATGCAGGATTATATAATGCATTAGATGGTATGCAGATGGCATTATATAATCACAAATCTAATTCTATATATTCTTTGATTGATTTTTTGATTTCAGAAAAAATATCATTAAATTGGGGAGTAATTGAAGAAGATAAAGCTACCAAATATATTTTATTAGGAATAGATATTCCTGGATTAAATATGCCATTAAGATTACATATAAATAGGGAAAAATTTTTCAAATTTATATGCAAAAAACAAGGAAAATCTATGGTGAGATTATATGATGGAAAAGATGATTTTGTAGTTAGTAATACATATCTTGGAACTAGTTGCTTAATTCCAATAAATGATGAATATGGAAATGAAATAAAAAAAATAGCAGATAGTACTAGAGAAACAGATTATAGAAGTAAATTTATAAATCACTTAGCTTTTTTAGCAGATTCAAGAAGATATCCTAAACATCTTCAAAAGAAAAAGACAGTAATAAAAAAAGGAAAAGAAAAAGTTATTTATGAAGTTATACCTAGATATATAGATTTAAAGAATGGAAAGATATATGTAAAAAATAAAAATGATGAATTCGTTCTTTATTCAGAAGAACGGCAGATAGATAAAGATAAGGAAGGAATCAAAAATGAATACAATATTAGGAGAATTAGGTAAAAATCCTAAATTTTGTGAGTACATAAAAACAATAGAAAGTAAAAAAAGCCCGATAGCCATATCGGGCTTAACAGACGTTGGAATGACACAAATGATATGTGCAACAAGAGAATTTGCAAAAAGACCAATCTTAGTAATAACATATAATGAAATTCAAGCACAAAAAATATTAAAAGATATAAAATATTTTACAGATAAAGTATATTATTTACCAAAAAAAGAAATAGTAACATATGATTATGTTGCAGAAAGCAAAGACTTACCATATGAAAGAATTGAAACATTAAATAAAATGCAAGAAATGAGAACAGGAGTAGTAATAACAACAATAGAAGCAGTTCTTCAAAAAATGATAAATAAAAAAGCATTATATAAAAACACACTAAACTTTAAGGTTGGAGATTCAGAAAATCTTGAAACAATAAAACAAAAACTAGTAGAATTAGGATATGTAAGATGTGACTTAATAGAAGGAAGAGGACAATTTAGTGTTAGAGGTGGAATAGTTGATATTTCAGTTAACGAAAAAGAAGGAGTCAGACTTGAGTTTTGGGGAGATGAAATAGATTCAATTAGATATTTTAATGTAGTAAGTCAACGTTCAACAGAAAACATTGATAAAATAACAATATATCCAGCACATGAATATATATTAGAATCAAATATAGAAGATGTAATAACAAATATAAGAAACACAATCTATTCCGAAAAATTACAAGAAACAATTGAACAAGATATAGAATTAATAAAAGCTGGCAATTATATAAGTAAAATTGATAGATATCTTAATTCATTTTATATAGAACAAGATACAATATTAGATTATATAACAGACAAATATTTAGTATTTTTAGATGAGCAATCAAAAATAGAGCAAAGAACAATAAATGTAAACAAAGATAGTCAAAATATAATTCAATTATTAATAGATAAAGAAAAAATTGTACCTGAAGCATTAAAAAATATTTGTGATTTTAATCAATTTGAAGATAAATTAAATGATAAACAAATAATTTATATAGAAAAATTAGATAATGAAGTAAAAATACAAGCAGAAAAATATAAATGGATATATAAAGAAAGAAATTTTTCAAAAAGTGAAATTGAAATATTATTTAAAGAATTATTAAAAGCACAAGAAGAGAAAAAAAGAATTTACATTTTAGCTGAAACGAAAGAAAAGGCGAAAAAGATATGTTCATTATTAAATGAAAAAGAGATAATAAATAAATATGAAGAAAACTTAAATCAAACAATAATAGTAAAAAATACAGAAAGCCTTGTAACAGTTAGTGTAGGAAAATTATCATCAGGATTTGAATGTTTTGATACAAATCAATTAGTAATAACATCACAAGAACTAATTGAAGGAGAAAAAAGAAAAACATATAAATCATCAGCATTTAAAGAAGGAGAAAAAGTAGTATATGCAGATTTAAAAATAGGAGATTATGTAGTTCATAAAAATTATGGAATAGGAATTTTTATAGGTGTAAATACTATTACTGCAGATGGAACAACAAAAGATTATATAAAACTTAAATATTATGGTGATGATGTATTATATGTTCCAACAAACCAATTAGATAGTGTAAGAAAATATGTTGGTGGAGATGAAGGCGGATTAAAAGTAAATAAACTTGGAACAAAAGAATGGTTAAATACTAAAGCAAAAGTAAAGAAGAATTTAAGGCAAGTTGCAAAAGAATTAATAGAATTATATGCCAAAAGAGAAAAATCAAAAGGTTATGCTTTTCCAGCAGATACACCATGGCAAACTCAATTTGAAGATAGTTTCCCATATCAAGAAACAGATGATCAATTGCGTTGTATAGATGAAGTAAAAAAAGATATGGAAAATTCAAAGCCAATGGATAGACTACTATGTGGAGATGTTGGATATGGAAAAACAGAAGTTGCAATTAGAGCAGCATTTAAAGCAGTAATGGGAGGAAAGCAGGTTGCATATTTAGCTCCAACAACAGTATTAGCTGAACAACAATATAAAGAATTCAAAGAAAGAATGACTAATTTTGGCATTAGAGTAGAAGTATTAAATAGATTTAAAACCAAAAAACAACAAACAGAAATTATTAATAAATTAAAATTAGGAGAAGTTGACATTGTAGTAGGAACACATAGAATATTAAGCAAAGATGTTGAATTTAAAGATTTAGGATTATTAATAATAGATGAGGAACACAGATTTGGAGTAAAAGATAAAGAAAAAATAAAACAATATAAAGCAACAATAGATGTATTAACAATGACTGCAACACCAATCCCAAGAACACTTCATATGTCAATTGTTGGTGTAAGAGATATGTCTGTAATATATGAGCCACCATATAACAGAAAGCCTGTTCAAACATATGTATTAGAATATGATCAAGAAGTTATAAAAGAAGCTATAACAAGAGAACTAGAAAGAAATGGTCAAGTATTTTATCTATTTAATAATGTGGAAAGAATAATTCAAAAAGCAGATGAAATATCAAATCTTGTACCAGAAGCAAAAGTTGTATATGCACATGGACAAATGACAGGACATGAAATTGAGAATATAATGGAAGAATTTATCGAAGGAAAGACAAATGTATTAGTATGTACAACAATATTAGAATCTGGAATAGATATTCCAAATGCAAATACAATAATTGTTGAAAATGCAGACAGAATGGGATTAGCACAATTATATCAGATAAGAGGAAGAGTAGGAAGATCTGATAGACAGGGATATGCTTACATCACATATAAAAGAGATAAATTATTATCAGAAATTGCAGATAAGAGATTAAAAGCAATAAAAGAATTTACAGAATTTGGTTCAGGATTTAAAATTGCAATGAGAGACTTAGAAATAAGAGGAGCAGGAAGTCTACTTGGAGAAATACAAAGTGGACATCTAGAACAAGTTGGATATGATACATATTGTAACTTATTAGATGAAGTAGTAAAAGAAATGCAAGGTGAAGAAGTAAAACCAGAAATAGATGTTCAAATAGATTTAGATGCGACATGTTATATTCCAGATGAATATATATCAGATTCAAGTCAAAAAATTGAAATATATCAAGATATTGCATTATGTAAGAATGAAGAAGATATACAAAATGTAATTGATGAAATGATTGATAGATTTGGAAATATGCCAAGTGAAATAGAAAATTTAATTGAAATTGCAAGAATAAAAATATTATGTAAAAAACTTAATATAAGTAAAGTTCAAGGAAAACATAGTTTCGCAGTATTTACATTTGAATTAGGCGAATTTAATATAGATGTAAATGAATTAGCAAAAAATTATAGAAATAGAATAAAATTTTCACAAGGTTTAAAACCACAAATTACATATGTTCTACAAAATGCAACAGGAATGAAGATGCTAAAAGAAGTAGAAGAATTTTTGAAAACAATAGATGATTTTAGAATAAAAGAAAATAAATAATTTTTTTAGAAAGGAGAAGAAATGCAAACAATAACAAGTAAAGATAATGAATTAATAAAACATATTAGAAAATTAAAAGATAAAAAATATCGTGATGAAAGTAATGAATATGTTGTTGAAGGTGTAAAACTTGTTGAAGAAGCGGTAAAAGAAAATGCAAAAATAAAACAAATAATTGTATGTGAAGATACAACAAGAACATATGAAATTCCAACACATATAATGCTTGAAATTGCAAAATATGAATGTATATCTGTTTCAGATAAAATTTTTAATATAATAACACAGGTTACAAATCCACAAGGAATAATGGCTATAATAGAAAAAAATGCACAAAATGCAAAAATAGATTATACACAAGATATAATAGTTGTATTAGATGATGTACAAGATCCAGGAAATTTAGGAACAATTTTAAGAACAGTTGATAGTATTGGATTAAATCAAATTATAGTGTCAAAAGGAACTGCAGATGCTTTTAATTCTAAAGTTGTTCGTTCAACAATGGGAGCTATATTTAGAATAAAAATAATAGAAGTTGAAAATCTAGCACAGGCAATAAAAGAAATGAGAAAACATCATTTTAAATTAATGGTAACATCTTTACAAACAAAAAATAGTATTTATGATATAGATTTTTATAAAAAGATTATAGTTATTGGAAATGAAGCAAATGGAGTTTCAAAAGAAATTCAAGATATGGCAGATGAAAAAGCTAAAATTCCAATGTTGGGTAGAACTGAGAGCCTTAATGCATCTGTTGCAGCAGGTGTTGTTATGTATGAATATGTAAGACAAAAATTGAGTAAATAAAAGTTTAATATATATTGTATTTTAGTAGTTTTTAAGATATAATTACTCCAATCCTTTTACAGAGGAAATCTAGGAAAGGAGGAATTCATATCATGACGTCTTATGACTTAATTTGGTTATTAATACAAGAAATATTAAAAGATAATTCAAGTGAAAATAATCAAAAAAACAATGAAAAATAGATTACAAAGTCTATTTTGGAGCAGTCTGATCAGCTGCTCTTTTTATATACTAGGAAAGTTCTCTGAACTTCCTAGTATATAAAAACTACAAACGCTAGCCCTTTGATATTTTCTTCTTTTAGTCGAAAACTCAAATCGGGCGAGAACAAATGGCGAATACATTGCTTTGTTCTATACTATATGATTTTTTAAGGAAAATATTTATTAGAAGTTTAGAAAATAAAAAAAGAGATATGTGATCAGCATATCTCATTCATATCATGATTCTCGTATGACTAACAATGTCACTCGAGTTGTTAAATATAGTATACTACTTTTTCTAGTATATGTCAAACTTTTTTTGTTATTCAGAAAATATTTTTATAATTATAAATATGAAAATGTTGAAAAAAATATAAAATTGGATATAATATTAATAATTAATATAGGAGGAATGATTGGTATGAAAATTTATTATGTAAGACATGGACAAACAGACTTAAATTTAGCCAAAAAAATGCAAGGTGGAGGAACAGAAAAAGAATTAAATGAAACAGGTGTAAGTCAAGCTTATAATACAAAAAAAGAACTTGAAAATGTAAAATATGATCTTGTAATTTGTTCTCCAATGAAAAGAGCAAAACAAACAGCTGAAATAATAAATGAAGGAAGAGATATACCAATTATTACAGATGAAAGAATAAGAGAAAGAAAATTAGGGGATTATGAAGGAAGAGATGTAACAGAAGAAATGGAAAATAATATTTGGGATTATAAGTTAAATTATAACATTCCAAATGGAGAAAATTTACATGATTTTGAAAAAAGAATCGATGAATTTTTTGATGATATAAAAGAAAAATATCATGATAAAAGTGTATTAATTGTAGCTCATGGAGGAATTGCAAAAGTTATAAAAGCACATCTTTATGGTATGCCAGAAAGTCAAAATTTAGCAGAAATTTCAATGAATAATTGTGAGATAATAGAAACTGAGATATAATATTAATATATTATGTATTAAAATAATTTTTAGTCAAAAAAAATTTATATACTCAAAAAGGAACTAGTACCAATTATGGTAATAGTTCCTTTTTAAAGTTTAATGTATTACAATTTTTCAGGAAGTAAACGCTTCAACGTTTTTAGATATGAAAAATATTCATCCCTGAATTGTCCACTGGAATCAGCCTCCAATAGAGAGAGAATAGAAGTATAGAATTGATAGTAGTTAAATAATCCCTTACTTTCATCCCATAAAAATGTCATTGCATAGTCAAGGCTAATTAACTCACGTTCAACGTCTAAGCCAATGTCGTTACCATTACAATAAATTTCGATAGTCTGATTGAATCCGGAAAAACTTACACATACATTCTCACAATATTTCGATTTTAATACTTTTTCAGTATCAATCATAAGCTCTCGAATCCATTCAGTATATGGAATTGTGATTTTATATAAGTAACGCTTCAATTCGCTATTATAAAACACTTTTCCACAATTCAGCTTACATTTTCCAAATTGATTGAATTTAAGATGTTCTTTCTTATTCTCAGGAATCGTAGTGTTTCCCAATTTTTCAAATTGATTTCTTTTCAATATATTGTAAGGGAATGAGATAAATGCTCTTTGCATGATTGCTCGAAGAAGAAGTTTTTTATCAAATTTGGGGTTAAGATAGAATAATTGAATGTCATATACTCTGAAAATATCAATACTTTTTCTAGAAAAAGCAAAATCTTCTGAAAGATTTAACATTAATATTCCATTATTTTTGACTTCAACTGAATAATTGCGAAAGAAGTTTTTCGTAAAATTATGAAGTAATTCTTGATTAATTTTCTTCAAAACACTATCATTCCAAACAAAAAGGATACTATAGGTTCCATCAGTGTTAAAAATCAGTGATTTTGTACCACTGAACATCTTAACGGGTGTCATTATATCAGTAATATATCCCATTTTCTTAGCATAGTCACAAATTTCCGGACGTAAATTTGCTTGAGTACTTGGTGCTAAAATTCCACATACAATTGCTCCAGCAAAATCTCTTCCGTCTAAAAAAGTAGTTTTTTCATAAAGCTTTCCATTTTCACCACGAGCAACGTTTCTTATTAAACCTTTTGTAAAGAGAACTTCTACCTCATCAGGTGTTATTGATACAAAATTGCTATTACTAGTTATTTGCCATCCTTCCCATGTAAGGACTACACTTTGCTTATTCCAAGCACCCATCCGATCAGTGATAATGTGGCGCTTACCATTCATTGTGCAAATGGTTTGGTTTTCTATAAGTCTGCTTACATAACTATTTTCCATATCTTTTCTCCTTTTTTATTCTTGCATTTGCAAGTTAATGTACTTATTATAATGTATTTTAGGCTAAAAATCAATATATAAAGGTTGTTACAGAACAAAATATAATAAAAAATGTAAAGAATAAAACATATGTAATAGTCATACATGAATAAAAAGTAAAATAATGAATAAAATTAAATATCAGACTCAGGAGGTTTTTTATGTTTTTGGTATTTAATAAAGAAAAAATTCAAACATATATAGTATCTGTGTTAACAGTAGCTGTATTAATAACAATTGCAAGTGTAGGAAAAATAGAAACAGTTCAAACATCATCACAAGAAAAAGAATTGCCAATTTATAATGTTCAAACAGATGAAAAAAAGGTTGCATTTACAATGAATTGTGCTTGGAATGCAGATGATATTGATAAAATATTAGAAACATTACAAAAAAATAATGTAAAAATTACATTTTTTTTGGTAGGAGAATGGGTAGATAAATATCCAGAGGCAGTAAAAAAGATTGCAGAAGCGGGTCATGAAATTGGAACACATAGTAATACACATCCACATGTAAATAAATTATCAGCAGAAAAAAATTTAGAAGAAATAAAATTAAGTGTAAATAAAATTGAAAAGATAACAAATAAAAAAGTAGAATTATATAGACCACCTTATGGAGAGTATAATGATATAGTAATAAAAACAGCAAAAAATAATGGATATTATCCAATTCAATGGAATTTAGATACATTGGATTATAAAGGATTAAATGGTGATGAAATGTGGAAAAGAATAAAAAATAAAATATTAAATGGAAGTATAATATTGAGTCATAATGGAACAAAAAATATTGCAGATAGTTTAGATGGACTAATTAAAAATATAAAATCACAAGGATTTGAGTTAGTAACAGTATCAGAATTAATATATAAAGATAATTATGTGATTGATAATAATGGAATTCAAATAAATACAAATACATAAAATAAGAATACTAATAGTACAATTGGGTAAAATAGGCATATAAATAGAAAAAAGGAGAAGATGTATGCCATTAATTGGAATTGTTGCCAGAAAAAAAGATATAAAAGACATAAAAAGAAAACTAGGAGAAAATTATGAGCTAATTGAATTGACCAATGAAAGCATAAAAAATTTAAAAAATATAAAATTTGATGAGATAATTTACAATAAAGACATAAATTTAACAGAAGAAGAATACAAATTTATGAGAGAAATAATAAATAAGACAAAATATATTCTGATAAATTCAGATGTAAAAATAAAAATACCTGAAAATATACTAATAAAAATTATAACTTTTGGATTTAATTCAAAATCAACAATAATGATATCAAGTGTAAAAGAAAACTATATAATAATTAGTGTACAAAGAGAAATAGAAAAAATAAATGGTGATATAATAGAAAATCAAGAGAAAAAAATAGAAATAGAGCAAAATAAAAAGTCATCAATATATAATGAAATTATAAATTTTTTAATAAATGAGCTATAAAATAGCCCATAATTTATAAAAAGACTGTCAAAAATGCCTAAAAATGAATAAAAATTCGAAAAAAATTTCAAAATATTAACTTTTTATGTAGACAAAACCAAAAATGTGTAGTATAATAAGAAATGTAGAAAATTTTAAAATAAAAAAACGCAAGATGGTAATTTACAATTGATAAAATAAAAAAAGATAGGGAGGAAATAAAATTGGATACAAATTATTTAGAAAACAACTACTTAACATTAGTAGGAAAGGTTACAGGCGAAAAAGAATTTAGCCATGAAATTTATGGGGAGAAATTTTATAGATTTTCATTATCTATAGCACGTTTAAGTGGAAACGCAGACATTATTCCAATAACAATTTCAGAAAGACTAATAACAGATGAGACATTAACAGAAGGAAAGAAATTATTAATAAAAGGACAATTTAGATCATACAACAGCTTTGAAAATGAAAGAAACAAATTAATCTTAACAGTTTTTGCTAAAGATGTTCAAGAATTACCAGAAAATGAAGAACAAGAAGTTGAAGTTGAAGGCGAAGATGGAGAAATAGCAAAAAAAGAAGAAATGACAAACGAAGTAGTACTTATCGGATTTGTTTGTAAAAAACCTATTTACAGACAAACACCATTTGGAAGAGAAATTGCAGATTTATTATTAGCAGTAAACAGAGCATATAATAAATCAGATTATATTCCAACAATTGCTTGGGGAAGAAATGCAAGATTTTGCCAAAACATAGAAGTGGGAACACAAGTAAAAATTATAGGTAGAGTTCAATCAAGACAATATGAAAAGAAACATGAAGATGGAACAGTTGAAACAAAAACTGCATATGAAGTTTCTGTATGTAGCTTAGAAGTAATAAATGAAGAAGGAAATGAAAACAAAGAAGAAACAGAAAATCAAGAAGCTGTTTAATATATATTTAAAGAATTATAATTGAAAAATTATAGTTCTTTTTTTATATAATAAGAAAATGATACTTTCCTATTATATAAAAACTATAATTGCTAGTCCTTTGAGATTTCATCGTTTCGTTCAGAAACTCAAATTTGGCGAGAACAAATCAAAGAAAAATTGAAAATTTTTCTTATTTGTTCTTGCGTAAAATCTTGTAATCTACCTCAAATTATGATATATTATAGGCATAAAATTAGACAACTATAAGTATAAGATATAATGTGAAAGGATGTTATAATATATGAGTAGAGGAAAAAGATATGAAACAGAAGGAAAGTTAAATTATCAAAAAGTATTTGCAGTTATTATTGCTGTAATTGTAATAATAATGGTAGTAATGATAATAAAAAATGTATTTGTGCAGAGAGAAAAATTAAGTAAAAAATATGAATATTTTACAGTATTTTCATCAGAAAAATGGGGTGTAATAAACCAAGATGGAGAAATAGTAATAAATCCATCATATCAAGAAATGATAATAATACCAGATAAAACAAAAGATGTATTTATATGTACATATGATATAAATGAAGAAGATGGAACATATAAAACAAAAGCATTAAATAAAAAGAATGAAGAAATTTTTACACAATATGATCAAATACAAGTGCTAGAAAATATAGATGATGATAATATATGGTATGAAAAAAATGTACTAAAAGTAATGAAAAATGGGAGATATGGATTAATTGATTTAAATGGTAAAAAATTATTAGACTGTGAATATGATGAAATTAATGTAATGAAAGGAATAGAAAACAGTTTACTAATAAAAAAAGACGGATATGTAGGACTTGTAAATAATGCAGGAACAATTTTAATAGATGTAAAATATTCTAATATAAAAAATTTAGGAACAACATATAAAGAAGGATATATAACAATAGATGAAAACGGAAAATGTGGTATAGTAAGTACAACCAAAATCCAAATATTAGAAAATAAATATAATGAAATAAAACAAGTATATTTAGGTGATAACTATTATGTTGTAGAAGATGGAAAAGAAAAAATAATAAATCAAGCAGGAGAAACATTAATAGACAATGGATTTGATGATATAAAATCAAGTACAAAAAGAGGGATAATATTTACTCAAAAAGATTTATATGGAGAAATGTCAACATCTGGAGATATATTAATAGAAGCAAAATATCAAGATTTAAAAGAAGCAAATGAAGGAATTTATATAGCAAAAAAAGATGAAAAATATGGAATTATAGATGAAAACGAGAAAGAAAAAGTCCCATTTGAATATACAGGAATTATTTATAATGAAAAAGCAAATGTATTTTTAGCAGAAGACGAAAATTATAAAACAACAATAATTAATGATAAATATGAAACAAAATTAAATGGAGTTCTAGTAGAGTTAAATGTAAGTGATAAATATATAAGAATGAGAGTTGGTAGTGATTATAAATATTATAACTTGAGTTTAGAAGAAATTACAAGTCAAGAAGCATTGCCAAACAATACATTATTTTTGAAAAAAGAAAATGGAAAATATGGGTATGTAGACAAAAAAGAAAATGTTGTAGTAGACTATATTTATGATGATGCAACAGAACAAAATTCTTATGGATTTGTAGCAGTAAAAAAAGATGGAGTATGGGGATCACTGGATAGAAATGGAAAAATTATAATATCTCCTAAATATAAAATGGAAAATAATTTGAAGATAGATTTTATTGGGAAATGGCATTTAGGAGAAAATATAGGAATTGATTATTATTGTGAAAAATAGTAAGAAAGAAGGAACAAAAGATGGAATTAAAAACAAAATATGAATATACATATTTTATTTATCCTTATGTAGTAAAAGAAAGCAGATATTTAAAGTATTTAATAAAATTGTTAAAAGATAAAAATTGTGAATTAAGAATATTTAGAAAAGATAAAGATTTAGATATATATTCATTTTTCTCACATAGAGTAAGAGAGTATATGTTTGGGACATTTAATTATAGTAAAACAAAACTAATTCAATTAGATGAACTTCCAGTTGAAACAAAAGCAGCAATTCTTTCTAGAAATGGATGTACAGTTTTTGAATATACAATTTCCAAAGATATTCAAGGGAAAATGCAAGAAAAAAATAGTATATTTTTTAAAATATCAAAAATTGAAATAGTATGTTTTAATACAGGAATATGTTTTTTGTGTATAAAAACAAATATAGAGGATAGTGATAAGTTTGCAGATTTATTAAATTTTAATTATAAGTTTAGGGATATAAACCAAGAATTTTCTAATATGAATAATTATGACAAAATAAGAATACAGACAGATAGTTTTAGCGATGTAATGTATTTTAGGGAGTTTATAGAAAAAATAACAGGTCCAATTATAGAATCAATGAAATTAGATATAGATACAGAAAGAGCTTTGACATATTCATATACTTGTATAGATGAGGATGGATGGAATGATTTAAATGAATTTGATAAAATAAAAGATCAATATATTAAATTTTTAAATGTTTTACCAAGTGATAATAGTGTTGATTATTCAAAAGAGAATATGAAAATTATATCGAAATGGAAATATGCAAAACTAGGAGTGACTAAACAAAGTGTGACTTTATTTAGCTCAAGCTGTGATATAAATAATTATACAATATTTCCAAAAAATTTTGAAGAACAATATTTTTATACATATATTTTATCATTATATACAAAATTGTATTTAAAGAAAATAAATTTTAAATTTAGACAAGGGATAAATATAAATAAAACAAGAAAAGAATTTATAAAATTTACTAAAACATTATGGATAAATGAAGTTACAGAGGATGACACTGGTTCAATATTTTACCAATACTTAAAGGAGATATTAGAGCTAGATAATATATATTTTGATACAAAAAATAAATTTGACATTTTTTATAAAGAAATGAATATAGAAAAAAACACAAATAATAATATTTTAGTAGTGATGTTACTATTTGCAAGTTTTATAATTAATATAATTAATATAATATATTTGTTAAAAAAATAAGATAATATATCACAAAATGTAAGAAAATTTTTTGTATTTGCCTACAAGAAAAGACAAAAAAAACATAAGACAAGTATTAAAATATTGCATGAGGTGTTAAAGGATGTTAAAAAGTAATAAGGAATTAATCAAAAATTTATTTAGTATAAAAAATATTATAATATATATATTATCATTTATGGTATCTGTGGTAGGAATGGGACAAGATGTATCACCATTTAGTATTGCAATGGTTGGAGCTTGCTTAGCAAGTAAAGTTCCAGCCATAGTAGTATTGATTGTTGGATTAATAGGCAATATTGTTGGAGTCGGAACAATAGGGGCTTTGAATTATATATTAATAATATTAATGTTATTAATAACAATGTGTATTAAACCACCAAAAGAAAATGATGAATATAAAGATGAACAAATGCAAATTTCAAAACACATATTTTTTAGTATTATTTTAGTTATGGTTGCAAAACTTATACTAACTAAATTTACAATAGGAGATTTATTATTACATATAACTTTAGCTGTACTTTCTGTTGTATTTTATAAAATTTTTGTAAATTCTTTAGTAGTAATTCAAGAAATTACAGATAGAAGAGCATTTTCAATTGAAGAAATTATAGGAGCAAGTCTTTTAGTATCAATAGCATGTTCTGCATTTGGAAATTTATCAATATTTGGATTATCTATAAGAAATGTATTAAGTATATTTATGGTATTATTACTTGGATGGAGGAATGGTGTACTAATAGGAACAACAGCAGGAGTTACAATTGGAGTTACATTAGGAATTATTGCTCAAAATGATCCAATAATAGTGGCTGAATATGCTGTTGCAGGAATGATAGCAGGATTATTTAATAAATATGGAAAAATTGGTGTTGTTGCAGGATTTGTAATAGGAAATGGGATTTTAATATATGTTGCAAAAGGTGATACAAGCAATTTTGCAATGTTTAAAGAAATTTTAGTTGCAGCAATTGGATTATTAGCAGTCCCAAATTGGGTAGGAATAGATATAGAAGAATTAAATCCAAAAGAAAATTATTTTCCATCATTTAAAAATAATAGATTATCACAAGGTGAAGAAACAGTTAATCAATTAAATATGGTGTCTGAAACAATTAAAGATATTGCAAATACTTATGAATTAGATAATACAGCGGAAGAAGCAAAAAAGAAAAACAAAAATACATTTATAACAGAATTGTTAAATAATTTAGATGGATTGGAAGATAATCTATTATATGATGATATATCAAATACAAAAAATGAAATTGTAGATGAAATATTTGAAGTTTTAATAGATAAACAAGAAATGACAGCTAAAGATTTAATAAATGTATTTGCAAAATTTGATAATTATATAGTCACACCAGATAATAAAAAAATAAAAAAAGAAATAGAACAAATAGTTAAAGCAATTAATTTTGCATATAAAACAAGTAAAAAAGATTTTATTTGGGAAGAAAAAGTAAAATCAAATAAAAAAAATGTACAAGCACAATTAGATGGAGTTTCAAAAGCAATTTCTAGTATTGCTGTGAAAATAGAAAAAGAAAATAATACCAAAGATACATATATTGACCAAAAAAAGAAAATTATAGATATGCTAGAAATTAAAGGCATTTTTGTTGAAAATTTAGAAATCACTACAAAAGAAAAAAGAACATATATTGAATTATATTTAACAGAAGATAGCAAAATCAGTGAAAATAAAGATATTGAAAAAATTCAATCAGTATTAGAAAAAAATCTAAATGAAAAATTAATGATTAATGAAGTAAAAACAAAAAGATTAAATAAACAAGGAAAAAGAGTATTTTGCTATATGTCAGCAGATAAATATTTATTGCAAATAGGACAAGACTCAAAAATAAAAAATGGTAGCCCTGTTTCAGGGGATAGCATATTACAAATTAGATTAAATGATGGAAAATATCTTATGGCAATAAGTGATGGAATGGGATCAGGACCTGAAGCAAGAAAAAGTAGTCAAATAGCAATAAAAATGTTAGAAAGATTATTAATGTCTGGATTTGATAAAAATACATCAATAGATTTAATAAATACAACAATAATGAATGCAAATGAAGAAATATTTGCAACATTAGATATTATGATAATAGATTTATTTAATGGAAAAGTAGAATTTATAAAAAATGGAGCATGTCCAACATATGTAAAAAATGGTAATAGTGTTCATATAATAAAATCATTAAGTTTGCCAGCAGGAATATTAAAAGATATTAATTTGACTACATATGATAAAGATATAGAAAATCAAGATATTTTTGTAATGTGTAGTGATGGAATTCTTGATGCAAATGTTGAATATAAAAATAAGGAATTATGGGTTAAATATTTATTAGAAGATATAGAAACAACAAGTGTGCAAAAAATAGCCGATTTAATTTTAAATGAGGCTGTTGATAATAGTTATGGTGTTACAAAAGATGATATGAGTTTAATAGTATGTAAATTCACAAAAAATTCACTTGAAACTAAAAAAAGAATATGATATAATAACAACTGATGGTGCATTATTCTAGTCGTGTCAGTTATTGCGAGGGTGGGGCTAAAAATCCACTAAAGGGCATATATGAAGCTTCTTGTTTGTGCGCGAAATGCCAGTTTTGTGTGTTTTCAGGAAGGTAAGAGATACGGGTAATATATAATGGCATATATAGAATCCCCTGTTTCGTTGAGGCTTAGAATCATTTAAGTAAACCTATGGTGAGTGCCAAGACACAAAATACATAGAGTAGCCTGTCTTGAGTGAGGGTATTGGGATTAAGTAATATTTATGAAATTACACTTGCGAAAGAGACTAGTAATAATATTAGACATGTCAAGGAAAACTTCTAGAATGTTTGCTTCAGGTAAGAAGCATAGAAATCTGAGGATTAAGGTACGGATTTAAGTGGTGATCTAGTGTTCACTGTAATATGTGAATGTTCTTTTAAATGGAAACAGCTATGTAGTAATACATAGTAAAGAATAGAGAAATTCAACTAGACCTAAACCGTAAAATTTACTTAGGTTTTACCATCTTCACCTTTTTTATAAAAACAAGTATTAAGGAGACTGAAAAAATAAAAAAATGAGTAAAAATTCAAAAGGAAAAGATCACTCGAAGCTCAAGTGGTTTATAGAAGTATTTATAATAACATTTGTATTATCAATATGTTTTTCATATATATCAACAAATGGAGTATCTAACTTAAATTTAGGAGCATCAATATTTATATTAATATTAGTTATTGCAATAGGAATAGGATTTGACATAATAGGAGTTGCAGTAACAGTTGCTAATGAAGAAGAGTTTCATGCAAAAGCAACAAAAAAGGTAAAAGGTGCAAAAACATCTATTAAATTAATAAAAAATTCAGCAAGAGTTGCTAATATATGTGCAGATGTAATAGGAGATATATGTGGAGTACTAAGTGGAGCTATAAGTGCGATGATTGCATCGAAAATAACAGAAAAATTTGGAGTGAACTTACAATTTGTAATAAGTGCTATTGTTGCATCTTTAACAGTAGGTGGAAAAGCCTTAGGAAAAGAAGTTGCAAACAATAATTCAACACCAATTGTACATTTTGTTGGAACATTTTTAAATAAATTTCATAAATAAAGAATAATTACAAAAGACAAGCATATATTTTAGAAAGAGCCTTTTTACAAAGGCTTTTATGATTTATAAAAAAGTAAATATTAGCTTAACAAGATATAACTATATTTTGTGGCTTATTATACCCCTAAGAGGTGCAAAAATATGATTAAAATAGTTGAACTTACGAAAGATAATGAAGAAAAATATCTGGACCAAATAGTAGAACTAGAACAAATAAGTCTAGAAGCAATGAAGAAAGAAGGAAGAGAAGGGCAATTATTTGACACAGGAAGAAAAGGAATATCAGAATATGTACATTCAAATGAAAATTCAGTAATTGTTGCAACAGATGAAAAGGATAAAGTTGAAGCTGTAACATATGTAACACAAGGACAAAGTCCATTTACATATAATGATATTACGAAATATTTTAAATATGGTGAAAAATATAAGCAATATGTAAAATCACAATATTTATCAGATAGAGATTACAAGAAAGATTTAAGAAATATTTATATTATAAAAATAAAAGCATTTGAATATGCAAAAAGAAAAATATTAAGACAATCTGGAAGAAGTATAGAAAATTCTTTATATGGGTATTTACAACAAGAATTAGAACAAAATGAATATCATGAAAAAAGTGAACTAAGAGAAAATCTTAATAGATATATGTCAGAATATATTATACAAAATTATGGAAAAGAAATTGCAAAAAAATATGAAATGTTTTACTGGATAACACTTGAAGATATTGAAGTAGAATTTGGAAAAAGAAATGGAAGAGAAAACTCTGAAATTCAAGACTATGAAAATTTTATGGAAGAAGAAAAAGAATATGCAGAATTAATACATAAAGGAAAATTAAAAATCCATGAAGAGCCAGAATTTGATGAAACACAATATTATACAGCAAATACAGAAAATGCAGTAGAATTAGATACATATTTAACAAATCCACATAATAGAAGTGTTGGATTAGCAAGAATAATATTATACAATGGAATTCAAAAACATATAGAACAATTTTTTAAGGATCCACAAAATAAAGAAATATTTTTATGTTCAACATTACATAGAGATAATTTATCGTCAAAATATGTTTCAGAATTTTTTGGATTAAAAGATAGTTTATATGTAAATCGTAGACAAGGAAGAGATAGAGAAGTACATATATGCAGAATTACAAGAGAAAAAGCAATGGAATATTTAGTAGATATGTATGATAGGATTGCAGTTCTTTATGGATATAATCCAAATAATAAAAATATATCAAATTCAAGACAATTACAAATTTTACAAGAACAATTAGAATATGAAGAAAAAGAAAAAAAGAGATTGGTTAAAGCTAAAACAATTGATGGTAAATTAAAAGGAATAAATCATAAATTTATTCCTGAAAAAGAAAGAAAAGTATTAAGATTAAAACAAAGAATTCAAGAAGTTGAGGATAGTCAGCAAGAAATATAACAATAAAATGTACAGATGAAAGGATTGAAGAAAAATGAAAGATAGTAAATATATATGGCCAATTAAGCCAAAATACAAAGTAGCAGAACATGATAAATGGGGAATAAGAAAAAATCATTATGTGTTATTTAAAGAGAGAGCACATTCAGGATTTGATATAACAGCAGATATAGGAACAGAAGTACACCCTATAGCTTCTGGAACAGTATTATTAGCAGAATTTGATGGAACAACTACAGAAGGTTTTGATGCATTTAATGATGGATATGGAAATAAAGTTGAAATATTAAATGATGATGGTAGAAGAGTTGTATATGGACATTTAAGAGAAATTCTAGTAAAACCAGGAGATAAAGTAACAACAACTGATATAATAGGAAAAACAGGTTCAAGTGGTGGGTCAAGAGTGCCACATCTTCATTTGGAAATAAGAAAATCTAATACAGAAGAAACAGGATTAGCATATACAATAGATCCATTAGAATTATTACCCAATATTGATTTAAATAGCTTGACAGAAGAATTTACATTAGAGCCATATGCATCTTTATGGAGAAAACTTACATCTGATAAGCCATGGGATTTTTCAAAATATGATATTCCATATGCAGATGATAAAAATTATATAAGATAGATAAGAAATATATATGTGAAAGAATTGGAAACTACCACCAATTCTTTTTTTTCTTAAGTAATAAATACTTGCTTATTTTCTTGATTTAATGTAAAATAGAACAAGATGGAGGAGATGCAGGCAAAATAATATAAATATTAAACAAATGAAAAAAGCCAGCATAATAAAATATGAAAAATTATTATGAAATATTAGAAGTAGATAAAAATGCTTCAGACGAAATAATAGAAAAAGCTTATAAAACACTTGTTAAAAAATATCATCCTGATTTGCAAAAAAATAGTAAAAATCAAAATAAAATGCAACAAATAAATGAAGCATATGAAATATTATCAAATGATTTTAAAAGAAGAGAATATGATGAGAAAATACAAAAACAAAGTGTGCCAATAGAAGAATATAATAAAGTAATTCAGGAAAATAATAAATTAAAGAAAGATTTGAGAATGGTTGCAAATCAAGATAATAAAATTCGCAATCAAAATCAATTTGAAGAAATGTCAATTGTACAGAGATATTATCAACAAATAAAGAAAGCTACAAAACAAACACAAATGCAATCAAATAGAATAAACACAAGTATTTCATTTGAAAAGGTAAAAAAAATTATAGTTGGTATTATAATTTTTAGTATAATAGGAATCATATTAGCTAGTATACCACTTACTAGAAAATTTTTTGTGGATTTATATAACAAAAATGTTGTAATTAAATTTTTTGTGGATATTATAATTGAAACATTTTCTAAAGGTTTTTAATTAAAGATAAGAGAGGAAGAGATAAATGAAAGCATTAATAACAGGAGCATCTTCAGGAATGGGAAGAGATATGGCAAAAATATTAAGTCAAAAAGGATATGATTTGATATTAGTAGCAAGAGATGAAAAAAAACTAGAAGAAGTAAAAAAACAATTAAAATCAGAAAACAAAATTGTTGTTATGGATATATCAAAAGAAGAGAATTGTAAAAAATTATATGAAGAAAATAAAGATATAGATATATTAATAAATAATGCTGGATTTGGAGATTGTGGACATTTTGAAGAAACAAGTTTAGATAAAGATATTCAAATGATTCATACAAATATAATAGCATATCACATTTTAACAAAATTATATTTAAAAGAAATGATAAAAAAAGATAGTGGGAAAATATTAAATGTAGCATCAATTGCTGGATTTATGCCTGGACCACTTATGACAACATATTATTCAACTAAAAATTATGTAGTAAGATTTTCAGAATCAATTAGAGAAGAATTAAGGAGAAAAAAATCAAAAGTACAAATTAGTATTTTGTGCCCAGGACCAGTAGATACAAACTTTAATAAAGTTGCAGATGTTGAATTTGCATTAAAAGGTTTGAGTAGTGAATATGTTGCAAAATATGCTATAAATAAATTTTTTAAAGGAAAATTTTATATTATTCCAGGTTGGAAAATAAAATTAGCAAGAATTGGAGCAAAATTAGCACCTGCTAGTTTTGTAGCTAAAATTTCTTATAATATGCAAAAGAGAAAAATTAGATAGTGGAAAGTTAAGAAATTGTATATTAAAGAAAGAATGTGATTAAAGATGCAAAATAATGAAGAGAGAATTGAAAAAATAATAAAACATCATTTACCAAGATGGAATGAATTACCAGAAATTGATTTATATTTAGATCAAGTAGTAAATTATCTAGAAAAATATTTAGGAATATTGAGTTCAAATGATGATGATAAAATAATAACTAAAACAATGATAAATAATTATGTAAAACAAGGAATAATGCCAGCACCTGAAAAGAAAAAGTATGGCAAAACACATATTGCATATTTAATGGTAATATGTATTTTAAAACAAGTATATAGCATAGGAGATATTGGAAAATTAATATCTGAAACAACAAAGTATTTTGAGTTAAGTAAAGCATATAATAGATTTTGTGCAAATTTGGAAATATCAATAAAAAATGTATTTATACGTAAGGAGTTTCCGCATATAGATAGAATGACAGAAGAACAATATTTATTAAAAAATGTTGTACAAGCAGTTGCAGATAAATTATATGTAGAGACAAAATTTTTAAGTGAAGTAAAAGAAAAAGAGGAAACAAAATGAAAGAATATATAGTTAGCCATGAAGAAAAAGGAAAACGTTTAGATGCATATATATCAAGTGCTAATACAGATATAACTAGAACATCTGCCCAAAGATTAATTGAAGATGGAAACATATTAGTTAATGGGAAAAATGTAAAAGTATCATATAAAATTCAAGAAAATGATAAAATATCAGTTGAAATACCAAAACCAAAACAAATAGAACTAAAAGCACAAGATATTCCAATTGAAATTATATATGAAGATAGTGATATTATAGTTGTAAATAAGCCAAAAGGAATGGTAGTACATCCTGCAAATGGAAATCCAGATGGGACATTAGTAAATGCTATTATGGCAATATGTAAAGATAGTTTGTCTGGAATTGGTGGAGAAATAAGACCAGGTATAGTACATAGAATAGATAAAGATACATCAGGACTATTAATTGTTGCTAAAAATGATAATGCACATGTAAAAATGAGTGAACAAATAAAAAATCATGAAGTAAAGAAAACATATATTGCACTTGTTAGAGGTGTTTTTAAAGAAAACGAAGCAACAATAGATATGCCAATTGGAAGAAGTACATCAGATAGAAAAAAGATGGCAGTTAATAAAAATGGTAAAAATGCAATAACACATATAAAAGTATTAAAAAGATTTGATAAATACACATTGTTACAAGTAAATATAGAAACAGGAAGAACACATCAAATACGTGTACATTTATCACATATAGGATATCCTATTGTTGGTGATTATACATATTCAAATGGAAAAAATGAATTTGATGTTAGTGGACAATGTTTACATGCTCAAAAATTAGAATTTAAACATCCAATAACTCAAAAAGATATGTGCCTTGAAGCAGAATTACCACAATATTTTAAAGATATACTTGATAAATTAAAAGATAGAGAAATAAAATAACCGGCAAGAGAACCTTGCCGGAGAAATCTATATAAAGCCTTTTAGAAAAGTAAAAGGAATTAATATATAATATGCAGGAAATATAAAAATAGTACATAAAAAGAAAGGAGAGCATGATTAATATCGTGCAAATCAATATGGAAGAGAGACTTCAAAAATATTTAGCAGAATGTGGAATTGCATCAAGAAGAAAATGCGAAGAATATATTATACAAGGAAAAGTTCAAGTAAATGGAAAAACAATTACAGAACTAGGTGTTAAGGTAAATACTGAAAAAGACAAAATAACATTTGAAGGCAAAAATGTAAAACAAGAAGAAAGAAAAGTATATATTTTATTAAATAAACCAATTGGATATGTAACAACATCTGATGAGCAATTTGGAAGAGACAAAGTGTTGGATTTAGTAAAAGTTAGAGAAAGAGTTGTACCTGTTGGAAGATTAGATATGTATACATCAGGAGCTTTGATTTTAACAAATGATGGAGATTTTGTATATAGAGTAACACATCCAAAACATGAGATAACAAAAACATACACAGTTACAGTAAAAGGCATAATAAAAAATGAAGAAGTAGAACAATTAAGAAAAGGTGTAAAAATAGATGATTATACTACAAGACCAGCAAAAGTAAAAATTTTAAAAACAGATGAAGAAAAAGATATATCAAGATTAGAAATAACAATACATGAAGGGAAAAATAGACAGGTAAGAAGAATGTGTGAATCTGTTGGAAGAAGAGTAATAGCTTTACATAGAAGCAAGATAGGAAATATTGGAGTAAAAGATATAGAACTTGGAAAATGGAGATATCTAAAAGATTTTGAAGTAAAAACCTTAATTGGAAAATAAACAGTTGAAAAATATTGAAAAAAGCTGTATAATTGAAATACAAATTACATAAGAAAATAATATAAAAATACAGAGGAGAAATAATGGAATTAAAAGAAGGACAAATTGTAAATGCAAGAGTCAGTGGAATGCAACCATATGGGGCTTTTGTAGAAATGGAAGATGGAAAATCTGGACTTGTTTTTATTGAAGATTTATCTGTTGTGAGAATAAAATCACCAAAAGATAGAGTAAAGATAGGACAAGAAATACAATGTAAAGTAAAATCCATTGATAAAAAAACAGGTAAAATAAATTTATCATACAAAGATTGTTTAGGAACTTGGGAAGAAAATGTAAAAAATTTTCAGGAAGGAATGACAGTTAAAGGAATAGTAAGAGATACTGAAAAAAATAAAAATGGAGTATTTATAGAAATAACTCCAAATTTAGTAGGAATGACAGAATATAATGAAAATTTACAATATGGTCAATCTGTTGATGTATGTATAAAGAAAATACAACCAGAAAAAAAGAAATTAAAACTAACGATAATATAATTATAAATATAAAAAGTATATAAGCTAAAACAAAAATGTGTTTTGGCAAAAGGAGGAATTAAATATGGTTGAAGATAGCCAAATAAAAGCACAAGTATCACCATTTGCTATAAGAGAAGGTGAAATAAAAACATTTGATGGAAAAGATGGGTATGTATCAATGAATCAAATAATACATAAAATAAACATTGGACATATAACAGATATTCATTTTGCAATACTAGAATTAGTAAATGAATTTGAATTTATAACATCAAGACAAATTTATCAAATGCTTGAATGGAAAGGAATTAACCCACAATCACAAGATAAATTAAATAATAAATTAGATCAATTAGTAAAATCAAAAATATTAACAAGATATTACTTTACATCTGAAGAGGGAAAAGGAATATATAGAATATATTGTCTTGAAAAGATGGGAAAATATTTGTTAACATCAAAGGAAATAGAATGTAAGTGGCAACAAACAGATAATGTAAAACCAGTTGCAATGATAAAAAAGAGATTAGCAGGAAATCAAACAATTATAGCATATCTTAGAAAAGTAAAAGCATTTGATAGCTATGTTGTAAAACCAACGATTCAAGCAAAGATTTCTGGAAAAACATTTAAAGCAACAGGAGGATCTGTAAAATTAACAAAAAATAATAAATCAATAACATTTTTGTTTGAAGCGGTAAGAAGAGAACAAGATTGGCAAAAGAAATTAGTTGATAAAATGACAATGTACAAAGAATTTTATGAAAACTTTGTACCAGGAGATTCAGGATATTCTTCAATGCCACAATTAATTTTGATTTGTGAGGATGATAAACACACTGCAGAAGCATTTAAAGAAATAGTAACAAATAAAGTTGAAATACCACAAATAAAATTATATTTTACAACAGATTTAAGACAAAATGAAGAAACACTTGAAAATACATTAATTGAATTTAAAATAGATGAAAAAACAAATAAATATAAAATGTTTAATGTTGAAGCAAAAATTTTAGGAATTTAGTCAAAAACATAGACTTTTAAGAAAAGGAAGCAAAGGATGTTTGGACATAGAGCCGATGGAAAAAAAGTAAAGAATTTAGAACCAATTTTTAGAATATTACCTTCTGTAATGATTGACAGAAGTGATGCACAAGTATATTTTAAACAAGATATACCATTAAGTAATATGGATGAATACATAGATAAGAAGGCACAAGATGGAATAAGAATGTCATATATGAATATTATATATGCAGGAATTGTAAGAATAATAAATGAAAGACCAAAATTAAATAGATTTGTAATGAATGGAACAACATATCAAAGAGATACAATATATGTATCTCTTTCAATAAAGAAAAGCTTGACAGATGATGGGCAAGAGACTGTAGTAAAAATACCATTTAAAGGAACAGAAACAATATTAGAAATTAAAGAAAAAGTTGATGCAACAATTGAGAAAAATAAAGATGTGCAAACAGCAAATAAAACAGATAATCTTGTAAAAATATTAAATTTAGTTCCAAATTTTCTGATATTATTTTCAGTAAAGATGTTAAAATTTCTAGATAAACATGGAATTATGCCTAAAGCGGTAATTAAGGCAAGCCCATTTCATACAAGTGTATTTTTAACAAATGTAGGGTCACTTGGAATTGATAGTATATATCATCATATATATAATTTTGGAACAACAAGTTTATTTTTTTCTATGGGAAAAAAGAAGAAAAGTTATATTTATGAAGATGATGAAATAAAGGAAGAAAAGTGTATAACAATTGCTTTTGTCGGTGATGAGAGAATATGTGATGGACATTATTATGCATCATCATTTAAACAATTGAATAAATACTTAAAAAAGCCGGAACTGCTAGAAAAAGCACCCAAATCAGTAACAACTGATGACACTAATGAAAAAATTGAAATTGATTAATAAAAAATGTGTAAAAATTTTTAAAAAAATGTTGACTTAATACTTAAATTGTGATATTATATTGAAGTGTTAAGAAACATGAGTCAGTAGCTCAGTTGGATAGAGCATTTGCCTTCTAAGCAAAGGGTCGGGGGTTCGAATCCCTTCTGGCTCACCAAAACGTTCCAAAAACCAAAATGTATTTCTTTGTAGGAGGCTTTGCAGTAAGCCTACCACTGAAATTGGACAAAATGAAAACTCACTGATTTTGCAAGTGAGTTTTTTCATTTACTTGATTATTAAGTTTCTCAAAGCTAAAAACATTTCTATATCTTACATTTACTGACTTGTTTGTTATGCTACTGAAAGCTAATAACATTTCAACTTTTTTCATTTGTTACTATTATTTTCTTGTTTATATTTCTTCTAGTCTAACCTATATTACTTAATATATGTATGTATTTATTCTATTAGATTTTACTTGTCCGCTTCTTATTGTTATTCTTATCTTTATTATTGTTTATTTCCTCTTCAAGCATTGTTTATTCATTTACTGTAAAAGGTTTTGCTCAAAACTGAAAAACTTGTTTAAAGCCTTTCTTAATCTAAACTAATTATTGTTACTTTTTAGCATTTATTTCTTTGATTTTCTCTTTTAATCTATCTGACACACCTTCCAACGAACGAGATATATCTATTACCATTATTTTTATATATTCTTTGTCATCATCATTATAGTATTTAACTTGTTTTAGTAGTTGAGTTATTTCCCTTACTTGTTTTCATATTTTATCAAATGCCCTATATATATTAACTCTTGTTTCATCTTCTTTGATTATTCTTACCATTTTTCTAACCTCACTTTTCTTATATTTTCAAAAATTCAGTTATTCTTTATCTTCCAGTTATCTTATTTCAACTGAAAATCGTGTTTAGCAGTTGTTTATTGTTTTAGTGGAAAAGGTTACGCTTGAAATTAGAAAGATGACTGTTGCTCCTTATGAACTGTTATTGTATTATTGATAGATTTATGCTAAAAAATAGACTACTTTGTGTTGTAGTCCATTTTAGGTGTATTATTGATTAGAGTTATTTTTCTGTGTTTGTTGCTTTTGCAATTCTTTTTGTAGTTCCTCTTGTTGTTTTAACATTTCTTGTTCTTGTATACTCATCGAAGAATTAGGGTCAATACCTTTACTTCTGTAATATTCTTCTATATTTTCTTTACCTTTTATAGTAACTATTTGTCCATTTTCGTCCATATATGAAATCTGTTCTTCTGTATTATTTCTCATAGCTTGTTTTTTATCTTCATATGCTTTTATCTGTTCTGCACTTGCTCTTGAATACATATCTAGCATTATTTTATTAGTTTCTTTTAATAATACTCCTTCATACCAGTCAATGAATTCTTGTGTATATACTGAAGATTCAAGATTGTCTCCATTTATCATTTGGTTTATTGAATATAAGTCAGGGTTGTTGTAACTATTATATATTCCGTGTTGTTCTTTCCATTCTTTGATTTTTGGTTCTTCAAGATATTTTGCTCTATCCATAAATGCCTTAAATTCCTCTTCATTTAATCCCTTATTGAACGTTACTATATCTACATACTTTGCTATTGCTGGAACTGATTTAACTGCTTGTGCTGTTACTGGATTTTTACTTGCAACTACTAGTCCAACTGTTCCTACTGTACCTGTTGCAAGTACACCTATTACGATTTTTGTTAATAATGTTTTAGTCATTTGAAAAACTTCCTTTCTTATTTTATATATTTATATCATATCACATTTATTATGCTATATCTATAATTTGGTTATTCTTTATCTTCCAGTTATCTTATTTCAACTGAAAATTGTGTTTAAGAGTTGTTTATTGTTTTAGCGGGAAAGGTTACGGCTAAAACTAGAAAGATGACTGTTGCTCCTTATGAACTGTTATTGTATTATTTAATCTTTCGATTCATTCAGTTCATCATCTGAAAGATAGTAAGTTCCAGATTCATCTAATTGTAATTTCTCTTCTTCCAATTGTCTTTTTAAATTTTCTGGACACCTAGATTTCCAATATTCATCATATTTAATTTCATTAGCAAATTTTTTATCACGATACACTTTATTCTCTATGACTCCCATTAATAATCTAAGTCTATATCCATCAATATTATCTTCTTGTGTTATGTCCGTGTACTTTGCTTTTCTATATGCTGAACTTGAAGTTGTTGCAACAATTCCAGCTATACAACATATTAGTAAACTTAAAAACATAGGACTATTTGCAGAAGTAGAAATTAAAAATATAACAAATCCTACTAATGTTAATATTGCAGATATTTTCATTCTCTTACTAAATTTATTCATTTCTTTTTCTCTTTCTTCTATCTTTGCATTATAAATAGTGGTGTATCCTACATGTTCTCCCTTTAATTCTTTCAATGAATAATTTCTAATGTCCTTAGCTACTTGCTCAGCTTCAGCTTGTATATATGCAATACGTTTATCTGTTACAGATTGTTGCTGTCTTTTTGCATTTTCTACATTTACTACTACTTCATTTACCCAATGGTCTAATCTCTGAGGTATACCTCTTGTTTGATATTCATAATCTTGTGTCATCATTTTAATTCTTTCTTCAGTTTGTTTGTCTAACATAATAATCAACTCCTTTTATTCTTTTTATTTTAATTACCTTTCCAGATTATATATTATTTCACAATTATTATACTACACTTACTTTACTTAATCAAGTGTTATTTGTATTTATTAAAGTATTGTTTTCTTATATTAAATTATCATTTTGGATAAAATCTCTATAGGTGATAATATGAAAGAAAACAAAGAAAACACATTAAAAATTATAGGTCAAAATATCAAGCGAATCCGTTTGTTAAAAGGTCTAACACAAGAACAACTAGCAGAAAAGCTAGACAAAAGTATAAATTTTATTAGCATTATTGAGAGGGGCGAAAGTGGTATCAGCATTCCTACTATTATTGATATATGTAATGCACTTCAAATCAACTCTGATGAACTATTTAATGGCTTGATAGATAAGCAAGTTGTTACAGATGATGAATTTATTACTAATTCCTTAAATATGTTCAACAGAGAAGATAAGAAAATTGTTAAGGGACTTATAGAATATATTATTAACTCTAAAAAGTAATACTATTGTTCTATATTGTCTATATTAAAATTAGATAGCTTTATTCCTATTGATATTCCACGATAGAACATTTGCTTATTTAAGTCATCATTTAAGTCGTATGCAAGACTGCATAATTCATCTAAACTTTCAAGATTTTGATTTTCTAGGTGGTTTATGAAGTCTTGTTTTGCTTTCTTTAAAATTTCAAGATGTTTCTTGTAATTCTTGGTTGTTTTTTCTTCTAGCATTGTTTCGTATAATTTTAAGATAATATCAGTATCTGTCATAATTTACTCCTTTCATTTCTGTATTATGTAGCCTACACTCTAATAATTCATTGGCTAACAAAGAGCAATACCCTTTAAAAATACTAAAAAAGACACAATTAAAGTGTCTTTTTATATTCTTGTACCCATTTCAATAATTTATCTTCAATGTATGTAGTACTATGTTTTGAATAAATTTCTTTGTAGTTGCTTTCTATACCTTTAAATTCTTCCCTAAATTGTTTTAATTTTTCTTTATCTCTTTTTCTTAATAAATCACAAATGTTTTTATAGATTTTCTTATAAGGGTGTTTTTCATAGTCAGCTTTTAAGTGTTCTGTTTTAGCTTTTGCAGAGCATTCTGGACTACAAGTTTTTCTGTCATTTCGTTCTGTTATTTCTTCGCCAACGCCTATACCCTCGTGTTTATCTGGTACAAAGAACTTATTACATACACTACATTGAATAATAGCTTTTTTATTATAACTTATATGATATATACATACATTTGTTAAATCTTCAAGAGTTTCTATACCATATTCGTATGTCATTTCTACTGGGTTATATCTACCATTTTGACTTTGTTCAGTATAGTTATTTTCATCTTTTTTATATATTACTTTTACTGGTGGTAATTGCAAATCACAACCACGAAATTTATTACTAGGAGTATAAAAAGGGTGAAACAGATTCTCTTCATTTTCTTCAAGTGTAGGAGTAAATTTTTCATTAAAGAAGAAACTATATACTATTTCATACATATTTTTAATTTGATATTTTATATATGCAAAGATTAATTGACAATGTTTTTTAACCTTATCTATATTTTCATTATTTTCTTGTGCTTCTTTAACTGAATAAATAAGTTTTTCTAATTGATAAACAATAATAAGGTAGTTTTTATTTTTTGAATATATTTTATCTCGCAAATCAATTAGACATTTTAAGCAAGTTTTATAATTAGTAATTTTATTGTAATCAAATTTATCTAAAAAAGAGAATAACTGATTTTTATTATTTAATATATCTACTATTGTTGCACCTACTAAATCATTTTCATATTTATATTCTTCTGGTAAATCTTGATTTATTTTAACACATTTTACTTTTTCTTTTACAAATTTTCCATATTCTTTTTCAAATGCTACATAAAAATTTCTATGATAATCTTCGCATATTATAGGCAAAAAATCTCTTGTTTCTAATGTTTCCATAAAATCATTCCTTTCATCTTGTAGCATACCACAAAATTAATTATTGTGCAACTATGACGAGAAAATAAAATGGTGCTATTATTATCTCACAAAACAAAATCTCGAGAAAACGTTTTGCAAAATGACTTATGGAGGTGAGAAAAACGGAAACTAAAAATAACAATAAAATCAAAATCAAGAAATTACCCTTTGCAGTATTAGATAAAGCAGAGATAGTAAAAGTATTTGAGGGTAATGGCATTGTAGAAGTGGAAAGTATGCAGAAAGCACCATTTTCATTGAGTAATAGGTTTGTTAGGCTATCAGGGACAGAATATGTAGATAAGCAAACTGGCGAAATTAAGAAATACAATAAAAAAGCTAAAACAAGGGCTCAAAGTCCAAACGAACTAAGGAAAAGCTTTAAAGCATTAAGACGCTTGATAAACTATAACTTCTGTGCTGGGAACAACGAGAAACATATAACTTTAACCTATGGCAAATTACAAAAGAACTACAAGCAAGTAAATAGCGATTTTAGGCAATGGTGGAGAAAAATCAAAAAGCATTTTCCTAGTTTAGAATATATCTGTGTAACAGAATATCAAGCAAGTGGCTCAATACATTTACACGTACTTGTTAAAGATATAGACAACGAAGATTTACCACTAGACCAAACACTACTAAATGAAACATGGACAAAGGGGTTTAGTGCTGTAACGGAAATTAAAAATGTAAGTAATCTTGGAGCATACCTAACAGCACATTTCATTAACCTAAACCTAAATGAAGATATACAAAATAAAAATGCGAACAAGTTAATACTTAAAGGTGAAAGAATCAAGTATTATAAAACAAATCAGCGAATATTTTCAACTTCTAGGGGCATTGTTAAAAATAAAGGTCATACAGTAACACAAGAAGAACTAGAAGAAATAACACGAGGAGCAAAGCTAGTTTATGCTGATAGTAAGATTATAACAAAAATAAATGAAAATGGCAAGGAATATATCGTAAACAAGATTACATATAGCCAGTTTAATAAAAATTTAAAGGAGTAATGAAATATGATATTTGATCCAAGTAATGAAAGAATAATCAAAGAAGTAGATAGTTTTAGAACGAAACTTAAAGAAAAAGCAAAAAAATATAATGTTGGTCTAGATATAGGCTGGGAACTTGACAATATATGCAACAGAAAATCATCAATACTAGGGATGTTATATTTCACACAGTCTATAGAAGGTGAAATAGAGTGGGAATACACTTTGTCAAGTTTTTCCAAAGAAGAACAGAAAGAAATTATGAAAATAATAAGGAAATTAAGTCATAAATTGAAGAAAATTGATTCTTCGTTAGAAAGTTCATTTGAACAAATTATATCAACAAAAAAATGGATAGAAGATATGAAAGAAGTTGTAATTCAAGATGACGAAGAAGATGAAGAATAAGTATATAAAGGAGATATAAAATATGAGATTTATGTTGTCAGAAGATGATGAAGAAATGAGAGAATACATTTTAGATACATTTCAAAAAGGACTACAAGAAATAAGAAAAAAGCGTGGAATAAAAGAAGATACATTAGAAGAAGAAAAATATATGGTAAATAGAAAAGGTGTTATATGGTCAATGAAACTTCAAGTTGATGACTTACTATATGACCTTGAAGATGAAAAAAGTGATTTTTGTTTTTCAGAACAAGAACATAACGACATTAAAGAATTACTTGAAAAATTATCTAGTAGACTTGAAGAAATCGACAATACATTAGAAAATATTTTCGAGCAAATCATATTACAGAAATATACATAGAATTATGTCATAGTAAACAGATAAATAACTAAAAGTTTTAATGTACCCTATGTATATAGTTACTTGATTATATTAGGGTACATTAGAACAAATCAACTAAACTTAACTTAATACATACAAACAACAGAACATTAACAAAATTATTATATAAATCGGAGGTGCTATTATGCAAAGTGAACAACAAGAAAATTATCAAGAACTAGACTCTTATTGTGCAACTACTGATGAACTTGTTATGACAGAAGAAATAGAAAACCTACTAAATGAGTGGTTAAATGAATTTGAAATACAACAACAAGAAGATACAACAAGCAAGTTTCCTTAATGTTATTAGAGAACATTGGTAGTTAAAGTAAAAATGCTTGGACTATGTATTATTACTTAAATTTATATAGTTCAAGCTAAATATTAAACAAAATTTCAAGAATAAGAAGGGAATTGGTTGTTATGAACGAATTAATTATTGAAAACCTTTTACTTGATGACAAACAAGTTGAAATGTTAGCCTTTGCTATATCAAGTCAAGATATTAAGAAATACATTAAAGAAAACAAAAACGAATATATACATTGGTTAATTCAAGAATTTGTTACACAAGCTTATGAAAAATATGGGGAAAATATAACTGAAAAGCTAAAAGAAAAAATCTCTATATTAAACAAAATGCTAAATATACAGATAGATATAAGTTCAATGTTAAAAACAAAATAATTTTATATGAAAAGGAGTTAATGAAAAATGGAAAATTGTGTAATATATGCTAGGTACAGCTCTCATAAACAAAATGACACGAGTATAGAGGCACAACTAGCAGAGTGTAAAGCATTTGCAGAAAGAAATGGTTACAATGTTGTTGGAGAGTATATTGACAAAGCTATCTCTGGAAAATCTGATGAAAGACCAGAATTTTTGAGAATGATAGAAGATAGTTCAAAAGGGAGATTTAGCAAAATTGCAGTATATCAGCTAGATAGACTAGCCCGCAATCGATATGATAGTGCGATTTATAAAGCTAAACTAAAAAAGAATGGTGTTAAAGTTCTTTCTGCAAAAGAAAATATTTCTGATGACGCTTCTCGGAATTTTAGTAGAAAGTGTGCTTGAGGGAATGGCAGAGTATTATTCTGTTGAATTATCACAGAAAGTAAATAGAAATATGCTACTTAATGCAGAAAAAGGACAATTTAATGGTGGTACACCTCCATTGGGTTACAAACTAGAAATACAAGACTTTGGAACATATAAGAAAAAGAAACTTATTATTGATGAAAAGACTGCACCTATTGTTAAAAAGATATTCGAAATGAGAGCAAATGATATTCCCGTTGTAGAAATTGTAGATTTTCTTAATAAGAACGGTTATAAGACTGGAAGAAATACCGAGTTTAACAAAAATTCACTACAAAACCTATTTAGAAATAAGAAATACATAGGAACAAACACTTATGGGGAAAAAGAATTTCCAAATGTAATACCAGCTATAATTGATGAAGATACCTTTAACAAAGTTCAAGAGGTTAGAGAAAAATACAAACATGCTCCGGGAATTAGAAAAGCAAAAGACAGATACATACTAACTGGAAAAATGTTCTGTGGAAATTGCAAAAGCCCAATGATAGGTATCTCTGGAAATTCCAAATCAGCAAAACTTCATCGTTATTATACTTGTAACAAGAAAAATGATAAAGAGTGTACTAAAAAGTATATCGCAAAAGAAGATATTGAAAACCTTGTTGTCAGAAAATGCAAAGCACTTTTAACAGACAAGAATATTGATAAGATAGCTAAAAAGATATATGAAACTTGTCAGAGAGAAAACAACTCAAATGTTGTTGTTAAAAACCTAGAACGAAGAAAAAAAGAACTAAACAAAAATATTGACAATTTGATGTCTGCACTAGAACAAGGTCAACACGTGGAAATGATTAGCAATAGAATTACACAAAATGAAAACGAACTTGAAGAAACACAAAGCCAATTACTAATTGAAATGGCAAAAGTATTTCAACTTAAAGAAAATGAAATAAAATTTTTCTTGACAAGATTACAAACTGGTGATATATTAGACCATAGTTACAGAAAAGTTTTAGTTGATATGTTTATTAACTCAATATATGTTTATGATGACAAGATAATTATAATCTGTAATGTAGGCAATCAGCCATTAACAATGTCAGTTAATCTATTAGAAGATATAGAGGAAAATTTAGGAGCTAGACCGTTTGTAGAACGGTTTAGTTCACCATATTAATTGGTTAAAAATACTTAATTTATATTTAATATAAATTAAGTATTTTTTTTATAAAGTTTTAATAGAAAATTTTCTATATTTTCTACAATCAATTTTTCCACTAAAAAAACTTGAAAGTTTTTCACCATTTATTAAACATTCTTTTTGTTTTTTAGAAAGTTGTTTTATTTGATATTCTAGTTTACAAGCTGAAGATTTATTTTTAGTTTTCCAAGCAATTTCAAGGCCAATAACATTATGAGATTTTGTATATTTTGCAGCATTTTTTCCTTTTGAAATATGCTGAGATAAACGATTAGAAAGATTATTAGTCATCCCTGTATAAATAGAGTTATCAGAACATCTTAACATATATGTATAATACAAATTAATCACCTACATTTTTGAGATTTGTAATATTTATAAAATTAATTTTAACATAAAAAATTTAATAAAATATTACAAAAATATTACAAATACATTACAGATATATTATAAATATATTACATTCTTTTTAAATATATACAAGTAAGTCGATTTATGTTATATTATAAAAGAGATATTAACGAAATAAGGAAGGAATTTGACATGCAAAAATTAAAGAAAATATTAAGTGTAATAGCTTTGCTTATCTTAATTCCAATATTATTTATTAGTGGTGTTATTTTAGTAAATTCATATATATATCCTGATGAGGTTCCATCATTTTTTGGTTGGAAACCATTTATAGTTTTATCTGGTTCAATGGAAACGCAAATATCTTCTGGAGATATTGTAATAGTAAAAGAAGTTGATAAAAACACATTAAAAAAAGGAGATATAATTGCTTTTAAAAGTAATGATATAGTAATAACACATCGTATAGACGAAATTGTTATAGAAGACAATAAAGTTAAATATATAACAAAAGGTGATAATAATAACACTAGAGATGAAGGAATAGTATTACCAGAACAAATTGAAGGAGTATTCAAATGTAATATACCAAAATTGGGAAATTTTGCAATATTTATTCAAACTCCAATTGGTATATTGGTATGTTTATCAATACCAATTATTTTATTAATAATAATTGGATGGAGTGATTCAAGAAAAAATACAGAAGAAATTAATCAAAAATTAAATAAACAGAAAGAAATGGAAAAAGAAATAGAAATATTAAAACGACAAAATGAGGAACTCAAGAAAAAATAGTTATTAATATTATAATAATATTTTATAACACTTAAGTTTTAAGTAAAGTGTTAATCAAAAAATAAAGAAAGGGGGGAAAAATATGAAAAAAGATAATAGATTAGCAAAATTAGGTGTTTTCACATTACTAATAACTTTAATTGCTTTAATTTTAGTTGCCAATACATATGCAAAATACACAACTGCAAAAGATTTTGAAAGTAGTGCTACAGTAGCTAAATGGTCTATTAAATTAAATGGTAAAGATATAACTCAAAATGAAGAAGTTGCATTTGATTTATTTAAAACAATAAAAGATACTGATAACAGTATAGAAACAGACGTTACATCTGGCAAAATTGCACCAGGGACACAAGGAAGTTTTGATATAAAAGTAAGAAATGATTCTGAAGTAACAGCTGAATATGAAATATCATTTACAACTGAAAATAATAATGCAATTCCAGTAGAATTCTCTACAGATGGAACAAATTGGAAAAATGATATTTCAGAAATTACTTTATCAGAAAAATTAGCAAGTAATACGGAAGCTGATCAAACTACTACAATTTATTGGAGATGGGCTTTTGTAAGAGGAACAGAAACTGCAGATCAACTTAAGAATAATTCAGATGATACAAAGTTAGCTACAGCTGCAACTACTCCAAAATTAAAAGTAACAGCTCATTTATCTGCAGAACAAGCTGATTAATAAAAAAGTTAAATGTTAATAGTTTAGCTTTAAAACATAGAAGAAAGCCCTATTAATTATAATAGAGCTTTTTTAAATAATATACTGACAAAAGTTGACAAAATTTTTGTGAATATATTATATATGAAAGCAGGAAGGAAATAGAAGAATTATGGAAGAAGATATAGAAAAGAAATATGAAAAAGAAAAAAAGAAAAACACAAAAAATAAAGTAATAATAGTATTATTAATAATTATTATTATTTTATTACTGTTATTTTTTTGGATTGGATATAAAATGGGAAAGATAGGTTTTGGATATAAGCAAGCATCAGCAGAACCAAGCCAAGATTTATCAGATACAATTTTGATAAAAGAAAATGATATGAAAGAAGTTACAGATAATAAACTAAATATATTTAAAAATGAAAAATTTAACGGAAAAAGTATGATAGCACCAAAATCTTATGGAAAGTATCAATTTTATGTTGCAAATATTTCAAAAAAAGATGTTAAATATAGTATGAAATTTAGTGATGACATGAAAAAAATTGTTAATATGAAATATAAATTAAAGATTGATAATGTTTATATAAGAGGAAATTCAGAAAATTATATAACAATAGACAATCTTGATGTTGATGAAATAATTGTTTTAAAAGATTCAACAAATATTTTTACATTAGAATGGTATTGGGAAGATAATGATAGTTTAGATACAATTGTAGGAAGTGAAAAAGATACACAGTATTATAAATTAAATTTGCAATTACAGCCAGTAGAATTATAAAAAATAGCTGATAAAATTAATTGAAAAAAGCTCTAATGTTTAGAGCTTTTTTTGTGATAATATAGGTGGAACTTCAAAAATTATATTAAAACATTTAAATTTTTCGGTTTCATTATTTTCCAAACAATCTAAATAAATGTCTAATTCATCTAAGTTTTTACATGCTGTTATAATTGCTGGATGTAAATTATAATTAAACATTAATTCAGTTGCTAAATTTATAGAAAATATAACTGATTTTTTTTCTTTATAATGAGCTAATTTAAAAGTCTCTCTAAATCTTGCAATAAATGCAGGTTTAAATGAATCAATAGGAAGTGTATAAAATTCGTCAATAATTTGTTCATATGATTTATTTTTATTCTTTAAATCATTTATAGAATAAGGTAATATTATATTTCCAGTTGTTTCGGAAATAATTAAAGTGTTTTTTCTAGTTTTTATGAAATCTGGAATATCACTTTTGGCGTTTTCAGGATTATTTAATGAAATTGAAGTATTATTAATGTTTGAAATTTTTGACTGTATTGATAAATCAAAAAAATTAATTGAATCATATATATAATCTTCAATTATTATTGTATTATTATTTATTTTTATTATATTTGTTTCATAAATAGTCAATAAATTTTCAGATGAATTATTATAGCAACTAATTATATCATTTATTAAATTCATATTTTCGTTACAGGCTTTTAAAGAATTTTTTGATTTATTTAAAAGATCTAATAAAGTATTTGAATGATAAGAGCTAGTAATATCTAGTGAATCTATCATTTTTTTTATAGTACAAAAAAGAATTTTCATAAGATTTTGTTGAATATGTATTATCGAATTTAATTCATCTCTACTAAAATTTGTCATTTGTATCACCCAAAAGTATTATATAGTAAATTATATTTTTTTACAATATAATTATTAAATTTTATAGATAGAATAAAATTTTTTTGCTAAATATTTTTATAATAAAAATATTTAATCTTGAAAAAAAAGTTAATATAATGTATAATATACAAGTATAAAAATTGTAATATCATAAGATAAATGGTTAATAAGGAAGGAAATGAGAGATAAATGAATAAATCAATGATAAAAGAAACAATAGAATGGATATTATGTTTTGTAATAGCAATAGTATTAGCATTAATAGTAAGATATTATATAGGAACACCAACAGAAGTAAGAATGTCATCAATGTTTCCAACATTACATGAAGGTGAAAGATTGTGGTTAAGCAGATTAGGAAGAACAACTAAAAAACTTCCAAATAGAGGAGATATAATAACATTTGAAGCACCAAGTAAATCATGGATATCAAAAGACGAAATTGACTTAAAGAACCCAGTTGCAGTATATGATAATGAACCACAAGGTTTATGGAATAAATTTACATATTATGTATTAGAAACATCTAAAACAAGTTATATAAAAAGGGTGATAGGGTTACCAGGAGATTATGTGGAAATAAAAGATGGAGCAGTATATATTAATGGAGAAAAGCTACAAGAAGATTATTTACAATCAGGGGTAGTTACAGATATGCATCAAGATGCAAAACATGAAGGAAATTTTACAGGATTTACAGTACCAGAAAACTATGTATTTTGTTTAGGAGACAATAGAACAGGAAGCAGAGATTGCAGATCTTTTGGATGTATACCATTAGAAAAAATAGAAGGAAAAGTATTATTTAGATTTTGGCCATTAAACAAATTTGGAGGAGTATAAATTGTTTGAAAAAATAATTGGAAACGAAAAAAATAAAGCAATATTAAAAAAAGCCTTAGAATTAAAAAAAACATCACATAGTTATTTGTTTTGGGGAACAGAAGGGATCGGAAAGAAAAAAATAGCCTTAGAATTTGCAAAAAAACTACTATGTTTAACACCAAATGAAGAAAATTGTAGATGTAAAGCATGTATAGAATTTGACTCTAACAATAATCCAGATTTTATGATGATAGAACCACAAGATGGAAAAGTAAAAATAGATCAAATAAGGGAAATGCAAAGAAAAGTAGCAGAAAAACCAATAGTATCAGATAATAAAGTATATATAATAAATGATAGTGATACTATGACATCAGAAGCACAAAATTGCTTATTAAAAACATTAGAAGAACCACCAGAATATGTAACGATTATATTAATATGTTCAAATGAAGATAATATGTTAAGCACCATAAAATCAAGATGTACAAGAATACATTTTGAAAATTTAGAAATTTCTGAAGTAAAGGAATATATAAAACAAAATTATCCAGAAATAGAGATTGATGATAGTATAATAAATCTTTCACAAGGTAGTATAGGAAAAGCATTAAAACTAAATGAAAATAAAGCTTTATATGAAAACATTGAAAATATATTAAAAAGTTTTAAAAATAAAGATGTAATAGATATTGTAAAAATGTCAGAAGAAATATATAAAGCAAAAGAAGAAATATATTCTGTTTTAGAATATATGAATGTTTTATTGTTAAAATTAAGCAAAGAAGATTTAAGATATATAAATGCTATAAATATTGTAGAAGAAACTAAAAAAAGACTAAAAGCAAATAGTAATTATGATATGTGCATAGATAATTTATTATTTAATATAAGTTATCTATTTCGAAAATAGAAAGGACGTAATGAATGAAAAAAATAGTAGGAGTTAGATTTAAGAGATTAGGAAAAATATATTTTTTTGATCCTAAATGGCTAGAAGTCCAAAAGGGTGAATATATTATTGTTGAAACAACACAGGGTGAAGATATTGCAGAAGTAATAATTCCAGGAAGAATGATAGATGAAGAAAAATTAAATTCACCATTAAAAAAAGTTTTAAGACTTGCATCAAGTAAAGATTTAAAACATGCAGAAGACTTAAAAAAGAAAGAAAAAGAAGCATTTGAATATTGTAATAAAAAAATTAAAGAATATAAATTAGACATGACTTTAACAGATGTAGAATATAAATTTGATAATAGTAAAATATTATTTTCATTTACATCAGATGGAAGAGTAGATTTTAGAGAACTTGTTAAAGACTTAGCTGCAACATATAAGACAAGAATAGAACTAAGACAAATAGGTGTAAGAGATGAAGTAAAAAGAATTGGTGGAAATGGAGTTTGTGGACGTGAATTATGTTGTTGTTCATTTTTAGGAGACTTTGAAACAGTATCAATAAAAATGGCAAAAGAACAAAATCTTTCATTAAACCCAACAAAAATTTCAGGAAATTGTGGTAGATTAATGTGTTGTTTAAAATATGAACAAGAAGTATATGAAGAAAAAGAAAAAAGATTACCACATGTAGGAGCAATAGTAAAAACTCCAGATGGTGTTGGAGAAGTTGATAATATTGAAACATTAAAAGAAGTAGTTAGAGTTAGAATAAAAGATGGAGACATATTTAAACAAAAAAGATATGAAGTAAAAGACATAAAAATTATAAAAGATGTAAAAATAGAAGAAGACAATTTAGAAGAAGATAAAATAGAAGAAGAAAATTAGTGAAAGGTGGTGAATGTAATGACATATAGAATACAATGTGATAAATGTATAAGCTGTGGTGCATGTGCTGCAAATTGTCCTGTTGGATGTATATCACAAGGAGAAACTTGTTTTGTTATAGATGAATCTGCATGTATAGGATGTGGAACATGTGCAGGTGTTTGCCCTGTTGAAGCACCAGAAGAAGCTGAATAGATAAAAAGCCTTGAATATAATAAAGTCAGGGCTTCTTTTTTTGTACAGAATAAATATGTGACTTATAGAACTTCTAAGTAATTACCATTACATAGAAATTCTTAGAGCCACTTTTATTGTTAAAAATATTTACAAAAGTAAGAATTGGTATTATAATAAAATATGTGTAAAATAAAAAGAAAAGGAAATGTGATAAAATGAAAATAGGAATAGTAGGCTTACCAAATGTAGGAAAAAGTACAATGTTTAATAGTATAACAAAAGCAGGAGCAGAATGTGCAAACTATCCATTTTGTACAATAGAACCAAATGTAGGAGTTGTAGCAGTACCTGATGAAAGAATAGACAATCTTGCAAAAATGTATAATCCAGCCAAAATAACAAAAGCAATAGTAGAATTTGTTGATATAGCAGGATTGGTAAAAGGAGCAAGTAAAGGTGAAGGATTAGGAAATAAATTTTTATCACACATAAGAGAAGTAGACGCAATTTGCCAAGTTGTAAGATGTTTTGAAGATCCAAATGTAATACATGTAGATGGAAGTGTAAATCCATTAAGAGATATAGAAACAATTAATTTAGAATTAATATTTGCAGATTTAGAAACACTTGATAAAAGATTAGACAAGGCAAAGAAAAACTTAAAAGCAGATAAAAAATATCAAGCAGAAATAGACTTAATTGAAAAATTAAAAGAAAACTTAAATAACGGAATTCCAGCAAGAGCTGTAGAATGTAATGAAGATGAACAAGAATTAGTAAAAGATATGTTTTTATTAACATCAAAACCAATAATTTATATTGCTAATATATCAGAAGAGCAAATTCAAACAGCAGATGATGAAGAAATGGTAAAACAAGTAAAAGAATATGCTGCAAAAGAACACGCAGAAGTAATTCCATTATGTGTAAAAATAGAAGAAGAATTATCAGGATTAGATGATTCTGACAAAAAAGAAATGCTAGATGCTCTTGGATTAGAAGAATCAGGACTAGATAAATTAATAAAGAAAAGTTATGATTTACTTGGATTAATGTCATTCCTTACAGCTGGTGAAACTGAAGTAAGAGCATGGACAATAACAAAAGGAACAAAAGCACCACAAGCTGCTGGAAAAATTCACTCAGACTTTGAAAGAGGATTTATTAAAGCAGAGGTTGTATCATATAATGATTTAATGAAAGAAGGCTCAATGCTTGCTGCAAAAGAAAAAGGACTTGTTAGACAAGAAGGAAAAGAATATGTAATGCAAGATGGAGATATAGTAGTATTTAAGTTCAATGTTTAATAGAAAAGGATAAAATATGGAAAATTTAGCTGAATTTAATCTATTTACAACTAAAAATTTTGTAATATATTTAATAATAATAAATTTAATAGGTTTTTATGTTATGTGGTCAGATAAAAGAAAAGCAAAAAAAGGAAGATGGAGAATTCCAGAAAATACATTATTTTTAATTACATTATTAGGTGGAGGAATTGGAACAATTTCTGGAATGTACACATTTAGACATAAAACTAAAAAACTAAAGTTTACAATTGGAATGCCAGCAATATTGATATTAGAGGTAGTTTTGTTTATATATTTAAAATTCATAATGTAAAATTAAAAGCTTTAAACACTTTATGTGTTTAAGGCTTTTTTAGTTGACAATAATCCATAAATAGAGTATAATTTAACCTGTATTATTAGGCACAAAATGTGCTATCGTGAAAGAAGAAAGGAAAAGAATAAAGTGAAAGAAATAGAATTATTAGCACCAGCAGGATCATTTGAGAAAGCAAAAATAGCATTTTTATACGGAGCAGATGCAGTATATTGTGGAACAGCATCATTATCATTAAGATCAAGAGCAGAAATACAAGATGATGATTTAATACAAACAATAAAATATGCACATAGTATTGGAAAAAAAGTATATGTAGCATTAAATATATATGCTTGGGATGAAACATATCCAGAAATAATAGAAATGGCAAAAAAATTAGAAGAAATAAAGCCAGATGGAATAATTGCAGCAGATGGAGGAGTAATAGAAACATTAAAACAATATGCACCAAGTGTTCCAATAAATGTAAGTACACAAGCTAATCTTGTAAGCTTACACTCATGTAATTTCTGGTATAAAAATGGTGCTAAAAGAATGATAATGGCAAGAGAATTAAATAAAGAACAATTAAAATATATAATGGCAAATAAACCAGAAGGAATGGAAATTGAAATATTTGTACATGGTGCAATATGTTTTGCATATTCTGGAAGATGTTTCTTGAGTGATTTCTTAGCTTGTAGAAGTGCTAATTTAGGAGATTGCGCACAAAGCTGTAGATGGTCATATAATTTATATGCAGAAGAAAGAAATAATCCAGGACAATATATGCCAATAGAAATGGACGAACATGGAACAAGTATATTTTCATCAAAAGATTTATGTTTAATAAGAGAACTTCCAGAAATAATAGACATGGGAGTTGACAGTGTAAAAATAGAAGGACGTTTAAAAACAGAATATTATGTTGCAAGTATAGTAAATGTTTATAGAAATGCAATAGATGATTATAAAAAAGATCCATCACATTATGATGTTGATAAATATTTAAAAGAAATTGAAAAAATAAAAACAAGAGAATTAACAACATTTTATTTCAATGATAGAAAAAATCAAGATATACAAGAATATGATGGACACCAATATAATGAGTTATACCAATTTGGTGGAAAAGTTGTGGAATACAATGAAGAAAAATCAATTATGGAAGTAAGAAATAGATTACAAGTTGGAGATACAATGGAAATTTTAGTACCACATCATATAGAGCCAGTTGTATTCAAAATAGAGAAAATGTGGGATATAGAAACAGACAAAGAAATTGAATTTATAAATCCAGGGGTAAAAGGTCAACAAGTAAAAATACTTCTTCCAATAAAATGTGAAAAAAATTGGATTATTAGGAGAAAAAAATAATAATGAAAAATATAAAAGATTATAATTTAGATAGTCTAAAAGAAGAATTTGTTCAAATGGGAGAAAAGCCATTTAGAGCAGAACAAGTATTTAAGTGGTTATATGAAGAAAAAGTTAAAGAATTTGATGAAATGACAAATCTTTCTTTACAACTAAGAGAAAAATTAAAAGAAAACTATACAATGTGCAATTTCAAGATTTTAAGAAAATTAGAATCAAGTGATGGAACAAAAAAATATTTATTTGACTTATTAGATGGAAATGCAATAGAAACAGTATTAATGAGCTATCATCATGGATATAGTATATGTGTATCATCACAAGTTGGATGTAAAATGGGATGTAAATTCTGTGCATCAACAGGAATTCCATTTGTAAGAAATTTAACATCTGGAGAAATTGTAGAACAAATATTAGCTGTAGAACAAGACAATAATATAAGAATATCAAATGTAGTATTTATGGGAATAGGAGAACCATTAAATAATTATAATAATGTTGTAAATGCTATTAGAATAATAAATAATCCAAAAGGAATAAATATAGGTGCAAGACATATAAGTGTTTCAACAAGTGGATTAGTACCAGCAATTTATAGATTAGCAGATGAAAATATTCAATGTACATTATCAATATCATTACATGCTACAACAAATGAAAAAAGAAGTAGTATGATGCCTGTAAATAATGCATTTCCAATAGAAGAATTATTACAAGCTTGTAAAGATTATATTGCGAAAACAAATAGAAGAATTTCATTTGAATATGCATTAGCAAAAGACAATAATGATAATTTAGAAGATGCAAAAGAATTAGTACATTTATTAAGAGGAATGATATGTCATGTAAACTTGATACCTATTAATAAAATAGAAAATGGAGCATATACTAAGAGTTCAAATGAAAATATAATTAAGTTTAGAGATTATCTAAATGCCCATGGAATAGTAGCAACAATAAGAAGAGAGTTGGGTTCAGATATAGATGCAGCTTGTGGACAATTAAGAAGACAAAACCTACAATCATAATATGGAAAATTCGTGAAAATAATTGAAAAAAATTTTTATATATGATATAACTAAAAACATATAGAAAGATATGAGGTGAAATATGATAATTGCTTATGCAAAATCAGACGTTGGAAAAGTCAGAGAAATGAACCAAGATGCATATTATATATCTGATTCATCAAGTGAAGTAAAACTATACCTATTAGCAGATGGAATGGGTGGATATAAAGGCGGAGAAATTGCAAGTAATTTAGCAATAAAATGCACAAAAAATTATATTGAAAACAATTTCAAAGAAACACCAAAAGACAGAGAAAGTCTTATACAACTAATAGCAAGTAGTATGGAATATGCCAATATGGTGGTATATGAAAAATCAAGAGAAAATAAAGAATATGAAGGAATGGGTACTACTTTAGAAGTTTGCTTAATATATAATAATAAGGCATATATTGGGCACATAGGCGATAGCAGAATATATAGAATAAGAAAGACATTTATAAGAAAATTAACAACAGATCATAGTTATGTTCAAAAATTAGTAAAAGATGGAACAATAACAAAAGAAGAAGCTGAAGTACATCCAAAGAAAAATATGCTATTAAAAGCATTAGGATGTAATGCATTTGTTGAACCAGATGTAGCAGTTAAAGGATTTCTAAAAGAAGATATCTTATTAATCTCATCAGATGGACTTACAAATATGGTAAAACAAGATGATATCTTTCAAATAGCAACAGGAAATATTGAAAAAGCACCACAAAGGCTAGTAGACTTAGCAAATGAAAATGGTGGAATGGATAATATAACAGTTGTAATTATTAAAAACATATAATAAAAAAATTATAAGAAAAGTGTGGTTTTGCCACATTTTCTTCACCCGATTTGAATTTTCGAGTTTCAAAAGAAAAATCAATGGGTTAGCTAAAAACCTAGGAAGGATTTAAAAATCATGGATTTAAAAGGAAGATTATTAGCAAACAGATATGAAATATTAGAAAAAATAGGCAGTGGAGGAATGGCAACAGTATACAAGGCAAAATGTCATGTATTAAATAGATATGTAGCAATAAAAATATTAAGAGATGAATTTACAACAGATGAAGAATTTGTTAAAAGATTTGAAGTTGAAGCACAATCTGCAGCAAGTATAACACATCCAAATATTGTTTCTGTGTATGATGTAGGTGTTGATGGAAATTTACATTATATTGTAATGGAATTAGTAAAAGGTAAGACATTAAAAGATATAATTGTAGAAGAAAAAGGACCACTTCCATGGAAATGGTCAGTAAATATAGCAATTCAAATTGCATCAGCATTAGAAACAGCACATAAAAATCATATTATACATAGAGATATAAAACCACATAATATAATAATAACAGAAGATGGAGTTGCAAAAGTAACAGACTTTGGAATTGCAAAAGCAGTATCAAACTCAACAATTACAGCATTTGGAACAACTATTGGATCAGTACATTATTTTTCACCAGAACATGCACGTGGAGGATTTACAGACGAAAAATCTGATATATATTCTTTAGGTGTTGTTATGTATGAAATGTTAACAGGAAGAGTACCATTTGATGCAGATACACCAGTATCAGTGGCATTAAAACATATGCAAGAAGAGCCAATTGCAGCAATTGTTGCAAATCCAAATATTCCAATTGCAGTAAATGATATAATAATGAAATCATTAAAGAAAGATCCAAACTTACGTTATCAAAGTGCAACAGCAATGTTAATAGATTTAAAAAGAGCATTAAAAGAACCACAAGGAAATTTTGTAGACAATAGTGAATATGTAGATGCCCCAACGCAAAGAATATCAACAATTCAAGATGATAATAGAGGACCAAAAGCAACTGCAAAGAAAAAAGAAAATAAATTTGTTGCATTTGTAAAAAAACATAAAGTATTATCAACAATTGTTGGACTAATATTATTATTTGTATTAAGTTTAGGAACAACTTTAGGAATAGCAAATGCTACAAGAACAAAAGATGTAGCAATTCCTAATTTAGTTGGAAAAACAGTAGATGAAGCAAAAAAATTAGTTCAAGATAGTAAATTAGTATATTCAGAAGGAGAAGCTGAATATAGTGCAGATGTAGAAGCGGGAAAAATAATTTCACAAACTCCAAAATATACTCAAAATGGAACAGTAAAAGAAAAATCTGAGATTAAAGTAATCGTAAGCTTAGGAACAGAAAAAACCAAAGTTCCAAAATTTGTAGGAACAACAAAAGAAGAGGCTGAAAAATCTGCAAAAGATGCAAAATTAAAACTTGAATTTGTAGAAGAAACAAGCAAAACAATTGAAGCGGGATATATTACAAAACAAGAAACAGATGAAGGAACAGAAGTAAATGCTGGAGATACAGTAAAATTATATATAAGCATTGGAACTGGAATAAAACAAGTTGTTGTAACATCTTTATATGGTGTTGATGCAGAAACAGCAAAGAAAAACTTAGAAGAAAAAGGTTTAGTTGTTGAAATTGAATATACTGAGGATAAAACAAAAGACAATGGAGTTGTTTTAAACCAAAGTATAAAATCTGGTGAAACAGTTGATGAAGGTTCAACAATAACTTTAACAGTAAATAAAATTGCTGAAACAAAAACAGGAACAGTAACAATAAATGTAAAATCAATAACAGGATATCAAGATAAAATTAAAAAGCCAGTTACAGAAAGTGTAAAAGGTGAAACAACAAGTACAACTATCCAAAAAGAGGTTGAAGTTGATAATACACCAAATACAATTCAATTAAAGGTAACTGTTGATGGCGAAACTGTTACAGATGAAAAAGTAAAAGAAAATGTTACAGATAAACAAGTTAGTGTTAGTGGAAAAGGAAATGTTACAATAAAAGTATATATTGATGGCATTTTGAAGAAAACTGTTGATATGAACTTGAATAATACAGATAAATTAACAATTGAATAAAATGATAAAAACTCTCATTAATTTTGGGAGTTTTTTATTATATATTTTATAATTCTCCAAAATATGATACAATATATATGTTATAAAAAAGAAAAGGAGAAAAGCAAATAAATAATGCAAGGAAAAATAATAGGAAATATATCAAATGTATATAAAATAAAAACAGAAAGCAAAGAATATAATGCGTATGCAAGAGGAAAATTAAAGAATAATGAAATAACACCATTAGTAGGAGACAATGTAGAAATACAAGTAACAGATGAAGAAAAATCAGAAGCTATTATAGAAAAAGTAGAACAAAGAAAAAACGAAATAAAAAGGCCTAAAATATCAAATATAGATCAAATAATATTTGTAATATCAACAAAACATCCAAAACCAGATTTATTAATGTTAGACAAACAATTAGCATATGCAGAAAAATTAGGAATAAATGCAATAATTATTATTAATAAAATAGATTTACAAGACAGTTATATAGAGATAAAAGAAGAATATTCTAAAGTTGGATATAAAGTAATTGTAACAAGTGCAAAAGAAAATAAAGGAATTGAAGAAGTAAAAGAAATATTAAAAAATAAAGTAAGCGTATTTTCAGGAAATTCAGGAGTTGGAAAATCAAGTCTAATAAATGCAATATTTAATACAGATAAAACACAAGAAGGAGAAGTAAGCAAGAAAAATAAAAAAGGTAAAAATACGACAACAGACACTAAATTATATGAAATTGAAGAAAATACATATATTGCAGATACACCAGGATTTTCAAGTTTTGAAATAAATGAAATAGAAAGTTCAGAATTAGATAAATATTTTATAGAAATTGAGAAAGAATTAGGAAATTGCGAATTCGTTGGTTGTACACATATAAAAGAAGAAAAATGTGGAGTGAAACAAGCTGTACAAAATAGAAAAATATCACAAGGTAGATATGAAAGATTTTGTGAGATATATAATGAATTAAAAGATAAAGAAAAATATAAATGGAAATAAGGACTATTTCAAATTGAAATGGTCTTTTTCCTTGTAGATGTAACTTTTTTCTGATAAGATTGTATAAGAGATAGAAAAAGGAGGATTCAAGATGCAAGAGAAAACAGACAAAGAACTATACAAAGAGTTTCTATTAGGTAATAATAAAAGTTTTGAAGAAATAGTAAAAAGACATAAAAATTCAATTATATATTTTATACAAAGATATACCAAAAGCATAGATATAGCAGAAGATTTAGCACAAGATGTATTTTTATATATATTAATTCATAAGAAAAATTACAGATTTGAATATTCTTTAAAAACATATCTTTATACAATAGCAAAATCAAAAGCATTAAATTATATAAAAAGAGAAAAAAGAATTGTAGCAATAGACGAGAAAGAATATGAGAATATTAAAGATGTTGAAGAACTAGAGGAAAAAGTATTTAAAAATGAAAGAGCAGAAAATTTAAAAAATGCAATTCAAAAGCTAAAATTAGAATATCAAAATGCAATATATTTAGCAGATATAGAAGAATTGAGTTATAAAGAAATAGGTCATGTATTAAATAAAACAACATCAAATGTAAAAATATTGATATATAGAGCAAGAAGAGCATTAGAAAAAATAATATTAGAGGAGGGATATAAATATGAAAACTGATAAGCAATTTATAGATGAAATCTATAAAAAATATGATGAATATCAAAAAGAAGAAAAAATAAAAAAACAAAAAGTAATGAAAAAAATAATAAATATGGCAGCAGTTTTTGTTGTTGCAATATCATCAGTAGTAGTATTTTCACAGAAGAAAACTCCTAAAGTATTGCAAGAAATGAAAAAAGAAGAAATTGCTAAAATTGATTTAGAAACAGTTGGAAACTTTGAAAATTTTTATAATATTATAAAAAGTAAAAATTCTACAAATGGAGAAACTAAATATTCATTTAATTTACAAGAAAGTATAACAGATGTAGCTAAATCAGACATGTTAGAAACTAGATCAAATACAAATATCCAAGTTGAAAATGTTGATGAAGGAGATATTGTAAAAACAGATGATAAATATATTTATTATTTAAGTAAACAAAGACTTATAATAATAAATGCTGAAAGTGCAGAAACATCAGAAAAAATAGCAGAAATAAATTTTAAGGAAGAAAATTTTTATCCTATGGAAATATATGTACAAAATAATAAATTAGCTTTAATAGGAAGTGTATCATATAATGAGACTGTAAAAATGAGTACAGAAACTAGAGATATTAGTGAAGCCCCAAACTCAAAAACAGGAATTATAATATATGACATTACAGATAGAAGGAGTCCAAAAGAAATAAGAAATGTTATGTTAGAAGGAACTTATATAACATCAATGTCAAGAATGATAAATGAAAATATATATTTTGCTGTAAGTAAAAACATATATGGATATGATATTAGTTGTAAAAGTATAGAAGAATTAAATGAAAATGATTATATGCCTAAATATATTGATACAGCAATATCTAATGAAGAAAAATGTATTAGTTATGATAAAATTTATAATTTAGACGAAACAGAAGATGCAAATTATTTAATATTAGTAGGTATTAACATTAATGGAGATAATGAAGCAGATATTCAAACATTTTTAGGAGCTGGAACATATTTATATTCATCTGAAAAAAATATGTATATTGCAACAAATAAAGTTGAATATGCTGAGAATTATAATGTTATTTCTACTAAAACAAAATTAATGAAATTTGAATTAAATAATGGAAAAATTATATATAAAGCTAAAGGTGAGGTTGAGGGAAGAGTAAATAACCAATTCTCAATGGATGAGAATGGTGATAACTTTAGAATTGCAACAACTACAGGAGAAATATGGTCAAATCAAAATACAAGTAATAATTTATATGTGTTAAATGGCAAGTTAGAAGAAATAGGAAAAATTGAAGGATTAGCAGAAGGAGAAAAAATATATTCAGTAAGATATATGGGAAGTAAAGCATATGTGGTAACATTTAAACAAACAGATCCATTCTGGGTAATTGATTTATCAGATGCAACAAATCCACAAATTTTAGGAGAAGTACAACTTCCTGGATATAGTGTATATTTACATCCATATGATGAAAAACATATAATAGGATTTGGATATGATACAAAAGAAAATGGAACCAGAGTAACAAATAATGGACTTAAATTAGTAATGTTTGATGTTTCAGATTTTACAAATCCACAAGTAGTATTTCAAATAGCTGTTGGAGATAGTAAATACACATATTCAGAATTATTATATAACCATAAATCAGCAATATTTTCAAAAGAAAAAGGAATTATGGCATTTCCAATAAATTCATCATCTGGTTTAAAAACTAATTCGAGAGCAGTTATTTATAAAATTGACTTAGAAAATGGTTTTTCATTACAAGGTGAGATTGGAACTATAAGCAATAATTATGAAGAGGAAGTTAGAAGAATTGTATTTGTTAACGGAAATTATTATACTTTATCATATTCACAAGTTAGAGTTGCTGATATGGATTCATTAAATGTTTTTAAAGTTATTGATATATAAATAAAAATTTAATTTTTTTATGATTGATTTTATTTTATAATTTTATGCAAAGAAAGATTAGTTATATTTCAAACTAATCTTTCTTTATTTTAAGTATTTTCTTTTTCAACCAAATAAATCATTCCTAATATTGTAAGTTGAAAATTATTATGGATTCGGTACTGTTTCCTTAAGTCATAAAATTCACCACATTGTGTGCTAGTACAAACTTCCCATTCCAATATCATACAAACAACAGCGATAATTTCAGCATATTTATTAAAATCTATATCTAAATGATTATGATTTAATAAAGCATATAGAGAAGTTATATCAATTCCGTAATTCATATTTCTATGGAGCTTATACATTGCACATATAATTTCGAGATAAAATTTATATCTTTGACTTAAATCGAATTCTCTCTTGAATTTTGAATAGCTATTGCTAGTATCTTCATATCCAAATAGAGAATCATAAAAATCTGCTTCGTAAGACTCAATATAACCTTGATTTTTTTGAAGATATACTTCAACTTTTTTTCTGAATTTTTCTTCTTCTTCCATCCATTTTTTTTCAATACAATCAGAAAACATCTTAAGAAGTTGTTCTTTGGACATTTCGCAAGAATATGCTTTATCAAGTAAATCTTGTGTCATCTCTTCCATAGGTATAGTATTTGGGTGTTTTCTTTTCATAAGTTTGCTCCTCCCTTAAAATTATTTGTTGTTACAAAATATGCCATTTCTAAAAGGAGATATTATTTTAGCTTTTGCTAAAAACTTTTGGTATTATATCATGGATTTTTAGATTTGTCAGTAGTTTTATTATAATTCAAGATATATTAGACATCTTTGGAATTCATTTATTACAAAAAATCAACCAGATTTATTTTCTGATTGATTTTTATTTCTGTGGTGCGCCCGGAGGGATTCGAACCCCCGATCTCAAAGTTCGTAGCCTTGCATTCTATCCAGCTAAACTACGAGCGCATTATTAATACTTTTATATTATACGATGTTTTGACAGTTTTTTCAAGAGTATTATAGAAAATATTTCAAATTGTTTTGACAATGACTATTAATTTGTAGTATAATATTGCAGGTTTTAATAGAAAAAATTCCAAATGTCACTAAATAGTGAGAGGAAAATCCTCTTTCTTTTAGTTTTACATAAATATTATTAACAACAAAAAAGAAAATGGAGGAAAATTTATGAAAACACTTAGATTAATGCTTAGGCAGAAAATGGAATATTTTAAAGAAAAGAGTAAAAATAGGGAGCAGCAGGAAATTGAAAATATGAGAAAAGCTACAGAGATTATGGGAGAAATTTCAGCAATTGTATCTCAGATTCAAATTGGAAAGAAAGATGATTTACAGAAATTTTTAAAATTAAAGAGAAAATGTGAAAAGACTGAAAATGAAGTAAAAAGGTATTTCGACTATTCTTTAATAGATAAGCTAGATGATTTAACAGTTGAAGCTCAAATGGATAAAGAAAAAAGCAATAATTAAAGTGAAAATTTTATAAATATAAATATGTGAGTATAGTGATATATTCACATATTTTTTTATAAAAAACACAAAAAACACGAAAAATGCCAAAAATTAAATAAAAATGCAAAAAAAAATTGCCAAAAATGTAAAATGATGATAAAATATAATAGTATAATACTAAATGTAAATATAAAAGGATGTTAAGAGAATGGGGAATTTAACAAATGCTCAAAAATCAATTTGGGTAACTGAACAATATTACAAAGGAAGTAGCATAAATAATATTTGTGGTACAGCAGTTATACAAGAGAAAGTGGACTTCGAAAAATTAAAAAAGTCCATACAAATTGTGTGCAAAAAGCATGATAATTTTTGGCTAGAGTTTAAGTTAAATAAAGGAAATGTTGAACAAGTGTTATCTGAAAAAAAAGAAATTCAGATAGACACTATTAATATTGCTGGCAAAAATCAGTTAGAATTAGAAAGAAACAAAATCGTAAAAACAAGATTTCAATTAGAAAATTCAAAATTATTTAAATTTTATATCTTTAAATTTATAGATGGAAAAGGGGCATTTATGCTCAATATACACCATCTAATTTCAGACGCGTGGACATTAGCGCTTATTTGTAATGACATCATAAAAACATATTCAGAATTAATTCAAAATAAAGAAGTAGAAACAAAGGCTATATATTCATATATAGACTATATTAAATCAGAACAACAATACCAAGAAAGTGAAAAATATAATAAAGATAAGCAATACTGGCTAGAAAGATTTAAAACTATTCCAGAAGTTGCAACAATACCAGGAAGCATAAAAGGAAACATTGATGAAACAAATCCTGCAGGTGAAAGAAAACAATATAAAATCTCAAAAGAAAATGTAGCAGAAATAAAAAATTATTGTAAAGAAAATAAAATATCATTATATAATTTTTTTATGGCTATTTATGCGATATATATAGGTGAAGTATCAAATTTAGATGAGTTTACTATAGGTACACCTATTTTAAACAGAACAAATTATAAAGAAAAAAATGCAGCTGGTATGTTTATAAATATGGCTCCATTTAGAATTAATATTAATGAAGATATAGAATTTAAACAATTCATAAAAAATATAGCAAGAGACTCTATGGATATGTTAAAACATCAAAAATATTCATATCAATGTTTGCTAGAAGAATTAAGAAAAGAAAATAAAAGTATTCCAAATTTATATAATATTTTATTATCATATCAAATAACAAATGCAAAGCAAAATGAAGGAAATATTGAATATGAAACAGAATGGACATTTAATGGATATTGTGCAGATAATATAGATATTCAAATTTATGACTTAAACGATACTGGAAATTTGAATATAGCATATGATTATAAGACAAGTATTTATAAAGTAGAAGATATTGAAAATATACATAAAAGAATATTAAATATTATAAAACAAGTAGTATCAAAAGAAGAGATAAAACTTAGTGAAATTGATATTGTTACACCTGAAGAAAAGGAAAAATTACTTGTAGAATTTAATAAAACAGAATTAAAATATGATGAAAACATACCTTTTATAAAATATTTTGAAAAACAAGTAGAAAAAACACCAGATGATATAGCAATTGTTTTTGAAGATAAAGAAATGACATATAGAGAATTAAATGAGAGAGCAAATAGTTTAGCATATAAATTAAGAGAAAATGAAGTAACTAATAATACTGTTGTAGGTATATTATTAGAACGTTCATTTGAAATGTTAATATCAATGTTAGCAGTATTAAAATCAGGAGGATCTTATATTCCAATTGCACCAGATTATCCAAAAGATAGAATAGAATATATGCTTGAAGATAGTGAAGCAACAATAATATTAACAAGTCAAAATAGAAGAAATTTAGCAGATAAAAAACTTATTAATGTAAAAGATGAGAGAATATATGAAAATCATAAAGAAAATTTAGAAAATATTTCTAAACCAGAAGATTTATCATATTTAATATATACATCAGGTTCAACAGGTACTCCAAAAGGGGTAATGTTGAAACAAAAAAATTTAAGCAATTTTTACAATTCAATGAAAAATATAATTGAATATTTAAAAGATGGAAAAAATCATAAAATCCTTTCAATTACAACAGTTTCATTTGATATATTTGGATTTGAAACATTAATGTCATTAACAAGAGGATTAATAGTATATTTAACGAGTGAAAATGGTCAAAAAATGACATCAAAAATAGAAAGAATTGTAAAAGACAGCAATGTTGAAATAATGCAAACAACACCATCTGTAATGAAATTTCATTTGGAAAATTTGAATGATGAAAATAGTTTAAAAAGTTTGAAATATATAATGTTAGCAGGTGAGCCTTTAACAAAAACATTGGTAGATAGAATTAAACAAATAATTCCAAATGTAACAATTTACAATGGATATGGACCATCTGAAACAACAATATTTTCAACAATAGGAAATGCAACAAATCAAGAAGAAATTACAATAGGGAAACCTATTAATAATACACAAATATATATCCTAAATAAAAATAAAAAAGTGATGCCACAAGGTACAATAGGAGAATTATATATTTCAGGAGATGGTGTTGGAAAAGGATATATGAATAAAGAGCAACAAACAAATGCGAGCTTTATAATAAATCCATTTATAGATGGAAAAGTTATGTATAAAGTAGGAGATTTAGGTGCTTTTGATGATAAAGGGGAAATTACTTGTTATGGAAGAATTGACAATCAAGTAAAAATAAGAGGATTAAGAATAGAACTTCAAGAAATTGAAAAAAGAATGCAATCTGTTTATAATATTCATGATTGTGTTGTTGTAAAAAAAGTTGTAAAAGGAAAAGACGCATTATGTGCATATTATGTGGAAAGAGGTCATGTATCTAAATCAGTTTTGAAAACAGTTTTATATTCAAAATTGCCAGAATATATGGTTCCACAATATTTTGTAAAAATGGAACAATTACCACATACGCCAAATGGAAAAGTTGATAGAAAAGCTTTGCCAGATCCAGTTATTGATGAGAATGAACTTGAAATTGTAAAACCTAGAAATGAAATTGATAAAGAATTAATAAAAATAATAGAAAAAATGTTACAAGTTGATAAAATTGGAATTAATAATACTTTATTAGAACTTGGCGGAGATTCTTTAACAGCAATTACTTTAACAACCAAGGTTTTATCAAAATTTAATGTACAATTAAATATAAAAGATATATTGTCAAATTATACGATAAAAGATATGTCAGACTATATAGCAGAAAATCAAACAAAAGATATATCAAAAGTTAAAATAGAAAAAGTACCAATTCAAGACACATATCCACTATCATCAGCTCAAAAGAGGATTTATTATAGTGTGAAAATGATTGGTGAGGATAATATTGTTTATAATATGCCTGGTGCAGTATTAGTAGAAAAAATATTAGATATTGAAAAAATAAAAAAAGTATTTAGTAGAATTTTAAAAAGACATAGTATTTTAAGAACAAGATTTATTTTTAAAGATAATGATATAAGACAACAAGTAGAGTCAAATGTTGATCTTGAAATACCTGTTTTCTATAATAAAAAAGATGAAATAAAAAATATAGTTATGAATTTTTCAAAGCCTTTCAATTTGGAAAAAGAACCATTAATAAGAATGGAAGTGCATTATATAGATAATAAAGAAACATTAGTGTTAATGGATGCACATCATATTATAATGGATGGTATATCATTAAATAATTTTATTATAGAATTTGAAAGATTATATAATGGTGATAATTTAAAGAATATTCCTATACAATATAAAGACTATTCCGTATGGGAAGAAAAATATAATGAAAGTGATGATATTAAGGAAAAAGAAGATTATTGGGTTAATAAATTTAAAAATTCCGAATTTGAACAATTAAATTTACCATATGATTATAAAGCTACAGCTTTGAGAAGCTATAATGGAGACAGAGTTACAAATATTATTGATGAAAAAAAATTTAGAAAAATAGAAAGATATGCAAAAAAAATAGGAGTTTCTCCATATATGTTTTTTATATCAGTATTTTATATATTATTATATAAATATACTGGTCAAAGCGAAATCATCTTAGGTAGTCCCATTGCAAATAGGGATAAAAATGAAATGAAAAGAATGATAGGAATGTTTGTAAATAATATTGTAACAAAAGCAAATATAAATTCAGAAGAGACATTTCAAAATTTCTTAAATGAAATGAGAGAACAAATCTTAGATGATATATCACATCAACCATATCCTTTTGATATGTTGGTAAAAAGGCTTGGAATAAAAACAGATAATTCAAGAAATCCATTATTTGATGTAATGTTTACATATCAAAATAATCAAGAAAATATTTTAAAATTGGATAATACAGAAACTCAAATTGTCGAAATAAATAATAATATTGCAAAATTTAATTTATCATTAGAAATAAAGCCAAAAAGTCATACAATAAATATTGAGTATTGTACAGATTTATTTAAAAAAGAGACAATAGAGAGACTATTTGAGCATTATATAAATGCAATTGATTTTATTATGAATGATGTAAATGCTAAAATAAAAGATATTGAAATTATTTCAAATACTGAAAAAAATAAAATTTTGTATGAATTTAATGATACAAAGATGGAATATCCAAAAGATAAAACTATTACTGAATTGTTTGAGGAACAAGTAGAAAAGACACCTAATGATGTAGCAGTTGTATTTGAAGATAATAAGCTGACATATAAAGAAGTAAATGAAAAAGCAAATCAATTAGCAAGATATTTAAGAGAAGAAAAAAACATAAAGCCAAATGATATTGTTGGTGTAATGCTTCCAAGGTCAATAGAATTAATTTCAACATTAATTGGTGTATTAAAATCTGGAGCATGTTATATTCCAATAGATCCAACATATCCAGAAAAAAGAATAGAATATATGCTTGAAAATAGTGATGCAAAATTTCTTTTAACAAATGAAGAATTATTCCAAAAATTGAACTTTGAAAATAGAATAAATGTTTATAGTAAAGAAATAAAAATACAGGATTATCATAATTTAAAAAATGTAAATACTTCTACAGATAGATCATATATAATATATACATCTGGTTCAACAGGACTTCCAAAAGGAGTTGTGCTAAAACATCAATCATTAACAAATTTGTGTTCATATTTAAACAAAAATGTAGAATTTTTACATGAAGATTGTGAATATAAAAATATGGCATCTGTAACAACAGTTAGTTTTGATATATTTGTTTTTGAAACATTAGTATGTTTACAAAGAGGTTTTAGGATAATCTTGGCAAATGAAGATGAACAAAGAATACCACAACATTTGAATGAATTAATTAAAAAAAATAATGTTCAACTTATTCAAATGACACCATCAAGAATGCAAATATTTTTAGATAATATTGATGAAATACCTAATTTAAATCAATTGAAATATGTTACTCTTGCAGGAGAAGCATTACCATTAAGACTTAGAGATGAGTTATTAAAACTTGGAGTGAAAAAAGTTTATAATGGTTATGGACCAAGTGAAACAACTGTATTTTCAACATTTACAGATGTTACGAAAATGAATGAAATAAATATAGGAATACCAATATCAAATACTCAAATTTATATACTTGATAGAAATCTAAATATAGTTCCTATTGGTGTTGCAGGAGAATTATATATTTCAGGTGATGGAGTTGGTTTAGGTTATTTAAATAGAGAAGATTTAACAAATGAAAGATATATTAATAATCCATTTTTTTCTAATAGTGTAATGTATAAAACAGGAGATATATGCAAATATGACAATAATGGTCAAATATATTATTTAGAAAGAGCTGATAACCAGGTAAAAATTAGAGGTCTGAGAATTGAATTAGAAGAAATAGAAAATAAAATGTTAGAATATCCTGGTATAAAGAAAGCTAAAGTAATAAAACAAACAATAGGAAATAGGGAAATAATATCAGCTTATTATATAGCATCAAAAAGAATTAGAATAACAGAACTAAGAAAACATTTATATAGTAAATTGCCAAACTATATGATACCATCATATTTTACAGCATTAGATGATTTTCCATACACACCAAATGGAAAAATAGATAAAAAATCATTACCAATACCAAATGGTATATTACAAAGTGAAAAAAATAATTATATAGCACCAAAAACAGATTTAGAAATAAAACTTGTTAGTATTTGGGAAAATATTTTAAATATGAAGCCAATAGGAATAAAAGACAATTTCTTTGAATTAGGTGGAGATTCAATTCTGGCAATGAATTTAAATGTTCAACTTTTAAAAATTACCAATAAGATTACTTATTCTGATATTTTTGCATATCCAACGATTATGCAATTAGCTGAAAAAATTGAAGAGAAAATATCAAATGAAAAAGAAGAAAAAGATTTAACATATTTGAATAAAAAGTATGGAAAAATTCTTAATGAAAATATGAATATTCCATTAGTAATTAATGAAAATAAATGTGAAAATATATTATTAACAGGTGTTACAGGATTTTTAGGAATTCATATTTTAGATGAGTTTTTGAAAAAAGAAAATGGAAAGATATATGTAATTATTAGAAAAGATCCAGGTCAAACAATAAATGATAAGCTGACAAACAAATTACATTATTATTTTAATGAAAAATATGATAAATATGTTAATAATAGGATAATTACTTTAGAAGGAGATATTTCAAAGAGTGGATTTGGATTGAACCAAGAAGAATTATTTAAGCTAGGAAATTCTGTAGACTTAATAATTAATTCGGCAGCTAAAGTATCACATTATGGAAATTATCAAGAATTTTATAATACTAATGTAAAAAGTGTTGAAAAAATTATAGATTTTGCAAATGCATTTAAAAAGAAAATATTTCATATTTCTACATTAAGTGTATCTGGAAATTCTCTTGTTGATGAATATTATGTTGAACAAAAAATAAATAAAGAAATAGATTTTTGTGAAGATAACTTTTATATAGGACAAAGTTTTGAAAATGTTTATATAAGAAGTAAATTTGAAGCTGAAAAAAGAATATTAGATGCAATTCAAAAAGGAACAGATGCATATATACTTAGAGTGGGAAATTTAATGCCAAGAAGAGAAGATGGAAAATTTCAAGAAAATATAAGCGAAAATGCATATATAACTAGATTAAAGACATTTATAAAGATTGGATATTTACCACAATATCTTAAAGACGGTTATTTAGAATTTACTCCAATAGATAGTACTGCACAAGCTATAATGAGTATAGTAAAGCATACTAATACTCAAAACAGGATATATCATGTATTTAATCATAATCATGTATATTTAAAAGATTTATTAAAAGAAATAAATAGCATAAAGATAATTACTGATGATGAATTTAAAGAGAAAATCAAGAGTATATTAAAAAGCTCAGATTTAAATGTAATAAATACATTATTAAATGACCTTGATAAAAATTTAAATCTAAACTATAATAGTAATATAAAAATAAAATCAAAGCATAGTATAGAATTATTAAAACAATATGGATTTGAATGGCCAATAATTGATAAAAATTATATAAACTATATATTAGAATTAATAAAGGAGAATGATAACTAATGACAAAAGAACAAACACTAATAACATTAGTGATAACTACAATTGTAAATGTATTTTTAACAATATATTTATCAAAGAAAAAAAATAAAAATCAACTCAATCAGGTGTTTATTTGTGCATTAAGCTTATTGATACTATGGTCTATAGGTTTAATTGCACAAATAATACTATCACAACCATTAAAAATTGAACCAATATATTTTGACTATTTTGTATATATAGGAGCATGTTTTGTACCGGTAGCAGTATTTTTTATGGGAATTATATATGCAAATACTAAAATAGAATTTAAAAAAAGATACTTGTTATTATTTATAGTTCCTATAATATCATTAATAACATTATGGACAAATGATTATCATCATTTATTTTATAGACAATACTCAACAAATATATCAGATACTGTATATGGTCCATATATAGTAATACATAATATATATTCATATATATTATTAGTATTTGGTATAATTTATATGCTAAAATTTTCTATAAAGAATTCAGGATTTTTTTCAAGACAATCAATGCTCATTGTTTTAGGAGTAAGTGTACCTGTAGTTGTAAATATTTTAGGAACATTTAAAATAATACCAATGTCAATATATGTAACACCAATAACATTTACTATAACAATTATATGTTGTGCAATAGCAATATTTAAATTCCAGTTTTTAAATGTAACACCAATAGCCTTACAAAAAATAGTTGATAGAATATCTGATGGATATGTAGTTTTGGATGAAAATAATGCAATTACAGATTTTAATAAAACATTTTTAGATATATTTAAACTAAGTCCAGAAGATATAAGAAGTAAAAATTTTATAAAATTTTTACAACAAAAAGACATATCAAGCCAAGCACTTTCTAAGATTAGTCAATCAATAAAAAGAGCTAATGCTACAGAAAAAACAGTATCATTTGAACAGCAATTTGTAAAAATAAGAAAATATTTTAGAATAGAAATAACACCTATAAATTCAGACAATAATTCATTAGGAACATTATTTTTATTAAAAGATATAACACAACATAAAGAAGATATGGAAACAATAAAGAATAATCAAGATATCTTAATGGAAAGAGAACGTTTAGCAGGATTAGGGCAATTAATAGGTGGAATTGCACATAACTTAAAAACACCTATTATGTCTATAGCAGGAGCTACACAAGGATTAGAAAATTTAATAAAAGAATATGATGAATCAATAGATGATCCACTTGTAAATTCACAAGACCATCATGATATTGCAAGAGATATGGAAGAATGGATACCAAAAATAAGAGCACATTTAGAGTATATGTCTGATATCATAACAACAGTAAAAGGACAAGCTGTTGCATCATTATCAACAGATGATACAGAAGAATTTGCAATTGCAGAGTTAATAAAAAGAGTAAATATATTAATGAAACATGAATTAAAAAATGCATATATTTATTTAAATGTATTGATGAAAATAGATGAAAATCAAATTATACATGGAAATGTAAATGTTCTAGTACAAGTTATTAATAATATGATTTCAAATGCAATACAAGCTTATGATGGAAAACATGATCAAAATATTCAATTAGAAATTAGTAAAGATTCTGGAAATGTCATATTTTCAGTAACAGACTTTGCAGGAGGACTTCCAAAAGAAGTACAAGATAGACTATTTAAAGAAATGGTTACAACAAAAGGAAAAAATGGTACAGGACTTGGATTATATATGTCATATTCAAACATAAAAGCACATTTTGGAGGAGACATTACATATCAAACAGAAGATGGAAAAGGAACAACATTTAATATTTTGATTCCTATAAATAAATAATATAATGTATAGTTAAAAAGACTATATATCTCAGGATGAGTGATAAAATTTTATACAAAAAGGGAGTAGAGGACTAATGAGAAAAGCATTACAAAATCAATTAAATGAAGAAAGAAAATATAGAATAATCGGAGTAGATGATGAAGAAGGAATACTTGATTCTTTAACAGTGCTTTTTGATAATTCTGAATATGAATTTTATGGGGCGCAAGATCCAGTAGAGGCAATTGAATTAGTAAAAAAAGAACATTTTGATTTAATGTTATTAGATTTTATGATGACACCTTTACATGGAGATGAAGTTGTAGAAGAAATAAGAAAATTTAATAAAGAATTATACATATTATTATTAACAGGACACAAAGACATGGCTCCACCATTAGAGACAATTAAAAGACTAGATATTCAAGGTTATTGTGAAAAAAGTGATAAATTTGATCAATTACAATTATTAGTTGAATCTGGTATAAAATCTGTTAAACAAATGGAAGAAATAAAAAGAATAAATGATGAACTTTCAGAATCAAATGATAAACTTGAAAAAGCTTATTTAGAAATGGTTGAAACTTTAAGATTTGCTGTAGAAGCAAAAGATACATATACAAGAGGTCATTCAGATAGAGTTTCAGAATATTCAGTTCTAATTGGTCAAAAATTAGGATTAACAGAAGATCAAATAAAAACTTTAAGAATAGGTGGATTATTCCATGATATTGGAAAAATCGGAATTCCTGATAGTATATTATTAAAGCCAAGTAAACTTTCAGATGATGAATATTCACAAATAAAAAATCATCCAGCAATAGGGGCACATATATTAGGTTCTGCAGATATTTTTAAAGATATTATTCCAATAGTAAAACATCATCATGAAAAATATGATGGAACAGGATATCCTGGAATGTTAAAAGGTGATGAAATACCATATTTAGCAAGAATTGCAGCTGTTGCGGATACATTTGATGCTATGACAAGTAGAAGAAGTTACAGAGGTCCAATTGATATTGAACATGTAAAAGATGAAATAAAAAGATGTGAAGGGACACAATTTGATCCTCAAGTAGCAGAAGTTTTTCTTAATATTTTGAATAATAATTATGAAAAAATACAAGAAATACAAGATAAATATGTTAGTTAATAAAATAAAAACTGGATTTAGATTTTTCTAAGTCCAGTTTTATATATTTTTATGATATTTTCATAGAAAGACCAACTTTTTTACGTTCTTGATCAATTTTTATAACTTTAACTTTTACAATATCTCCAACAGAAACAACTTCAGAAGGGGATTTAACATATGAATCACTCATTTCAGAAATATGAACAAGTCCATCATATTTTACACCAATATCAACAAATGCACCAAAATCAATAACATTACGAACAGTACCTGTAAGTACCATTCCTTCAGTTAAATCTTCAAATTTTAAAACATCACTACGAAGAACAGGTTTTGGCATATCTTCTCTTGGGTCACGACCAGGCTTTGATAATTCTGATATTATATCAGCTAATGTCATTTCACCAATATCAAGTGTTTTTGCAGTTTCCTCAATATTTACTGATTTTAATTTTTCTCTTAAAGAATTCAAATTTTCTTTATTTTTTAAATCTTCAATTTTAAATCCTAATAATTCTAATAATTTTTCAGTTTGTTCATAACTTTCTGGGTGAACAGCTGTATTTTCTAATGGATTTTTTCCATCAGGAATTCTAATAAATCCGGCACATTGTTCATAAGCAACTTTTCCAAGCTTTGGAACTTTTAATAATTCTTTTCTTTCTTTTAATTTACCATTTTCATCTCTATATTTTACAATATTTTTTGCAATTGTATTATTAATACCAGAAACATATGAAAGTAGAGAAGGAGTTGCAGTATTTACATCAACACCAACTTTGTTTACACTATCTTCTACAACACCTGTTAAGCTTTCTGATAATTTCTTTTGATTTACATCATGTTGATATTGACCAACACCAATTGCTTTTGGGTCAATTTTTACTAATTCAGCAAGAGGATCTTGTAATCTACGAGCTATTGAAATAGCACCTCTTATTGATACATTTATATCAGGATATTCTTCTGTTGCAAGTTTTGAGGCAGAATATACAGATGCACCAGCTTCACTAACAATTACATAACAAATATCATGTTTTACTTCTTTAATCATATCTGAAACAAACATTTCAGATTCACGAGATGCAGTACCATTTCCAATTGCAATCATATCAACATGGTCTTTATTTATTAAATCTAATAAAGTTTTCTTTGCACCTTCAACATCATTTTGTGGTGCTGTAGGATATACTGTAGCTATATCTAAAACTTTTCCTGTTTCATCAATTACAGCTATTTTACAACCAGTTCTATAAGCAGGGTCAAATCCCATAACAGTTTTACCTTTTATAGGAGCACCTAATAATAATTGTTTAGCATTTTGACCAAATACTTTAATTGCTTTTTCTTCAGCTTTTTCAGTTAAATCTGAACGAATTTCTCTATCAATAGATGGTTCAATTAATCTTGTAAAAGCATCTTCAATTGTATTTGTAAGCATTTCTGTAAATTGAGTTTTTCCTTTTATTATATCTTTTTGAATATAATATAAAATTTTATCTGTAGGTTTTTCAATAGATACTTTTAGGAAATCTTCAGCTTCACCTCTATTAATAGCTAAAATTCTATGACTTGGAAGTTTATGTACTAATTCGGCAAATTCGTAATACATTTCATAATTAGATTTTTCATCAGGTTTTGCAGATTTTGTTACAATAGTACCTTCACGATAACATATTTTTTTGATATATTTTCTATATTTTGCGTTATCAGAAATATTTTCAGCGATAATATCTAAAGCACCTTGAATTGCATCTTCAGCTGTTGCAACAACTTTATCTTTATTATTTTTATCTTCATCAGATAAATTATCAATATTTACAAATTCTTGAGCAATTTCATTAATATCTTTTTTCTCTTTTTGTGCAATAATAATATCTGCTAATGGTTCTAATCCTTTAGCTTTTGCAACAGTAGCTCTTGTCTTTTTCTTTTGTTTAAATGGTCTGTATAAATCTTCAACTTCTGCAAGTGTTTCAGCTGATGCAATTGCAATAGTTAACTCATCAGTCAATTTTCCTTGTTCATCAATTGATTTTATAATTTCACCTTTTCTTGTTTCTAAGTTTCTAAGATATGTAAGTCTTTCTCCTAAATCTCTTAAAATTTCATCACTCAACCCACCTGTAGCTTCTTTTCTGTAACGTGCGATAAATGGAATTGTATTTCCTTCATCAATTAATTTTACAGCATTTTCCACTTGTGTATTTTTTACATTTAATTCTTCTGCTATTTTATTTATAATTTTATCCATAGTCTTGTCCTTTCTAAATTTACCTTTACAAATTATATCCTCAAAGTTTGCAAAAATCAAGAGATATAGAAAATTCAATTTGAAAAAATATCTAAAATTTTTGTATAAATTTAATATTCATTTAATGAATAAAAAGTAATATATATAAGGTGATTTATATGAGAATATTAATAGTTGAAGATGAATTTAAAATTGCTGATGTAATAGCAAGTAGATTAAGAAATGAGCAATATATTGTTGATGTTTATGGAGATGGAGAAGAAGGGCTAGATAATGCATTAACAAATATTTATGATTTAATAATCTTAGATGTAATGCTTCCTGAAATTGAAGGATTTAAAATTTTGCAGGAAATTAGAAAACAAAAAATAGAATCAAAAGTAATCATGCTTACAGCAAAATCAATGTTAGAAGACAAATTAACAGGGATTAAATATAAAAACAACAACATTATTGTGTAAAACGACAAATGAATCCATAGAAGTTGTGTGTAAAGAATTTATGCTTTTAGAATATTTTATGAAAAATGAGAATTGTGTAATTCCCAAAGAGCAATTATATGAAAAGATTTGTGGATTAGATAGTGAAGCAGAGTCAAACAATTTGGAAGCATATTTATCATTTATAAGAAAGAAAATTAAGATTATTGGCTCAAGTGTGCAAATAAAAGCAGTTAGAGGATTAGGTTATAAATTAGAATGTTAAAAGGAGAATAAAAGTGGAAAAATTAAATAAAAAATTGGTTAAAAAGTTTCAAAAAAACAAGGAATAATTTAATATTCCTTGTTTCTTATATTATAACCATTCTCCAACTTTCTTAATATAAATCTTTTTAACAATTTGAACAAGAATAATGTATAAAGCAGTCAATCCAATAACAATTAAGTAATACAAAGGTGGTAATATTTCAAAATGGAATGATGAAATATTATGGAATAAAATTGGAGTAATTATAGTACCAATTATTGTAACCATAGTAAGAGCAGTTAAGATAGGATTTGCTCTTGATTGTACAAAAGGAATTTTTGATGTACGCACAAAATGTATTATTAAAGTTTCACTAATTAAACATTCAACAAACCAAGCTGTTTGAAAATATGATTCACTAGCAATATTGTTATATCCTAAAATAAACCAGAATGCCAAGAATGCTAAAACATCAATAATTGAACTAATAGGTCCCATAACATTCATAAAAGTTCCTAATCCTTTTGTATTCCATTTTCTAGGCTTTAATAAAAATTCTTTATCAACATTATCATAAGGAATAGCTATTTGAGAAAAATCATATAAAAAATCCTGTAAAAGCATTTGAATAGGTAGCAATGGTAAAAATGGTAAGAATATACTTGCAATAAAAATACTAAAAACATCACCAAAATCCGAACTTAAAGCCATTTTCATATATTTTATAATATTTCCATATACTTTTCTTCCTTCAACAACACCATTAAAAACAACTTTTAAATTTTTCTCTAATAAGATTATATCACTAGCTTCTTTTGCAATATCTGTCGCAGTATTTACACAAATACCAACATCAGCATTATGAAGTGATGGAGCATCATTTACACCATCTCCCATATATCCAACAACATGACCATTCTTCTTTAATATAGTAATAATTCTTTCTTTTTGTAAAGGATTCATTCTTGCAAATATATCAACATCTTCAACTTGTTTTGAAAGTTCATCATCAGACATTTTATCAATATCAGAACCAGTTAAAATTTTATCATTTGGAATTCCAACTAATCTTGAAACATTTTCGGTAGCATATTGATTATCACCAGTTAATATTTTTGTTGTAACACCATATTCTTTTAAATTTTTAATTGTAGTTTTTACATCTTTTTTTGGTGGATCAAGAAATGCAACAAATCCGATAAATACCATTTCAGATTCATCAGAAGAATTAAATATATCTTTACCAGAATATTCTCTTTTTGAAGCTAATGCAATAACTTGCATTCCCTGTAAAGCTAAATCTTTTGCATTACTATTTATATTTGCAATCATATTTTGAGTTAAGTCTTTGTGTTCACCATTTATTTTTACAGTAGTACATCTTTTTAATATTTCTTCCAAAGCACCTTTTGTAATAATTCTATAATGATCATCATGTTTTACAACAACACTCATTATTTTTCTTGTATAATCAAATGGAATTTCATCAACTTTTTCATAATCAACAATTTTTTCTTTAATATTATGCTCATTTCCATATGTAATAACAGCTTTATCAACTAAGTTTTTCATTCCAGTCCCATAATAACTATTTAAATAAGCATATTCAAGAATTGATAAATCTTCTTTACCTTCAACATTAATATATTTTTGTAAGACAATCTTGTCTAATGTTAAAGTTCCTGTTTTATCTGTACACAATACATCAATTGCACCTAAATTTTGGATTGATTGAATGTTTTTTACAAGAGTCTTCTTTTTAGCCAATGTTTTAGTACCTTTAGTTAAATTAACATTAACAATCATAGGAAGCATTGTTGGAGTGATTCCAACAGCAACAGATAATGCAAATAGAATTGCCTCTAATACATCTTTACGAATAAGTGCATATATAATAAATACTGCAATAGAAACAACAAGCATATATTTAATAAGAAGTTTTGTTATATTATTCATACCTTTTTCAAAATTTGTAATTTCTTTTTTATTATCAATTTGTTTACCCATATTTCCTAAATATGTTGAAAATCCTGTGCTGATAACAATACCAGTAGCTTTACCACTTATAACACTTGTCCCCATCAAGCAAATATTAGATAGTGAAAAAATTTCATTTGATGGTATGTAAGAATCCTTTTTCTCAATAGGAGCACTCTCACCAGTAAAAACAGATTGATTTAAAAATAAATCCTTACTCTCTAAAATCATAACATCTGCAGGAATTATTGAGCCAGCATTTAAATGAACAATATCACCTAATACAATATCTTCTGTTTTTATATTTTTTTCTTTACCATTTCTTATAACAGTTGCAGTAGAAAAAAGTTTACTCTTTAAAGACTGATTAAACTTATAAGTAGAATAGTCTTGAAAAAATCTTATCAAAGCACTTGCAAAACCAATAGCTAAAATAATTATAGTTCCAAGAGTATCATCACCAACAAATTTATTTATAATTGCTAAAACTATAAGAATAAAAATAAATTTATCTTTAAATGAATTTATAAAAAAGTAAAACCATGAATGTTTTTCCTCTTTTACTACAATATTTTTTTCATCATTTTTATGTTTTTCTTCAATTATTTTTGAAGATAGACCTTTTCCAATATCAGAATTAAATTCATTAAGTATTTCATCTTTTGATTTTTGAGCTATATTTGTATATTTTTCAAGGATTTTCTTATCATTATTAACTAATTTTTGATTTTTAAATTTATTTTTTATAAAAAATAAATGAATCATTTATATCACTCCTTTAGACAAATTTATTATAACACAATGACAAAAAATGAAAATAATTTTATAAAAAAATTTTTATATTTAATATTTATTTAATCTTTTAAAACTAAAATACATTTAGAAAGTAAGAAATAAGATTTTCAAATAATATTAGGAGGATAAAAATATGAGTAGAAAAGTAAAAAATATAATTATGATAACAATTATAATTATAGTATGTATTGCAAGTGTATTTACAATAAAGCTTGCTAAAGAAAGTGGAGAATATTCATCAACAACATCAAATGAAAACGCAACATCAAAAATAAAATTAACAGGAGATTCTTACATTACATCATTAGAAGATGATGACACAACATATAGTAATATTGATTTTAATGGATATAAATTATATGTAAATGGAGTTGCTATAAACTAATGAATATGCTATAATTGAAACAAAAAAAGTAAGAAAAGGATATAAACAATGAAAACAATATTAGCCTCAGGTTCTCCAAGAAGAAAAGAACTATTAAGTTTAATAACACCAAAATTCGAAATTATAGTAAGTGGTGTAGATGAAAGTTTAAAAGAAGGACTAACTCCAGAACAACAAACTGAAAGACTAGCATATATAAAAGCAAAAGATGTTTTCGAAAAAACATCAGGAGACAGAATAGTAATTGGTTCAGACACAATTGTAACCAAAAAAGGTAAGATATATGGAAAACCAAAAAGTAGAGAAAATGCAATTCAAATGATAAAAGAACTTTTAGAAGGAGATAGAACACATAGTGTAATCACAGGACTAAGTATTTTAATTGAAAAAGATGGTGTATACAAAGAATACAAAACATTTGATGAAGTAAAAGTATTCTTAAAAGAAATGTCAGAACAAGAAATAGAAAAATGGGTTGATTCAGGAAAAGCAATGGATAAAGCAGGAGCATATGGTATTCAAAATGAATTTTGTGTATTTGTTGAAAAAATTGATGGAAATTATACTAGTATTGTTGGACTTCCAACTCAAAAAGTCTATGATGTCTTGAAAAATTATATTGATTAAAATAAAAAATGAGACGAATATAAATGAATAGTTCATTTATACCGTCTTATTTTAATATATAATAAAGTTTTATCTTTTTAAAGATATTTAAAGACTTCTTCAGGATATAATATTTTTGATTTATTTTTAAAATCATCAATGTCAATCCATTTGGCAGAAAATTCTCCACCTCTATCTATAATATTATATTCATCTTTGTAATCACTATCTGCAATATCAATTGAATAAAATAAAATTAATTCATGAGCATTTTTACCATTAAAAGTAAAGATATTTTCAGAAATACCAAGAAAATCTTTTACAACAATATCTGTATTAATTTCTTCTTTAAACTCTCTCTTTAAAGCATCAGAACTTTTTTCAAGAAATTCAATACCACCACCTAAACATCTATAAAAAGTTTGATTTTTTACTTTATCAAACTTTTCTTCTACAAGTAGTTTATTATTTTTTATTGCCAAACCTAATGCAATAGGTCTGATTTCAGTATATTTATCCATATGTGACCTCCTTTTTTTATTAATTATGATATTAAATTATTTAAAAATATTTTATAAGCTAATAGAAATAAAGTCAAGTGAAATATGGATTAATTTATAAAAATGTGATATATTATTTTGGAAAGGAAGTAGAGAATATGAAAGCAGTTGTTATATCAGATATACATGGTTCAGGATATTATGCAGAAAAAATAAAAGAGATTAATGAAAGAGAAAATCCTGACAAAATAATATTATTAGGTGATTTATATTATCATGGACCTAGAAATGAGTTGAGTCAAGAATATAAGCCAATGAAAGTGGCAGAAATTTTGAATTCTTTAAAAGATAAATTGTTGGTTGTTAGAGGAAATTGTGATGCAGAAGTTGATGAAATGATTTCAGATTTTAAGTTTAATGATCATATTTTGATGGAGATTAATGGAAAGAAGTTTTATTTTACTCATGGTCATAAGTATAATATTGAGAATATTCCTTATGATGATTTTGATGTTATGATTTATGGACATATTCATCAAGGTTTTATTCAAGAGAAAGAGGGTTTTGTTTTTGCAAATCCTGGTTCAATTTCTCTTCCAAAATGTAATTCTGCTCATAGCTATATTGTGCTTGTTGATAATAAGATTGTATTGAAAGATGTTGAGGGTGAAGTATTAAAGGAGTATGAAATTAGAAGTTAAAACTGAAATTAGATAAAACGAGAAAAAAATATCCAGTTGCTAAAGCTAAATCTGTAAGTACAAAATATAATAAATTATAGTAATAATTAATGGGGGAATTATTATGGATGAAAAAGAATTAATATATGAAGGAATTGAAACAGCATTCATAAATTATAATAATCAATCAAATATAGCTTTTAAACCACAATTTATTTCTAATGATTATAAAGAAGGACGAAAAGTAATATCTAGTATAGAAGATGAGCTATTAAAATGTGATAAATTTGATATTAGTGTTGCATTTATAACTGATGGAGGTAAAAATGAAGAATATAAAGGTAGTTGCAGCTATTATAATTGACAATAATAAAATATTTGCTACACAAAGAGGTTATGGAGATTTTAAAGATGGGTGGGAATTTCCAGGCGGAAAAATTGAAAAAGGTGAAACACCAGAAGAAGCTTTAATTCGAGAAATAAAAGAAGAATTAGATACTACAATTAATGTTAATAAAAAAATTGATACAGTTGAATATGATTATCCTAATTTTCATCTTTCAATGGACTGTTTTATATGTAACATATTAGAAGGTGATTTAGTATTAAAAGAACATGAGGCTTCTAAATGGCTTTCAAAGGATGAATTATATAGTGTTGATTGGTTACCTGCTGACAAAGAAATAATAGAGAAAATAGAAGATTATATGATGTGAAGATAAAGAGATTGATATAAGACTTTGCATAATGCAAAACAATTACATCAATTTACGAACATACTCTACTAATATGATAGAGGAGTAAAAGATAAGAGAGGAATAGTAATGACTCGTTTTATTAAATAAGGATATTGCAATTTGATAATAAGAATTAACAAGTAAAGATATTATATTAGATAAAAGTATTTGAAAAAGTATTACTAAATAACGGAGAGTGAAATAATATTTAATAATTATAAAAAACGAAGATAAAGCTGAGAATGTTAGTAGTTATGAAAATAATAAGAATCCCTAAAACAAACATTCAATAATATAAAATAGTAAGGACAATTTTAACACAAAGATATGCTAAAAATTGTCCCTTATTAAATATAGAAATTATTTCTCAAAACATATCAACTTTATACCATTGCCAAAAAACATTCCTATAGTACTTTTAAAACCAATAATACATACATATATCCATAATGTTATCATCTAGCTTTTTTTATATTCAATATTATTACCAGAAACATTATTTAAGATATCTTTTGATATTTCTTCAAAATAAATAAAATGCTCTTTATCTTCTTTGCAAGTGAGTGCGCCAAGATTTTCTTCTCTGAAATCTAACCATTCTTTTAGAATATCATCGCCAGTTTTTTTATAATTTCCCATAAGCTATTTCATTAAAAATTGCTGTTATCAATCACTTAATATTCGTTAAATGTCAAGTATTATTGTGAAAAGTATAGTATAATATTGAGTGTGAAAGGAATGTGAGTATATGAATCATGATGATAAAAAGAAGTATTTTGAATTATTTGCATTAAAGATATTAAAAGAATATCAAAATGTAGAAATTGAAAAATTAATTCATGATGAAAAACCAGATTGGCAGGATATAAATAATAGTATAGGAATTGAAATTACAAGAGATAGTATAGGAACACAATTCTGGAGTGAATTAGAAAAAGTTAAGAAACCAATTCCAGACAAGGATATAGAAAAATTCAATAAAAGATTTAGAAAAAATGGAGGAAGAGTTATCACAATTGAACAAGCAAGGATAATATTTAATGATAAAGATAAGAAGGATAGTTTTAGATTTAATGAAAAGTATTTTTATATAATCCCTGTTTATAATGATGATTTTTCAGAGATAAATAGAAGTTTAAAGGAAAAACTAAAAAAGCTAAATGAAATTTATAAAGAAATGAATGATAATAGGTTATTTATATTTTCTACGATATATGCAAATAAGGAAATGATTGAGAACGAATTACAGAATATTATTAATATACAAAATGATAAAAAAAGAAAATTCAATATAGTTTATGTTTGCTTATTGCATGAATTATTAGTATTTAATCTTAATGAAAATGATTGGAAATGTATTCAAATGGATAAAGATGTTTTTAATAAATTATCAGAGGAAACTAATAAAGAAGTTAAATCTTAAAAGTAATATTTTTGTCGACAATTCTTCAACACTCAGTCTATGAATTGTTGACAAACTGTATATAAGATGTATCCACTTGATTGTCATTTGGTATACCATTGGTCGACAAGAAATCTAAGAGAAAAAATCAAACTTTAAAATAACCTAACAATCTATTTGTTGCAATCAAAAAGTCGCGAAAGTTTCAAAAATGGAAAATAAGAGGTAATATTGAAAATAAAACATATTAAAATAAAACAAGTTTATGTTTAAAGTAATAACACTTTAAATCATTTTAAAAAAAAATAAAACATCACACTAAAAGAGTCAATATTTATTCATAACCCGAAGGTCGCAAGTTCGAGTCTTGCCCCCGCAACCAAAGCATATATTACTAGAACTGTAACGGTTTTAGTGATTTTTTATATCTTAAAAATTGGTTACGATAATGCTTTAAAATGGCATTATTATGTCAAATTGGGTAAAAATTGGGTAAAATAACCACCTCAAATGCCCGAAACTCTAATAAAAATTCAATAAAAAATTTGCAATAAATTTATAATTTTTATAAAAATTTTCAAGTAAAAAACTTTTGGGAAAGAGATATAAAATCTCAAAGTTTTTTACTTTTTTATATCGTGAAAATTTGTAATTCGTGAAAATTAGAAAAAAGTAAAATTAAGACCTTGTTGTTAATAGTAAGTTTTCTAGTGCATATCCAGCTTTTCTATTATGAGAAAGTAGTGGATGTACATAAAAGTCAAGTGTTGTGCTTATTTGTGCATGACCTAGTCTTGCAGAAACAACAGCTATATCAACATTTTGTGCAACTAGTAAACTTGCATTTGTATGTCTTAATCCGTGAAAATTAATTACAGGTAATCCTATTGTACCTACATATTTAACAAACCATTTGCTAATAGAAGAAGGATGCATAGGTTTGCCATCAGCTTGTACAAATAACCTATTAGAATTCGTCCATAATTCGCTATATAGCGATTTTTGATCTTCATACCATAACTTATATTCCTCAAGCAAAGAAATGATAAATTCGGGTATTGCAATCTCTCTAATGGAGCTTTCTGTTTTAGGAACCTTTGTAAATACTCCCATATCTGATAGATATTGACTAGAACGGTTAATACTTATAATTCCATTTCTAAAATCTACATCTTGTCATTCTAATCCCATTAATTCACCTAAACGAACACCAGTAAAGATAGTAAGAATGATAGCAACTTTATATTTAGTATCTTCTACAGTAAGTTTTTCTAAGTTTTCTAATAATATTTTAGTTTGCTCATCATCATAAGATCTTCTTTTAGGCTTTTTTGCTCTAGGTGGTTGAACACGTTCAGCAGGGTTACTTACAATTAATTGCCAGTAAACTGCTCTATGAAGCATTGCTCTTAATAATCTGTGATGTTCTAAAATGGTTTTACCAGATAAAGGCTTTTTAGTTTTTGAACCATTGTTATCTTTTTTTCTAACTAATTGAGTATCTTTTTCAAGTAAGTCATAGAATTTCATAATGTCAGTTGGTCTGATTTTGTTTATATAAAAATGTCCGAAATATGGTAGAATTCTTGTTTCTAACATTCTACAATATCTTTTGTATGTTGTAGGAGCTAGTTCTTTTGAACCATAATCTCTTTTCCATATTTCAACAAATTCAGAAAATTTAAGAGATTTACCATCTATGACTAAACCATTTTGTACTTCAGTAACAAATTTTGCTAGTTCAACTTCTGCTTCTTTTTTAGTTCCATGAATAGTTTTTCTGTGTATCATTGGTCTTCCATTTAGGTCAAATCCTTCTGATACTGTTAACCTGTAACTGTTTTTTCCTCTTTTTTCTATACTCCCAGCCATTACTTATTTCACCTCCTTTCAAGTATAACTATGGAAGGGAGAAGTATTTATGTGTATTATATAGTATTTTTTGATAAATTACCAGCTATTTTTGTTTATTTTTAGCTACTTTCAAAGATTACAATAAAATTCATAAAAGAATATATAAAAAACATAAAGAAACTAAAAGAAATGTAATAAAAAATTAATAAGATATGGTAAAATTATAATTTTTATGATAGAATACAAGACAAATACACTAAAGAACAAAATAAAAAATAATGCTTAGCGTAAGGGATAGAAATGAATAAGAAAAGAAAGAATAGAATTAGAAAATTTGGAATAAATAAAACAAATAAAATAATGAGACAAAGGCATCGAGAAAAGTACCACCATATAAAGGGGGTTAAAACTGGAAAAAATGCGAAGAAAAGATATATTCCTAATAAAGTTGTTAAATTATTAGATTTAAAAAAGTTTTATCATAAAATAGAAAGAAATAAAAATACTGTTATTATAGAAATTCCACTTAGATTTTCCTTAATTACAAATCCAGAAGAATCATTAAAAACTTTAAAGAAAATATTTACAGCTATACATGATGAAAAAGTACAAGAATTATTTTTGGATTATTCAAAATGTGAAGAATTGGGCTTATGTGCTTCTTCAGTAACAGATATAATTATACTTAATGGTTATAAATATAGAAGAATCTTAAATAAGCCTTTAAATACAAGAGGAAATGTTCCAAAATCCAATGAAGCCAAAGAAATTTTTATAATAAGTGGATTAGTAAAGCATTTAGGAATTTCAAAAATAGAAAATATAAATACTGTTAGATTAGATATAATACAGAATCAGGAACAATCAAAAATGACAGATGAAATTATTCAATACTATGATAAATGTTTAAATACCCAAAATTATCAACTGACGGCACAAGGAAAAAGTAAATTTGCACATATGATAGGTGAAGTTTTAGATAATGTAAGTCAACATGCAGGTGAATTAGCCACTTGGTATGCATCGGGTCACTTTAACATAGATAAAGATAGAAAAGATGGCAAATGTAGATTAGTATTATTTGATTTTGGAAATAGTATTTATGAAGGATTAAATAGAGAAGATACTACAGAATATACAAAAAAATTATTAAAAAATAAAACAAAAGAGCATTATAATATATTTAACAAAAAATGGAACGAAGAACCTTTATGGATGCTATATGTTTTACAATATAATGTTAGTAGAAAAAGAGTAGATGTGAATGATGATAGAGGAAAAGGAACTATAAAATTAATAAATAATTTTATGCATATTGGAAAAAATATGGAGGGCAATAATCCGATAATGGCAATAGTAAGTGGAAATGGTTATATTTTATTTGATTCAACATATACATTAAAAGAAGAAATAGTGAATGGCAAAAAAATACCGATAATAGCATTTAATGAGGAAAATGACTTATCTAAAAAACCAGATAGTAAATATGTAAAAAGGATAGATGAAAATTTTCCTGGAACTATGATAAGTATGGAATTTTATTTAGATAAAGAATATATAGAAAAGCAGATGGAGGTAAGAATATGAAAAACATAGATTTAAGTAAGTTAACACAAAATATAAAGGTTATTTCGGGTAGAGATAGAGGAATGGAGCTTAGAGAAAAACTTAAAATAGATGAAAAAGATATAGATGAAGAGATTTATGAATTTGAAATAGCACAAGATGTGTATTCTTTTAATTCTTCGTGCTTTTTAGGCTTGTTTAGTGATAGCATAAAAAAATTAGGAGAGAAAAAATTTAGAGAAAAATACCAATTTAAATGTAGTGAATTAATAAGAATGAATATTGAAGATGGCATAAGAGATGCGGTAAATAAAGCTAATCCATTGGGGTGATAAAAAATGATAAAGAAAATTTTAATAATTGGTATAATTATAATATTTATGTGTATTGGACAAGTGAATGCTACAAATGAAATTGGTGATAAAATAGTCATAGATACAACAAGTTGGACAGATGTTTTAGTAATGGCAATAAGTTTTATAAATTTGATATTTATAGTTGCTTTTTATATTAATGATCAAAAAAACAGAGAAAGTGATCAAAAAATAAATTATAAATTTTTTTGGTACAAAGATTATGTACTAAAAGATGCTATAAATATTATAGAAGAACATATTGATAATTGTAAAAATATATTAGAAGAATGCAAACAATATAAATTGTCTGGTCCTAATGTAGAAGAATATAGTAGATATTTACAAGAGACAACAATATGGAATTTTAATAAATCAAATAATAATACAAAAACAAGATTATCCGAATTGTTGCAAACAATGGGAGGAGATTTATCAGAAGATATTATTGAAGAATTTAGGAATATTCAAGATTTATTTACTGAAAGAATTCAAAATGTAAATAGTGATATTGATAGCTTATATGGAGAAATAGTAGAAAAAAAACCAAATTTAATGAATACATTATATAAATATGGATTAGATATAATAAAATAAAGTCTATACAAAGTAAGTATAGACTTTTTAATTATATATTTTAATTTTCTTTAATCCATTCGAGCAATTCTTTTTCTGAAATTATATTATTATTAAATTCTTTTATTTTTTCTTTAGCAAGTTTTTTCCAATTTTCAAAAGTTATTCGAATTTCTTCATTGTTAGATCTTTTAACTTGCATTAATCTTCTTTGATAATTATTTCTATAAATTCTAATTCCTTCAATAGTATTTCTTTTTTTAGAATAAGAGTTATTAGCACCAATCTTTTTACAAGTTACTTCATCTTTACAATATACAATATCACAATATTTTTCGGTGTTTTTAAGTGGAATAAAATATTTCCCACAGTTTTTACAAATTTTAATTTTTACATTCTTATTAGTAGCTATTTCAAATAGAGAAATATACAATATATTAGATAAATATAAAGTATGGAAAACAGGGCTATCACCTAGACTTATTATTCCATTTTCTAGATATTCTCTAACAATTTTAGGTGTTATAGATTGTGAAGCTATATGGTATATATCGTGTGCAAATTGCTGGTAATAATATACTTCTATGTTTGTAGAATATTTAAATAAATTATTAAATATAGAATAAGAAAGACATTTTTCTAAAGGAGTATAATTTTTATCTACTGAATTATTATTTAAATTAAACATATAGTCCACACATTGCCTTATTAAATATTGTAATTTTTTTAATTTAGGCTTAATTCTATTGAAAATGGGTTGATAAGTTTTTATAAATTCATTTTCTGTTTTATAACATTTTAATAAAGGAATAGATTTATCAAATTCACTTAAAATAGAAAATCCATAAAAACAGAAAAAGGTATGATAAGAACTTTCAAATGATGCAAAATTTGCATTAAGGAATTTTATTAAAAAAGTACCATAACTTTCTTCAAAAGGCTCTAACAATGTAGATGAAGAAAAATAAATTTCTTTATCATTATTAGCATTATCAAAAAGTATATTTGCAAATTTATTATTTTTATTATGATTAAAAGTAGTTTTATACAAAGAAATAGAAGTTGTATAAAACTCTTTTCTTTTTTCTCGATTAAACCAAAAGTTGAAACAATTTTTTACTGGAATATTATCTTCTCTTAACATATAAACACCTCAAAATATAAATTGCAATATGATTTATTAAATAAAATTGCTAACAAAGTGCCTTAATTATACAAAAAAATAGTAAAAAATGCAATAAAAATTACAAAAAAGATACCATGTAACCATTGAAAACACTGAAAAAAGAATAAAATGGAATAAAAAATTTAAAAATTTTTCAAAAATAGCTCCATTTTTAATAGTTGTTCTGGGGTTTATAGTAGAAGGGAAGAGAGGGACCTTCTAAATAAGAAAGAGAGGAGGTAGTACTATGATAAATAATCAAATTCAAAGAACAACACTAACGATGAAAGAAGCATCAGAGTATTTAGGCATTTCATATTGGTTAATTAATCAACTGGTAAGGAAAAAACAAATTCCATATTGCAAAGTTGGTGGAAAATATTTATTTAGAGTACAAGCACTAGATGAATATTTAAAAAACATGGAATTACAATCTATGAATTAAATTTTAAAGAAAGAGAGGAAAGGAGGAAATGCATAAGATACAATGGTTAAAAATCGATGTAAATTTATTTGCAAATAGAAAAATTCAAATATTACTGAAAGAGCCTGATGGAGATACATATATTAGAGTATGGCTTCAATTATTAATTTTAGCTATGGAATGTAATAAAGAAGGAAAATTATTAATAAGTGATAATAAAATAATGACAATAGAATATTTTTCGAAGATTATGGGAAAGTCTGAAGAAAAAATGCAAGAAATTATTAAGAAATTTTTAGAATTAGATATGATTATTTTAGATAGCAATGTGTACAAAATAAAAAACTGGAATGAATATCAAAGTATTAAAACTTATGAAAAATATAAGGAACAAGCTAGATTAAGGCAACAAAAATATCGTAAAAAAAAGAAAAGTGAAAATGAAAAAAGTGATGTTACAGTAACGTTATGTAACGGGAAAGAAAAAAAGAATAAAGAAATAAGAATTAAGAATAAAGAAGATAAGAAATAAGAAAGGAAGAAGAGAACACAAATGGATTTAGAAAATATGAAATGTAAATCTAAAGATGAAATTTTCCACAATAAATGTAAATTCTGTGGAAAAGATTTGAAGCCAATAGGTTTAGATTATTTATATGCAAATATACCTATAAGTTCAATAGAGTATGAAAGATGCGATTGTGAAAAATCAAAAGCTTATTGGAATGAAATAGATTTAAAAGAAGAAATACAAAAGAAGAGGAAACATTTTGAACAAATGATTAGGCAATTTTATATACAAAATTATACTAGTAAACGAATACAAGATTATCAATTTGAAAACTTAATAATAACAGCAACTAATAAGAAAGAAATAGAAATTGTAAAAGATTTTACACAAAAATGTATAAATAAAAATCAAAAAAAATGGACTTATTATTACTGGAAAATCTGGAGTTGGAAAAACGCATTTAGCAACAACTATTTTAAATAAACTAACTGAAAAAGATATGTTAGTTTTAATGGGAATACTAATTTTATTGCTGGATGTAATTAAAGATACTTTTAAAGATTTTTCTAGTAAAGATAAAGACATAATAGAATTGTATTCTAAGGTTGATATGCTTATAATTGATGACTTAGGAACGGAAAGAATTAGTAGTTGGGCATTAGAAAAACTATATACAATTATAGAAAATAGAAATGAAAATAAATTACCAATTATAGTAACAACTAGGTTTGATAAAGAGAGCTTATTAGATAGATTTTATCAAAGTGAAGATGAAGAATTAGCAGAAGCTGTTATTGAAAAGTTATATCAATTTTGCTATGGAATTGAACTAAAAAAATATGATGAATATGAAAAAGAAAAAAGTTAGTATAAGCGACCAAACTAAATACTAACTTAATCCAAAAACTAATATAATTATAAAATATTTATACATAAAAGTAAAGCAAAAAAGTTCATGTTTTTAATTTAGAAATTTGAGCTTTTTTGCAATTATTTAAAATAAAAATAAGAGATTTTTTATAAAAAATTATCCCTCGGAGAGCAAAAAGGGTATTAGGGCATTTTGCCCTAAACAGCGAAAAGGGTGTCAAAACACCACGCTGGCGAATATGAGGCATTAAAAAATGCCTCATTATTCGGAGCAATATAAATTTTTAGTTGATGGCAAAGTTGTTATTTCCAGTAAAGGTGTTGAGTGGATTTGCAAAAATGTTTTTAAACAAAAATATTTGGAATTGTTAGAAAAGAAGAAAATGGAATTGACGGAGAAGTATATAAAGGCAGGCTATATATATGATCATTTTTTTCATAGAAATTAATTGTAAATATTTAGAAGTATCTGTTGAGAAAAATGTCGTTTTGTGATATAAAATATACTAGAGTAATTATAATTATAAAAGGAGAATCAATATGGATATATTTTCTCAAATTGTATTAGCAATAGGAAAAACTCAAAATGGTGTAATTAATATGTTAGGAACTTGTTTTTTGATTGAAAAAGGAAAGTATATAGTAGTTCCTAGACACGTTATAGGAGATAATGATGAGAATTTATCAATAATATTACCTAGTATGAAAAGCATAAATGAATATCAGGATACAACAGTAACAAGGGCAAATTGTATTGGTGTAAAAATAATTGCAAGTGATCCGTTTAGAGATATATCAATTTTAAAACCAATTCAATCTATTACAGCACCAGAAGTATTATTGGGAAATATCGATAATATAAAAATAATGGAACAGACCTATATTATTGGATTTCCTCATTGTACTGAGGGAAGAAAGGTGCTAACTGTTCAAGAGGCAGATGTAGGAGCAAAGATACTATTAGAAAGCAACAATATAAAATCAAAATATATAGTAGTAAATACTCAGACTAGACCCGGACAATCAGGTTCTTTAGTATATGACCCCAAAAGTAATAAAATTATTGCAATGTTAATAGGTGCTTTTGCACCAGATTCAGGAATTTCATTAGGAGGAATAAATCCTAGAGAATTACATCAAACTACTCATTGCATATCTGCAGAATATATTTTAAAAATGATAAAGGAGGAAAAGAATGATTGAATTGCCAAAGTATTCTAATCAAGAATTATTAGAAAGCCTTCAAGAATACCAAAAAGAAATTATACAAGAACTATTAGTAAATAACAATGAAGATGAAGCAATTGAATTATGGATAAATGCTAATGGACCAATAAATAATGTTAATTTTGGAGGAACGCAAGAAAAGAATCAATTACTTAAAAATTTTAAGATAGAACTTTGTAAACTACTTAGTGAATCACCAGAATATGAAGAACAAGTTAAAGAAATTAAGGTTTATATAAATTTAGGAAAAGATGCAATTATATCAGGGTTAACTTTAGCTTTAGCTCCAAAACTTGGAGCAACTGCAATTATTGTAGTACCTTTAGTTGTGTTAGCAATGATGTCAATATCTAAAGTTGGTGTAAAAGCATATTGCAATACGATTTTAAATAGAGAGGAAAATAAGTGAAAAATGGAAGAGTTGATGAAAAAAATTAAACAATTTAATGAGGAGAGAGATTGGGACAAATTTCACTCTCCAGAAAATTTGGCAAAATCAATTTCTATCGAAGCAGGAGAACTTTTAGAATGTTTCCAATGGAATAGTGAAAATTATAATAAGGAAGAAGTATGTGAAGAATTAGCAGATGTATTTACATATTGTATACAAATGGCTATGAAATTAGATGTAGATCCAAAAGAAATAATATTAAAGAAACTAGATAAGACGAAGAAAAAATATCCAGTAGAAAAAGCAAAGGGAGTAAGCACAAAATATAATAAATTATAAAAGTAATAATTATTGGGGGCAATTATTATGTTAGTATATCAAGGAATAAAGGAAAGTTTTATTGAAGACGTTAATTTAGGAATTATAGCAGATAAAATTAGAGAAAAATACATTGAGTGTATACATAGAAAACCATCAGCACCTGAATTTAACTCGTGGAAAAATTCAATGCAATATATGAGAGGCGTATTAGATGATAATGAAATTCCTAATAATATGGGAGTAGCAATAGAATATAATATTCCACCTACTGGTTGTAGAATTGATTTTATGATGTCAGGATATAGCAAAAATGATTCTCATGAAGCTGTTATAGTTGAATTAAAACAGTGGGATGAGTGTACAGAAGTTGACAAAGTAGATGGAGTTTATAAAGTTAATACATATACTGGTGGAGCATTAAGAGATGTTAATCACCCATCTTATCAGGCAATGACATATGCTAATTTAATAAAGGATTATAATGCAAATGTTGAAGATAAGAAGATTAATATAAGGCCTTGCGCTTTTCTTCATAATTATTATTTTACAGATGATGATCCGCTATTAAAAGAACAATATCAAGAATATATAAAAGAAGCACCATTATTTGCCCATTCTGATGTATTAAAATTAAGAGAATTCATAAAAAAATATATTGAGATTGGAGACGACAAGGAAGTATTATATGAAATTGAAAATGGTAGAATAAAACCTTCAAAAATGTTGCAAGATACGTTGTGTAGTATGTTAAAAGGAAATAAAGAATTTTATATGATTGATACACAAAATATTATCCATAAATATGCATTAAAAAATGCAATGGATACAATCAATAAAAGTATGAAAAATGTAGTTATAGTAAAAGGTGGACCTGGAACAGGAAAATCTGTCTTAGCAATAAATCTATTAGTAGAACTAAACAAAAATGGATTCACATGTTTTTATGTTACAAGTAATTCAGCACCTAGAGAGGTATATTCTACAAAATTAAAAGGAAATTTCACTAAAAAGTATATTGAGCATTTATTTCAGGGATCAGGAAAATTTTATGATGAGAAAAGCAATGTGTTGGATTGCCTTGTTGTAGATGAAGCACATAGGTTAACTGAAAAATCTGGATATCATTCTAATTTGGGCGAGAATCAAGTTAAGGAGATAATAAATGCTTCTAGATTTTCAATATTCTTCTTAGATGAAAATCAAAGAGTAACATTAAAAGATATTGGAAGTGAAGAATTAATAAAAAAATATGCCAATGAACTTGGTGCGGGAGTGGAAATATATGAACTTGATAGCCAATTTAGATGTAATGGTTCTGATGGTTATGTCGCTTGGCTTGACAATGTTTTAGAAATTCGAAACACTGCTAATTTTGATATTGATGGCTTTGACTATGATTTTAAAGTTTTTGATGACCCAAATGAGTTAAGAGAAGCAATCGAAGAAAAAAACAAAGAGAATAATAAATCAAGGATTGTTGCAGGATATTGTTGGGAGTGGCCAAATGACAAAAACAGAAGCAATGATAACGATAAAAACATAAAAATACCACAATATAATTTCGAAATGAGTTGGAATTTAAGTGGTGGAGAGTCATTTGCAATAGGAGAACATACTATAAAACAAGCTGGATGTATTCACACAACGCAAGGACTAGAATTTGATTATGTAGGAGTAATTATAGGCGATGATATGAGATACGAAAATGAAAAAGTAATTACTGATTATACGAAAAGAGCGAGCACAGATAGATCATTGTGGGGAATAAAAACAATGTATAAGAAGGATCCAGAAAATGCGTTAAAAGTTGCTGATGAAATAATAAAAAATACATATAGAACATTAATGACTAGAGGTATGAAAGGATGCTATGTTTATTGCACAGATAAAAAGTTATCTGAATATTTGAAAAAAAGATCAAATCAAAATGAAGGTATTGTTTATTCTACTAACGAAGAGGAAGATTATGGTAATTTAATGGTTGCTGAGGATAGTGAAGAATATAGGTATGAATAAGTGATGTAAGAGATGGCATATAATAACTTAACAATAAAAATTAACAAGTAAAGATATCATATTATATAAAAAGCATGTTTTTTTAATATTGCTAAATAATGGAGAGGTAAATGGATGTAAATAAATATTTAATAATTATAAAAAACGAAGATAAAACCGAGGATATTATTAGCTATGAAAATAATAAGAATCTTATAAATATAAAATATAAAAGCACTGGAAAAATGTATTCTTATTCAAGAAGAGACTTTCAATTTTATAAGAATCCTACTGAAATAGATATAAAAGATAAAAGAATAATTTTAAATCAAGGATATGTATATAATGTTATAAAGATATTAAAATTTGAAAGTATTTGTAAATTATTTTTTGGAGATGGTACATCTATTGTAGTTTCAGAATATAGTTTACAGTTAGTAAAAAATAATGAGTCTCAAACATTATCAATTAATAAATTTGATTATTATAAAGAAATTTCTAAGGTTGTAAGTGTAAAAACAGAAGATGGAAAATCATTACTTACTGATGAATATGAAGGAATTAATTTCATATCTAGCGATACTGCTTTATATAAATATTTAAATCCAAAAACAGGCATATACAAAATGAATGTAAATTTAAATAATATTATTTTCCCTTTTGGAGCAAACAAGTCGCAATTCCAAGCAGTAAGAAATGCTATGAGTAGTCAAATAAGCATAATAGAGGGACCTCCAGGTACTGGTAAAACTCAAACAATATTAAATATAATTGCAAATATAGTAAAGAATGGACAAACAGTTGCAGTTGTTTCAAATAATAATGCTGCAACAGATAATGTATATGAAAAATTGCAAAAATATAATTTAGATTATCTATGTGCAAGATTAGGAAAGAGAGAAAATAAGGAAGAGTTTATAAATAATCAAACAGGACAATATCCTAAATTTGGAGATAAACTTGAAGATGAATATTCTACACAAAATGAAATATTAGAATTAAATGAAAGTATTACTAAGATATTTGATATTCAAAATAACATAGCTAAATTAAGAGAAGAATTAAATGAAATAAAATTACAACATCAATATTTCAATAAACATCACGATAATAATATAAATATGCCTAAAATTAGGAATATAAAAAAGATAACATCTAAAATAATAATGAAACTGAAAGTAGAGTATGAAGAATTACAAGAAATAAATTTGTGGTTTAGAATAAAATCTCAATTTTTATATGGAATAGGAAAAAAAGATTTTTATAAAAGAGAAAGAAAAGATATAATAAATTGTTATAATAGATTATTTTTTATAGTAAAAGAAATGGAATTAGAAAATACAATAAAAAATAATAGTAAACAATTAGAACAATTGGGGAATAACAAGTTAAATATATTAATAGATGATTCTATAAAATTATTAAATGAATATTTAAGAAAGAGATATAGTCAGAATGTAGAAAGAAAAATATATGATATAAAAGACTTATATAATAATTCTAAGCAGTTCAATGAAGATTATCCTATTGTTTTTAGTACAACTCACTCAATTAAAAAATGTTTAAATAAAAATTATAAATTTGATTATATTATAATGGACGAGTCATCACAAGTAGATTTAATTACAGGAGTTTTAGCTTTATCTGTAGCTAAAAATGCTGTAATTGTAGGAGATTTAAAACAGTTACCTAATGTTATTACAACAGATAATAAAAATATAATAGAGGAAATTTCAAAGAAATATATGATACCAAGTAATTATAATTATTTACAACATAGTTTTTTATCATCTGTAAGTAATACCGTAACAGAGGCTCCAAAGAAATTATTGCAAGAACATTATAGATGTCATCCTAAAATTATACAATTTTGCAATAAAAAATTTTACGATGGAAATTTAATAGTAATGACAGAAGATAAAGGAGAGAATAATGTATTAGAGGCATACATTTCTGCAAAAGGCAATCATGCCAGAGGACATAAGAATATTAGACAAATAGATATTATAGAAAAAGAGATTATGCCGAAACTTACAGAAAAAATAACTATAAAAGATATAGGTGTAATTTCTCCATATAGAGAACAAAAGAAGGAATTAAAAGTAAGATTTGGAACAGAACTAAAGATTGATACAATACATAAATTTCAAGGCAGAGAAGAAGAAGCAATAATATTAACAACGGTAGATAATGAAATAGGAGAATTTGTTGATGATCCTAAAATGTTAAATGTTGCCGTAACAAGAGCAAAAAGATTTTTAAGAGTAGTCGTATCAGATAGCGAAAATAATGTAGGCACTAACATAGATGATTTAATAAAATATATTCAATATAATAATTTTGAAGTAGTCGAAAGCAAAACAAAATCAATATATGATATGCTGTATAAGGAAAATAGAAAACAACGTATGGAATATTTGAAAAATAAAAAGAGAATATCTGACTATGATTCGGAAAATTTAACATATAACTTGATAGAGGAAGTTATAAAGGAGAATAACTTTGATAATTTAGATATAGTTGTTCATATTCCATTAATGGATATTTTAGCAAATGATGATTTATTAAATGAAGAAGAAAAATTATATGCAAATAATGATTGGACACATATTGATTTTGTAATATTTAATAAAATGGATAAAAAGATGGTTTTAGCTATAGAGGTTGATGGATATTATTATCATAAAGAAGGAACAAAGCAGCAAGAAAGAGACAAATTAAAAGATAGGATATTAGAAAAGTATGAGGTTCCATTAATTAGACTTAGTACAGCAGGAAGTGGAGAAAAGAAAATATTAGAAGAAAAAATAAGAGAAATATTTGCAAATTAATCAAAGGAGTTAACAATGATTTATATTACAGGTGATACACATGCTGATTTTTCGAGATTTGAAGAAGAGAAATTTCCAATACAATCTGATATGACTAAAAATGATTATGTAATTATTTGTGGTGATTTTGGTGGAGTATGGAACTATATAGTAGAGAGTATATATGAAAAGCATTGGCTAGATTGGTTAAATAATAAAAATTTTACAACTTTATTTGTTGATGGTAATCATGAAAATTTTGAAAGATTATATAATTATCCAGTGGAAGAATGGCATGGTGGTAAAGTTCATCAAATAAGAGAATCAGTTATTCATTTTATGCGAGGAGAGATATTTAACATAGATAATAAAAAGTTCTTCACATTTGGTGGTGCTAGATCACACGACATAATGGATGGAATATTAAACATAGACGAATATGAAAAAATATATGAGTATCGAAAAAGAGGAGCATATTTTAGAATAAGAGATTATTCGTGGTGGGATTTAGAACTTCCAACTGAAGAAGAGATGCAAAACGGAATAAAAAATTTAGAAAAAGTAAATTATAAAGTTGATTATATTATTTCTCATTGCTGTCCTACAAGCATTCAAACATTACTAAATCCATCTTATAAAAAAGATATTTTAACAGATTATTTACAAGAAGTTTCAGAAAAATGTGAGTTTAAGAAATGGTATTTTGGACATTATCATGATTATAGACAAGTTAACTCACAGTTTACATTACTTTATGAAAATATAGTACCATTAGAATTTAATAGTATTTTTAAATAAATATCAATAAATTTGAGAAAATATCTCAAAAAAGTTGATATTTTTTTGACTTTAGCATATAATATATAAAGTAAAGGAGGATTTTAAAATGTTAATAAGATTTAGTTTTAAAAATTTCAAATCTTTTAAAAATGAAAATTGTTTAGATATGGAAGCAACATCATTAAAAGAACATGAATATAATGTGGCTAAAACAGAAAATGGTGAGTATTTGAAAGTATCTGCAATTTATGGTGCCAATGCTAGTGGAAAAACTAATGTGTTACAGGCTTTTGATTATATGAAAAAAAGAATATTAGTAAGTGATGACTCTAAAAAGAATTCTCCAATAGATGAAGAAAATATTTATAGCTTTATGATAAATAATGCTCCAATCGCTTTAGAAGTAGAAATATTAGCTAAAAACAATAAAATATATAAATATGGTTTTGAAGTTTTAAAGGATACAATTATTTCAGAGTGGTTATTTGAGAAAAGAGTAAATAAATTTTATGCTATTTTCGAAAGAGAAAATAACAATGTATCAATGAAACCTAATAAAATTTCAGATTTAGTGAATATAGATGAAAGAACATTATTCTTAAATATATATAGCAAAATAGATAGAAATAATGAGGATTTCAGCAATGTATATGACTGGTTTGTGAATAGCATGTATTTAGACTTAGGTAATCCAAATTTTGAAAGATTTATTAATAACAGAGTTTCATTAAAAATACTAAGCGATGAAAACTATAAAAAAGAACTATTAAAATTTATAAAAACATTTGATTCTGGAATTGAAGGAATAAGAACTACACCAGATTCAATAGAAGCCGTTAAAAGTAATAATGGTATTATAGATATTGAAGTTCTTCACAGAGGAGAAAATGGAGAGTTAAATGCATTACCATTTTATTTAGAATCTAATGGTACGAGAAAAATGTTTCACTTATTTGATTTCTTTATGGATGCATTAAAAAATGGAATGGTATTATTTGTTGATGAATTAGATGCAAAATTACATCCATTATTAACTAGATATATTATTAACTTATTCCATAATAGTCAGACTAATATAGGAAATGGACAGTTAATATATTCAACACATGATACGGTAAACTTAAACAAAGAAACATTTAGAAGAGATGAGATATGGTTTGCAGAAAAAGATAAAGACGGAATTTCTAAAATATATTCTTTGGCTGATTACAAGATTAACGATGTAAAGGTTAGAAATGATGCAACTTACAATAAAGATTATTTATCTGGAAGATATGGTGCTATTCCAGTATTAGAGGATTTTAATATTGTATGAGAGATAAAGAATATTCTAGAAAAGGTAAATAAAAATGAACAAGCATCAGATAGAAATCCAATGACCAAAGTTTATAAAATAGTTGATGGGTTAAAAGAATATTTAGAATAAAGTTTACAAGAGAAAAGCAAAGTATGAGAGTAATTAATAGTTACAAAATTATTTTGTTTTTGATAATAAAATACAAATTTCGACAAAATATGCAAACAAATTATGATATTATAAAAAGGGTGATATTTATGAAAAAATTTAAAGAAATAATGAATGTGATATATTCTTTAGCTATTGTAGCAATTTTATTTTTTTTAATATATTTATTAATAAAGAATATAGGAATTCTGTTAATAAAGGGAGTAGAAAAAATAAGTACTATTACATCCAGTATGGATAGTGTAGTTATTGTAGCAATTATTACAGGTGGAATATCTATAGTGACAGTAGTTATTAGTTCAATTGTATCTAAATTTATAGAATATAGGCAAATAACCAAAAGATATTTGTACGAAAAAAGAGAAGAGCCATATAAAGACTTTATATCAATGGTATATAAGTTGCAAAAAAGCACTAAAAATCCTCAAGAAAAATATACTCAAGAGCAAATGATAAATGATATATCTGCTTTTTCAGAGTCACTTACATTATGGGGATCGAGTAGAGTAATCAAAAAATGGATTAAATTTAGAGAATTTTCACAAGACAAGACAAAAGCTACCCAAAATTTATTTTTATTAGAAGAAATAGTATTTGAAATTAGAAAAGATATGGGGCAGGGAAAGAAAGGATTGAAACAAGGAGATTTATTATCTTTCTTTGTAAATGACATAAAAAAATATTTACCAAATTCAGCTAAACAATAAAAGTAAAAAATGTAGTATATCAGTTTGTTGATTAATAATATTATAGGAGAAAATAATATGAGTAGGATAAAGCCAGAGCAGGAAATAAAGTATATATGCAGTGTTATAGATAAAAATATAGATGCACACAAAATATTAAAAGATAGAGGATTACTATCTGAAAATATTTTAGCTCAATTACGTAATTTAACAGAAGATGTAGCTATATTGATTAATAATATTGAAAATTCATTAAGTTTAGACATACATTATAATAATGTTGATAGTTCAATAAAATATGTATCTAGTGTAAAAAAATATAAATATATAAGTATTTTTCATAAATTTTTACAATCTACTGCATCACATTATACTCCAAGTGAAAATGATGCAGAGAGATTGGTATTATATTATTTTAGATATATTTGTATGATAAAACAAACACTAGAGAATTTTGGAATAATTGTTTTAAAAAAATTAGAAGATTTTCCAATATATGAAGATAATTTAACTAAGGAACACTATAAAAAAATAGGAAATGTTATAGAAACAGTTGGAGAGGTTAAGAGTAAAGCATTAAGAAGCGGAAGATTCTATGTTGTTAAAAATAAACCGATATATGCAAATGGTAAGCTGTATTATGAAATCACATTGACTAAAGCTACCGATTATACAAATAAATTTGAAAGAATTTTAATGTACACAAAGTATTATATACCAGATAATTATTCTATTAAGATTTCTTATCAAGAAAAAAATATTGAATTGTTTTCAATAACTACTAAAATTAAAGTGATAGATAATTATTTTATATCAATACGTCCATGTGAACTAAAAAACATAGGTTTAATATTTGGAATAAATAATAAAATTGATGACAAGTATGCTGAATATGGTAATTTAATGAGAATTCTTACATATGAAGAAAGAAATTTATTGGAAATAGTACTAATGGATAATGATATGTTTATAAAATATATCGAGAAAATTAAAGGAAATGCTGATAACAACAATATTACTAATTTATTAATCAAGGTTAGATCACATTTATTGACGTCAAAAAAAGGATGTAACATTTTAAGATATTTACTAGTGAAATTAGATAATAAGGTTGTTAGAAGTCAATTGTGTGATTATCCTAATAATTATATTTCAAATTTATATTTAGTAAATCAGAGCATTCCTTTTGATTCTATGCCATATGCAATGTCTTTAGCAAATCATAATATTAGCTGGTTTCATTTACTAAATGCAATTGAAATAGAAGGAAGAAATTTTGAATTATTAGGAAAGTATATTAAGAATAATTGCGAATCAAAAAACATTTTATATACTTCATATGATGAAGTAGAAAAGTTTGGAAATGTAGATGAACTAATGAAAGAATATAATAATTCATTAGTTAAATATGGCATTGATAGACTACAAAGAGGAAAATTAGTAAAAGAATATGATAATGTATATATAAAATCTTATGAGGACACTTCGATTGAAATAATAAATAAATTAAATTCATATAAATTGAATGCCCAAAGTGAATTTGCTGAAATAATAGAAAATAAAAAAGATGAATATCTAAATATGGATTTATCGTTGGATAAGAAAGAAATATTAAATAATATGTTTAGAAATCAATCTATTGGAATTATACATGGACCAGCAGGAACAGGAAAAACAAAAGTGCTAGAAGTTTTATCCATGATATTTAATGGATATAGTAAAATATATTTATCTAATACCAATACTGCTGTAGAGAATTTAAGAGCTAGAATTAGTGGCATTGACTTATTTAATTCTACATTTAAAACAGTTTCAAATTATATTAAATATGATGAAAATAATTATGATATATTAATTATTGATGAATGTAGTATGATTAGTAATAATGACATGTTAAAGGTATTAAAAAAACAGGATTACAAGTTAATTATCCTAGCAGGAGATGTATTTCAAATAGAATCAATAAAATATGGAAATTGGTTTTCATTAAGTTATTATCTGTTTAAAAATGAATTTGTATATGAGTTGATACATACTAATAGAACTGAAGATAAAGAATTGTTAGAATTATGGAAAATGGTTAGAGATAATGATGATAATGCATTAAACAAAATAAACAGTCAAGAATATTCCTCAGCAATAGATTTCAAAGAAATATTTAATAAAAGAGATACTGATGAAATTATATTATGTTTAAATTATGATGGATTATATGGAATTAATAATATAAATAAAGTTTTACAAGAAAAAAATTCTAACATTGAGTATAATATTGGAGTAGATACTTTTAAGAAAGAAGATCCTATTGTTTTTAATGATTGTCCAAGATTTAGGGATTTGTATAATAATTTAAAAGGAAGAATTAAAAATATTGAGAAAGATGATAATAATGACTGTGTATGGTTTACAATTCTAGTTGATGATGTTTTATATAATAGTGAAGGAAATTACGAAATTATAGAAAATATGGATTATCAAACTTTAATTAGGCTATACGTTAGGAATTTTAAAGATACTAATGATGATGACGACAGTAATGAATATATTATTCCGTTTAATCTAGCATATGCTGTATCAATACATAAAGCTCAAGGGCTAGAATATGATTCAGTAAAAATAATTATTACGTCTAATGTAGAAGATGAAATAACAAAAAATATATTTTATACTGCTATAACTAGAGCAAAAAAGCTCTTAAAAGTATTTTGGAGCCCAGAATCACAGATGAAAGTTTTTGATAATATGAAAAAAAGGAATAGTACAAAAGATGTTGCAATATTAAAAAATAAGATAAATCTTTTATCAGAAGAAAATTGATTTTGCATGATTGCAAATGAGAATTTCTTTTCTAGAGGTGAGAGTTGTTATTTGGAAAGGCGAGAATTAATCTCGCCTTTGTGATATTTTAAAGTGCAAATTTTGCACTTTAAAATGAAACATTATTGTTAAAGCATCCACTAATCAGTTGCACCCCATTACAAAATCCATTCCTATAATACTTCTTATTCCAATAGCAAAGATAATCAGTAAAATTATTCATAATCTAAAACCTCCAAAAATTAAAATTATTCATTTTCAAAAATGCACCTACAAGAGTTATAAATCTAAGAACAAATGTACTACACAAGTTGGGTAAAAATTGGGTAAAATCCCCTCCAAAAATGCCATAAAAAGACACAAATGTTCTATAAACTAAAACTCTTGCAAATAGCAATATACCAACGAAAACTCTAATTTTCACAAACTCACAAAAAGCTCTTTCAAAATCAAGGTCACAGACCCTATCCCGACCGGCATAAAAATTAAGCACACCATCGAAACCGATAGATTTCTCGGCTATTACAGGGGTCCCGATTGGTACATGAGGCTGTAATCCTCCCGAAGTACCTACCCTCACCAGAGTCAACTGTCGAAATTGAGGTTTCTCATATCGAGTGGAAAAATCGATATTTGCCAAAACATCGAGTTCATTCACTACGATATCGATATTGTCGGTCCCGATACCATGCGACAAACACATCACCGATTTACCCTTGTAAATACCGCCAATCGTGTGAAACTCTCTGCTCGAAACTTCAAATTCACGTGTATCGAAAAACGATGCGACCAAATCGACCCGTCCCGGGTCTCCCACCAATATTATTTTATCCCGCAACTGTTCGGGCTGCAAATGCAAGTGAAATACACTACCGTCTGCATTGATAATAAACTCCGATTCTGGAAAATGTTTCATATATTTTTTCTTTTATACTAACAC
>MNRO01000015.1:0-22527 GCA_001915995.1 Clostridium sp. 26_21
TGGTGGAGATATTACAAGAAAGAAAAAATTACTTGAAAAACAAAAAAGAGGAAAAAAGAGAATGAGACAAATAGGAAATGTAGAAATGCCACAAGAAGCCTTTTTATCAGTTTTAAAATTAGATGAAGAATAAAAGATGTTAAAAGAGGAAGGAATATAAAAATGAAAGAAAGAAAAAATGAAAATAGAAAAATAACATCAAACAAAGGAAAATTCGAGAAAAATAATTTTAATAAAAAAGAATCTAATAAAAATAGAATGCAAAAAAATGAAGAGCATAATCAGGAAGAAAAAAGATTTGATGATCAAATAGAAGGAAGAAATTCAGTTTTAGAATTATTAGAAAGTGGAAAAGATGTTAATAAAATATTTGTTACAAGAGGAGAAAAACATGGTTCTATAAATAAGATTCTTGGAATTGCAAAAGAAAGAAAGATTATAGTTGTAGAAAAAGATAAAAAGCAAATGGATGAAATGGCACAAGAAGAAAATTATCAAGGAGTTATTGCAATAGTACCACCATTTGAATATGTAGAAATATCAGATATTTTACAAGTAGCAAAAGAAAGAAATGAAGACCCATTCGTAATAGTTTTAGACGGAATAGAAGATCCTCATAATTTAGGCTCAATAATAAGAACAGCAGAAACAGCAGGAGTACATGGAGTAATTATTCCAAAAAGAAGAGCTGCATCAGTAAATAGTACTGTAAATAAAGCATCTGCAGGAGCAGTTGAACATATGAAAATTGCAAGAGTAACAAATATATCAGATGCAATTGAAGAATTAAAACAAGCAGGATTATGGGTTTGTGGAACAGCTGTTGATACAAATAAATATTATTATAATCAAGATTTAACAGGACCATTGGCAATTGTAATAGGAAATGAAGGAAAAGGAATTGGAGAAAAAGTTAAAAAGAATTGTGATTTTTTAGTAAAAATTCCAATGAAAGGAAAAATTCAATCTTTAAATGCCTCAGTTTCAACAGGAATAGTTATATATGAGTCAGTAAAACAAAGGATAAGAAAGGAAAATTAATATGAGAGGAAAAAAAATAGGAATAATAATTATTGTAATACTATTAATAATTGCAATTTTTGCTGGAATAATTACATATTTATTTTTAAATACAGATGTATTTTTAGGAAAAAATCAAGCATTTTCTAAATATTTAATACAAGGAATAAGTCAAGTTGAAGATGTTATGAAATCTGAATCAATAAAAAAATATATTTCAATGTTAAATGATGAAACTTGTGAAACAAATACAAAACTAGATTTTAAGTATTCAGAAGGTGGAGAAATTTCTAGTGGATATAATAATTTGAGTATGAATATGAAAACTCAAAAAGATCAACAATATAATTATAAAAATCTTCAAATATTATTTGGAGATATCAGTGTAATTCAAGTTGAGAGTATAAAACAAGATGATTTAGATGGAATAAGATTTACTAATATATTTAAACAATTTCTAACATTTAAAGATGGAAAAAATATAGAAGATTCAGATTTAACAAATGAAGAAGTTGAAACAATGAAAAAAGTTATAGAAGATGATAAAGAATTCTATAGTGGTATATTATTTTCAAAAGAAGATTATGAAAATATAAAAAATAAATACTTGCAAATTTTTGCTGATGCAATGAAACAAGGAGAATTTTCAAAACAGAATAATTCAGTTATAACCATTGATTCAAAAACAGAAAAAACAACAGCTTATTCTTGTAAATTAAGTAGTATTCAAGTACAAAATTTAATAATAAAAATATTAAATAATTTGCAAAATGATGATATTATTTTAGAAAAAGTACAGAACTTATTGGGAGATTCGAAAAAATATAAAGAATATGTTGAAGAGATTTTAAGAGATGCTGAAGATACAGAATATCCAGAAGTTAATATAACAACATATGTTCAAGATAGAAAAAATATAAGAACATCAATAACAATGAATACAGATACTGTTAATATAGAAACTTCAAATAATGAGGGAAAATATGTATTAAAAATACAACATGAACAAATAAATAGTGAAAAAGAAAACAGTCAGAAAATAGAAATTTCAAGAGAAACAACAAGTGAAAATGAAAAATATATATTAAATGTAGAAACAATTGATGGAAAAGATGAATATTCTGCAGAGGCAGTATTAACAAGTGATTATAAAACAACAGAATTTAATTTGGATTTTTATAAAGGAATTATTAATATAAATGTAAAAGCTCAAAATACAATAACAAATACAGTGAAAGATAAGATAAATTTAGGTTCTGATAATAATGTTTTAGCAAATGATTTAGATAAGACAGTATTAAAAATGGTTGTACAAAGAATGAAAAATGCATACACAGATACACTTGTAAAAAGATATAATTTATTAGTGAAAAAATTACAATCAGAAGATTTGATGACAGCTTTAAAAAGTATATTGACAGATAGTGAGTCAAATACTGAGAATACGGACAATGCAAATGATAATGAAACAGATAATCAAGCAACTAAAGAAGAAATAAATAGATTTAATGCTAAATTTGAATTTTATACTGGTTCAGAAATATCAGCAGAAAGTGTAAAAACATTATTAGATGTTGTAAAAGATCATTTAGAAAGTGTTGATATAACACCACTTAATACTGCAAGTACATCAACTTCAGAAAAAATAAAAGAAAGAATAAAATTAAATATTAAAAAAGATAATCCTAATGTAGATTTAGCTACTGGAATTAAGGAAAAATTAGAAGAAAACGAAAAATATGATATAGCTATAACATATAGTGATAAAACTGGGATTATAGAAACATTAACAATAGAACCAAATAAAAAATAGAAAGGGAGTACAGAATGAATCAAATACTGGTAACAGAAAAAGTATATGTAACGCCTGAACTTAAGAGAAAGAAAAAAATATATAAAATAATGTTTGCTATTTCTTTATTTTGTATGATATGTTTATCAACAATGTATATATATGCTGAATATGATAGAAATAAAGAATCAGATGTTTCAAAAGATATTTTGAAAAATATGTTCTCAGATACAACAATTGTTGATCAAGAAGAAAATGCACTAATTGTAAAAATTACACAAGATTCTTTTGAAAACACACAGGAAACAATGCAGATTACAATACCAAAAGAAGATACCCAAAATTCAAATACTCAGACTACAAAAGTACAAACAAAATCATATATAGCTAAAAATGGAAAAAAATATAATTATATAGGAAGAGTAGTTATTCCTAAAATAGGTGTTGATTATGCAATATTAGATCATTGGTCAGATGAGTTACTAAGAGTTTCAATTTGTAAATTTCATGGTTCTAATCCTAATGAAGTTGGAAATTTGTGTTTAGTAGGGCATAACTGGAGAAATAAAAGATTTTTCAGTAAAGTTCCTACATTAGAAATAGGAGATTTAGTTGAAATAACAGACTTAAATGAAGTGACTATTGAATATGAAGTATATGATATACACACAGTAGACCCTAATAATGTTGATGATACAACTCAAAAAACAAATGGTAGAAAAGAAGTAACATTAATAACATGTACAGATGATAGTTCTCAAAGAGTTATAGTAAAATGTAAAGAGAAAAAATAACAAAAAAACTTTCTTAATCATAATATAGGTTAAGAAAGTTTTTTTGTGTAAAGGAGAAAGAAAATGGCTAAAATTTTAATATATAATCAAGATACAAATAGAATGGAAACATATTATAGAGGTGAAAATGAAGGAATGCCATATAATACGAATAAAACTTTGAAAGTGAGAGAATTTAGAGGATCTAGTAAAAGTAATATTTTGTGGACAGATAAAAGGACAATGCAAGCTTGGAATAGTCAAAGATATATATATGGGGCTCCAATATATGTGGGATTTGCATTTAAAAGGCCATATGAAGGTGGACATCGGAAATCAAAGCCAACATTATGCTCGGAACTGCATTTGATGTTGGGCAAATATTAACAAATGTACAAAGAAAAGTTTTGAGAAATAGTGCAAGGAATTCTGGAGTTTGGACATATATAGAACCAGAGTCTTTATCGCCAACTTGGGTACATTTTGATAGAAGATATGGAATACCAGCTTGTAGCACAGGAGGTTTTCCATTGATAAAACAGGGGGCAAGAGGAAACTATGTATGTATAGCACAAGATAATTTGAATACATTAGGATATAATACAAATGGATTAGATGGAATATTTGGAGGACAGACATTAAATGCAGTAAAGAATTATCAAAAATCAAGAAATTTGACTGTAGATGGAATTATTGGATGTAATACATGGAGATCATTGCAGGAAAATGTTGTTGGAACAGGAGCTACAAGTACTACTATAAATTAACATAAGATTGATTTAATAATATTTTTGAAAAAAATTTAAAAAAAATTCAAAAAATGTATTGACAATTTATATAAATCATAGTATACTAGTCAATGTCGAAAGACATGGTCGCTTAGCTCAGCTGGGAGAGCATCTGCCTTACAAGCAGAGGGTCATAGGTTCGAGCCCTATAGCGACCACCATGTTTTACGGCTAGCCTGTCACGCTAGAGGTCGACGGTTCGAGCCCGTTCCAGGTCGCCATTTTTTTATAAAAAATAAGCAATGGCTTTATAGCTCAGTTGGTAGAGCAGGGGACTGAAAATCCCCGTGTCAGTGGTTCGATTCCACTTGAAGCCACCACGAAAATGAAGTAGTTTTTAGGACTACTTTTTTTATGCAAAAAAGTTGAACAATATAATTTTGTTCAACTCTTTTAATTTAATTTTTATTATTTTTCTTTTCTTTAGGCACTATAATATTTTTTTTATTTGTTTTTGGTTTTGGCGTAACATCTTTTATATGATCATAAACAGGCGAAATATCTAAATTTGACCCATCACCATCAACAATTTTAATTTTTTTATTTTCCTTTGACATAACAAATCCTTTCTCAAAAAACTTTTTTATTATCTTATCATAAAAAAAATAATAAATCAACTAAATATAGAAAACTAGTAATATATATGTAATATGTAAACAAAATGAAAATAAAATCTTGCAATTTCAAGCATAATATAGTAAAATAATACCATATGAAAGAGAGGAAATGCAAATGGCAGAAAAACAAAACGAAAATAATAATTATGAACAAATAATTGAAGCAATACTATTTGCAGCAGGAAGAATTGTGACAGAACAGGAATTAATGTTAGCATTAGAAATAAGTAAAGAAAATATAGAAAACATAATAAAACAAATGCAAATAAAATATGAAAAAAGTGGAATACAAATTATTAAAGTAGATGACGGGTACCAAATGTGTAGTAATCCTAAGTATTATGAATATATATATCCAATAATAGATAAAAGAACAAAACCTAATTTATCAAATGCAGCATTGGAAACATTGGCTATAATAGCATATAATCCAAGAGCAACAAGACCAGAAATTGAAGCAATAAGAGGAGTAAATTCAGATGGAACAATTTATAAATTATTGGAATATGGATTAATAGAAGATGCAGGAAAAGCAGATTTACCAGGAAGACCAACAACATATAAAACAACACAAGAATTTTTAAAAATGTTTGGATATTCAGACCTAAACAAGTTGCCAGAACTTCCAAGATATAAATTAGACTCAAATAGACAAATTGTAATAGATGATTTAATAGAAAAAGAGGCTCCAATGCCGAGTGAAAATGAAGAAAAACAAGAAATAAAAGAAAATTAATAATGAGGAGATATATAATGGAAGATAATAAGAACTTTGTAAAAGAGATAACAAATATAGATGAAAATTTTGCACAATGGTATACAGACATAGTATTAAAAGCAGAACTTGCAGATTATACAGATACAAAAGGTTGTATAGCAATAAGACCATATGGATATGCAATCTGGGAAAATATCCAAAATTATGCAGATAGAAAATTTAAAGAAACAGGGGTAAAAAATACATATTTTCCAGTATTAATACCAGAAAGTTTATTACAAAAAGAAAAAGACCATGTCGAAGGATTTGCACCAGAAGTTGCTTGGGTAACAGAAGCAGGAGGAGAGAAGTTAGACGAAAAATTATGTGTAAGACCAACATCAGAAACAATATTTACAACAATGTATTCAAAATGGTTAAAATCATGGAGAGACTTACCATTTGTATATAATCAATGGTGTAGTGTATTAAGATGGGAAAAAGAAACAAGACCATTTTTACGCTCAAGAGAATTTTTGTGGCAAGAAGGACATACAATACATGAAACAGCAAAAGAAGCACAAGAAAGAACATTACAAATGTTAAATATATATGCAGATATAGCTGAAAATCTTTTAGCAATACCAGTTATAAAAGGAATAAAAACAGAATCAGAAAAATTTGCTGGAGCTGACGAAACATATACAATAGAAGCAATGACATATGATGGAAAAGCATTACAATCAGGAACATCACATTATTTTGGACAAAATTTCACAAAACCATTTAATGTAGTATTTCAAAATAGAGAAGGAAAACAAGAATATGCATATCAAACATCTTGGGGGATATCAACAAGATTAATTGGAGCATTAATAATGGCACATGGTGATAATAGAGGCTTAAAATTACCTCCAAAAGTAGCACCAATACAAGTTGTTTTAGTACCAGTAGCAATGCACAAAGAAGGTGTAAAAGAAAAAGCACAAGAAATATATGAAAAGTTAAAAAATAAATATAGAATAGAATTAGATGATAGAGAAAAAGTATCACCAGGTTATAAATTCAATGATTGGGAAATGAGAGGAGTTCCATTAAGAATAGAAATGGGACCAAGAGATATAGAAAATGGAATTTGTATTTTAGTTAGAAGAGATACAAATGAAAAAATAGAAGTGAAATTAGATGAATTAGATTCAAAAATTGGTGAAATACTAGAATTAATTCAACAAAACATGTTTGATACATGTAAAAAAAGAATGGAAAATAAAACAACTATTGCACACAATTTAGAAGAATTCCAAGCAAATATGAATAAAGAACAAGGTTTTATAAAAGCAATGTGGTGTGGAAGCGAAGAATGTGAAGCAAAAATAAAAGAATTAACAGCAGCAAAATCAAGATGTATACCATTTGAACAAGAAAATATTGGAGATACATGTGTATGTTGTGGAAAGAAAGCAACTAAAATGGTAATTTGGGGAAGACAATACTAAGGTGAAGATTTCATGAAAAAATATCAAAAATAGTTGTAAAAAAAAACAAAAATTGATATACTTATACAAACAAGATAAATCTTGTTAAATATGAAAGGATTGTGATAAACTATGGAAGAAAATAATAATGTAGAAAACGAAGAACTAAAAGAAATTGAAGAAGGAAATAATGGAATAAAAATCGCAAATGATGTAATATCAGTAATTGCTGGAGTAGCTGTATCAGAAGTACCTGGAGTTGCAAGTATGGCAGGTGGATTTGCAGGAGGAATTTCAGAAGTATTAAGTGGAAAGAAAAATTTAAGCAAAGGAATTAAAGTAGAAGCAGATGAAAAAGATGTAAAAATTGATGTTAACATTATAGTTGAATATGGCTCAAGAATTCCAGATGTAGCATATGAAATACAAACAAGAGTAAAAAAATCTGTAGAAAACATGACAGGACTTAAAGTAGCAGAAGTTAATGTACATGTACAAGGAGTAAAAACAGAAAAAGAAATAGAAGAAAAAGAAGAAGTAGAAGAAGAACAACAATAAAGAAAAAATGGCATGAATAAATAAAATATTAATGGTTTTATCATGCCATTTTAATTTGAAAAAGATAAAATTGAAAGGAATGTGAATTGAAATGAAATTTTTAGAAAAATTTGCACTAACAGTGTATTCATATATAGTATTATTATTAGCAGTATTAATGTGTTTTGCAGTTTTTAATTGGGTGGATATTAATGCATTAACAAATGTAATATCTGGAATGTTACAAGGAGTTGTAGCATCAAAAATAATACTTGCAGTAAGTGTTATATTTATATTATTATCAATAAAGTGCATATTCTTTGATTCAGACACAGAAGAAAAAATAAAAGAGTCACAAGGAATATTATTAAAGAATGAAAATGGACAACTTTTAATAACTAAAGAAACTTTGGATAATATGATAAAATCAGTTGTTTATCAATTTGAAAATGTAGAAAGCTGTATACCCAAAATATCAGTAGATGAACAGAATGAAATATCAGTAACTTTACAAGTTGTAGTAAAAGATAATGTAATTATAAAAGATTTAGCAAATAATTTACAAGCAAAGGTAAAAGAAGAATTAAAAAATACTTCAGATTTAGATGTAAAAAATGTAAATATTAAAATAATAAATATGAGCCAAAGAAAAGATAAGATTAAAGAATAAGCAAAAATAAAAATGGAGGAATGCATTATGGATGGACTAAAAAGTTTTTGGAACAAGTATAAAGGTGCAATAATAGGTGTTATTATTGCAATTCTAATACTTTGTACAAGATTATATAATTTAATAATAACTTGTGTAGTAATAATATTAGGTGCAATAGTTGGAAATTATATTCAACAAAATAAAGATAGTGTAAAAGATAAATTAAAAAACTTTATAGATAGACTTTAAAAAAATTAAGAAGGGAGAATACTAGAAGAAAAATCTAGTATAGAAGAAATGAAGAGATCAGCAATTAGAGAAGCGGCATTTAAATTAATATATAGTTTAGAAATGCAAGAAATAGAAAATTTAGATGAACAAATGGAATTATATTTTGAATGTGAAAATATAACAGAAAATGAAGCAAAAGAATATATAATAGATGCAGTAAAAGGAATAAAAGAACATTTAGAAGAAATCAATATTTTAATAGAAAAAAATCTAAAAGCTGATTGGACATTAAAGAGAATATCAAAAGTAGATTTTAGTATATTAAAACTTGCAATATATGAAATAAAATATAAAAACTTGCCATATAAAGTTGCAATAAATGAAGCATTAGAAATAGCAAAAAAATATGGTGAAGAATCATCAAAAAATTTTATAAATGGGATACTTGCAAGTATTGTTAAAGAACAAATTGCCGAATAAAGGTAAGGAGATAACAAATGAAATATAATGCAGTAACAGTAACACAATTGAATAAGTATTTAAAAGATAGATTTGATGAAGATGAAAATTTGAATGCAATACTTGTAAAAGGTGAAATATCAAATTTTAAAAATCATTATACAGGTCATTTATATTTTACATTAAAAGATGAAAATTCATTAATAAAATGTATAATGTTTAAAAGTTATGCAGAAAAATTAGCATTTAAGCCTAAAGATGGTATGAAAGTTATGATATTTGGAACAGTATCTGTATTTGAAAGAGATGGTGTATATCAAATATATGCTAAATCAATGATGGAAGATGGAATTGGAGATTTGCATGAAAAATTTGAACAATTAAAAGCAAAACTTGAAAAAGAAGGGCTTTTTGATGAAAAACATAAAAAAACAATACCATTATATCCGAAAATAATAGGAGTCTTAACATCACAAACAGGAGCTGTTATAAGAGATATAATAAATGTATCAACAAGAAGAAATCCTAATGTTTATATAAGATTATTACCAGTTCCAGTACAAGGGCCAGGTGCAGCAGAACAAATAGCAGAAAAAATAAAATTAATGAATGAGAAAAATTTAGCCGATGTATTAATAATTGGAAGAGGTGGAGGTTCATTAGAAGATTTATGGCCATTTAATGAAGAAATTGTAGCAAGAGCAATTTATGATTCAAAAATTCCAATAATATCAGCAGTTGGACATGAAACAGATTTTACAATAGCAGACTTTGTTGCAGATTTAAGGGCCCCAACGCCATCTGCAGCTGCAGAACTAGCTGTACCAGATATATATGAATTAAAACGAAAAATCCAAAGTTATCAAGACAGATATAGAATATCTTTAAAAAAGAAACTTGAAATAATAGAATTAAGATTAAAAAATGTAATGAAATCAAAAATATTTACAGATCCAATGAGAAGAATAATAGACAATTCAGTTATATTAGATGATTATATAAAAAGAATGGAGAATGCAATAAAGAAAGCAAATACTGAAAGAAAAAGTAGATATATAGAAATAATTACAAAATTAGATACATTAAGTCCATTAAAGACTTTATTAAGGGGATATACTTTAACAGAAATGAATGGAAATATTATAAGAAAATCAGAACAGTTACAAAAAGGAGATATAATTTCAATAAAATTTTGTGATGGAAAAAAAGATGCCGAAATATTGTAATGTTTTAATATATACTAAAATATGAAAGGAAGAAAAAAATGGATACAAGAGAAAAGCAAAATTTATTAACAATGATAATAATTGTTGCAACATTAGCAATAGTTCTTATTATTGGGTTAATAATTTATCCATCTATAAAAGAAAATAATCAAGCTACATTTATAGAAAGTCAAACAACAAAAGATACAACTCAAAATATTACATCATCTTCAAAGACAACAGAGACAACAGATACAACACAACAGACAAATACACAACCTACAGTTACTAGTGAAACAAAAGTAACAGAAGAAACAAACAATTCAATAGGAAAAGAAGAAATGAATAAAACAGATGATATCCAAACAAAAGAAGAAAAAGCAATTGAACTTGCCAGAAAAGAATGGGGAAAAGATGATACATCTGTTACATATAATGTAGAACAAAAAGAAGAAAACATTTATTATATTGCAGTAAGAGAAAATGATCAAGTAAAAAAGTGGTATGAAGTTGATACTGAAAAATGGACAATAGCAGAATATTAATGCTTTTTAGTTGGAGGAAAAATAAAAATGAATGTATATGACTTAGCAAATGAATTATCTGAAGAAATAAAAAAATCAGAAGAATATGTTACATATAAAATTGCAAAAGAAGCAATTAATTTGAATTATGATTTAAAAAGTAAAATAGACGAGTTTGAAAAGGCAAGATATGACGCACAAATAATAGCAATACAAACAGGAAATGATGATGAAACAAAAATGAAACATGTTCAAGAATTATATGGTGAACTTATTCAAAATGAAGAAGCTAGTAAATATTTTGATGCAGAAATTAAATTTAATTTATTAATAGCTAATGTCAATAAAATTATAGGAGAAGCATTTCAGGAAATGCTCAAATAAGAATTGAATTTATAATGTAATTAGGGAAAATAAAATTATAAAATTTAAAAGAAAGGATATAGTTTTATGGAACTAATTATAATAATAGCAGTAATTGCAATAATAATAATTATAATATTAATGCCAATTAATATTAAAAAAATGAATAAAATAGCAACAGATAAAGAACTAAATGAAATATCAGAAAAATATCCAGATAATACTGAAATATGTAAAGAAATATTATTAAAATTAGAAAATAAAAGAACTAAGATAGAAGAAAATAAAGATTCTGAATCAACATTATATTTTGCATTACAAGACAAAATTTATATAGGAAATACACATGGAAGCTTTACGAGAATTCAAACAATTGCACATGAATGTTTACATTCTATTCAAGATAGAAAATTATTAATTTTTAATTTTATATTTTCAAATATATATTTATTATATTTTGCAATAATATGTATATTAGTAATTTTAAAGAAATTGCAAAATGAATTAGTGTTTTCAAATATATTATTAATAATAAGTATGTTATATTATGCTATTAGAATATTTTTAGAAAATGATGCAATGATAAAAGCAGAATATTTAGCCAAAGAATATTTACAAGAAAAACAAATATCTAATAATGAAGAAATTAGAAATATAACAAATGGTTTTAAAGAAATAAATAAAAGTGGAATTATAGCTATAAACACTAGTTTATTTATAAAAATTATGTTAAAAGTTGCAGTTTTTAATTTATTAGCATTGATTTTCTAGGAAATATATGTTAAAATGTTCTAGTATTATAAATATGAATAATTAAACCGTTAGGAGGAATACTAAATGCAAGTAGTAAAAATAATATTAGTTGTAGTAGATTTAATAATTTGTTTAGCATTAACAATATTAGCCATGATACAATCAAAAGATGATGCAGGATTATCATCAACAATAACAGGTTCATCTACAAATAACTTTTTTGAGAAAAATAAAGGCAGAACAAAAGAAGGAATGCAAAAAAAATGGACTATTATATTAGGAATAGTATTTGTAATAGTTACAATAGCACTTTCTATAATTTACATAGCATAAATTAACAAAAGCGGTTCACTAGAACTGCTTTCTTTTATATATTAAATCATAATTTAGGAGGAAAAATGAACAAAGAAGAAATAATTGGAACATATAGGAAAAATCAAAAAGGATTTGGATTTGTAAAAATAGAAGATCAAGAAGATGAAATATATATATCAAGAGAAAATTCAAAAAATGCTTTAAATGGAGATACTGTATCAATTAAAATAATAGCAGAAAAAGAAGGAGATAAAAAGCAAGAAGGCAAAATAGTAAAAATAGTAAGACATGAAAAAGATACAGTAGTTGGAACTTTTCAAAAAAGTAGAAATTTTGCATTCGTTGTTCCAGACGACAAGAATTTTGGAACAGATATATTTATATCAAAAGCTAATTGGGGAAAAGCAAGAGATAAGAAAAAAGTATTAGTACAAATTTTAAAATATCCAGAAAAAGGAAAAAATGCAGAAGGAAAAGTTATTGAAGTATTAGGTGGAATTAATGAAGCAGGTGTTGACATGTTATCATTAATAAAACAATATGAACTTCCATATAAATTTCCAGATGAGGTCGTTGCAGAAGCAAAAGCCTATGGAGATAAAATTGATCCATCAGATTTGCCAAGAAGAAGAGATTTGCGTAATGACATAATATTTACAATTGATGGTGAAGATGCCAAAGATTTAGATGATGCAATACATGTAGAAAAATTGGAAAATGGTAATTATAAATTAGATGTTCATATTGCAGATGTAAGTCATTATGTAAGAGAAAAAACAGAACTTGATAAAGAAGCATATTTAAGAGGAACAAGTATTTATATGTTAGGGAGAGTAATACCAATGCTTCCAAGAGAATTATCAAATGGAATATGTAGTTTAAATGCAGGTGAAGATAGATATACATTATCATGTTCAATGGAAATAACACCAAAAGCTAAAATAGTATCATCAGATATATATAAAGGTGTAATACGTGTAACAGAAAGAATGTGTTATACAGATGTACAAAAAATATTAGATAGATCTGATGAAACAGTCTTAAAAAGATATGAAAAATATATTTCATATTTTGATTTAATGGCAGAATTAGCAAATATATTAAAAGCAAAAAGAAAAGAAAATGGATATTTGAATCTTGAAATTCCAGAAAGTAAAATAATACTTGATGAAAATGGTGTTGCAATAGATGTAAAAAAATATGAAACATATTTTGCAAATGAAATAATTGAACAATTTATGCTAATTGCAAATGAAACAGTTGCTGAAAAATTTTATTGGTTACAAGCACCATTTATATATAGAAACCATGAAGCACCAGATGTTGATAAAGTAAAAGAATTAAATAAATCATTATATAATTTTGGATATAAAATAAAAATTTCAAAAGAAGAAATTATTTATCCAAATGAATTTGCAAAAATTCTTGAAGATGTAAAAGGTAAAGACGAAGAAAAAGTAGTATCAAATATAATATTAAGAACTTTGAGAGTTGCAAAATATGAAGCAGAAAATAAAGGTCATTTTGGAATAGCAAGTAAATATTATTGTCATTTTACATCACCAATAAGAAGATATCCAGATTTATTTATACACAGAATAATATCAAAATATCTAGATAATGATTATTTAGTAAATGATTTTTGGATTAAAAAATATGAAAAAAGAGCAGAAAAGAGAGCTGAAAATTGTTCTGAAAGAGAAAGAGTTGCAACAAAGGTAGAAAGAGAAGCAGAAGATATTAAGAAAGCAGAATTCATGGAAAGTAAAATTGGTGAAGAATATGAAGGAATTGTATCATCAGTTACTAATTTTGGAATATTTGTTGAACTTGACAATACTGTTGAAGGTTTAATTCGTTACGAAAAATTAGGTGATGAATATTTTATTTATAATGAAGAAAAGAGACAAGCTATTGGTGAACATACTGGAAAGGTTTATCAAATTGGAGATAAGGTTAAAATTAGAGTTGCTAATGCTAGTAAATTAATGAGACAAATTGATTTTGAGATATGTGAAGAAAAGGCGGAATAAAAATATTCCGTCTTTAATTTTCTAAATCCATTCACCATATTTCTTAATATAAATCTTTTTAGCAATAACTGCAACAAAGCAATACAATATAGGAACACCAATAATAACTAAGAAATCTTTAGCAACAAGAGCAGTAAGACCAATTGCACGACCTATAAAAGTAAAAGGTATAATCATAGCAATAATACAAATTGAAATTGATGAAAAGTAAACTGCTTTTGAAGCATGACTTTCTTTAAAAGGAATCTTAGCAGTTCTAATAACATGCATTCCAACAAGGTTTGAAACAATACTATAAATAAACCAAATAGTTTGGAAAATTGCAGGTTCATGAATATCATAAGTAAACCAAACTAAAGCAAAAACTATTAAATCAAAACATGAACTAAGTGGTCCCATAAATAGCATAAAATTTTTTAGACTTTTTACATCAAACTTTTTAGGTTTTTTCAAATATTCTTCATCAACATTATCTAAAGGTAAAGTCAATTGACCGAAATCATATAATAATCCTTCAACTAAAAGTTGAATTGGTGTTTCAGGTAAAAATGGAAGAATAACACTTGCAATAATTACAGACATAACTTCACCAAAATTAAAGCTTGCAGCAAGTTTAATATATTTCATTAGATTTGCATAAGTATGACGACCTTCTTTTACACCATCAAGTAAAACATGTAAATCTTTCTCAAGTAAAATAATATCTGCAGATTCTTTTGCAATATCAACAGCTGTATCAACAGAAATACCAACATCAGAATTTATAAGTGAAGGACTATCATTTATACCATCACCCATATATCCAACAACATTTCCACTATCTCTTAAAAGTCTTACAATACGAGCTTTTTGAATAGGAGAAAGTTTTGCAAAAATATTTGTCTTTTTCAATAATCTTTTTACAGCAATATCTTGTAATTTATCAATTTGACTTCCAATAACAATTTGTGGTGATTTAATACCAACTTTATCACAAATACATTTTGTAACTTCAACATTATCACCAGTTAAAACAATAACTCTAATTCCATTTTTATTAAGTTTTTCAATTGATGATTTTGCACTTTCTTTTGGTGGATCAAGAAATCCTATAAAACCAATTAAAACCATATTTTTTTCATCTGATACTGTAAATTCAGAAGTTTTTTCTAAATTATTTTTTTGACAAACAGCAACAACACGAAGTCCCTGTTTGTTTAAATCTTTAGTAATTTTTTTGATATTTTCTTTAATTGTATTTGTTATAGGAGATACATTACCTTGATAATCAACCATCGTAGAAATACCTAAAATTTCTTCGACAGCACCTTTTGTAATCATTTGAGTTTTTTGACCATCACTAACTATAACAGAAAGACGACGTCTTGCAAAATCAAAAGGAATTTCATCAATTTTTGTATATTTTTCTGATAATTCACTTAAACCATGTTCATTTATATGATTTATAACAGCTTCATCAATATTACTTTTCAATCCAGTTTGAAAATAACTATTTAAAAAAGCATGCTTTAAAGTTCTAATATCTTCATTTCCATTAATATCAAGATATTTTTCAAGAACAATTTTATCTTCAGTCAATGTACCAGTTTTATCTGTACATAAAATATTCATTGCACCAAAACTTTGAATTGAATCAAGCTTTTTTACAATTGTTTTCTTTTTTGACATTCGTAAAGCACCTTTTGATAAACTAGATGAAAGTATAACAGGTAATAGAAGAGGTGTAATACCAATTGCAATAGCAACAGCAAATGTAAATGATGTTATAATACTATGTTTTTGAACTGTAAGTATAAAAACAATAGGTATTAAAATTAGCATAAATTTTATTAATAATTTACTTATATTTTCGATACCTTTCTGAAATGCTGTTTTAGGTTTACCAGAAGTTAGTGTATGAGATACTTTCCCAAAATAAGTATCATCAGCAGTTAATACAACAATACCTTTAGCACTACCACTAATAATATTTGTTCCCATAAAACATATTGTATCAATATCTGAAAGATTTTCTATATCAGTATCAAAATCAAGTTCTGTAGTATCAAGTTTTTTTATTGCATCAGATTCACCAGTTAAACTTGATTGACCAACATATAAATCTTTTGATTCAATAATTCTTAAATCAGCTGGAACCATGTCACCAGCTGAAAGTAATATAGTATCACCTAAAACTAAATTTTTAAAAGGTACTTTTTCTTTTTTACCATTTCTTACAACTGTTGCAGTAGTTGAAACTAATTGTTTTAGTTTTTCAGCAGCCTTGTTTGATCTATATGAAGATATAAAATCTAATAAAGTGCTTATTGTAACTAAAACGAGAATTACAATAATATTTGCATAATTAGGATCTTCAGCTAAATAAACATCTGTGTAATATAATACACAAGATATTGCCAATAATATATTATTAAAAGGTGTAAATAAACTACGAAACAGGTAATTATACCATTTTTTTGGTTTTGTTTGTGTAACTTCATTCAAACCATATTTTTGCCTTCTAAATGTTATTTCCTCATCAGATAGGCCACCTTCTTTTATTTTGAACTTTGTGCAAAATTCTTCTTTGGGCATTTTACATAGATGCCCATAAATTTTATTGATGTCAACATCATCTTTTTTATCATTTGCCATATTTTCTCACGTTCCTTTCATATTTATTATGTTTTTTCTTTTGAAATTTTAAACATATTTAATATATCACTATGAAAAATAAAATTCAATTGATATAAAAATTTTTTAAAATTCTTGACAAAAAAATGACATATTATATAATATAGTGGATAAGATAAAACAAAAGAGAGTCAAAAGGTTGAAAAAATAATTACAATTTTGGCTGTGCCAAAATTTTATTTTTTTTCAACTTAATTTGAGCATAAATAGTGTTCAAGCGTGACGAAGAAAGGAAAAAAGATAAAATGGAAAATCAAAACCCAGAAGAAGAAGCAAGAGTTGAGCAAATGATAGATGAACTAATGAGAAAAGCAAAAATAGCATCACAAGAATATATGAAATTAGATCAAGAAACAGTTGATAATATAACAAAAGCAATGTCAATGGCAGGATTAGAACATCATATGGAATTAGCAAAAATGGCTGTTGAAGAAACTGGAAGAGGAATATATGAAGACAAAATAACAAAGAACATGTTTGCAACAGAATATGTATATCATAGTATAAAACATGAAAAAACAGTAGGAATAATAAAAGAAAATGATGAAGATGGTTATGTAGAAATAGCAGAACCTGTTGGAATAATAGCAGGTGTAACACCAGTAACAAACCCAACATCAACAACAATGTTTAAATCTATAATAGCAGCAAAAACAAGAAATGTAATAGTATTTGGATTCCATCCATCTGCACAAAAATGTAGTGTTTCAGCTGCAACAATATTAAGAGATGCAGCAGTAAAAGCTGGAGCTCCAGAAAATTGTATATTATGGGTAGAAGAGCCATCAATATTAGCAACAAAATTATTAATGAACCATCCTGATGTAAGTTTAATATTAGCAACAGGCGGAACAGGAATGGTAAAATCAGCATACTCATGTGGAAAACCAGCATTAGGAGTAGGTCCTGGAAATGTACCATGTTATATAGATAAAACAGCAAAATTACAAACATCAGTAAATGATTTAGTAATGTCAAAATCTTTTGATAATGGTATGATATGTGCATCAGAACAAGCTGTATTAGTAGATAAAGATATATATCAAGAATTTGAAAAATTAATGAGAGAAGCAGGATGTTACTTTGTAAATCCAGAAGAAAAAGAAAAACTAAAAAATAGTATGTTTGACTCACAAAATGGATATAAATTAAAATCACATGTACCAGGACAAAGTCCAGCAACAATTGCAAGAGAAGCAGGATTTGAAGTACCTGAAGATACAAAAGTATTAGTAGTATATGAAGATGGAATTGGAGAAGGATATCCATTCTCTAAAGAAAAATTAAGTCCAGTATTAACATATTATATTGTAAATGATTCTGAAGAAGGAATATCAAAAGCAGAAAAATTACTAGAATATGGTGGATTAGGACATTCAGCAGTAATACATTCAGAAGATAAAGCAACAATATTAAAATTCTCAAAAACAATGAAAGCAGGAAGAATTATTGTAAATTCTCCATCAACACATGGTGCAATAGGAGACATATATAATACAAATATGCCATCATTAACACTTGGATGTGGATCTTATGGAAGCAACTCAACAACAGCAAATGTATCAAGTGTAAACTTAATTAATATAAAAAGAGTAGCAAAAAGGAGAGTTAATATGCAATGGTTCAAAGTACCTGAAAAAATATATTTTGAAGCAGGTTCAATATCATACTTAGAAAAAATGCCAAATATAGAAAGAGCATTTATAGTTACAGATCCAGGAATGGTTAAATTTGGATATGTTGATAAAATATTATATCACATTAGAAAAAGACAAAATCATGTACATTGCGAGATATTTAGTGAAGTAGAATCAGATCCATCATTTGAAACTGTAAACAAAGGATTATCTGCAATGAACAACTTTAAGCCAGATGTAATAATTGCATTAGGTGGAGGAAGTGCAATAGATGCAGCAAAAGGAATGTGGTTATTCTATGAAAATCCAGATGCAGATCCAGAAGGATTAAAATTAAAATTTATGGATATTCGTAAACGTACTTATAAATTTCCAAAAATGGGAACAAAAGCAAAAATGGTTGCAATTCCAACAACATCTGGAACAGGTTCAGAAGTAACATCATTTGCAGTAATTACAGATAAAGTAAAAAATAAAAAATACCCATTAGCAGATTATGAATTAACACCAGATGTAGCAATTGTTGATCCAGATTTAGTTATGAGTTTACCAAAATCAATCACAGCAGATACTGGAATGGATGTATTAACACATGCATTAGAAGCTTATGTTTCTGTTATGGCATCAGATTATACAGATGGATTAGCAGAAAAAGCAGCAGAATTAGTTGTAAAATATTTAAGAGAAGCTTATGAACATGGAGATAATAAAATCGCAAGAGAAAAGATGCACAATGCAAGTACAATTGCTGGTATGGCATTTACAAACGCATTTTTAGGTGTATGTCACTCTATGGCTCACAAAATAGGGGCAGAATTCCATTTACCACATGGTAGAATTAATGCAATATTATTACCATATGTAATTAGATATAATGCAACAGAACCAACAAAATTTGTATCATGGCCAAAATATGAATATTATATAGCAAATGAAAAATATGCAACAATTGCTAGAAAGATAGGATTAAAAGCAGATACAGTTGAAGAAGGTGTAGATTCTTTAATTGCTGAAGTAAGAAAAATGAATGAAGAATTGAATATTCCAAAATCATTTAAAGATGCAGGTATTGATGAAAAAGAATTCTTGGCTAAAGTTGATTTACTAGCAGATAGAGCTTTTGAGGATCAATGTACTACTGCAAATCCTAGAGTTCCTCTTGTTTCAGAAATTAAACAAATGTTATTAGATAGTTATTATGGAAAATAATTTTAAGAGTTGATTTAAAGCATAAAAATTGCTGTATAGGCAGTTTTTATGCTTTGTTTTTATAAAAACTTGCGAAAATGTGATAAAACATTTAAATATGAAGAAAGACCTAATTATTATATATTTATTTGAGAGATATAAAATAGATTTTATTATACAAGAAAAAAATGAAATTATTTCAATTGGAGAGAAAATAGTAATAATGCTAGTTTAACAAGATTTTATGAAAAAATGATAATAAAATTTCTGTTAGATTTTCAACAAGAAATTTGGATATGAATGGAAAAATTTTGAATGTGCCAATTTTTATAGCTGAGTATATTGATAAATTGATTCAAATTGAGGAACAGAATAATGGCGGCAGAAAAAATTTTTAATGTCGTTATCCTGAAAATTTTCCCTAAATGGTTGAAAAAATATTTTTTTGTGTTATTATTAATAATAATTGAGAAAAAATAGAGAGGGGTATTATATGGAAAAAGATATAGAAGGTTGTATTTTTGAAAAAGCAAAAGAGTCATTAAATAAAATAGGAATGTATGCTGGTGAAAAAGAAAAGACTGATTATGATCCCGATATCAATTCTATTAGTAAAAGAGATTTAGAAAATATTATTAGTTGGAGTAGTTTTTGTATAAATGAGATTTTTAAGAATTTACATACTCAACATAGAAATGACATTAGAGATAGTAAAATACTATCAAATGTTAGAAGATTAATGAGGTCTGAATGTGATTCAAAATTATTAATTCCAACAATAAAGTATTTAGAAAATGAAGGATTATTAAGTAGAAGTGAATTTGCTTTGGCTTTGATGCAATATGTGTATGATGAAAGAATAGATTTGGATAAAAGTAACTTTAAATTCAAAATAAATAGACTAGAAGGAGCTTTCTGGCATAACTATGTATTATATAATCCAGATGTAGCTCAGATTCTTATGCAAGGTGCAAATTTAGATGAAAATAGAAAATATGAAATGGCTAAAGAAAAATTTATAAAAGATTATGTTTTAAGCAAGTATGGAACTACAAGTCCAATGCATACAGCAAGAGAAGATTTTTATTCAAGAAAATTAAGTGAAAATGATTTTTCTTTTGTTATAGTGGACGCAATATTAAAAGAATATGGAGTTGATATTGACCCAAAAGAAGTAAAAAAATTATTTAATGAAAGAGCTCAACAACTACAAAAAGAAAATATCAAAAAATCTCGATTACAACAAAGAGAAGAAGAATTATCTGATTTAGAAATGGAAAGAGATGAACTTCTTCTTATTGAAAAACGAGATGAACAACAAAATATTGGAGAGTAGTGATGTACAAATGAATAATAATGAAAAATCTTTGAAAAAAATTAATGAAAATAGTATTTTTTATAAGTTAAAAAATTTTTTTACTAGATTTTTTAACTTTATTGGAAAAGAAAAAAAAGAGAATTTAGAAAGTGCAGAAAGCATAGAATCAGTTAGCAATATACGAGAAAATTCAAAAAATACTTTTTTAGAATCAATAAAAAATATAGAAAATGAAGAAACAAAATTATTAAAATTGCAGGAGCAATATCGTAGCGGAAAAATAAGAGAAGAAGAACTAAGCAAAGAGCAAGTAGATATGTTATGTGCTTTATATGATAAACAAATTTCTCAATTAAGAAAATCTAATGCAATCTTAAAAAATAACTTAATAAAAAAGACTTGCTAAAGTTAGCAAGTTTTTTTGCATTGGAATTTATCCAAAAAAACTTTCCAAAAAACAATCAATATGTTAAAATAAAAGTAGAAAAAAATCGAAAGAGAAAATAACAGGAGAAAGCTATGGAAGAAATGTTTGATATAGAGAAATTCAATATAATAAGTGATGAAGAAAATTACTACTTTTTCAGGTCATTAGAACCAGGAGACATACAAGACCTAGAAGAAAAAAATATAAAAGATGAAAACGAAAACTATATAAGAATAAGAACAGACAGAGAAAGATGGGAAGAAACACATAGTTTAACACCAAGATGGAACTCAGAAAGTCAAGTAACATTAGAAGAAATGTACAACCATATAAAAACACCATATAGTTTAGAAACAAATTGTATTTCATTATCAAGCAATGCCAATGTAGCAAGAACATATGGAGAAACATTTAGTGATAAATATGTAATGATAAAAGTTCCAAAAAAAGAAATGGGGCAAAGAGTATACAATGCAGGCCAATATATGCTATCAGAAATAGCCAAAAAAGTTCAAGAAAGAATAGCTCAAGGAAATATTCCAGAAGAAGTATTAGAAGATTTTAAAAAGATAGATGAAGCTAAAAAATCAGAAGATTTAAAAGATATAATAAGAGTAAAATATACAGCACCAAAAGGAATAGATACAAGCAAATCTGGAATGAAAAAGGGTATAGCATATAAAGCACCACTTTCAAGAATAAGTAGTTTCCAAGCATTAGATGAAGAGCAAATGTTAGAAAAAAATAAAATAGTAGCTAAACTAACAATATTAGAGCAAAAAGGATTAATGGAAACACTTGTCCCAAGAATAAAAACAAATAGTCAACTAATAAGCACAATGGGAAGTGCATTTGCATCAGGAGAGCAAATATATTATGGAGATATAGAAGGAGATAGAATAACAGATATATCAAAAGAATTATTAGATATGTTTGCATTAATACAACAAACAGAAAATCAAGATAAACAAATTGTAAATGAATTAAAAACAGAATTAGTAAAATATATAACCAAAGGTGGAAAATTAGAAATACCAGAAGAAAGCCTAT
>MNRO01000015.1:22575-23960 GCA_001915995.1 Clostridium sp. 26_21
AATTAACAGCAGGAAAAGTTGAATATGGTCAAGCAAATTCTATTGTAAAAAATATGTATTATTTATCAAAAGGCCAAGCAAATGCAAGAATATTAGCAGGAATGATAAGAGAAATAACAGGAAACAATCCTAAATATGAAGAAATTATAAAGTACATTGAAAATAATGGATTTGAAATTGAGCCAAAAATAACTGCAAGAAAAAGTAATAAAGGATATAGAATAAGTGAATCTGTAAACTTAGACTTAAAACCAAATGAAATAGGATTAGTAGATTCAATAAGAAATTTAACAACTGAAGAACAAATGCAAATAATACAAGATAGAGGTCTATCAAATGTAAGAGACATAATGAATACAAGTTTTGCACAAATGCAAACAGCACACCAAATATCAAAAGAAGACTATTTTGCCAGTGCAATAGTAGACACATATGACTGGGACAAAATTAATGTTGAAGAATTATCTATAACAGAAAGAAATGAATTAATACAAAAATTAAAACAAAGTAATTGTGTTTCAATTTATGAAAAGTTAAAAGAAGCAGGAATAGAAAATAAAGACATACCAACAGCAGTTATAAACATTGCATCAAAAGGAAATTTAAAAGGAATATTAGAATCAGAAAATTATATAGAGCAAATTCAAAACAATATAGAAGAAATAACACAAGGACTTTCAATAGAACAAGTAGAAAGATATTTAGGATATTATGATGTAAAAGGAACAGGAATAAGCTTAAGAGACTATCAACAAGATGCAGTAGACAAAGCAGAAGAAATATATAAAGAAAAAAGATATGCAAGTATAATATTACCAACAGGAGGAGGAAAGACCTATGTAGCATTAACAGAAATGTTACAATATGGAAAAACAGCAGAAGAAATAGCAATAGAAGAAAATCAAATAGAATTAGGAAAAATAGCATATAAAACAAATAATAAAAAAATGCTATATTTAGCACCATCAAATGAAATATTAGAGCAGACAAAAGATAGAATAATAGAAAATATTCGTGGAAAAGTAGGAACAACAGGAAAAAACAAAGATGAAATAATAGCAGAAGTATTTCCAAATTTAGAGTTTGCAACATATCAAAGCTTAATAACAAAAGCAGGAAAAGAAACATTAAAAAAGCAATATGATTTTATGATATTTGATGAATTACATAGAACAGGTGCAGAAAAATGGGAAAAATCATTAGATAAGTTAATAGAAAATCAATCAGAAGAAACCAAAGTATTAGGAATAACAGCAACACCAACAAGAGATGTAGATGATAGAAACATGTCTGATGAAATAGCGAAAAAATTAGGATATACAGATGAAGAAATAAGAGCAGAAAAACATATAGCAGCAAAGATAGAACTAAAAGAAGCAATCCAA
>MNRO01000016.1:0-17939 GCA_001915995.1 Clostridium sp. 26_21
ATAGAAAAATGGTGTAAAGAACAATTTGAAGGAAAGCCAGAATATAGTAGAAGGACTCCAAGGTCAAGTATAAAAGGAATAAAGACAGCAAAAGAAGGAAAAGAAGAGCAAAGAGAGTTACGATTAGGAAAAGCGTTAGGAAACTTTAAAAAACGAAGTACTATCTGGAAAAATTATCAAGAAGGAAAAGAGAAAGGACTAAGTCGAGAAGAAATAAAACAAGAATACGGAATGAGAGAAGGAGAAATAGCACTAGTAGAAAGATATGAAAGAGTAATAGAAGAATATGATGTCAAAAAGAAAATCACAGGGCAATCAATAGGACAAGTATCATATACAGCAACAGTACAAGAATGTGATAATGCACAAATGGATTTAAACAGACTAATTCAAGGGCAAAGAACAAAAGAAGGAGGAAAAGAACAAGATGACTAAATATAAAAATGCATATACAGAAGTATATGAAATAATAAAACAATATAATTCAGATTTATTTGCTAGTAAGAAAAAAGTTCAAGACATTAGAGAGGAACATACAGAGTTAATTGAATATAAAGAAAATATATTAAAAAGAATATTTAATAAAATAAGACAATTTTTTCATGTGTAAAAAATTGAATATTAACATTAAAAGTGTTATAATTCAAACATAAGGTAAAAGCCTTATGATGAAAAAGCTTTTGATATCAAAAGGAGAATAATATATGATTTATACACCCAAAACAAAGAAAGCCATGATAATAGCATACAATGCACACAATGGGCAAGTTGATAAATCAGGAATACCATATATTTATCACCCAATTCACCTTGCAGAGCAAATGGACACAGAAACAGAATGTATTGTAGCATTATTACATGATGTAGTAGAAGATACAAATGTAACATTTGATGAGTTAGAAAAAAATTTTTCACCAGAAGTTATAGAAGCATTGAAATTATTAACACATGATAAAAATGTAGATTATTTAGAATATGTAAGAAAAATAAAAAATAATCCAATTGCTAGAAAAGTAAAATTGGCAGATTTGTATCACAATAGTGATCCAACTCGTATGGAAAATCCTACTCCAAAAGACCTAGAAAGAAAAGAAAAATATCGTAAAGCTATTGAAATTTTAAAATATTAAGAAATAAAGTCAGCATCTAAATAGGTGCTGACTTATTTTTCTCATTTTCAATAAAAAATAGATAATTATAAGAAAAACTAATAATCAACATAAAAACTATTAATTTTACATAAGTAACAAATAATGTTAAAATAATTATGTAAAATAAATGAAAGGAAATAAATAAAATGGAAGAATATGTTGAAGAAAGAAATAATAGATTCAATAATGTAAAAATAAAAGGAAGAATAATGAGAAATCAAGGATTAAAAATGCATAATTTTGGAAAATCAGAAAAACCAGATCATACACGAGATTATGGAAAAAGAAGTGGAAAAGTAAATGAAAGAATTGCAAGAATGTTAAGAAGAAATGAGAGAAATGAAGGGATAAACAATATAGTTGTAGATGATGAATATGAAGAAACAATAGAATTAGAGCAGTTAAGAGAGCAAGCATTAGAAGAAAGCCAAGCACCACAATTACAAAGACAAGTTGTAGCAGAAAAAATAAATGCTATTGAAAATATGGAACAAGAAGAAAAAGAATTATTACAAAGAATTCAACAACTTAGACTTCAAAGAGGAAAAGAAAAATTAAAGCTTCTTGCAAATGGTGAAAATACATCAATTTTATTTGAAGAATGGGAAGCATTAGAAGAACAAATATTAGCAAAAGCAAAAAATCATAATTTAGGTGGAGTAATGGCTTGGAAAGAATATAGATATAGCCCATATGGAGAGTATACAGAATTAAATGAATATGCAATTAGACTACAAAATAAATTATTACATATATATCAATATGCAGATAAAATACAAGCTGAGTTAGAACAATTAACAGAAGAAAGAAAAGCTTCATTAGAAAGAAAAGCTACAAAAGATAGTAAAACAGATGGAGCCATAGGATGGAAAAGAATATTAGGAAATCAATATTCTTTAGAAGAAGCATTCAGTATTGAATCAGTATTAGAAACAACTCAATGTACATCAAAAAAATTATCACATTTTGAACAAGTATTAAAAGATACAATTGCTAATCCAGAAATAGGAGAAGGAACAAGAGAATCAGTAGAAATAATTTTAGAAAACATGCAGAATTCACAAGAAGAAAGATAATAAAAATAGAAAAAATAAAAGGAAATAAAAAATGAAAAAAGAAGAATTAAAAAAGAAATTAGAACCAAAAAAATTTAATGATGTTACAATGGAATTTTTAACAACAGCAGTAAATGATGTATTAAAATTATATGGAGAATATATATCAGAAGATGTAATAATAGAAAGAATAAAACAAAATTTAGATAAAGATATAGAATTTGAAAGAAATCTTGGAAAAAATATAGCAGGATCTTATAATTCTGGAGAAAAAAATATAAAAATAAAGAAAACAAGTATAGATGAAGAAAGGCAAGTATTTTTCCATGAATTTTTACATTGTGTTTCAGTACATCAAAAGACAGATGGAAAGATTTCAACTGGTTTTATAGGTAATATAATCGGAGTTGGAATAAATGAAGCAATGACAGAATATTTAACAAAGCAAAGATATCCAAAATTAAGAGGAGGATATGATGAAGAAGAAAATGTTATGAAAAAATTATTAGAAATAATTCCTATAGAAGAAATGATTCAATCATATTTATATGGTAAACCTGAAATAAAAGAATTAATAAAAAAATATGGTATGGATAGTTTTAACTTATTATATAGTTTGGATGAATTATTTGCAGATAATAAAAAATATAGTTCATTAGAAAATAAAATTATACCAGATGAAAATAGAATAGATGCAAAACAGCAACTTATATTTGAATATGTAAAAGGATATTGTAGTTCAAGAAAGTTAGAAGAGATAGATATAGAAGAAGTAATGAACAATGTTGTTGAGTTTGAAAGAATACTAGAAACAACGGGAGAAAAATCTGACTTTGATTATATGCAATATATTAATAGGATTATTGCTCAAAAATTACAACTAGGAATAGGTGAAGAAGAACTAAAACAACTACCAAATGAATATATTGTGAGAATAAATCAACAAAGAGTAAAAGAGAAAATTTATAATAAAACAAGAAAAAGAATTTTAGATGAAGATTTTTCAAGAGAAAAAAGCACTTATGCAGATTTTTATAAAGATAATATATATATGAAAAAGATAATAAAAAAAATATGTGGAGAAGGAACAATATTAGAAAAAGAATCAATGAAATTCAATTGGGTTACAAGACTATGGAATGAAATAAAACTAAGATATCCAGATATAGATTTTGATTGGATTGATTTTGGTTTTATAAATAATAAATATATTATTGCTAGATTAAATGGAAAAATTATTGGAGCAATGAATATAGATATTGATGATGAGATTGGATATCAAAAATATAAACAAGTAGTTGAATCTGAAAAAGGTAGTAAAAAATATAGAATTATAAATAAAGATAATGAATATATAGAAATAAATGATGCTCAAGATGAAGGAACATATTATCAAAATGGAGAAATAGGACATGAACAGGAAGATATTGTAGAAACTTTTAAAAGATTAGAAAAATTACATGAGACAAAAAGACAACTTGAGATTTTAAAAAGCTTAGGAGCACCAAGTATTGCAATAAGTAGATTAGAAGAAGAAATTGAAAAATTGTCACATCAAGAAGAAAGAGAGCAAAGATATAAGATAGAATATTCTGGAGATTATTTAGAAAGACAAAAAGAAAATGGAGAAATGGAAGTAGATGAATATAATATTGAGGTTCAAAAAAAGAATGAATGGGAAAAGAAACATTGTAAAGAAGTTTCAATAGATGATGATACTGAAAGATAAAATTAAAATTAAAATAATACAAATTTGTAATTATATAAATTTGTATTATTTTAATTTTATTCGAAAACTCAAATTTTGTGAGAGTAAATTAAAGAAAAAAATTTGTTATGTATTGAAAAAAAAGAAACAAAATGATAATATTATTTTAGAAGTAAAGAGATTGGAGAAAAACAAATGATTAATGAAACTAGAGAAAGACTTACATTAGAAGGAAATGTAAAATTAATAAAAGATATTTTCTTTGGTAAACAAACATCTCAATTAAGATTAATTGATTTAAAGAGTATAGAAGTATCTAATAGGGATGGAAATGAAGATGAAGATAAAAATGATGAATTAGCAGAAATATTTGAAAATTTGTTAGATTATTGTAAAAGTGGAATTACTATATATGATTTAATTAATTTATATAATGTAGATACTAGAAAACATAGTGAAGAATTTGCGGGGCATAGATATAGCAATGTAAGTGCTGGTGGAAAAAAACTTATAGATATTATAAATAGTATAAGAGGAGTACCAACAAGAATAAGTAGTTCTAGTTATGAAAAGTGGGTTAACGCATTAGTGAAAAAGGAGAACCAAAACTCATTAGAAAGTGATACATGTTTAGGAAGAATAACATCATTAATGATGATAGCTTTTTATGCAAATAAGGCAGAAAAAAGAAGAATAGATGAATATTTTGGAAGAAACAAAAGAAGTAATGTAGATAAATTGGGAGAAGAAGATTTACAAATTATTGATTCATATAAAAAGATATTATATGATATTAAGCAAGAATGTGTAAGACAAGCAATAGTAACACTTACAACTGATAAGGAGGCAATATATAATGGCAGTTGGGGAATAGATTGGGATGAAGAAAGGAAAGCATATTTGTTTACATATTTAGATGATGAACAAGTAATACCATTTAGTTTTCATATTCCAGCAAAGTGTTGTAGAACTTTTTCAAAAGAGATTATGTCTAAAATAGCTAGAGGAGAATATTCTATAGATAGGATAAAGAATGAAAAAACAAGACAGGCATTAAAAAAACTATGTAAAAAGCAGATATTAGAGGAGCCAACATTAGCATTAAAGAAATCTGATAGAAGAATTGTTGAAAGTACTTTAGAAGTTAATAGAAATACAAAAACAAAAGAATTTAGTGAAGTAGAATTAATATTACATAAAGTATTAGGAAACTTGGCTTACGAGCAAGATGAAGAAGAAATAAACTCAGAAATGCAAACTCAACCACAAGAAGCTGAAGAAGTGCATAAAAAAATAATAAATGATATAAAAAGAAGCAATGGTATAGTAGTAACACAATATGGAGAAAATTTAGATTTACATTCTATTATAGCAACACTACAATATTATTTTGATAATAATGAACCTGAACTAAGAATTAAAATAAAAAGAGAAATGATGGATACTGGAAAAGAATCAGATAAACATCTAACAATAGATGCTGGAAATCTGACTGGAAATAAAAATATAAATAGTAATAAATCAGCTGAAATAAATGCAAATCAAAGAAAAGGTCAAAGATCAGCAGTTTCAATACTTGCTGAAAATGGATTTTATGTTCCTAGAATGATAGTAAAATATGCAGATGCAGTTATTTCAGATGAAAGAGTCCTAGATCCATTTAATGGTTGTGTTTTAGCAAGAGAAGTACCAACAGATAAATTGTTTGAATATGCAGAAGAAAAAGATGCAAAGACAAAAAAATATTTAATGGAAAGTAGTTTAGATGAAGAACAATTAAAAAGATATGGACTATATGATTTTGCAATGAAAAGAAAAAATGATATAGAAAATGCAATCAAATTGATATCTCAAAACTCATATTGTATTGGGCAAAATGATACAAAGAAGAAGATTGCGGTAGTTACACAATTTGTATATAATGGTTCAAATATTGCGTATGCTTTAGGATATGATGTGTATATTTCGATTACTCCATATAAAAGAGATTCATCAAAATCAACTTTTTCAATAACATTAAATCCTAATGCCAAAAATGAAAAAGGTCAAAATCTATTAATTCCAGAGAATATTATAAGTATTCTTAATGAAAAGATATCAGTTTATAATCAAGATGAAATTACAGGAAATAAGCAAAAAAAAGAAATATTTGTTCTTCCTAATAAAAAGCTTGCAAGTGTCGGAGGACCAAAATTTCCAGGATTATATGCTGATAAAACAGCAAGTGAGATTAGAGAAATTTTTACATCAAAACTATTAAGAGATGAAGAACAAGCTCAATTAGTAGAAAAAAAGTTAATGGAAATAAGAGCAAAACATAAAGGAATAACAGGAAGAGAAATTTTTGAAGCATCAAAATCAGCAATAAAAAATCCAGAATTATTAGACCAAGCTCAAAAAGCTATATGTGGAGATATTGAGCATCAAAGTGAAAAAAGTGAAAAATAACCTGCATTTGCAGGTTATTCTGTTAGTTTAAAGGAGATTCGAGTAAATCAAGCAAAACATTTCCCAAATCTGTAAAATAAACAGAAACATTTATTATAACCTCCAAAAGTTGTTTGCTTATAATAATATCTTTACCGAATTGTTTATGAATATCTCTAATAAGTGCATTTTTGGCCCATCCTAAAGAAGAATAATTTGTTCTACAGTTAGGTTGAAATAAAATATTTTCTCTTTTGATAATTTTTCCGTTGAGAGTCGAAATTTTAATAAGATGCCATGCTGAATTTCTTTGAATAGAAGTTTTGCTGTCAATTAAAAGATAGTTTTTCATAAAATTTCTCTCCTTCAATAAATTAATTAATTTGTTTTGCGTGCTTATATTATAATAGATTACATAATATTTGTAAAATTAATTATTTAAATATTAATTATTAGTAGAACTTATAATGTTTAAACTATTGAAAAAAATAAAATAGAATGTTAAGATATAGAAAAAGGAGAGATTATATGAATGCAAATTTAGAATTATATAGAATATTTTGTGAAGTAGTAAAATATAAAAATATATCAAAAGCTGCCGAAAATGTATACATATCTCAATCAGCAGTTACACAATCAATACAAAAATTAGAAAGAATATTAGGTGGAAAATTATTTTTTAGAAATAAAAATGGAGTAGAGCTTACAGAAGAAGGAAAAAATTTATATGAATATATAGGTGACAGTATTGAGAAAATGAATAATGCAGAAAACTTATTTTCTCAATATATAAATCTAGAAAAAGGAATAATAAGAATATGTGGTGGAAAATTTTTAGTAAATAAATATGTTATGCCATCATTAGTTGGATTTATTAAGGATTATCCTAATATAGATATAAGAATATCAAGAGCAACAACACAAGAAAGCTTAAAAAAATTATCAAATGGAGAAATAGATATTGCAATGTTGAATTTATCAGATATTCCAACAGAGTATACAAATATAGATTTTATCTCATTAAAAAGTATACCAAGATATTGTTTTATAGCAACAAATGATTATATAAAGGAAAATAAAATTTCAAAAGATAGTAATTTTGAAAATTGTAAAATAATAATACCTAAATCTACAGCATTAAAGCAACATTTAAAAGAATATTGTTCTCAAAATAATATTGATATTGCTCCAAATTATGAAATTGGTGATACAGAATTAATTGATAGACTAGTATTAAATAATTGCGGTGTTTTGCTTTCAAATATTGAATATGAAGAAGAGCTATTAAAAAGAGATGATATTCAGATAATAAAAGAATTTCAAATTGGAGAAGATAATAAATCTATAGCAACATTAAAGAAAAATATGTGTAATAAAGCAACATTAGAATTAGTAAGAAGAATAAAAGAAAATCTCATAAAATAAAAAGAGAATGATGATGAAAATTCATTATAATAACAGAAAACCTCAATATAAATGAGGTTTTTTGTTTGTTTCAAAGGCAAATTATTATTTCAAAAGCAATTTCAAAGAATTTATAAAATAATCAATTTCTTCAAAAGTATTAAAATCACTAAAAGTAGATCTAATTGCAGAATTAATATATAATTTAGGAGTATTAATAGCAGACAAAACATGAGAAGGAGTAGTATTACCAGAAGAACAAGCAGAACCACTAGAAACACAAATTCCCATATTATCAAGTTCAAAAATTAATTTAGAGGCATCTGCACCAACAAAAGAAACATTAGCATTTCCGAGGTAATCTATTTTTAACAGAACCATTAATTTTAAATCTATCTTTAAAATATCTATTAAGCAAATTAAAATAATAATTTCTAAGTCTTGAAAGATAAGTAATGTGTGAACTTAAATTTATTCTAGCAATTTCACAAGCTTTGCCAAGACCAACAATTTCAGCAACATTTTCGGTACCAGCCCTTTTATTTTTTTCCTGATGACCACCATTCATAAAATTCTCAAAGTTAATTCCATTTTTTACATAAAGAGCACCAATTCCTTTAGGTGCATGAATTTTATGACCTGAAAGAGAAAGTATATCAATATTCATTTTTTGAACATCAATAAAACAATTTCCAATAGCTTGAACTGCATCTGTATGAAAAATAATATTGTGATTATGAGCAATTTCTGCAATATCTTCAATAGGCTGAATTGTGCCAATTTCATTATTAGCAAACATGATACTAATCAAAATAGTTGTAGGTCTAATTGCATTTTCAAGTTCTTGTAAATTAATAAAACCATCTGAATCAACATTTATATAAGAAATTTCAAATCCCTGTTTTTCTAAAAACTTACAAGACTCTAATATTGCAGGATGTTCTATTTTTGATGTAATAATATGATTACCTTTTTTCTTATTAGCAAATGCAATACCTTTAAGTGCAGTATTATCACTTTCAGAACCACAACTAGTAAAATAAATTTCATTTGGATTACAATTTATTAAACTTGCAACTTGAGATCTAGCATTGTCAATTGCATGTTTTGATGTTCTACCAATAGAATATAGGGAAGAAGCATTTCCATAATTTGATGTTAAATATGGTATCATTTCATTTAAAACTTCAGATCTAATTTTTGTTGTTGCAGCATTATCGAAATAAACAATATTCATATTAAAAATCCTTTCTTAAAGGTTTATATATTATATGAATAAAATACTAAAAAGTTAAAGCAAACACAAGTTCTAAAATATAGTCAACTCTAAGGCGAACAGATTTTCTTTAAAAGCAAAAATTTCAAAAATTTTCCTAAAAATACTTGAAAAAAAATAGTATTTGTATTATTATTTATGCATAGTGGTTAAAAGTGGTACAAAGTGGTAGAAAAATGGAGAGGAGGAAATCCAAATGTTAATTGGTGAATACGAGCATTCTCTAGATGTAAAAGGCAGATTAATAATGCCAGCAAAATTAAGACAAGACATCGGAGAAACATTCATAATAACAAAAGGTTTAGATGGATGTTTATTTGTATTCTCACAAAATGAATGGAATAACTTCGAAGAAAAACTAAAATCATTACCACTATCAGATAAAAATGCCAGAAACTTTGTAAGATTTTTCTTATCAGGAGCAACAGAATGTGAAATTGACAAACAAGGAAGATTTTTAATCCCTGCAAATTTAAGAATTTCAGCAAAATTAGAAAAAGATGCAATGATTATAGGAGTAGGAACAAGATTAGAAATATGGGACAAAGCAACATGGCAAAAATGTGATGAAAACATATCTGCAGATGAGATTGCAGAAAATATGACAATGTTAGGAATTTAATTGTGAGGTGCTGAAAATTGGAATTTAAACATAAACCTGTACTATTAGAAGAAACAATTGAAGGGCTAAAGATAAAAGAAGATGGAATTTATGTAGATGGGACATTAGGTGGAGCAGGACATAGTAAAGAAATTCTAAAAAGATTATCATCAAAAGGAATGTTAATAGGAATAGATAGAGATGAAGAAGCACTAAAAGCAGCAAAAGAGAACTTAAAACAATACTCAAATGTAAAATATGTACATGGAAATCATGATGAAATTGAAGAAATTCTAAAAAAATTAAATATAGAAAAAGTAGATGGAATATTACTTGATTTAGGAGTATCATCATATCAATTAGATGAAAGAAATAGAGGATTTAGCTATTTAGGAAATAATGAATTAGATATGAGGATGGATAAAACTCAAAGTTTAACAGCGAAAAAAGTCGTAAATACATATTCAGAGGAAGAATTAGCAAATATAATATACGAATATGGCGAAGAAAGGTTTTCAAGACAAATTGCCAAAAATATATGTATTGCAAGAAAAGAAAAAGAAATTGAGACAACAGAAGAATTAGTTAAGATAATAGAAAAATCAATGCCTGCATTTGCAAAAAAAGAAGGACATCCAGCAAAGAGAACATTTCAAGCAATAAGAATAGAAGTAAATAATGAAATAAAACCATTATATAATACAGCAAGAAAATGTATAGAATTATTAAAAAATGAAGGAAGATTATGTATAATAACATTCCATTCATTAGAAGATAGGGCAGTAAAAAATGCTTATGTTGATGCACAAGGAAAGTGCACATGTCCTAAAGATTTGCCATATTGTGTATGTGGTGCAAAATCAGAAGGAAAAATAATAAATAAAAAACCAATAATAGCAACAGAAGAAGAACAAGAAGAAAACTCAAGATCAAAAAGCGCAAAATTAAGAATTTTTGAAAAAATAATTAAATAAAGCGTAAGAAAAGAACAAAGTACAAAGGAAGGAGGTAAGTAACATGTCAAGAAGTTCATATCAATATGAAACAAGTCCTAGAAAATATGAGCCAGATTATGATATACCAAGAAAAAGAACACAACAAACAAGAAGAAAAAGCAGTACTAAAAAAACAACAGCAAAAAAACAAACAATAAAAACAAATTATCAAATAAAAAAAGAAAAACAAAAAGCTGAAAAATTAAAACATTTAGAACAAATTTGTATTGTTCTTGTTATCTTTGGCATGCTACTTGCAGTAAGTTATAGAGAAATATCTATAATGGAAATGTTCAATAATAAGAAAAAAATGGAAAATGAACTTGCATTAATTCAAAAAGAGAATGGGCAAGTTGAAAAAGATATAAAAGCACAAGAAAGTAAACTTGACTGGAATATGATAAAACAAAAAGCTACAGAAGAGTTAGGAATGCAAGAGGCAAATAAAATTACAGTAGAATTAAATAAATCTGATAATGTTGAAAAAGAAGTTACATTAATAAAATCAGATAATACAAGTTTTATTGAAAAATTAATAGAAAAATTTATAGTAAAATGAAACAGATTAAATCTTATAATATTAATAAATCAGTATTGATATTATAAAGTTTAATCTGTTTTTAAATATGAAAAATTATATAGTTATTTTTTTTGCAAATATCCAAAGTGCTCCAACACCAGCTAAAGGTAAAAGTATATATAAAAATATATATGAAAATATTACTCCTGTTTTAATTGACAAATTAAAAATATAGCAAATAATTTTTATAAAAGTTTTATGAACAGAATGTAAATTTTCTTCATAACTATTACTTTTGGCTTGTACTAATATCTCGCTAGGAATTTCATATAATTCAGAGATTTTATAGATTTTATTTAAATCTGGATATTCAAAACCATATTCCCATTTTTTTATATCTTTGGCTGTAATATCAGATAAATTTAATTGATCTGATACATGTTGATAGTTCCAACCACGTTTTAATCGTTCATTTTGTAAAATTACTTCTAATGTGATTTTTTTATTTGTTTCTTTTAATTTTATTTTCATATGTAAATCCTTTCATTTTCAAAAATATTATATATGAAAAAGGAAAAATTATCAATATAGTATAATTTGTTTTTTGCAAAAACTGACAAGAACGGACAAAATATAAAAGTTAAATGTTGTAATTTTATTGAATATATGGTAATATGAATAATGGAGGAGATTAATATGAGTAAATTTGTTAATAAAATTCAAGAAATTTGTAATGAAAATAAAAAAGTTGCTATGTATATAGATATGGATGGTACAATAATAGAATATCATTTATATAAACCAGATGAAATTGCTGAAAAAATGGGAAAAGAATATTTGGATAATGAGCCATTGGTGAATGTGATAGATGTATTAGAAGAAATTTCAAAAATTGATAATATTGAAATGCATATATTATCATTATCTAAGACAAATGAAATAACAGAAAAGAAAAAAATATGGTTAAAAAAATATACACCATTTATAAAGGAAAAAAACTGGATAATTTTGACCAAAGAAACAGGAGATTATACAAATGAAAATAGAAATGAAATAAAAGGAAAAAATATAGAGTTAAGACAAAAAGATTATGATAAGTCAATAATGTTAGATGATGAACAAGCTGTTTTAAGAGCTGCAAAAAAAATGCTAGATAATAAAGTTGAAGTATTTCATGTTTCATCAGCATTAGTTTAATAAAAAAGGTGAGTACAATAATAAATATATTATTATACCCACCTTTTTTGTTCTTAAGAAACTTCTGTTACAAATTGTTTCGCAATTTTTTCGATAGAAGCCCACAAACGATTGTAGTCGAAGATGTTACCAGTATATTCTTTATGTTGAGACAAATATCCGTCAAGTTCAGCTTTCCAAGTTTTTTCACGTCTGTCATCAAAAACATGTATACCAGTGGAAGGCAAAATTTCAGGGATTTGAGATACAGTTTCAAGAGATACATGCCCATCTTTTAACATCAAATCATTGATTTCGGTATAAGAACCATACATACCATTATGAGAAAAGAATGTTTTAACATCCCATTCCTTATGGTTACGAGGATTAATTACTTTCATAGTCGAAGTATCCCAGATGAATTCAGGAATCAAAAAGTCTTCAATAAAGTAATAATCCAAATAGAGATGGCAGTACATACCGAATTTGACAGAGTCAGAAGGTACAAATAAGTCTTTTTTTACTGATTCCATAGTTGGAACAAAAAATCCATCAACAGAAGCCTTTTTTCTATAGTGAGAAGCTTTTTTGTCATTGGCGAGATCAGGAATAAGGTTACCAGCCATAAAGTTAACCTTATCCAACTTCATTTGTTCTGAAAAATTCCGATATACTTCTTCTGCGAATGCAAGATGATACAAAATACCGGGCATAAATTTTTCCTCCTAATTAAATAAATTTGGATGTGGTTAATAGTTTTAGTATAAACTATTAGATATGCAAACGCATAACGACAAAATTATAACAGGGATATAAAAATAAGTCAAGGAATATACTTGATGATTATGTAAAACTGTGGTGCTATTATTAAGATTTGTTTATGTATTCAGAATATTGAATAATATTTTGAGTATATAGTGATATTTTAATAAGATGTTAACTTAATTTGACCCTTTGGTCGTAAAAATTAACTTGACAATAAATGTAAAAGAGAATATACTTTATGAAGTAAATTCTATATATAATATAGAAATTAAAGGAGGAAAAACATGAACAATTTAATAGAAATTAGATGGCATGGTAGAGGCGGACAAGGAGCAAAAACAGCATCATTATTACTTGCTGATGCAGCATTTAATACAGGAAAATACATTCAAGGATTTCCAGAATATGGACCAGAAAGAATGGGAGCACCAATAACAGCCTATAATAGAATAAGTGATAAACCAATAACAATACATAGTAATATATATGAGCCAAATTATGTAGTAGTTGTAGATGATACATTATTAGAAAGTGTACCAGTAACTGCAGGTCTAAAAAAAGAAGGAGCAATAGTAATAAATACTACAAAATCACCAGAATATTTAAAAGAAAAATTAAATGGATATGATGGAAATATTTATACAATAGATGCAAGAAAAGTATCTGAAGAAACATTAGGAAAATATTTTCCAAATACACCAATGCTTGCTGCAATTGTAAAAGTAACAGGAATAATGAGTGATGAAGCATTCTTAGAAGATATGAAAGGCTCATTTAAACATAAATTTGCTAAAAAGCCAGAAGTTATAGAAGGAAATATGAAAGCATTAGAATTAGCATTAAAAGAAGTAACAAAAATCCAATAAGAAGGTAGAAAATAACTTAAGTTTTTCCTAATAGAGACTTAGGAAAGGAAGGAGAAAAAATGACAGAAATAAACAAAGAAACACCAATGAAAGACTTAACAATCGGTGGAAACATATATTGTGCAGGAAATGCAAGAGAATTTAAAACAGGTGACTGGAGAAGCATGAAACCTGTGTGGGATGAAGAAAAATGTAAACAATGTGGACTATGTTTTGCAGTATGTCCAGATAATTCAATACCAGTAGGAAAAGATTGTAAAAGAACAGAAACAGATTTTGACTATTGTAAAGGATGTGGAGTATGTGCACAAGTATGTCCATTTAAAGCAATAGAAATGAAAGTTGAATAAATCAATTAAAGTTCAAAAATATAAAATTTGGCAAGAACAAATATGAATTTTAATATGAAAATGATTTTATATGAATAATGAGAAAAATTTAGAAAGGAAATAAAAAAATGAGTATAAGAGAAAGATTAAGTGGAAATGAAGCAACAGCAATAGCAATGAAACAAATAAATCCAGATGTAGTTGCAGCATTCCCAATTACACCATCAACAGAAATACCACAATATTTTTCAACATTTGTATCAAATGGAGAAGTAGACACAGAATTTGTTGCAGTTGAAAGTGAACATAGTGCAATGTCTGCAACAATTGGTGCAGAAGCTGCTGGAGCAAGAGCAATGACAGCTACATCTGCAAACGGATTATCATTAATGTGGGAAATGATATATATAGCATCAAGTTTAAGATTGCCAATAGTAATGGCATTAGTAAATAGAGCAGTTTCAGGACCATTAAATATCCATAATGATCATTCAGATGCAATGGGAGTAAGAGATGCTGGATGGATAATGTTATTTTCAGAAAATAACCAAGAAGCTTATGATAATATGTTAATGGCACATAGAATTGCAGAACATAAAGATGTTCAATTACCAGTAATGATATGTCAAGATGGATTTATTACATCACATTCAATTGAAAATATTGAATTAGAAAATGATGAAGAAGTAAAGAAATTTGTTGGACAATACAAACCTGAACATTATTTATTAAATGATAAAGAACCAATAGCAATTGGACCATTAGATTTACAAGCATATTTATTTGAACATAAGGCTCAACAAGCAGAAGCAATGAAAAATGCTAAAAAAGTAATAAAAGAAGTTGCAAAAGAATTTGAAAAATGGACAGGAAGAAAATATGAATTTTTTGAAAAATACAAATTAGATGATGCAGAAATAGCAATAGTATGTATGAACTCAACAGCAGGAACAACAAAAGCAGTGGTTGATGAATTAAGAGAAAAAGGTGTAAAAGCAGGATTATTAAAATTAAGAATGTTTAGACCATTCCCAGCAGAAGAAATTGCAGAAGCATTACAAGGATTAAAAGCAGTAGCAATACTTGATAAAGCAGATTCATTAAATTCAGCAGGTGGAGCATTATTTGAAGATGTAACATCAGCAATGTATGTTAATAAAAAACAAGTACCAATGGTAAATTATATTTATGGAATTGGTGGAAGAGATACAACAACAATGCAAATAGAATCTGTATATAATGATTTACAAGAAATAGTAAAAACAGGAGAAACAGGAAATCCATATAGATATTTAGGACTAAGAAAGGGGGAAGAATAAAATGGCTTATGATTTAAAGAAGATAATGGCAGAAAAGCCATCAAGATTCACAGAAGGACACAGAATGTGTGCAGGATGTGGAGCCCCAGTAGTAGCAAGAATGGTATTAAGAGCATTAAAACCAGAAGATCATGCTGTTATAGCAAATGCAACTGGATGTATGGAAGTATCAACATTTATATATCCATATACAGCATGGACAGATTCATTTATACACACTGCATTTGAAAATGCTGGTGCAACATGTTCTGGTGCAGAAGCGGCATATAAAGCCTTAAAAAAACAAGGAAAATTACCACAAGATAAAGACACAAAATTTATAGCATTTGGTGGAGATGGTGGAACTTATGATATAGGTTTACAAAGTTTATCAGGAGCAATGGAAAGAGGACATGATATGGTTTATGTATGTTATGATAATGGAGCATATATGAACACAGGAATTCAAAGATCATCAGCAACTCCAAAATTTGCTGATACAACAACATCACCAGCAGGAAAAGTTATTCCAGGAAAAATGCAAATAAGAAAAGATTTAACAAAAATCATGGCAGATCATCATATTCCTTATGTTGCTCAAACACTTGCAATGACAAACTTCAAAGATTTATATGAAAAATCAGAAAAAGCAATTTATACAAAAGGACCAGCATTCTTAAATGTTATGGCACCATGTCCAAGAGGATGGGGATATGCAACAGAAGATTTAATGAAAATTAATAAATTAGCTGCAGATACATGTTATTGGCCATTATATGAAGTTGTTGATGGAAAATATCATATAACATATAAACCAGTAAAAAAATTACCAGTTGAAGAATTTTTACGTCCACAAAAACGCTTTAAACATATGTTTAAACCTGGAAATGAGTGGATGATAGAAGAATTCCAAAAAGAAGTTGATAAGAGATGGAATGAACTTTTGGAATTAGAGGAAATTACTAATAAATAATTTCATAAATTAAGAAAATATATTGAAAAACACTACATAGTTTGAAAGAATATGTGGTGCTTTTTTCTATATAAAAACTATTGGAATTGCAAAAGTGTGATAAATAGAAGAAAAAAGTTTGCAAAAATGTGGCAAAACAATAAAAATAAGTTGCAGAAATGTGAAAAAGTAGCAAAAATAAGTTGCAAAAACGTGATTGAATGAAAATTTATGTTAGATTTTCAATGAGAAATTTGGATATGAGTGGAAATATTTTGAATGTGCCAATTTTTATGACTGAATATATTGATAGATTAATTCAAATTGGAGAAAATTAGTAAGATTTAAATGTCTTACTATTTTTTTATTACAAACCACTTCAAAAAAAATAATCAATATGCTAAAATAAAAGAAGTAAAAAGTCGAGAAATCGAAAGAGAAAATGAGAGGAAAACACTATGGAAGAAATGTTTGATATAGAAAAATTTAATGTAATAAGTGATGAAGAAAATTACTACTTTTTTAGGTCATTAGAGCCAGGAGACATAAAAGACCTAGAAGAAGGAAATATAAAAGATGAGAACGGAAAATATATAAGATTACGTACAGATAGAGAAAGATGGGAAGAAACACATAGTATAAAGCCAAGATGGAATGCAGAAAGTATAGTAACACTAGAAGAAATGTATAATCATATAAAAATGCATTATAGCTTAGAAACAAACTGTATTTCATTATCAAGTAATGCAAATGTAGCAAGAACATATGGAGAAACATTTAGTGATAAATATGTAATGATAAAAGTTCCAAAAAAAGAAATGGGACAAAGAGTATATAATGCAGGTCAATATATGTTAGCAGAAATAGATAAAAAAGTACAAGAAAGAATAGCCCAAGGAAATATCCCAGAAGAAGTATTAGAAGATTTTGAAAGAATAGATGCTGTGGCAGAATCAAAAGAATTAAAAGAGATAATAAAAGTAAAATATACAGCACCAAATGGAATAGACATAAGTAAATCTGGAATGAAAAAAGGAATAGTATATAAAGCACCATTAGCCAGAGTAAGTAGTTTCCAAGCATTAGATGATGAGCAAACATTAGAAAAAAACAAAATAGTAGCAAAATTAACAATATTAGAACAAAAAGGATTAATGGGACCAGCAGTTCCAAGAATAAAAACAAATAGTGAATTAATAAAAACATTAGGAAGTGCATTTGCATCAGGAGAACAGATATATTATGGAGATATAGAAGGAAATAGAGTAACAGACATATCAAAAGAATTTTTAGATATGTTTGCATTAATACAACAAGCAGAAAATCAAGATAAACAAATTGTAAATGAATTAAAAACAGAATTAGTAAAATATATAACCAAAGGTGGAAAATTAGAAATACCAGAAGAAAGCCTAT
>MNRO01000016.1:17958-19343 GCA_001915995.1 Clostridium sp. 26_21
AATTAACAGCAGGAAAAGTTGAATATGGTCAAGCAAATTCTATTGTAAAAAATATGTATTATTTATCAAAAGGCCAAGCAAATGCAAGAATATTAGCAGAAATGTTAAGAAAGATAACAGGAAATAATACCCAATATGATGAGATTATAAAGTACATTGAAAATAATGGATTTGAAATAGAACCAAAAATAACAACAAGAAAAAGTAATACAGGATATAGAATAAGTGAATCTGTAAACTTAAATCTAAAACCAAATGAAATAGGATTAGTAGACTCAATAAAAACTTTAACAGATGAAGAACAAATGCAAATAATACAAGAAAGAGGACTTTCAAATGTAAAAGAAATAATGACATCAAATTTTGCTAAAATGCAGACAATGGAAACAATAGAAAAAGAAGATTATTTTGCAAGTGCAATAGCAGATATGTATGATTGGGGAAGTCTTAATATTGAGGAAATGTCTGTAACAGAAAGAAATGAATTAATCCAGAAATTAAAACAAAGTAATTGTGTATCAATATATGAAAAATTAAAAGAAGCAGGAATAGAAAATAAAGATATACCAACAGCAGTTATAAATATGGCATCAAAAGGAAATTTAAAAGGAATATTAGAATCAGAAAATTACATAGAACAAATCCAAAACAATATAGAAGAAATAACTCAAGGGCTTTCAATAGAACAAATAGAAAGATATTTAGGATATTATAATGTAAAAGGAACAGGAATAGAATTAAGAGATTATCAGCAAGATGCAGTAGATAGAGCAGAAGAAATATATAAAGAAAAAAGATATGCAAGTATAATATTACCAACAGGAGGAGGAAAAACATATGTATCATTAACAGAAATGTTAAGATATGGTAAAACAGCAGAAGAAATAGCAATAGAAGAAAATCAAATAAAATTAGGAAAAATAGCATATAAAACAAATAATAAAAAAATGCTATATTTAGCACCATCAAATGAAATATTAGAGCAGACCAAAGATAGAATAATAGAGCATATTCGTGGAAAAGTAGGAATAACAGGAAAAAACAAAGATGAAATAATAGCAGAAGTATTTCCAAATTTAGAGTTTGCAACATATCAAAGTTTAATAACAAAAGCAGGAAAAGAAACATTAAAAAAACAATATGATTTTATGATATTTGATGAATTACATAGAACAGGTGCAGAAAAATGGGAAAAATCATTAGATAAATTAATAGAAAATCAACCAGAAGAAACCAAAGTATTAGGAATAACAGCAACACCAACAAGAGATGTAGATGATAGAAATATGTCTGATGAAATAGCGAAAAAATTAGGATATACAGATGAAGAAATAAGAGCAGAAAAACATATAGCAGCAAAGATAGAACTAAAAGAAGCAATCCAA